>NZ_LVVA01000018.1:0-537404 GCF_001631805.1 Enterobacter genomosp. S | reverse complement strand
GCCCGGACTCGGAATCGAACCAAGGACACGGGGATTTTCAATCCCCTGCTCTACCGACTGAGCTATCCGGGCAACGGAGCGCATTAAACCGCAATCGCGCGCGATCGTCAACATTATTTCGGGAAAAGCTGTTCAACTGCTTAAGTTTGCGGCAATCTGTCCGTTTGTGCGCTGAAATTGCACAAATCTTCCAGACAGTTCAGGCAAGCTATGACAATGCTGATGGTAAAGAGGAGGGCAGTATGGCAAATGACTGGCTTGAGCTGCGTCAGCATGCAGAAACAGGTATTGAAACAATCAAGGCACATTTCGAAGGGCACGCCTTTGATCCCCACTGGCACGACAGCTATCTGGTCGGAATAACCCTTTCCGGCACGCAGCAGTTCCACTGTCGGCGTGAACGGCACCATAGCCAGCCGGGCGATGCTTTTTTACTTGAGCCTGGTGAAATCCATGACGGTGATGCACCGGTAGAGGGTGGTTTTACTTATCTGACCTTTTATCTGGATGAACGCTGGCTCACCCGTACGCTTCAGGGTCTGTACGACGCGACTCCCGGGAGCTACACCCTCCACTTTGCCCAAACGCTGACGCGGGAGCCTCAGCTGGTGCGCTCTATCGGTGATACGTTCGCCTCGTTGCATAACGATGAAATGAAAATCGTACAGCAAAGCACAATGGATAACCTGCTCTCTCAGATTACAGCCCACTGCCACTGGCGTAAGAGGCTCCCGTCTCAGTTACAAAGCTCCGCCGTGGCGCATCGTGCCCGCGACTATCTCTACGCGCATATCGGCGAGAACGTGGGGCTGTCAGACCTTGCGCGTGAGACGGGCACGGATCGCTTTACCCTTACCCGCTGCTTTAAGCGCGAATTTCATCTGGCACCGCACGCCTGGCTTATCCAGTTGCGTCTGGCAAAGGCCCGACAGATGCTGGCGTGTGGGGGAATGCCTGTTGATGTTGCCACGGCCGTAGGTTTTGCCGATCAAAGCCATCTTGGTCGCTGGTTCCAGCGGGCGTACCGTATTTCTCCGGCACACTACCGTCGGTTGTGCACAAACCTTCCAGACGTTTCCAGAAAATAACGGCACATTCATGGCTCTACTAAAAAGGAGCCACCTGTGAATTTATTATCCTTCCTGCTGTTTGCGTTTGTCGCCTCCATTACGCCGGGGCCAACCAATATTCTGGTGCTGGCTAACAGTCAGCACTTTGGCGTAAAAAATACGGTACCTGCGATCCTCGGTGGGTGTATTGCCGCCAGCGCTATCGTTCTGGTTTCCGGCGCAGGGGCAGGAGAAGCATTACGCCAGTATCCGCTGATACGTCAGGTGATGAGCTGGGCGGGCGTGCTGTGGCTTTCCTGGATGAGCTGGCAGCTGTTTAGCGCCCCGGCCGCGAATCTCTCCTCCAGACGCCACGTACGATTTACCGCCCGGGCGGCGGCGTTATTACAGGTTGTGAATCCGAAAACCTGGATGATGGCGCTGGCAGTCGTCAGCCTGTTTGCGCCGGCAAGCGATCATGCATTACGGGATATTGCGCTGATGGCGCTATGGTTTCTGGCGATCTCAGTGGTCTGTTTGTTGTGCTGGGCGTGGCTGGGGAAGGCGGTAAACCGGATTTTCCGCACCACCGTGGCGATGGTGCGATTTCAGCGCGTAATGGCGCTGTGTTTGTTTATCTCCGCATGGACGGGAATGCTGGCTTAGGTCAGTGCGCCACCCATACGACACTGTGCAAACCGCAAAATATCTTCCGCCAGACGGTGCGCCGTATCCACATCAGCCTGGCTACGGTTCACCAGCATACGGCTCAGGCAACCTTCCAGCACCAGCTCCATCTGCTTCGCGACCATCGCCGGGTCATCCACTTCAAGTGTGGTCAGTAGCTCGTGTGTGAACTCGTGCGCTGCACGCTTTTGCTGATCTGCCAGCTGATGGATAGGGTGTCCGGGATCGGGGTAGTAGGTGCAGGCGGCGATAAACAGGCAGCCAGGGTAACGGTTGTTGGTGACACACTCCGTCAGCGCGGTATAGCGTGCCAGCAGCTTTTGCTCGGTGGTCAGTTCTTCATTCAGCATCAGTTGCCTGCGCCAGATATCCACCTGCTGGCTGAGATAGCGCAGGGCATCATAAAGCAGCGCCTCTTTATCCGGCCAGAAGCGCTTAAGTTCATCCAGAGGGTAATCGATACGGTCGGCTACCATCTCAAGCGTGGTGCTGGCGATCCCTTGAATCTCAAGTAATTGCAGGGCTTGTCCCAGTACGTCTTCGCGTTGCACGGTTATCTCCTCCGCTATTCCCAACGGTTTGTCCCGTCTAAAGTGTTGTTTACGGTTGGCGATTGCGCAAATGCGCGTTGAATGCCGTCGCGTCCATAAACCCGGTTACACGCTGCGTCGGCTGTTCTGCCCCCTGTTCATTGAAGAACAGGATGGTAGGCAAACCGAGCACGTTAAGTTGCTTCAGCAGAGCCTTGTCCTGCGCGCTGTTGGCGGTAACGTTCGCCTGAAGCAGAACGGTATCGCTCAGCGCGTGTTGTACATGCGGATCGCTGAAGGTGTATTTTTCAAACTCTTTGCAGGCCACGCACCAGTCGGCATAGAGATCGAGCATGACCGGTTTGCCTTTCGCCTGCGCCAGGGCGCGGTTAAGGTCATCCACGTTCTTAATCTGTATAAAATTCAGATGAGCCTGCGTCTGACCTGTCGGGGTGCCAAACGCCCAGTCCTGCAAAGGACGGACGCTCACCAGCGCGGCCGCCAGCAGAAGGATTTGTATCAGACGCATCCACGGCTTCTTCGCACCCAGACTCACGATAAACGCCCAGCTGAAGAAGGCCACGCCGAGCATCGCCCACAGACGTGTACCCCAGACATCACCGATGATGCGTTCCAGCAGGAATACCGGGAGCGCCAGAATGACAAAACCGAACGCGATTTTCACCGTCTCCATCCATGGGCCGCTCTTCGGCAGCAGACGATTGCCAAACACCGTCACCAGGATCAGCGGCAGGCCCATGCCGAGCGCGTAGAGGTACAGCGTGCCGCCGCCGAGCCACAGGTTGCCGCTCTGGGCAATGTATAACAGGATGGCGCTCAGCGGCGCGGTGGTGCAGGGAGAGCAAATCAGACCGGCGATGGCTCCCATAGCGAACACGCCGCCCGCAGAGCCACCCTGCTGACGGTTGCTCATCAGCGTCAGACGGGTTTGCAGGGAAGAGGGCAGTTGCAGGGTAAACAGGCCAAACATCGACAGCGCCAGCAGAATAAACACCGCTGACAGCCCGATAAGCACATAAGGGTGCTGGAGGGCTGCCTGGAACTGCAATCCAGCAGCGGCGACCACGAGGCCGAGCGCGGTATAGGTTAACGCCATGCCTTGCACGTAGAGAAAGGCCAGCACCAGCGCGCGGGCGGTGGAAAGGCGTTGCTTGCCGCCCAGCACGATGCCAGAGATAAGCGGGTACATGGGCAGTACGCAGGGCGTAAAGGCGATGCCGATGCCAATCAGTAACGCCCATAGCGCGGAGAAAGGCAGGGCATCGCGGCCTTTGGCCTCTTCGCTCGCAGGAGGCGGAGAAGCCGCGGCTACGCCTTTGACTTCACTCAGCGGCACGACTTTTGTTTCCGGCGGATAGCAGAACCCGGCGTCCGCGCACCCCTGATACGTCACCGTCAGGGTAGCGCCTTTATCCGCCTGGTTCACCGTGACGGGCACGCTTAAGCGCTGGCGATAAATTTCACTTTTGCCGTAGAACTCGTCCTCATGCCATTCGCCAGCGGGCATCTGCAATGCGCCAACGTCAGCCTTTGCCGGCGTGATGCTGACCTGCTTGCGGTAGAGGTAGTAACCCTCTTTCACCTGCCAGGTGAGGCTGAGATCGTGCTGGTTTTGCTGAAAGTCGAAAACGAACGCCTGGTCGGCAGGAATAAAGTTCGAACGGCCGGGTGCGTCAAACAACCCGGCAAAAACTGACGTGCTGCACAGCAGCAGGATCAGCGTAATGAAGCGTTGAGCCATGAGAGATAATCGTTATCGCCGTGGACTACTGGCAGCACCAGCAGCTCCGGGGTTTGGTATGGATGATGAGACTTGAGGCAGTCGAGGAGCGCCTGCTGGTTGGTCAGATTGGTTTTGAGCAACATCTGGACTTCGTACTCTTGCTCCAGCTTGCCTTCCCAGTAATAAAGGGAGGTTGCGCCGGGTAAAAGTGTGACGCAGGCAGCCAGTTTTTCGGCCAGCACTTTGGCGGCGAGATCCTGGGCAGAGGCTTCATCAGGGGCGGTACACAGTACAACCACAGCATCAGGCGTGTTCACAAGTCGACCTCCTCATCACGAAAGTCTTCACTATATCACGCCATGCGATTGGTCATTAATGAAACGGGCCGCAGAGCGGCCCGATTTTAACTATTTTTACAACGGCTAACCGTTTACAGCACAATGCCGCCGATGATAAAGCCGAGGACTACGCAGAGCGTAATCGCCACCACGCCCGGGATCAGGAACGCATGGTTAAACACGTATTTACCGATACGGGTTGAGCCGGTGTCATCCATCTCAACCGCGGCCAGCAGGGTTGGGTAGGTTGGCAGCACGAACAGGGCGGAAACGGCCGCAAAAGAAGCAATTGCCGTCAGCGGCGTAACGCCCAGCATCAGTGCCGCAGGCATCAGCGCTTTGGTGGTCGCGGCCTGGGAATACAGCAGCGTCGCCGCGAAGAACAGCACCACCGCCAGCAGCCACGGATAGTTGTGTAGCAGGTCGCCTGCAACGGTCTGGATATCGCTGATGTGTGCTTTGACGAAGGTATCACCGAGCCACGCCACGCCCAGCACGCATACGCAGGCGCTCATACCGGATTTGAAGGTGCTGGCGTTCAGCACTTCGCTGGTGTCGATTTTACAGGTGATGCTAATCAGCGTCGCGATGGTCAGCATGAAGACCACAATGGCTTCGTTACGTGGCAGAACCGGGTTCTGGATCAGACCTACCGTATCGCTGATGGCGGTCGCGTAGAACATCACGGCGACGATACCGATCAGGAACAGCAGCACGGAGCGTTTCGCGTGCGGCTTCAGCTTGAAGACCTGGCTACCGCGCAGGCTCACTTCGCCTTTTGCCAGACGCTCCTGGTAAACCGGATCGTCTTTCAGCTCGGCGCCGAGGAAGTTACACAGCACGGCAGTGATCATCACCGCAATCAGCGTGACCGGAATACAGATCGCCAGCAGCGTCAGGTAGCTCACGCCCATCGGCTCAAGGATACCCGCGAAGAAGACCACGGCGGCTGAGATTGGCGAGGCGGTGATCGCAATCTGGGAGGCCACCACGGCAATAGAGAGAGGGCGAGACGGGCGAATGCCCTGCTCTTTGGCCACTTCGGTGATCACCGGCAGCGTGGAGAAGGCGGTGTGGCCAGTGCCGGCGAGAATGGTCATAAACCATGTCACCAGCGGGGCAAGGAAGGTGATGTATTTCGGATGGCGACGCAGCATACGCTCCGCCAGGCTCACCAGGTAGTCCATACCGCCAGCGACCTGCATGGCCGCAATGGCAGCGATAACCGCCATGATGATTTCGATAACGTCAAAAGGGATTGCGCCGGGTTTAATCTGAAAGATCAGGGTAAGTACGAGCACCCCGAGACCGCCGGCAAAACCGATGCCGATACCCCCGAGTCGTGCGCCCAAATAAATCGCCAACAGGACGATGACGAGTTCTGCTCCAAACATAAAGACCTGCCTTGCTTATTAACAAGTTGATATTGAATTGTTGTGTTTTGGTAACGCCCATAAAGAAAAAAGGCACGTCACAAGTGACGTGCCTTTCGGAAGCTTAGCCTGAACGGTTACTGTTCGCTTTCATCGGTATATCGTTTCGCTTTATAGGCCGGATGCATCAGGTTCTGGGCGGAGAAGATATCGTCCAGCTCGGCTTCGGTCAACAAACCTCGCTCAAGAACGACCTCACGCACGCTCTTACCGGTTTCGGCACAAATCTTACCGACGATGTCACCGTTGTGGTGGCCGATGAACGGGTTGAGGTAGGTGACGATGCCGATTGAGTTATACACGTAACCTTCACACACCTCTTTGTTGGCGGTGATGCCGTTAATGCATTTTTCCAGCAGGTTGTAGCAGGCATTGGTCAGAATATGGATGGATTCAAACATCGCCTGGCCAATCACTGGCTCCATCACGTTCAGCTGGAGCTGACCGGCTTCGGAAGCCATGGTGACGGTCGTATCGTTACCAATAACCTTGAAGCAAACCTGATTCACCACTTCCGGCACCACCGGGTTAACTTTAGCTGGCATAATGGACGAACCCGCCTGCAACTCTGGCAGGTTGATTTCATTCAGGCCAGCGCGTGGACCGGAGGAGAGCAGGCGCAGGTCGTTACAGATTTTGGACAGTTTTACCGCCAGACGCTTCAGCGCGCTGTGCACCATCACGTAGGCGCCGCAGTCGGAGGTGGCTTCAATCAGGTCTTCCGCAGGCACAACCGGCAGGTTGGACACTTCAGCCAGCTTCTGTACCGCCAGCTGCTGATAGCCATCCGGCGTATTGAGACGTGTACCGATGGCGGTTGCGCCGAGGTTCACTTCCAGCAGCAGCTCGGACGTGCGCAGCAGGTTTTTGGTCTCTTCATTCAGCAGCACGTTAAACGCGTGGAATTCCTGTCCAAGGGTCATGGGGACCGCGTCCTGCAACTGGGTACGGCCCATTTTCAGAATGTCCTGGAACTCAACGGCTTTACGCTGGAAGCCATCGCCCAGCTGATTGATCGCGTCGACCAGTTTGACGACAGAAGCATACACCGCGATGCGGAACCCGGTTGGGTACGCGTCGTTGGTGGACTGACATTTGTTAACGTGGTCGTTCGGGTTCAGGTACTGGTATTCACCTTTCTGATGCCCCATCAGCTCCAGGCCAATGTTCGCCAGCACTTCGTTGGTGTTCATGTTGACGGAGGTGCCCGCGCCGCCCTGATAGACGTCAACCGGGAACTGATCCATGCATTTGCCGTTGTTCAGCACTTCATCGCATGCGGCGATAATCGCATTTGCAGCGCTTTTAGGAATGGTTTGCAGCTCTTTGTTCGCCAGAGCCGCGGCTTTTTTTACCATCACCATGCCACGCACAAATTCAGGAATGTCGCTGATTTTGCTGTTGCTGATGTAGAAGTTTTCAATCGCTCTCAGAGTGTGAACACCATAGTAGGCATCCGCTGGAACTTCCCTGGTACCCAACAAATCTTCTTCGATACGAATGTTGTTTAACATGTGAACCTTCTTTTCAAGCTGCCGATGGATTGTACTAAACACACAGTATATATGTGGTTTTGAATATTTTCTGACCGACGATTATTCCCTCAATCGGCCAGATGTTCGAGATCATATGCTGATGATAGCGAATTGCCGTAAGCTGGATCACTTATTATCGACCCGATTTCATGATAATTATTAATCTGTGAAATGGGTCACCGCTTTAATATTTCCAAAAAAAATATCCGTGCAAACCGATTGAATTTTGGTTAACCGTCACCATCTCTTATCTACGCGCTTCGCGAACACATTCAGACAGGGGCCAGCAGGCACCTGCCACACAGGAGATGCCAGTGCGCTGGATACCGTTTATTGCTTTCTTTCTTTATGTTTACATTGAAATTTCGATTTTCATCCAGGTTGCCCACGTGCTGGGCGTCCTGCTGACGCTGATTCTGGTGATCTTCACGTCCGTCATCGGCATGTCGCTGGTGCGCAATCAGGGTTTCAAAAATTTCCTGTTAATGCAGCAGAAGATGGCCGCAGGCGAAAGCCCGGCAGCCGAGATGATCAAAAGCGTGTCGCTGATTATTGCTGGCCTGCTGCTGATTCTGCCTGGGTTCTTCACCGACTTCCTTGGCCTGCTATTGTTGTTGCCGCCGGTACAGAAGCACCTGACCATGAAGCTGCTGCCGCACCTGCGTTTCAGCCGTATGCCGGGCGGTGGTTTCAGCACTGGCCCGGGGGATACCTTTGAAGGGGAATACCAGCGTAAGGATGAGCAGCGCGACCGGTTAGATCATAAAGACGATCGGTGAGTTTGTGGCCCGGTGGCGCTTCGCTTACCGGGTCTGCAAATTTTGCCGCTTCGGTAAAAACACCCACAGCCCTGCCAGCATGATGATGGCGTACACGCTCTTCCACCCCACCATCGCCAGCAGCAGCAGGCACAGCACACACCCGACCGCCGCCAGCGCCTTAAAGCGTCCTTTCAGCAGCCGACAGCCCGCCAGCATGCACAGCAGGTAGATCATGATGAAGATACCGTTGGCGTAGACAATCAGCGCGTCAAGGTTGATGTCGAGCAGATAAATGCCCAGGGAACTCACCACGCAGCAGCCCAGTACGGTATTCAGCGCATTCGCCGGAAGCTGACGTTTAGACAGGCGTGCGAGTCGGCTATCCGGTTTATAAAGTGCCTGAGACCACACCAGCCGGGCGAAGCTCTGAATATAGATATTGAGGCTGGCAAAGCAGGCGAGATAGCCAATCACGCAGGCCACCCACAGGGCTTTAACGCCGAACAGTTGCACCACGATGCCCGGTAGCGACGCGGCAGCGGCTTTCTCTTCGCCGAAGGCGTTGAAATGCAGCACCAGTACCGTACAGGCCCAATACACCGTGCCCGCCAGCAGCAGGCCAATCATCAGGGCGCGGGGGAAGTCACGCTCGGGCTGTTTAAACTCGGATGCCAGGTGAGCAAACGCCTCCAGACCGACGAAACACCAGAACATGACGGATAATGCCGAGAAAAGTTGTGCATGGTCGACGTCGTTAATCGCGGGGAAAGGAATATCCGCCACGGTAATGTCACCCGCAAACCAGATGGCGACGATCAGCGCGACGATTAACGCTGCGACCAGCGTTTGCAGATTGGCGCTGGAACTGGCCCCGCGTGAGCCCACCCACCAGACAATCGCCAGCGTACCGAGTTCAGCCAGCAACAGCTGTTCGTCGTGCCAGCCAAACAGCGCCTGTCCAAAGCCGGTGGCGATATGCAGGGCTGCCGGAAGGCCGACCGGGATCACCGATAAAAACAGCCAGCCGGTGACGCGTTCCATTCGTGGGCCAAATGCCATACCGACAAAATGCGCTACGCCGCCCGCGCTGGGGAAGTGCCGCCCGAGTATGGCAAACACAATCGCCACCGGAAACACCAGCACGATCAGTACCGGCCATGCCCAAAGGCTGTTATTGCCGGCAACCAGCGCCGCCAGGGCGGGAACCGCAAATACTCCCGTGCCTAACAAGGACGTTGAGAGTAAGCCGATACCCTGCGCCAGCCCCAACTCCTGCCTGAGTCCACTCATTTGCCTCGTCCCGCCAACATCAAAAGAGAGTGGATGGTAACACTTTCGCAAATTTTTTTTCGATTACCCCTTGAAGGGGTAAAAAGCTATCCCCATCTCTCAGGGCACTAGCCGGAAAACCGCATGCGGACCGGCGTCATCCATAACTGATAATGACTTTCTCAAAGGAGAGCTATCAATGAGTATTCGTCCGTTACATGATCGTGTGATCGTCAAACGTAAAGAAGTTGAAACCAAGTCTGCTGGCGGCATCGTTCTGACCGGTTCAGCAGCAGCAAAATCAACGCGTGGCGAAATCATCGCTGTCGGTAAGGGCCGCATCCTGGAAAACGGAACTGTGCAGCCACTGGACGTTAAAGTTGGTGACATCGTCATTTTCAACGATGGCTACGGCGTGAAATCCGAGAAGATCGACAATGAAGAAGTGTTGATCATGTCCGAGAGCGACATTCTGGCAATTGTTGAAGCGTAATTAACGCACGAAACTGTACGAATTTGAGGAAATAAGAACATGGCAGCTAAAGACGTAAAATTCGGTAACGACGCTCGTGTAAAAATGCTCCGCGGCGTAAACGTACTGGCAGACGCAGTGAAAGTCACTCTGGGCCCGAAAGGCCGTAACGTAGTGCTGGACAAATCCTTCGGCGCGCCAACCATCACCAAAGATGGTGTTTCTGTTGCACGTGAAATCGAGCTGGAAGACAAGTTCGAAAACATGGGTGCACAGATGGTGAAAGAAGTCGCCTCTAAAGCGAACGACGCTGCCGGTGACGGTACCACCACCGCGACCGTACTGGCGCAGGCCATCATCACCGAAGGTCTGAAAGCCGTTGCTGCGGGCATGAACCCGATGGATCTGAAACGTGGTATCGACAAAGCTGTCGCCTCTGCTGTTGAAGAACTGAAAGCGCTGTCCGTACCGTGCTCTGACTCTAAAGCTATTGCTCAGGTTGGTACTATCTCCGCTAACTCCGACGAAACCGTAGGTAAACTGATCGCTGAAGCGATGGATAAAGTCGGTAAAGAAGGCGTGATCACCGTTGAAGACGGTACCGGCCTGGAAGACGAACTGGACGTGGTTGAAGGTATGCAGTTCGACCGCGGTTACCTGTCCCCATACTTCATCAACAAGCCAGAAACTGGCGCTGTTGAGCTGGAAAGCCCGTTCATCCTGCTGGCTGACAAGAAAATCTCCAACATCCGCGAAATGCTGCCAGTGCTGGAAGCCGTTGCGAAAGCAGGCAAGCCGCTGGTTATCATCGCTGAAGACGTTGAAGGCGAAGCGCTGGCGACTCTGGTGGTTAACACCATGCGCGGCATCGTGAAAGTGGCTGCGGTTAAAGCGCCTGGCTTCGGCGATCGTCGTAAGGCGATGCTCCAGGATATCGCTACCCTGACCGGTGGTACTGTGATCTCCGAAGAGATCGGTATGGAGCTGGAAAAAGCGACCCTGGAAGACCTGGGCCAGGCGAAACGCGTTGTGATCAACAAAGACACCACCACCATCATCGACGGTGTGGGTGAAGAAGCCGCTATTCAGGGCCGTGTTGCTCAGATCCGTAAGCAGATCGAAGAAGCCACTTCCGATTACGACCGTGAAAAACTCCAGGAGCGCGTAGCGAAACTGGCAGGCGGCGTTGCGGTAATCAAAGTGGGTGCTGCAACCGAAGTTGAAATGAAAGAGAAAAAAGCACGCGTTGACGACGCCCTGCACGCGACCCGTGCTGCGGTAGAAGAAGGCGTGGTTGCTGGTGGTGGTGTCGCGCTGGTGCGTGTAGCCGCTAAGCTGGCTGGCCTGACTGCTGAGAACGAAGACCAGAACGTGGGTATCAAAGTTGCGCTGCGCGCGATGGAAGCTCCGCTGCGTCAGATCGTGTCCAACGCCGGTGAAGAGCCGTCTGTGGTTGCGAACAACGTGAAAGCAGGTGAAGGTAACTACGGTTACAACGCGGCAACTGAAGAATACGGCAACATGATCGACTTCGGTATCCTGGATCCAACTAAAGTGACCCGTTCTGCTCTGCAATACGCGGCATCTGTAGCTGGCCTGATGATCACGACCGAGTGCATGGTAACCGACCTGCCTAAAGGCGATGCGCCTGACTTAGGTGCTGCTGGTGGTATGGGCGGCATGGGTGGAATGGGCGGCATGATGTAATCATGTTGTTCTGAACCTCTCAGAACGAACCCCGGGCAGCAATGCCCGGGGTTTTTTATTGCCACTACTCAAATGTTCCCTTCACGCATGCAACGCCTTCGCGCAACATCTGGCGGCCTTTCGCCCAGACCTCGCGGATCTTCAGGTCATTCGTCAGCACCAGCAAATCGGCATCGCATCCGGGCGCGAGCCGCCCCTTATGCTCCAGGCCGAGAAACTCCGCCACGTTACGCGTAAACGGCAGAAGCGCCTCCTCCAGCGGCAGGTGATATTGACTGACCAGCTTTTGTAATGTTTCAGGCAGAGACTCGAATCCCGCCACGCCCATGCCCACGAGGTTGCCGTTTGCGTCGAAAATCGGCTGGCTGCCGTTACCGTCCGAGCTGAGCGTAAGCCGGTTAAACGGTACCTGCGCTTCGCGGGCCGTCACGATGGCGGTGGCGGCATCAATGGGCTCACTGATGCTGGTGGTGATGTCGATATAGCCCCCGTCGCGGGCATAATCCAGCGCGGCGAGGAACAGTGGCCGGGCGCGGTTGACGTGGGTTGGCAGCAGCTTCGTGCGGGGCACGTCGGCATTATTCAGGATGTTAAGTAGCGGCTCCAGCAGCTTCGGGCTGTTGCCGAGGTGAAACACGGATATGCCCGCTTTAGCGCCCAGCAACCCGCCGACGCGCGACTGGGCGGCCATATTCGCGAGCTGGTCATTCGCTGGTGCGGAAGAGCGATGGTCGGAAATCGCGCATTTTACGCCGATAATTTTATCAATCAGCGCCACATCCTTTTCGATGCTGCCGGTAATCGTCGAAGAAGGCAGCCCGTACGCGCCTGTCAGCATCCACGCGCTGATCCCTTCATGCTCTAGCGCCCGCGTTTTTGCCAGCAGCGACTCTGGATGGCGGGTCACGCCGTCGGTTCCCAGCAGGCCAACAACGGAGGTGATGCCCGCCGCCAACAGCGCGGACAACCGTACCTCCGGCGTCCGGGTGTAGGGACCGGCTTCACCGCCGCCGCCGATCAGGTGTACGTGCTGATCGATAAACCCCGGGCAAACCACTGCTCCGGCGAGATCGTGTTCTGGACAGTCAAGCCGCATTGTTGCGCGATCCGTTTTTTCAATCGCGACGATTTTTCCCCCTGCGATCAGCAGATCGCAACGCCCCCGATCCTCCGGCGCGTAAAGATGCGCATTGCGGAAAAGATGCGGTTCCAGCACTGAAAAATCCATTTTTATCTCCTCAGAAGAGTAGCTGCATCACCCACATTGAGAGCAGGGCGTTAATGACGCAGACGGTAATGATGTGCGGATAATACGTCGGGTTAACGCCTGCGGTGCCCAGGCAACGGCCAGTGTTTTGCACCGGATTGCCCATCAGATAGATGGCGGGCAGCAGGATGGTGGCATCGTGCCCATTGAGCGTGCCGGCAGCCACCAGACTGGCGCAGACCCCCACGCCGCCGCCCATGCTCATCACCGAGGCCAGCAGGACGGTTGCCGCCGCACCCGGAAGCCCCCACAGCGACATGATCGGTTCGCAGACGCTGCCGACGATATCCAGCAGGCCGGTGACCTTGAGTGCCTGAATGATGACAAAAGCCATGACCACGTTGGGCAGCAGGCTGGTGGTGGCGATGGTAAAGCCGCGACGGGCGCCATCGATAAACAAGTCCATAATATTTTTACGCGGCTGGGCGATCATTTTTCCTCCTGAACGCGGCGAACTTCCCTGTGCGCGATCCACAGACGCAGTAAATTCGCGCCAACAAATTTAAACACCAGAATGACGGCAAGCGGCGCGATCACCGGGACGGTAATGAAGGCAAAAAGTGCGGCACCGGACGAAAAATAGTTGGTAATGATGGCGCTACCGCTGGTCTGGAAGGTGGCGAAAATGGCGCGTTCACGATCGGTAATCGCCCCTTCGTCGGTCAACTCTTTGGTCATCCCGGCGGCAGCATCGGTGTTTTGCAGGTTGGCGATAAGCGCCAGAGAGCAGATACCCGGCACGCCGAGCAGCGGGCGTAAAATGGGCGTCATGAGCTGTTGTGCGGCCCGCAGCCCGCCCAGCCCCTCGGTGACGGCAATGATCCCGAGCGACAGAATGACCGAGGGGGCCAGCTCAAGGGCAAACAAAAAACCGTCTTTCGCTCCCGTCCCGCCCACGCCGCGAAACGTTAGCGCGCCGTTCACGGGTCCAAAACTGCCGTTTAAGACGGTAAAATCCAGCATGCGCCACCATTCGGTGCTGTTGGCGAAAAAGCCTGAGAAAAATACGATGGTGAGCACGAACGCCAGATAGCCCACCCAGGTCACTTTTTCCTCTCCTGAGGATGATGCACTCATGAAACCCCCTTTTTTGTGATGCGCACAAAAGTTGTACGTCGCATCACTAAAAACGATCGGGGGCTAAAACACGATATCCCAAAGGTTATTATCAGAATTCATTTAAGATGTCGGAGGAGTGCCAGCGGAATCTGGCTCGCAGAAATGCTCAGCATTTTTCTTTTGGTCATCTTTTTAGTATAAGGTTTACACGCGGACAACTACTGTCCAGCTTATTGAAAACGAGGAATAACATGCGCATTAAAGTCTGTGCAGGGATTGTAGGTGCAGCATTGCTGCTGGCGGGGTGTAGCACCAGCAATGAACTGACGGCAGCGGGCCAGAGCGTTCGCTTTGTGGAAGATAAGCCGGGCAGCGAATGCCAGCTGTTAGGCACCGCCACTGGCGAGCAGAGCAACTGGATGTCGGGGCAGCACGGCGAAGAGGGCGGCTCTATGCGCGGTGCGGCCAATGCCCTGCGTAATCAGGCGGCGGCTATGGGCGGCAACGTGATTTACGGGGTAAGCAGCCCGACGCAGGGTATGCTGTCCAGCTTTGTGCCAACCGCCAGCCAGATGAACGGTCAGGTCTATAAGTGCCCGAACTGATCTAAACTTTTGATGGCGCTGCCGCTTAATCTGTAGCCAGGTAAGCGTAGCGCCACCTGCCTTTTACTGCTGCCGCAGCTGCAAATCCAGCGGCGTCTTACTCGGCTCTCCGCCAATCTCGCGAGCCAGCTTCGGCACCATATAACCTGAAACCAGCGTTAACAGTTCGCGCATAATCTGTCGGGCCTCTTCATCCGTCACCATGAAGTGCGCCGCGCCCTGAACGCGATCAAGAACGTGCAGGTAATAGGGCATGACGCCCGCATCAAATAAGGCATTGCTGAGATCGGCCAGCACCCGGGCGCTGTCGTTCACGCCGCGCAGTAATACGCTCTGGTTCAGCAGCGTCACGCCCGCTTTTCGCAGCCGCGCCATCGCCGCGCGAAAGTCCGCGTCAATTTCATTCGCGTGGTTGATATGGTTCACCAGCAGCACCTGCAAACGGGACTGCTCCAGGCGCGTGACCAGGGCGTCGGTGATACGCGCCGGGATGACGATCGGTAAACGGCTGTGAATGCGCAGACGCTTAATGTGCGGAATGGTCTCAAGCTGAGTCAGCAGCCAGTCCAGCTCATGATCTTTTGCCATCAACGGGTCGCCGCCGGAAAAGATGATTTCATCCAGTTCCGGGTGCGCCGCGATATAGTCCAGCGCCACCTGCCAGTTGCGCTTATTACCCTGATTCTCAGCGTACGGGAAGTGACGGCGGAAGCAGTAGCGGCAATTTACCGCACAGCCGCCCTTAACCAGCAGCAGCGCACGGTTGCGGTATTTATGCAGCAAACCCGGTACCACACTGTTCTGCTCTTCCAGCGGATCGGTGCTGTATCCCGGCGCAGTGATAAACTCATCCTGAGAGGTTAGCGTTTGTTTTAGCAATGGATCGTCAGGGTTGCCTTTTTCCATTCGGGCGACAAACGCGCGGGGAACGCGCAGGGCGAAAAGTCGCTTTGCCTCACGGCCAGCAAGCAACTCCGGGTGCTGATCGAGGTCTAAAAGACGCAGCAATTCATCAGGACTGGTGATTACATCGGCAAGTTGCGATAACCAATCTTCTCTGGACGGGGTGTTTAGGGTTACAATATGCGCCATTTTGTGGCTTAGCTACCAGTTAACAAATTTAGAGGGCCTTATGGCAACGTACTATAGCAACGATTTTCGTGCTGGTCTTAAAATCATGATGGACGGCGAACCGTACGCGGTTGAAGCCAGCGAATTCGTTAAACCAGGTAAAGGCCAGGCATTTGCGCGCGTTAAGCTGCGTCGCCTGCTGACCGGTACCCGTGTTGAGAAAACCTTCAAATCTACTGACTCCGCTGAAGGCGCTGATGTTGTCGATATGAACCTGACTTACCTGTACAACGACGGTGAGTTCTGGCACTTCATGAACAACGAAACCTTCGAGCAGCTGTCTGCTGACGCGAAAGCCATTGGCGATAACGCCAAGTGGCTGCTGGATCAGGCTGAGTGCATCGTGACCCTGTGGAACGGTCAGCCTATCGCCGTTACCCCGCCGAACTTCGTTGAGCTGGAAATCGTTGAAACCGATCCAGGTCTGAAAGGTGACACCGCGGGTACCGGCGGCAAGCCAGCTACCCTGTCTACCGGCGCAGTGGTGAAAGTACCGCTGTTCGTACAGATCGGTGAAGTGATCAAAGTGGATACCCGCTCCGGCGAATACGTATCCCGCGTGAAGTAATTTACGTCGTGATGTAAGGCGCAGCGCCCGCTGCGCCTGATTTTGCAGGCAGGGAAGATGAAACGTACCGTTAAAATTCTGCTTCTGTTCGCGCTCTCCAGCGCAATGCTCTCCGGTTGCAACACCGCGCGTGGCGTGGGTGAAGATATCCAGGACCTCGGCCATATCATTTCCCATGCGGCCAGCTAATTCCGTCTAATTTTCCTAAAAATTCTTCCTTTTCCGTCAAACGACAAGATCTTGTCTATTCTTAAGTTGCTATACACAAAATAACTTTGGCTATAAAAGGAAGATATTATGGTTAAGAAAACAATTGCAGCGATCTTTTCTGTTCTGGTGCTTTCTTCGGTACTGACTGCATGTAACACCACCCGTGGCGTAGGGGAAGATATCTCCGACGGTGGTAACGCTATTTCTGGCGCAGCAACTAAAGCTCAGAACTAATGACAACGACGGTACGGCAGTGAATTCACCGTACCGTCAATTCTCCACTACCTGTAGCGTTAAAAACGGGGAGTAGCGCGTATCCATATGAAGCTTCATGCGGATATTGCGTTTGTATGTGTACACCGTTTTGCCGTTAATGCGCAGATGACTGGCAATCTTCTGGTTGCTTGCGCCCTCCATCCATAATGTCAGAACTCTCTCTTCCTGACGCGTCAGTAACGGTGCTGCCATTTCCGGAAGCTCCGGGGTTGCGCATGACGTTAGCGCGTCGTTGATCACCGCTGCCAGTCCTTCCAGATCGGTATTTTTAGAGAGTGAAGACCATATCGGGTATTGCGCCAGATAATCCGTCATCGCCTGTTCCTGCCCTGATTGCAGCAAAATAAAAGGCAGCGTTTCGCTGGCAATCAGCAGGGAAGACAGTTGCTGAAAATGGTGTAAATCCTGCCGGAAGCCAGATAAATCAGCGATGACCAGTGCAGGTTTCCATTGCAGAATATGCTCTCTGGCGAGGAAAAGGTTATTCACCCCGGTTACGACGAAATGACCTGACAGCAGGTCTGAATGATTGGCCCATGCTTCAAATCCCGCGCGGGTGAAGTGACAGCGGTCAATCAAAAGAATTTTGAACATACAATATTCGCAGTCGGCTAGTGGTTTGGCTTCCTGCCATCAGAAAGCATAACATCATAGAGAAGTCGGATGAGTTATAAATGCCTGAACTGCGCGCCTTACTGAGGCTATTTCTTGCCTTAACGCGTTCAGCAAAAAAAGTTTGAAAAAAAATACCGCGCTAACCAAAATATAAGGTGCAACTTCTGCCTTGCGGGACGACCCGTAAGCGCATCACTCATCGGGGACGGCCCCAACTTGTCGTAAAGTTAAGGAGCCTGAAATGTCCTGGATCGTTCTTGTTATCGCCGGTTTGCTCGAAGTGGTATGGGCAATTGGTCTGAAATATACCCACGGTTTTACCCGCCTGACGCCCAGCGTCATTACCATCGCCGCGATGATTGTCAGTATCGTTATGCTGTCATGGTCAATGCGGACCTTGCCAGTGGGAACGGCTTACGCTGTCTGGACGGGAATTGGTGCGGTAGGGGCTGCCATTACCGGCATTCTGCTGCTGGGGGAATCTGCGAGCCTGGCGCGCATTGCCAGTCTCGCGTTAATCGTCGCGGGCATCATTGGGTTAAAACTGAGTACGCACTAATGCGGCTGTTTTACCCAGATTAATTTCGTCACGTCAAACCCTTGCCGGGTCGCAACGTCCAGCATTTGCTGTTTCATTTCCGCCGTGATCGTTGGCGTGCGGGAGAGTATCCAAAGATAGTTGCGATCCGGCCCACACACCAGCGCGTGGCGGTACTCTCTGTCCAGCGCAATAACGTTATATCCGCCGTAGAATGGGCCGATGAAAGAGACTTTCATGGCCGCGCGGTTAGGCGCGCCGGTGAAATAGGCCTGACCCACCGTCTGCTGCCACATCTGCCGGTCCGGATTATAGCCGCGGTTGACGATCTGGATCCCGCCGTCATCCATCGCGCTGTAGGTGGCCGTAACTTTTTCTAAGCCCCGTTCGAACTTATGGTCCATACGGGCGATTTCATACCATGTGCCGAGGAAGCGCTGAGCGTCAAAATTACTGACTACCGTGACGCCGGGCGGAGGAGTAGGGGAACTGCAAGCAACCACTAAAAACGCGGCTGTTACTGCGGCAATAACAGGCAGAATGCGCATAGGAGTTTCCTTACCGTTTTTTTGTTAAGTGTAGATGACAGCAGGAAAAATGCGGAAGATTGTGCAGCGTGTTTTGCCGGGTAAGGCGAAGCCGCCACCCGGCAATGTTTTACTGTAGCGTGTCGAGGATATGGTATGCCGCCTCAACGCGTGCCGGGTTCGGATAGCTTTTATTCGCGAGCATCACGATGCCGATCTGCTTTTCAGGAATAAAGGCCACGTAGCTGCCGAACCCGCCCGTCGACCCGGTTTTGTGCACCCAGGAGGCTTTTACAGGCGGAGCCGGAGGATCTATTTCGACCGCAGGCAAGGCGGCCAGCGCCACCTTACTGTCGCTGCCATCAACCACCGTTTTTGCCTCCACGGGCCAGTTGAGCATCTCCCAGCCCAGGCCCTGGTACATTGAACCGATACGCCAGTAGCGCGACTGCGCCAGCGCGATGCCCTGCTTAAGTGAGGCATCAGCAACGTTCTCTGGCGCCATGTTTGCCATGACCCAGTTCGCCATATCCTGCACGTTGGTTTTCACGCCATAGGCTTGTGCATCCAGCATACCCGGCGAAACGTGTACCGCTTTGCCGTCACGATAGCCCCAGGCGTAATGCGCCTCTTCCGCTTTCGGCACGTTAATCCAGGTGTGATGCAGCGCCAGCGGTTTGAACACTCGCTCGGTCATCGCCTGCTCGTAGCGCATGCCGGAAGGCTTAACCGCCAGCGCACCAAACAGGCCGATGCTGGCGTTGGCATAAAGGCGCGTTGTGCCTGGCTTCCACTGTGGCTGCCAGTGTTGATAGAAGCGCAGCAGGGAGGCGTCATCCGTCACCTCATCGGGCACCTGTAGCGGCAGACCGCCAGCGGTGTAGGTTGCAAGATCCAGCATCCGAATCCCTTGCCACTGCTTGCCCGTCAGCTCAGGCCAGTATTTGGTCACCGGATCGTCCAGCGAAATTTCACCGCGAGCAAGGGCATCCCCACCTAAAACGCCGGTGAAGGTTTTACTTATAGAGCCCAGCTCGAACAGGGTCTGAGGCGTAACCGGTTTGTTGGCCGCGATATCGGCCTTGCCAAACGTGTAATAGTGCGGTTTACCCTGATAAATAACGGCCACCGCCATACCGGGAATAGACTGGGCTTTCATCAGCGGCGTAACCGTATTCTCAACCACCTCCGCCAGCTGTTTTTCTGACACTGGCGCGGCGAGGGCAGAGCAAGAGATGCCGAGCAGCACGGCGCAGCAAAGGGTTTTTTTCATCATCAGTGATCTTCCGTAATAGCGAGTCAAGGGGATGTCCGGGCCCGTCAGACAGGCGTAGTCTGTTGGATTTGACTGCACCTGACAAACGGTTAAATTTAGCATTAGCTGTTAATTTTTCTAACGGAAGAGACCATGACGCGAAGCTATCTCCCTCTCAATTCGCTTCGAGCCTTTGAAGCCGCCGCAAGACATCTCAGCTTTACGCACGCGGCCATTGAGCTGAATGTGACCCATTCCGCCATTAGCCAGCATGTGAAGACGCTGGAGCAGCACCTGAACTGTCAGCTGTTCGTTCGCGTTTCGCGCGGGCTGATGTTGACTACCGAGGGCGAAAATTTACTGCCGGTGCTGAATGATTCGTTCGATCGTATAGCCGGCATGCTGGATCGCTTCGCTAACCATCGTGCGCAGGAGAAGCTGAAAATCGGCGTGGTGGGCACGTTCGCGACCGGGGTGTTATTCTCACTGCTGGACGATTTTCGCCGTGGCTATCCGCATATCGATCTTCAGCTTTCTACCCATAATAACCGCGTCGATCCGGCTGCCGAAGGGCTTGACTACACGATCCGCTACGGCGGCGGGGCGTGGCACGGCACCGAGGCTGAATTTCTTTGTCATGCGCCGCTCGCGCCGCTGTGTACGCCGGATATTGCCGCCCGTCTGCACAGTCCAGCCGATATCCTCAGGTTTACGCTGCTGCGCTCCTACCGGCGCGACGAGTGGTCCGCGTGGATGCAGGCGGCCGGCGAGCATCCCCCTTCGCCAACGCACCGTGTGATGGTGTTTGATTCGTCCGTCACCATGCTGGAGGCCGCTCAGGCGGGAGTGGGCATTGCCATCGCGCCTGTCGATATGTTTACCCATCTGTTAGCCAGCGAGCGCATTGTGCAGCCCTTTGCAACGCAGATTGAGCTCGGCAGTTACTGGCTGACCCGATTGCAGTCCCGGGCAGAAACGCCCGCAATGCGGGAATTTTCCGGGTGGCTGGCAGGAAAGATGAAAAAGTAAAAAGCCCGCCGGACGGCGGGCCAGTTCAGTCAGATGGTGACCACGGCAATCAGCGTGACCACTGTCAGAATGGTCGCCAGACCGTAGAAGACCCATTTACCGCTTGGCACATGGATTTTCAGATCGTGCATCGCATGGTGGATACGGTGCAGGCCGCACCACAGCGGCAGGACGATCATCAGGAAGAGAAATACGCGCCCAATAAAGCTGCTTGCAAAGGCCAGCACGCGCTCGTAGCTCAGCGCATCGCCCGGGAACAGCCCCAGCGGCAGCATGATCCCGACCAGCAGGATGATGACCGGGGCAACAATGGCGCTCCACATGCCGCCTGCGCCAAACAGCCCCCAGAAGACCGGCTCGTCTGAACGTTTTGGATTTGGATTGATCACAGTAGTCTCCTTACCAGAACAGCGCGACAAACAGAATGACCACAGAGACAACTGCGGTCACTGCCCAGAGCCCTTTGATAACCGGCTCTGGCCCCATTTTCTCGCCTTTTACAATGATGTTTGCCGCTTTTGGCGCCAGTTCAAACCAGGTTTTGGTATGCAGCAGCGCGGCTGCGAGCACAATCAGATTCAGAACCACGATGATTGGGTTTTGCAGGAAGCCCACAAAACTGGTCCAGGCTTCCGGGCCGTGCTTGAGAGCATAAAGCCCGTACATCAGTTCGAGGCTGAACCAGACCGCGGGAACTGCCGTGCCTTCACGCAGCATATAGAAGCGATAAAACGGCAGTTTTTTCCACCAGGTGGACGGCATTGGCCGCACGTAGGCTTTGCGTTTAGTCGTCATCATGCACTCCTTAGCGTGGTTTCAGGGTAGCGATAAGAAAGTCTTTCGAGCTTTCCACTTTTCCCTGCTGAATGGCGGCGGCCGGGTCGACATGCTTCGGACAGACTTCAGAGCAGTAACCCACAAACGTGCAGGTCCAGACCCCGTTCTGGCCATTAAGCTGTGCCATACGTTCTTTTTTGCCGTGGTCGCGGCTGTCCTCGTTATAGCGGTGCGCCAGGGTAATGGCGGCCGGGCCGATAAACTCAGGGTTCAGACCAAACTGCGGACAGGCGGCGTAGCACAGGCCGCAGTTGATGCAGCCGGAAAACTGATGGTATTTCGCCATCTGCGCGGGCGTCTGAGTGTTTGGACCCTGATCCGGCGTACGCGGGTTGCCAATGATGTACGGCTTTATCGCTTCGAGGCTTTCGATAAAGTGGGTCATGTCGACCACCAGATCGCGCTCAATCGGGAAGTTGCCCAGCGCTTCAACCCTGATGCCTTTGGTGTAATCACGCAGGAAGGTTTTACACGCCAGCTTCGGCACTTTGTTGACCATCATGCCGCAGGAGCCGCAGATTGCCATGCGGCAGGACCAGCGGTAGCTCAGGTCTGGCGCCAGGTTGTCTTTAATATAGCCGAGCGCATCCAGCAGGGAGGTTTGCTCGTCGTAAGGGACTTCGTAGTAAGCGCTGTGCGGCGCGGCGTCCACTTCCGGATTGTAGCGCACCACTTCAACTTTCAGTTTTTGCATCTCAGCCATTCGCCTTCTCCTTCTTATCGGCGGCTTCTGCTTCTGCACCGTAAACGCGTTTCGCTGGTGGCAGCGTGGTGATTTTCACGTCGCTGTAGTCCAGGCGGGTGGTGCCATCCGCATCGCGCCAGGCGAGAGTGTGTTTAAGGAAATTGACGTCGTCACGTTCGGTGCAACCCTCGTCCAGACGCTGATGCGCGCCGCGCGACTCTTTACGCGCCAGGGCAGAGTGCGCCATACATTCCGCGACGTTCAGGCCGTGGCCCAGTTCAATGGTATAGAGCAGGTCGGTATTAAAGACGCTGGAGGTATCGGTGATCCGCACGCGCCTGAAGCGCTCCTGCAACTCCGCCAGCTTGTCGACGGTTTTCTGCATCAGCTCTGGCGTACGGTAGATCCCGCAGCCTTCTTCCATCGACAGGCCCATCTCATCGCGGATCTTCGACCAGTTTTCGTTACCTTCCTGATTCACCAGGTCTTTCAGCCGTTTTTCGACGTCTGCAACCTGCGCATCCAGCGCCGTGCTGTTGCCTTCGCCTGCCGTTGCGGCACGCTCCATCGCGCGTTCGCCCGCCATGCGGCCAAAGACCACCAGCTCAGCCAGCGAGTTTGAGCCCAGACGGTTTGCGCCATGCAGACCCACGGAGGAACACTCGCCCACCGCAAACAGCCCTTTGATGCGGGTTTCGCACTGCTGGTCGGTTTCGATTCCGCCCATCGTATAGTGCGCGGTTGGACGCACCGGGATCGGCTCTTTCACCGGGTCGACGCCCACATAGGCTTTCGCCAGCTCGCAGATAAACGGCAGACGCTCCAGCAGTTTTTTCTCGCCGAGGTGGCGCAGGTCGAGGTGCACCACGTCGCCGCGCGGCGTTGAGATGGTGTTGCCTTTGCGCCACTCGTGCCAGAAAGCCTGAGAAACTTTGTCGCGTGGGCCAAGTTCCATGTATTTGTTTTTAGGCTCGCCGAGCGGGGTTTCCGGGCCCATACCGTAATCCTGTAGATAACGGTAACCGTTTTTGTTGACCAGAATACCGCCTTCACCGCGGCAGCCTTCCGTCATCAGAATACCGGAGCCGGGCAGGCCGGTTGGGTGATACTGGACGAACTCCATATCGCGCAGCGGCACGCCGTGGCGGAGCGCCATACCCATACCGTCACCGGTGACGATGCCGCCGTTGGTGTTATAGCGGTACACGCGGCCCGCACCGCCGGTCGCCATGACCACTGCATTCGCGCGGATTTGGACAAGCGTGCCTTCCATCATGTTCATCGCCACCAGCCCGCGCGCATGACCGTCGTCGACCAGAATGTCGAGAACGAAATGTTCGTCAAAGCGCTGGATTTGTGGGAACTGGAGGGAGGTCTGAAACAGGGTGTGCAGCATGTGGAAGCCGGTCTTATCGGCAGCAAACCAGGTGCGTTCGATCTTCATGCCACCGAAGCGGCGAACGTTGACGCTCCCGTCCGGACGGCGGCTCCACGGGCATCCCCATTGTTCCAGCTGGGTCATTTCCGTTGGGCAGTGGTGAACGAAATAATCAACGACATCCTGTTCGCAAAGCCAGTCGCCCCCTGCAACCGTGTCGTGGAAATGGTATTCGAAGCTATCATGATCCTGCGCAACGGCAGCGGATCCTCCTTCTGCGGCTACCGTGTGGCTGCGCATCGGATAGACTTTTGAAATCAATGCGATTTTAGCGTTCGGATTGGCTTGTGCCGCAGCAATTGCAGCGCGTAATCCAGCCCCGCCAGCGCCTATTACGGCAAGATCGGCTTGAAAAGTTTGCACGACATTCCTCCAGTTTTTTGTTTTCCCGCAACGCGATGGACTAAAGGACGTTCACCTGCCCGAACGGGCGATTGCGGAAGCGATTCCACTGCTCCTTTATGGGTATAACAGTATACCCGCGTAGATGTGAGGGAAATTTGACGCGTTCGATTTTTTTGCGGTTCTGTGCGCTGATTTATCATCGTGATTGATGAATGGCGTCACAGTATTTTTCTGTGTAATGAAAAAGGACTTTTACTGTGCAAAATTTGTCTCTGCCCCGGCTTACGAGTAGACTTCGTGCCCTTGTCTGAAAACGGAGAAAAACTCATGAGCGAAACGGCCACCTGGCAGCCGAGCGCATCCATTCCAAACCTGTTGAAGCGCGCAGCAATTATGGCGGAGATCCGCCGCTTCTTTGCAGATCGCGGCGTCCTGGAGGTGGAAACGCCATGCATGAGTCAGGCGACGGTCACGGATATTCATCTGGTCCCGTTTGAAACCCGTTTTGTTGGCCCTGGCCACTCTCAGGGCATGAATCTGTATCTGATGACCAGCCCGGAATACCATATGAAGCGTCTGCTGGCGGCCGGATGTGGCCCGGTTTATCAGCTGTGCCGTAGTTTCCGTAATGAAGAGATGGGCCGGCACCATAATCCGGAATTCACCATGCTGGAGTGGTACCGCCCGCACTACGACATGTATCGCCTGATGAACGAAGTCGACGATCTGCTGCAACAGGTGCTGGATTGCGCGGAAGCTGAAACGCTCTCCTATCAGCAGGCCTTCCAGCGCCATCTGGAAATCGATCCGCTCTCGGCTGATAAAACCCAGTTGCGTGAGGTGGCGGCAAAACTGGATCTGAGCAACGTGGCGGATACCGAAGAGGATCGCGACACGCTGCTGCAACTGCTGTTCACCTTTGGCGTTGAACCGCAAATTGGTAAAGATCGCCCGACGTTTGTCTATCACTTCCCGGCCAGCCAGGCCTCGCTGGCGCAGATCAGCACCGAAGATCACCGCGTGGCGGAACGGTTTGAGGTGTACTTCAAAGGCATTGAGCTGGCGAACGGTTTCCACGAGCTGACCGACGCGCGCGAACAGCAGCAGCGTTTCGAGCAGGATAACCGCAAGCGCAACGCGCGCGGTCTGCCGCAGCAGCCGATTGACACCAACCTGCTGGAAGCGCTTAAGGCCGGTTTGCCGGACTGCTCCGGCGTGGCGCTGGGCGTGGATCGTCTGGTGATGCTGGCGCTGGGCGCGGAACAGCTGGGCGACGTGATTGCCTTTACGGTCGATCGCGCTTAAAGAATTGCCGGGTGGCGCTGTCGCTTACCCGGCCTACCCGGTCATTTAACGCTGCCACATTAAAAACTGCTATTTTCTCTATACACGGGTCTTTTTCTTAATTTGACTCGTATAGCCACAATATTTGTCTGGTCATCTGCTACCATCCGCGCAGTTTAATTCCGCTTCGGATGGTTTATATGTCCCACTCACTCAAAAAAATGACCCTTACCGGGCTCATCCTGATGATTTTTACGTCAGTCTTTGGCTTTGCCAATAGCCCGTCCGCTTTTTATCTGATGGGCTACAGCGCGACGCCGTTTTATATCGTTTCCGCTCTGTTCTTCTTTATCCCGTTTGCGCTGATGATGGCGGAGATGGGCTCGGCTTACCGGAAAGAAGAGGGTGGCATCTATTCGTGGATGAACAACAGCGTCGGTCCACGCTATGCGTTTATCGGTACATTCATGTGGTTTTCATCCTACGTCGTCTGGATGGTCAGCACGGCAGCCAAGGTCTGGGTGCCGTTCTCGACGTTTCTCTTCGGTGCGGACAAAACCCAGGTCTGGTCCCTGGCGGGGCTGAGCTCCACGCAGGTGGTGGGTATTCTGGCGGTGTGCTGGATGGTGGTGGTCACGCTGGTGGCCTCCAAAGGCATCAACAAAATAGCCCGTATCACCGCGGTTGGCGGGATTTCCGTGATGTGTCTGAATCTGGTGCTGCTGCTGGTCAGTATCGCCATTCTGTGCCTGAACGGCGGGCATTTCGCCCAGGAAGTCAACTTTGTTTCATCGCCTAATCCGGGGTATCAGTCCGGGCTGGCCATGCTCTCGTTCGTGGTGTTTGCCATCTTTGCTTACGGCGGTATTGAAGCCGTAGGCGGGCTGGTCGACAAAACCGAAAACCCGGAAAAGAACTTCGCCAAAGGCATTATTTTTGCCGCTATCGTCATTTCCATTGGCTACTCGCTGGCGATTTTCCTCTGGGGCGTCAGCACCAACTGGCAGCAGGTGTTGAGCAATAACACCACCAACCTCGGGAACATCACCTACGTGCTGATGAAAAGCCTGGGGATGACGCTCGGTAACGCCATGCACCTGACGCCGGAAGCATCGGCTACCCTGGGGATCTGGTTTGCGCGCATTACCGGCCTGTCGATGTTCCTTGCCTATACCGGCGCATTCTTCACGCTGATTTACTCGCCGCTGAAAGCGATTATTCAGGGCACGCCAAAGGCGTTGTGGCCCGCACGAATAACCCAGCTCAATGCTGCCGGTATGCCTGCTAACGCCATGTGGATGCAGTGCCTGCTGGTGTGCGCGTTCATTCTGCTGGTGTCCTTTGGCGGCGATACCGCATCGGCCTTTTATAACAAGCTGACCCTGATGGCGAACGTGTCAATGACGCTTCCGTACCTTTTCCTGGCGCTGGCGTTTCCGTTCTTTAAGGCGAAGCAGGATCTGGAGCGTCCGTTTGTGATCTTCAAAACCCGCGCGGCGACGCTGGTGGCGACCACCGTTGTGGTGCTGGTCGTCGCGTTCGCCAACATTTTTACCGTCATTCAGCCCGTGGTTGAGGTAAATGACTGGAACAGCACGCTGTGGATGGTTGGCGGACCGATTTTCTTCTCAATGCTGGCAATGGGGATTTATGAAAACTACCGCCGTCGCATGACAATCTGCGTGGCGGAAGTGGCATAGCGGATGAAAAACCCCTCCCGACAGGGAGGGGGAAAGGGATTATAAACTTCCCGCCGGGCGCGAACGTGCCGCTGACGTCAACGTTCTTCCCGTCTTACGTCCGTCCAGCGTTTCCAGACGCATCTGGAACGGTGGGAACGGCATATCGATCCCGTGCTCGCGGAAGCCAGCCAGAATCAGCTGGTGGATCTCATGGCGCAGCGGCATACGGTGGCCCATCTCGGCGGCGTAAATACGCAGCTCGAAAATCTGGATCCCCTGCTGCAAATCAACCAGGAAGACTTCCGGCGGCGGGTTATCGATGACCAGCGAACAGCGTTCCGCAGCCGTATACAGGATTTGCGTCACCTCTTCGCTGTTGGCATCCGACGGCGCCGGTACGGTCAGCACCACACGCGTGACGGAGTCAGACAGCGACCAGTTGATAAACTGCTCGGTGATAAACGCTTTGTTCGGGACGATGATCTCTTTACGGTCCCAGTCGCTGATGGTGGTAGCGCGGGTGTTGATTCGGGTGACGCTGCCGGTCAGATCGCGGATGGTCACCGTATCGCCAATTCGAATCGGTTTTTCAAACAGAATGATCAGACCAGACACGAAGTTGGCGAAAATCTCCTGTAAACCAAAGCCCAGGCCTACGGTCAGGGCGGCAACCAGCCATTGCAGTTTTGACCATTCGATACCAATCATCGAGAAGCCCACCAGCCCACCAAACAGCATAATTAAATACTTGGTGATAGTGGTGATCGCATAGCCCGTGCCGGGGGTTAAATCAAGATGCTGCAACAGCGCCAGCTCCAGCAGAGCAGGGAAGTTACGTATCAGCTGCGTGGTGATGATCAGCACCAGAATCGCAATCAGCACGGCCCCTAAGGTGATGGGCTCCAGGCTTTCGACTCCCTGCACCGTGGACGTCACGTCCCACAACGAGATGTTCTCCAGGAAGCCAAACGCGGAGTGAATTTCCGACCACAGGTAAATCACCGACAGCAGGGCAACCAGCATCAGAATTGAGCGCACCAGCCGCAGGGACTGGGTACTGATAGCATCCAGATCCAGTTCAACGTCGTCTGCTTCCGCTGCCCCTTCCGTGCTGTTGACGTGGTTCGGCTCTTCTTCGCCCCGCGCACGCTGGGCCAGAATTTCTGCGCGACGATGTTTGGCGCGGTCAAACGCCAGACGACGACGCTGGATCAGCATGCCGCGGCGAATTACGTGGTAAACCACCAGCAGCAGGAACCAGATAGCCACCGACGTTTCCAGTCGTGCCAGCAGCGCCTGCGACGTGGCGAGGTAGCCGACAGCTGCCGCCAGCATTGCCGCCAGCGGCGCGCTGAGCAGCAGGTTCCACAGCAGACGGTTAAACATGTTATCGCCACTGCCGCTCTTATCGAGATAGAGCGGGATCCCGGCGCGCTTCAGGCTGAGCGTTACCACCGCCAGTGCCCCGCAGATCAGCATAAAGCACAGACGTCCCAGCGAGCCGGAGAACTCCCGGTCATTGAGATTATCGAACATGATCAACGCCATAATCAGCGGCACAATCAGCCCGATACTCATCAGGTAATAGCGCATGGCGCGCGCCACGCGGTTACGCGGCCAGCCAAAGTGGGCGATGAACAAGCCGTTGGGCCGCGCGAACGTGGCGCAAATCATCACGACCCACAGCAGCGGGACGGTGGCGGTTACGCCGTCCCCAATTGCGACGGCAAGCGGATAAGGCCAGGCTTCACGCAGGCCGTATCCGAGCGTCATCCACAGCACCGGCAGCGGGGACGCGACCAGAATTGACCAGAACACCGTGCGCAGCGTCAGCCAGAAGTGATCCTGGGTCACTTTTCCCACACGGGCGCTGGAGCGCTCAAGGAAACGGGTGAAGTGGCGACGGGAATAAATACTGAAGCCAACCAGAATCAGCGCTCCCAGCAGTGGGAAGATGGTCTCCTTACTGGTTAACATCATCACGCTGGCAAGGCCCAGCTGGCTGAAGGTATCCAGCGAAATAAGGCGGCGCAGATCCTGCACGATTTCAATCGGCCAGGCGAAGGTCATCGGCCGCACGTCGGACGTCCAGAAGAGATAACGGTGCGTGGCCTCGTTGACCTCCTTCAGCGCATCCTCCAGCTGGCTGTTTGACACTTTCAGCTTGGTCAGCTCAAGGATCAGCGTATCGCCACCCTGTAACAGGGAGTTCAGCAGCTCGCGCTGGGTGCGCAGCTGCGCTTCCAGAATACGACTCTGCTCGCCGGTAAGCGGCTGTCCGTCAGCCTGACGGATCTGGCGGATTTGCGGCTGCTTGTTGAGGAGGTCTTCATAGTGAAGACGCTGAACGCGCAGCTGTGCCATCTCAGTATCAAGCTGCTGCGGTTTTGGCATCTCCGGCAGACGCGCGACCTGCGCCCGTAACGCTTCGCCCAACAGGTTAGACGAGCCAAGCCACTGGGACTGTTCGCGCAGCGTGTTGAGCGCCTGACGCACCTGAAGGGTTTGATTGGTGGCCTGGCGCTGCTGCGACGCGACCAAATCCATACGCTGCGCCTGCTGATTCAGCGCCGCAGAAAGTTCGCGGTTAACCTTAAACTGGGCGACGATGCTTTCA
Source organism: Enterobacter genomosp. S (assembly GCF_001631805.1). NCBI lineage: Bacteria > Pseudomonadati > Pseudomonadota > Gammaproteobacteria > Enterobacterales > Enterobacteriaceae > Enterobacter > Enterobacter genomosp. S. The sequence goes on along the minus strand of NZ_LVVA01000018.1, from coordinate 507,911 downwards.
GGCAGGTTATCGCTGTTTTCGGCCAACAACTCGGTGCTTTCCAGGGCACGTTCAGCTTCACGCTGACGCTGGCTGTTGAGCTGATTTCTCAGCGCCTGGAGATACGCATCAAGCTGTTCGCTCTGCTTCTGCGCCAGCTCGGAACGCATCCGTGACAGCTCCTGGCGGTTGTTGGCAGAAAGCTGTGCCAGCTCCAGTTCATCGACCAGCGCTTTCAGTCTGGCGGATTCAGCCTGTAGCCCAAGATTTTGCGCCTGATTCTGCGGCGTGTTGCCCGTCTGTGTCCCGATGCGGCGTTCCACTTCATTTAACTGACGGCGGGCGTCGGTTTGCTGCTGTGGAAGCTGGCTGAGGGAGTCGGCAATTTCACGCGCCCGCTCCTGCTCCTGCTGAGCCAGGCGGCTTTTTTCCAGAAGCTGGCTGCTGACTTGCAGGATCTCCTGATTCAGCGCCTCGGACGTCATCCCTGCGGGTACCTGGCGCGGTTCATCGCGCAGGTTGTTTAACTGCGAGCGCAGGGTCTGAGAGAGTTTGGGAAAGTTGTCGATAACCTGCTGATATTGCTGGGCGCGCTCAAGGGAACCCTTTCGTTCCTCCAGTGCGTTCAGGGCAGACTGGAGCGACTCAACGGCCTCCGGCTGAGCGGGTTTCGCCGCTTTTGCCTGCTCCAGCTCCTGGGTTATCTGTTTGGCGTCGGGGGCCGTCGCTGCGTACGCCCCCATGCTGAGGCACCAGGCCATCAGTAATACGATAATCGGGCGCACGTCAGCGATCCTTCTGTTGTTAGCCTTCGTCTTTTTTGTCGTCAACCAGCGGGCTGGCGTCGTGCTCGGCCTTAATCTCTTCTTCCGGCAACGGGGCTGGCGCAACGTCTGGCGTTGCAAAGATTTCAGTCGATACGGCCAGAGGCTGGCCAAGTTTGGTCACGGACAGGCTTTTCAGCTCCTCGACCAGGTTAACTTTGCCCGGTGCGAACAGGTTGATTACCGTTGAGCCCAGCTTGAAGCGACCCATCTCCTGGCCTTTCAGCAGGGCGACAGAGCCTTCTTCTTCACCGGCAGGCCAGGTCCAGCGCTTGATCACGCCTTCGCGCGGCGGCGTAATGGTACCCGCCCAGACGGTTTCGATGCTGCCTACGATCGTCGCACCCACCAGAATCTGCGCCATTGGGCCAAATTCAGTATCAAACAGGCAGATGACGCGCTCGTTGCGGGCAAACAGATTCGGGACGTTTTGTGCCGTCAGGTGGTTTACGGAGAACAGATCGCCCGGCACGTAGATCATCTCACGCAGGATACCGTTGCACGGCATATGAACGCGGTGATAGTCGCGCGGGGAGAGATAGGTGGTGGCGAACGTACCGTTGCGGAACAGATCCGCCATCAGGTAGTTACCGGCCAGCAGCGCTTCCAGGCTGTAGTTATGGCCCTTCGCCTGCAAAATTTTGTCGTCTTCAATTTTACCCAGCTGGCTGATCACGCCGTCAGCAGGCATCACCAGCACGTTCGGGTCGGTATTCAGCGGACGCACTTCGTCGCGCAGCGGACGCACAAAAAATTCGTTGAAGGTGCGGTAGCTTGCCGTATCCGGCTTCTGCGCTTCTTTCATGTCGACCTTGTAGTATTTCACGAACAGGTCGATGACCAGTTTGGTCAGCCAGCCCGCTCGTTTGCTTGCGCCCCAGCCCGCCAGGCGAGTGAGCCACAGTTTAGGCAGAATGTATTGAAGCGAAAGTTTAAATGAGTTTAACAAGGTAGCCTCCAGGCCATTGTTTTGTCGTTCCTGATCCGGCAGCGCGCTGCCGGAACCTGAAAAAAGGGGACGATTTTAGCGACGCTTAGCTTAGTTGTCAGTTATCAGAATCAGAAAAGTTTTTACGCGTTTTTACCTGATCCATGCTTTCGAGAATGCGGTGATAATTTTCGAAACGGGTTTCCGCAATTTCACCGTTCTCCACCGCTTCACGGATGGCACAGCCCGGATCGTTGTCATGTTTACAGTCGCGGTATTTGCAAGCGCCTAAATAGTCATGGAATTCGACAAATCCGTTAAAGATTTGTTCCGGCTCGAGATGCCAGAGACCAAATTCACGCACGCCCGGGGAGTCAATCACATCGCCGCCGTGCGGGAAGTGATAGAGACGTGAGGCGGTGGTGGTGTGCTGGCCCAGCCCGGAGACGTCCGACACATCGTTGGTCAGGATCTCCTGCTGAAGGCCGAGCAGATTGTTAAGCAGGCTGGATTTACCCACGCCGGACTGCCCTGCAAAGATGCTGATGCGGTCGGTCAGCGCATCTTCCAGCGGCTTCAGGCCGTCTTTGGTGCGGCTGGAAACCATCAAAACGCGATAGCCAATGTTGCGGTAGATATCCATCTGCTCATTCACAAAGGCCATGGCCTCGTCGTCCAGCAGATCGATTTTATTCAGCACGATGAGCGGCTCAACCTGTAGCGTTTCGCAGGCCACCAGATAACGGTCGATAATATTGAGAGAAAGTTCGGGTAAAATCGCCGAAACGATCACGATCTGGTTAATGTTGGCGGCAATGGGCTTCACGCCGTCATAGAAATCAGGGCGAGTAAGGACCGACGTGCGCTCATGCACGGCTTCAACGATACCTTTAACCGTTACCCCTTCCGCCGCCTCCTTGCCCGGACGCCAGACAACGCGGTCCCCGGTCACCAGTGAACGGATGGTGCGACGGATATTGCAACGGTGGATATCCCCGTCGGCGGATTCGACATCGGCGTGCATGCCGAAGCGGCTGATCACAACGCCTTCTGTCGCTTCGCCAAACAGGTTGTCGTCGTAATCGGGCTTCTCCGTAGTGGTTTTAAGACGGCGCTGGTGATTTGCATTCACGCGGCGCTGCTGCCCTTTGGAGAGTTTATTTTTACTCAATCGCGCTGGCTCCTGGTCGCCCATAGCGGGCAAAACCTCTATGATACACTCTAATTAATACTAGTTAACCTGCTACTGCCGGTTAAGCGAGAAGGGTGGAAAATAACATGAGCGCGGACGAAAACAACCTGATTTGGATCGATCTGGAGATGACCGGCCTGGATCCCGAGCGCGATCGCATTATTGAGATCGCCACACTGGTCACCGATGCCAACCTCACTATTCTGGCGGAAGGCCCAACGATTGCCGTGCACCAGTCCGACGATCAGCTTGCGCTGATGGATGAGTGGAACGTGCGTACCCATACCGGCAGCGGGCTGGTGGAACGCGTGAGGGCCAGCACCCTGGGCGACCGCGAAGCGGAGCTGGCGACGCTTGAGTTTCTGAAGCAGTGGGTACCGGCAGGAAAATCGCCTATCTGTGGCAACAGCATTGGTCAGGATCGTCGTTTCCTGTTTAAGTACATGCCGGAGCTGGAGTCCTACTTCCACTACCGCTATCTGGATGTGAGCACCCTGAAAGAGCTGGCCCGTCGCTGGAAACCGGAAATTCTCGACGGCTTCACAAAGCAGGGGACGCACCAGGCGATGGATGACATCCGCGAGTCTGTTGCGGAGCTGGCGTACTATCGCGAAAACTTTATTAAGCTCTGATTTTGCGATCCGGCGCGTTGCGCGGCCTGTATTTTGTCGTTAAATTGTTCAGCTTGCCGATTTAATAAGCACTTGAACTGAATTTCAAAAAAATCGCTTTGAGGGGGGTTGCAGCTAAACGGATTTCTCGTATAATGCGCCTCCCGTAACGACAGAGAATTACACGTTACGACAGCAACAAAAGCAGTACAGATTTGCGGGAATAGCTCAGTTGGTAGAGCACGACCTTGCCAAGGTCGGGGTCGCGAGTTCGAGTCTCGTTTCCCGCTCCAAATTCTTCTTCATATTCAAACTATCCACAGCGAAATACTTCGTTGGGGACGTTTTCTGTTGTATCTGAAATACTCTTGTAAACAGAGTTATCCACAGAAATCACGATCAAACCAGTCTGTACAAAATGTTAGCAGGGTGAATAATATCTTCGTAATCATCTGTATTATATGAAGAAATTTTGATTTCAAAATGTTATTGAGATCACTTGACCTGTTTGCTAAGCCTTATGGCGCCTCACTTTTTATTTTTATTCACAGGCTGTGAATATATCACGCATCCCGCGTAAGCCCTTTTTCAATCACCCTGACCAGACGCTGTTTCTTCGGTAACTGCACTTCAACCACGCCGGCATTTCGCTTCTCAATTTGCTGCGCAATCGCCCATTCTATGTGCTCATCAAGAAGTGGGTGCTCACCTCTGCGGCTTTCGAGCGCCTGAAGATTGGCTTCATCCCACGGGGCATTACCCAGCGCAACGGCCACATTACGCAGCCAGCGCAGGTGGCCGATACGACGTATGGCGGACCCTTCCGTAACCTTCAGGAACCAGGCTTCGGTCCAGGCGAACAGTTCAATAAGCTGTGGCGCATGCAGCGCTTTACGCGGGCTGAAGTCTTCTTCGTTCGTCAGCTGTGAATAGCGGTTCCACGGACAAATCAGCTGGCAGTCATCACAGCCGTAGATGCGGTTGCCGATAAGCGGGCGAAATTCTTCTGGAATGGCGCCTTCCAGCTCGATAGTGAGGTAAGAGATACAGCGGCGCGCATCAACAATGTAGGGTTCAACGATCGCGCCCGTTGGGCAGATGGTCATACAGGCCACGCAGCGGCCACAGCCTTCTTCCACCGGACCGTCTACCGGCAGGGGTAAATCAATCAGCAGTTCACCCAGGAAAAAGAATGAGCCCGCGTCGCGGCTTAAGATAAGTGAGTGCTTACCTGTCCAGCCAAGCCCTGCTTTTTCAGCGATCGGGCGCTCAAGAATAGGCGCAGAATCAACAAAGGGTCTAAAATTCAGCGAAACACAGTGCTGCTGGATGGTTTCCCCGAGCTTTTTTAGACGGTTGCGCAGAAGTTTGTGGTAATCACGTCCCAGAGCGTACCGGCTGACGTAACCCAGTGAGGGATTTTTTAGCGTGCGCGCAAAGGCCGCGTTAGCGGGCAGATAGTTCATGCGTACGCTAATGACGCGCAACGTACCCGGCAACAGCTCGTGGGGGCGGGCACGCATCATACCATGACGCGCCATCCACTCCATCTCGCCGTGGTATTGTTTATCCAGCCATGCCTGTAGCTTAGGCTCGCTGGCAGAGAGATCGGTGTCAGTAATACCGACCTTCTGGAAGCCCAGTTCAGCACCCCACTGTTTTATTTTTTGCGCTAATTCATTGAGATCGAGGGGCTGTGACATGACGGACCATACTGTGAAGAAAAACCCTGCAAGTATACCACACTCCATCTGGCATGCGGATGACCTTCGACGGGCCGAGAAAGAGGCCGCAGACAGCCTGGGCATTACCCTTTACGAACTGATGCAGCGTGCGGGCGAGGCGGCATTTAACGTGGCGCTCTCGGCTTACCCGGATGCCTCGCACTACCTGATACTGTGCGGTCACGGCAATAACGGTGGCGACGGCTATGTGGTGGCGCGTCTTGCCGTAGCGGCGGGGCTGCGCGTCACCCTGTTGGCGCTGGAGAGCGACAAGCCGCTACCGGAAGAAGCAGGCATGGCGAGAGAAGCCTGGCTGAATGCGGGAGGCGTTATCCATGCGCCTGATATCGTCTGGCCCGATGACGTAGACGTGATTGTTGATGGTCTGCTGGGGACGGGATTGATGCGCGCGCCTCGCGATGACGTCGCCGCGCTGATTACGCGCGCCAACGCGCACCCTGCACCGGTGGTGGCGCTGGATATTCCCTCCGGCCTGATGGCGCAAACCGGCGCGACGCCTGGCGTGTCGATTGAGGCTGCGCACACCGTGACCTTTATCGCCCTGAAGCCGGGGCTGCTTACCGGGAAAGCGCGGGATGTCGTGGGCACGTTACACCACAATGCTTTGGGGCTTGAAAACTGGCTGGCGGGACAGGATACCCATATCACCCGCTTTGATGCGTCTCAGCTTGCACAGTGGCTACCGCGGCGTCGTCCCACCTCCCATAAGGGTGACCATGGCCGACTGCTGATTATTGGTGGCGATCATGGCACGGCGGGTGCGATTCGTATGACAGGAGAGGCCGCGTTGCGCAGCGGCGCCGGATTAGTGCGCGTGCTGACCCGCAGCGAAAACATTCCCCCCATTATTACTGCGCGGCCGGAGCTGATGGTCCACGAGCTTACCCCGCAGGCGATTGAAGAGGGCCTGGAATGGGCGGACGTGGTGGTGATTGGTCCGGGGCTTGGGCAACAGAGCTGGGGTAAACAGGCCCTGCAAAAGGCCGAGAATTTTCGTAAACCGATGTTATGGGATGCCGACGCGCTTAACCTTCTGGCAATAAATCCGGATAAGCGTCACAATCGCATTCTGACGCCGCACCCCGGCGAAGCCGCACGGCTACTTAACTGTAGCGTGGCAGAAATTGAAAGCGATCGCTTACTTTCTGCCCAACGTCTGGTAAAACGTTACGGAGGTGTTGCCGTTTTGAAAGGGGCGGGGACCGTTATTGCCAGCGATGATGCCATAGGCATTATTGATGCCGGTAATGCAGGCATGGCGAGCGGCGGCATGGGCGATGTGCTTTCAGGCATCATTGGCGCATTGCTCGGACAGAAACTTCCCCTTTATGATGCAGCCTGTGCCGGCTGCGTGGCCCACGGTGCGGCGGCTGACGGCCTGGCTGCTCGTTATGGAACGCGCGGTATGCTGGCCACCGATCTTTTTTGCACGCTGCGGCGTGTTGTTAACCCGGATGTGATTGACGTAGAAAATGACTAATCGAGCGATTCCTTTACCTGATGAACAAGCCACTTTAGATCTCGGCACGCGCGTGGCGCAGGCCTGTCAGGGGGCGACCGTCATTTATCTGTATGGTGATTTAGGCGCGGGTAAAACAACCTTCAGCCGTGGCTTTTTGCAGGCGTTAGGCCATAACGGGAACGTGAAAAGCCCGACCTATACCCTGGTAGAACCGTACACGCTTGAAAATATCATGGTGTATCACTTCGATTTATATCGTCTTGCGGACCCGGAGGAGCTGGAATTTATGGGGATCCGCGATTACTTTGCCAACGACGCCATTTGCCTGGTGGAGTGGCCGCAACAAGGTGCGGGTGTGCTGCCTGACCCGGATGTCGAAATTCACTTAGATTACCAGGCACAAGGGCGTGAGGCGCGCATCAGTGCGGTTTCCTCATCAGGCTGTTCCTTACTGGCGCGTTTAGCCGGTTGAGCGTAGGGATAACGGGATGATTAATCGCGTTAAAGGTTGGGTGTTAGCTGCCACGGTCCTGCTGTGCGCGCAGGCCGGGGCGGCCAGCCTATCGGATATTCAGGTGTCGAACGGCGATAGCCAGGCCCGCATTACGTTCAGCTTTATGGGCGATCCTGAATATGCTTTCTCACAAATCGATAGCCGCAGCGTGGCGCTCGATATTAAACAGTCCGGGGTGATCCAGGGGCTGCCGCTCCAGTTCAGCGGCAATAATCTGGTGAAAAGCATCCGTTCGGGGACGCCGAAAGATCCGCAGTCTCTGCGGCTTGTGGTCGATCTCACCGAAAAAGGCAAAACGAAGGCGGTTAAGCAGCAAAACGGCGCGAATTATACGGTGGTCTTTACTATTAATGCTGATGTTCCGCCGCCGCCTCCGCCGGCACCCGTTGTGGCAAAACGCGTGGAAGCGCCGGTTTATACCCCAAGGCCGTCTGAGCCGGCCCGTAATCCGTTCAAATCACAGAATGATCGTCTTACCGCGGTAACCAGCAGCAACACGGTGACGCGTCCGGCGGTCAGCGCGCGACGTACGCCGGTGAGTGGCGATAAAGTGATTATCGCCATCGATGCCGGACACGGCGGGCAAGATCCTGGCGCCATTGGCCCGGGCGGTACGCGGGAGAAAAATGTCACCATCGCCATTGCCCGTAAGCTGCGTGCGCTTCTGAATGACGATCCGATGTTTAAAGGGGTGATGACCCGCGATGGCGATTACTTTATTTCGGTGATGGGACGCTCGGATGTGGCGCGTAAGCAAAACGCCAACTTCCTGGTCTCGATTCATGCGGATGCTGCGCCGAACCGTAACGCCACCGGCGCGTCGGTCTGGGTGCTGTCCAACCGCCGCGCCAACAGTGAAATGGCGAACTGGCTTGAAGAGCACGAGAAGCAGTCTGAACTGTTAGGCGGGGCAGGCGATGTGCTGGCAAACAGCCAGGCCGATCCGTATCTCAGCCAGGCGGTACTGGATTTACAGTTCGGTCATTCTCAGCGTGTCGGGTATGATGTCGCCACTAACGTACTGAACCAGCTGCAAAGCGTCGGATCGCTGCATAAGCGTCGTCCGGAACATGCAAGCCTCGGCGTGCTGCGCTCCCCGGATATTCCGTCGATCCTGGTCGAGACGGGCTTTATCAGTAATCACGGTGAAGAGCGTTTACTGGGCAGCGACAGCTATCAGCAGCAAATTGCCGAAGCGATTTACAACGGTCTGCGTAAATACTTTGACGCGCATCCGCTTCAGTCTGCGCCGCAGGGTGGGGCAGCCCAGACGGCGAGCGCCGCGCTGCCGGGTGAGATGACCGCGACTAATTAAGGAGAGTTCATGCCGATTCAGGTTCTACCGCCGCAGCTCGCGAACCAAATCGCCGCCGGTGAGGTGGTGGAACGCCCTGCATCGGTGGTGAAAGAGCTGGTGGAAAACAGCCTTGATGCCGGGGCGACCCGCATTGATATCGATATTGAACGCGGGGGCGCTAAGCTCATCCGCATTCGTGATAACGGCTGTGGCATCAAAAAGGACGAGCTGGCCCTGGCGCTGGCGCGTCATGCCACCAGCAAAATTGCTTCCCTTGACGATCTGGAAGCGATTATCAGCCTGGGTTTTCGCGGCGAAGCGCTGGCCAGTATCAGCTCCGTTTCCCGCTTAACGTTGACCTCCCGCACGGCCGACCAGCAGGAAGCCTGGCAGGCCTACGCCGAAGGGCGCGATATGGACGTCACGGTTAAACCTGCGGCGCACCCGGTCGGCACCACGCTGGAAGTGTTGGATCTCTTCTATAACACGCCCGCTCGCCGCAAGTTTATGCGAACCGAGAAGACCGAATTCGGACATATCGACGAGATCATCCGCCGCATTGCGCTGGCGCGCTTTGATGTCACGATCAACCTTAGCCATAACGGTAAAGTGATGCGCCAGTATCGCGCGGTGGCGGAAGGCGGGCAAAAAGAGCGTCGGCTGGGCGCAATCTGCGGCACACCGTTCCTGGAAAAAGCGCTGGCCATTGAGTGGCAGCATGGCGATCTGGCCCTTCGCGGCTGGGTTGCCGATCCGAACGCCAGCAGCGCCGCCTTTGCTGAGATCCAGTATTGCTACGTCAACGGCCGCATGATGCGCGACCGCCTGATAAACCACGCCATTCGCCAGGCCTGCGAAGACAAGCTTGGCGCCGATCAGCAGCCCGCCTTTGTGCTTTATCTGGAGATCGACCCGCATCAGGTCGACGTGAACGTACACCCCGCCAAGCATGAGGTGCGCTTCCACCAGTCGCGCCTGGTGCACGATTTTATCTATCAGGGCGTTGCTGCGGTATTGCAGCAGCGGGGCGAGCCGGCGTTGCCGCTGGCAGAAGAAGTGCCCGCGCCGCGTCCGTTGCCGGAAAACCGCGTGGCGGCGGGACGTAACCATTTTGCCGAACCGGCGGTAGCGCGCGAGCCGGCTGCGCCGCGTTTAGCCTCGACGGGCAACGCGCCGCGACCGACCGGCGCTAACTATCCCAACGCCCAGCCGGGCTATCAAAAACAGCAGGGGGCGCTGTACCGTAAGCTGCTGGATACCCCGTCCGTTGAGCATAAAGAGCAGATCACAGTTTCAACGCCTTCGCTGGATGGACATAGCCAGAGTTTTGGTCGGGTACTGACCATTGTTGCTCCCGACATGGCGCTGCTTGAACGCGAGGGCAAACTGCTGCTGCTGGCGCTTTCCGTGGCGGAGCGCTGGCTCAAACAGGCGCAGCTAACCCCGGGGGTCAATGCCGCCTGCGCGCAGCCGCTGCTGATCCCCGTGCGCCTGAAGGTATCCCCTGAGGAAACAGGGGTTTTGCGGCGCGTACAGTCTCAGCTGGCTGAAATGGGGATAGAAATCGTACTGGACGCGCAGCATGTGACAATTCGCGCAGTGCCTTTACCCTTACGCCAACAAAATTTACAAAACTTGATTCCTGAACTGATAGGCTACCTGGCGCAGCAAACGACGTTTGATGCCGCCGACACCGCGCAGTGGATCGCCCGCCATTTGGCCAGCGAACATTCACCGTGGAGTATGGCGCAGGCGATTACCGTGCTGGCGGAGGTAGAACGCCTCTGCCCGCAGCTGGTGAAAGCGCCGCCGGGTGGTTTGTTACAACCTGTTGATTTACAAACGGCGATGACCGCCCTGAAACATGACTGACGTAAGTAAGGCGAGCCTGCCAAAGGCGATTTTTTTGATGGGGCCAACGGCCTCCGGCAAAACGGCGTTAGCCATTGAGTTACGTAAAGTTTTGCCAGTAGAGTTGATTAGCGTTGATTCAGCCCTCATTTACCGAGGGATGGACATCGGCACGGCGAAGCCCAACGCAGACGAACTGCGTGCGGCGCCGCACCGTTTACTGGATATTCTCGACCCGGCACAGGCGTATTCCGCAGCAGATTTTCGCCGCGACGCCCTGGCCGAGATGGCCGAGATTACCGCTGCGGGACGCATACCGCTGCTGGTGGGCGGCACGATGCTCTACTTCAAGGCGCTGCTGGAGGGGTTATCACCTCTGCCATCGGCCGATCCGGAAGTAAGAGCGAAGATTGAGCAGCAGGCGGCTGAGCAGGGGTGGGACGTTTTGCACAAGCAACTGGAAGAGATTGACCCGGTTGCCGCAGCGCGGATCCACCCAAACGATCCGCAAAGGCTTTCCCGGGCACTGGAAGTTTTTTTCATTTCGGGTAAAACTTTAACGGAACTGACGCAAACGTCAGGAGACGCTCTGCCGTATCAGGTGCATCAGTTCGCCATCGCCCCGGCGAGCCGTGAACTGCTCCATCAACGAATTGAGCAGCGTTTTCATCAGATGTTGGCTTCAGATTTTGAAGCAGAAGTGCGGGCGCTTTTTGCCCGTGGAGATTTGCATACGGACATGCCTTCCATTCGTTGTGTGGGATACCGCCAGATGTGGTCGTACCTTGAAGGTGAGATTTCATACGATGAAATGGTTTATCGAGGTGTTTGCGCCACGAGACAGTTAGCGAAGCGCCAGATCACCTGGTTGCGCGGTTGGGAGGGCGTTCACTGGTTAGACAGTGAAAAACCACAACAGGCGTTAAACGAAGTGATTGAGGTTATTGGTGATATCGCTGACTGAATGTGTACAATTAAGCCGTATCGTGCGCAATTTTTCAGAATCGCAAGGTTCTAAGTACAAAACAAGCATATAAGGAAAAGATAGAATGGCTAAGGGGCAATCTTTACAAGATCCGTTCCTGAACGCATTGCGTCGGGAACGTGTTCCAGTTTCTATTTATTTGGTGAATGGTATTAAGCTGCAAGGTCAGATTGAGTCTTTCGATCAGTTCGTGATCCTGTTAAAAAACACGGTCAGCCAGATGGTCTACAAGCACGCGATTTCTACTGTTGTTCCGTCCCGTCCGGTATCTCATCACAGCAATAACGCTGGCGGCGGCACTGGCAGTAACTACCATCATGGCAGCAACGCGCAGGGTTCATCTGCTCCTGCGCAGGACAGCGAAGAAACCGAATAAGGTTTTGGGCTGTTTTCCACACGGGGAGCCAGGGATCCTGCGTTCCCCGCTGATCTTTTTAGAGAGGTTTACGCTTGTTTGACCGTTATGACGCCGGTGAGCAGGCGGTGCTGGTACACATCTATTTTTCGCAAGACAAAGATATGGAAGACCTCCAGGAGTTTGAATCTCTGGTCTCTTCCGCCGGTGTCGAAGCAATGCAGGTGATTACCGGTAGCCGTAAAGCGCCGCACCCGAAGTATTTTGTTGGTGAAGGTAAAGCAGTAGAAATTGCGGATGCCGTAAAAGCAACCGGCGCATCTGTTGTGCTGTTTGATCATGCGCTGTCTCCGGCTCAGGAACGTAACCTGGAAGCTCTCTGCGAATGCCGTGTTATCGATCGCACGGGGTTGATCTTAGATATTTTTGCTCAGCGTGCGCGTACCCACGAGGGTAAGTTGCAGGTTGAACTGGCGCAGTTGCGCCATCTGGCGACGCGTCTGGTGCGTGGCTGGACACACCTTGAAAGACAAAAAGGCGGGATTGGTTTGCGCGGCCCGGGTGAAACCCAGCTCGAAACCGACCGCCGTTTACTGCGTGGGCGTATTACCCAGATCCTTTCACGTCTGGAACGTGTAGAGAAACAGCGCGAGCAGGGGCGTCGGGCGCGAACCAAAGCCGACATTCCAACGGTGTCGCTGGTGGGCTATACCAACGCCGGTAAATCCACCCTGTTTAACCAGATAACCGAGGCCCAGGTGTATGCCGCAGACCAGCTGTTTGCGACCCTGGACCCAACGCTGCGCCGTATTGACGTTGCAGACGTCGGTGAAACGGTGCTGGCGGATACCGTCGGGTTTATCCGCCATCTGCCGCACGATCTGGTTGCGGCGTTTAAAGCGACGTTGCAGGAGACGCGTCAGGCGACCCTGCTGCTGCACGTGATTGATGCGGCTGACGTACGCGTGCAGGAGAACATCGACGCGGTGAACGTGGTGCTTGAAGAGATCGACGCCCACGAAATTCCCACCCTGTTGGTGATGAACAAAATCGATATGCTGGACGATTTCGAGCCGCGTATTGACCGAGATGAAGAGAACAAACCGATTCGGGTCTGGCTGTCTGCTCAGGCCGGGATTGGTGTGCCACTGCTTTTCCAGGCTTTGACAGAACGTCTTTCCGGTGAGGTAGCTCAGCACACGCTGCGACTGCCGCCACAGGAAGGCAGGCTGCGCAGCCGGTTTTATCAGCTTCAGGCGATAGAAAAAGAGTGGATGGAGGATGACGGCAGCGTGGGGATGCAGGTGCGTATGCCGATCGTTGACTGGCGTCGCCTCTGTAAACAAGAACCTGCGCTGGCGGACTATATCGTCTGATCAGAAAGGGGAAGCCTGAAAAATTCGCCCTTGCATAACAAATATGGAGCATATACATGGCGTGGAATCAGCCCGGTAATAACGGACAAGACCGCGACCCGTGGGGAAGCAGCAATAATCAAGGCGGCAACTCTGGGGGAAATGGCAACAAAGGTGGTCGCGAGCAGGGGCCGCCGGATCTGGATGATATCTTCCGCAAACTGAGCAAAAAGCTTGGTGGCCTTGGTGGAGGAAAAGGTTCTGGCTCGGGTGGCAATTCCACTCAGAGTCCGCGCCCGCCGATGGGTGGCCGTGTGGTGGGCATTGTCGCCGCTGCGGTGGTAATCATCTGGGCAGCCAGCGGGTTCTACACCATTAAAGAAGCAGAACGCGGCGTGGTAACCCGTTTCGGTAAGTTCAGCCATCTGGTTGAGCCGGGCCTGAACTGGAAGCCGACCTTCATTGATGACGTGACCGCGGTTAACGTGGAGTCCGTCCGTGAACTGGCCGCCTCCGGCGTGATGCTGACGTCTGACGAGAACGTGGTGCGCGTTGAAATGAACGTGCAGTACCGCGTGACCGATCCAGAACGCTATCTGTTTAGCGTGACCAGCGCGGATGACAGCCTGCGTCAGGCGACTGACAGCGCCCTGCGTGGCGTTATCGGTAAATACACCATGGACCGTATTCTGACCGAAGGTCGTACCGTTATTCGTAGCGATACCCAGCGCGAGCTGGAAGAGACCATCCGTCCATACAACATGGGTATTACTCTGCTGGACGTCAACTTCCAGGCTGCACGTCCGCCGGAAGAGGTGAAGGCCGCGTTTGACGATGCGATTGCCGCACGTGAAAACGAACAGCAGTACATTCGTGAAGCGGAAGCGTACACCAACGAAGTTCAGCCGCGTGCTAATGGTCAGGCGCAGCGTATTCTGGAAGAAGCGCGCGCGTATAAGACCCAGACCATCCTGGAAGCACAGGGTGAAGTGGCTCGCTTCGCGCGCATTCTGCCGGAATATAAAGCGGCTCCGGAAATTACCCGTGAGCGTCTCTATATCGAGACCATGGAAAAAGTGCTGAGCCACACCCGCAAAGTGCTGGTTAACGACAGCAAGGGCGGAAACCTGATGGTTCTGCCGCTGGATCAGATGCTGAAAGGCGGTTCTGCACCGGCAGCGAAAGACAACAGCGGTGCGAACAACCTGCTGCGTCTGCCGCCAGCCTCGTCTGGCAGCACCAGCGCGAACACAACGCCTTCTTCGAACGATGGTGACATTATGGACCAACGCCGCGCTAACGCGCAGCGTAACGACTACCAGCGTCAGGGGGAATAAGGATGCGTAAGTCAGTTATTGCGATCATCATCATCGCACTGGTCGTGCTCTACACCTCAATCTTTGTGGTGAAAGAGGGCGAGCGTGGGATCAAGTTCCAGTTCAGCAGCGTCGTGCGTGACGGTGACAAGCGTCCGGTGATTTATGAGCCGGGTCTGCACTTCAAGATCCCGTTCATTCAGTCAGTGAAAACGCTCGATGCGCGTATCCAGACCATGGATAACCAGGCCGACCGTTTCGTGACCAAAGAGAAAAAAGACCTGATCGTTGATTCCTACATCAAATGGCGCATCAGCGATTTCAGCCGCTACTTCCTGGCAACGGGCGGTGGTGACGTTTCTCAGGCAGAAGTGCTGCTGAAGCGTAAGTTCTCTGACCGTCTGCGTTCTGAGATTGGTCGTCTGGATGTGAAAGACATCGTGACCGACTCTCGCGGTCGTCTGACGCTGGAAGTGCGTGATGCGCTGAACTCCGGTTCTGCGGGCACTGAAGATGAAGTCGAAACCCCGGCGGCGGATGATGCGATTGCCAAAGCGGCTGAACGCGTTCAGGCTGAAACCAACGGTAAAGTGCCGGTGATCAACCCGAACAGTATGGCGGCACTGGGTATCGAAGTGGTTGATGTGCGTATCAAGCAGATCAACCTGCCAGCGGAAGTGTCCGAGGCGATCTACAACCGTATGCGCGCCGAGCGTGAAGCGGTAGCCCGTCGTCACCGTTCACAGGGTCAGGAAGAAGCGGAAAAACTGCGCGCGGCAGCGGACTATGAAGTCACCAAGACGCTGGCGGAATCTGAGCGTCAGGGTCGTATCCTGCGCGGTGAAGGTGATGCCGAAGCGGCGAAGCTGTTTGCCGATGCCTTCAGCCAGGATCCAGACTTCTACGCCTTTATCCGTAGCCTGCGTGCTTACGAGAATAGCTTCAAGAGCAACCAGGATGTGATGGTGCTCAGTCCGGACAGCGATTTCTTCCGTTATATGAAGACGCCGGCCAACGCAACGCGATAAACTCAGGCTCGTTTGAGTTTTCAAACCACCGCTCTTCACGGAGCGGTGGTTTTCTTTTATGAGGATGAAAAATGAATTCTACGATCTGGCTCGCGCTGGCTCTGGTTTTGGTGCTGGAAGGCCTCGGCCCGATGCTCTATCCGCGCGCCTGGCGTCGGATGATCGCAACCATGAGCCAGCTGCCGGACACTATTTTGCGTCGTTTCGGCGGCGGTCTTGTGGTTGCCGGTATCGTTATCTACTACATGTTGAGGAAAACGATTGGCTGATCAAAAACTAACCGCAATTGGCATATTTTAGGGTCAAAAAGTGCTGTATATCTGAAAAAGCGATGGTAGAATCCATTTTTAAGCAAACGGTGATTTTGAAAAAAATGGGTAACAACGTCGTCGTACTGGGCACCCAATGGGGTGACGAAGGTAAAGGGAAGATTGTCGATCTTCTGACTGAACGGGCTAAATATGTTGTACGCTACCAGGGCGGTCACAACGCAGGCCATACTCTCGTAATCAACGGTGAAAAAACCGTCCTCCATCTTATTCCATCAGGCATTCTTCGCGAAAACGTCACCAGCATCATCGGTAACGGCGTTGTGCTGTCTCCCGCTGCGCTGATGAAAGAGATGAAAGGTCTGGAAGACCGTGGTATCCCTGTTCGTGAGCGTCTGCTGCTCTCCGAAGCCTGCCCGCTGATCCTGGACTATCACGTGGCGCTGGACGTGGCGCGTGAAAAAGCGCGCGGCGCGAAAGCGATTGGCACCACCGGTCGTGGTATCGGCCCGGCTTACGAAGACAAAGTTGCACGTCGCGGTCTGCGCGTGGGCGACCTCTTCGACAAAGCGACCTTCGCTGAAAAACTGAAAGAAGTGATGGAATATCACAACTTCCAGCTGGTGAACTTCTACAAAGCTGACGCTGTTGACTACCAGAAAGTGCTGGATGACGTCATGGCGATCGCAGACATTCTGACCGGTATGGTTGTTGATGTGTCCGATCTGCTGGACCAGGCGCGCAAGCGTGGCGATTTCGTCATGTTTGAAGGTGCGCAGGGTACACTGCTGGACATCGACCACGGTACCTATCCGTACGTAACGTCCTCAAACACCACCGCGGGTGGCGTGGCAACCGGCTCCGGCCTGGGCCCACGTTATGTGGATTATGTACTGGGCATCATCAAAGCGTACTCCACTCGCGTAGGTGCGGGTCCATTCCCGACCGAGCTGTTTGATGAAACCGGCGAGTTCCTGTGCAAGCAGGGTAACGAGTTTGGCGCGACCACCGGTCGTCGTCGTCGTACCGGCTGGCTGGACGCCGTTGCCGTGCGTCGTGCAGTGCAGATCAACTCCCTGTCAGGCTTCTGCCTGACCAAGCTGGACGTACTGGACGGCCTGAAAGAAGTGAAAATCTGTGTAGGCTACCGTATGCCAGATGGCCGCGAAGTGACCACCACGCCGCTGGCTGCTGACGACTGGGAAGGCATTGAGCCAATCTACGAAACCATGCCGGGCTGGTCTGAGACCACCTTCGGTGTGAAAGAGCGTAGCGGCCTGCCAAAAGCCGCGCTGGACTACATCAAGCGTATTGAAGAACTGACCGAAGTGCCGATCGATATTATTTCTACCGGCCCGGATCGTACTGAAACGATGATCCTGCGCGACCCGTTCGACGCATAATCTTCGTGACTGCTGGCCTGCGGGGAGACCCGTAGGCCGGATAAGCGCAGCGCCATCCGGCGACCGCTCCTGGATCTCCGCTTTTTCGCCCCGTCTGTCAAATAAATTAGCCGCTAACTATCTGGCTGGTTTATCATCATTAATGAATATCTCTGCGGTTTGACCGCGTTTTCCCTTTTTCCTGAGGTTGATGTGCAGTTAACAAGTTTCACCGATTACGGCTTACGCGCGCTGATTTATATGGCGTCGTTACCCGATGGGAAGATGACCAGTATCTCTGAAGTCACAGAGGTATACGGTGTGTCCCGTAATCATATGGTCAAAATAATCAATCAACTTAGTCGTGCCGGATACGTTGCTGCCGTCCGCGGGAAGAATGGAGGGATCCGTCTCGGTAAACCGGCACAGAGTATTCGTATCGGGGATGTGGTACGCGAGCTGGAGCCCTTGTCTCTGGTGAACTGTAGCAGCGCGTTCTGCCACATTACGCCCGCTTGCCGCCTGAAACAGGCGCTTTCAAAGGCCGTGCAAAGTTTTCTCATGGAACTGGATAACTACACGCTGGCCGATTTGGTTGAAGAGAATCAACCGCTTTATAAATTATTGCTGGTGGAATGAAGAAAATTTCCACCGGAGCTGACAACGGAGGAACCGACATGTCACAAGATCCTTTCCAGGAACGCGAAGCCGAAAAATACGCGAATCCTATCCCCAGCCGCGAGTTCATCATTGAACACTTAACAAAACGCGAAAAACCCGCCAATCGTGAAGAACTTGCCGTTGAATTAAACATTGAAGGTGAAGAGCAAATTGAAGCCCTTCGCCGCCGTCTGCGCGCGATGGAGCGCGACGGCCAGCTGGTCTTTACCCGCCGCCAGTGCTACGCGCTGCCGGAACGCCTCGACCTGCTGAAAGGCACCGTTATTGGTCACCGCGACGGCTTTGGCTTCCTGCGCGTGGAAGGCCGTAAAGACGATCTGTACCTCTCATCTGAACAGATGAAGATGTGTATCCACGGCGACCAGATCCTGGCGCAGCCGCTGGGTGCTGACCGTAAAGGCCGCCGCGAAGCGCGCGTGGTGCGCGTGCTGGTGCCAAAAACCAGCCAGATTGTGGGCCGCTATTTTACCGATGCGGGCGTCGGCTTTGTGGTGCCGGACGACAGCCGTCTGAGCTTCGATATTCTGATCCCACCTGAAGAGGTGATGGGCGCGCGCATGGGCTTTGTGGTGGTGGTGGAACTCACCCAGCGCCCAACCCGTCGCACCAAAGCGGTGGGTAAAATCGTCGAAGTGCTGGGCGATAACATGGGCACCGGCATGGCCGTCGATATGGCGCTGCGTACCCATGAAATTCCGTACGTCTGGCCGAAAGCGGTTGAAGATCAGATTGAAAACCTGCGTGAAGAAGTGCCGGAAGAGTCCAAAGCTGGCCGCGTCGATCTGCGCTCCCTGCCGCTGGTCACCATTGATGGTGAAGACGCCCGCGACTTCGATGATGCCGTGTACTGCGAGAAAAAACGCGGTGGTGGCTGGCGTCTGTGGGTAGCTATCGCTGACGTAAGCTATTACGTGCGTCCACACACGCCGCTGGATAACGAAGCACGCAGCCGCGGTACGTCGGTCTACTTCCCGTCGCAGGTGGTACCGATGCTGCCAGAAGTGCTCTCTAACGGCCTCTGTTCCCTCAACCCGCAGGTGGACCGCCTGTGTATGGTCTGCGAAATGACTATCTCCAGCAAAGGTCGACTGACGGGCTACAAGTTCTACGAAGCGGTAATGAGTTCCCATGCGCGCCTGACCTACACCAAGGTCTGGCATATGTTGCAGGGCGATCAGGATCTGCGCGAACAGTACGCGCCGCTGGTTAAACACATTGAAGAATTGCACAACCTCTACAAAACGCTGGATCAGGCGCGCGAAGAGCGCGGTGGGATCTCGTTTGAGAGTGAAGAGGCCAAGTTCATCTTTAACGCCGAGCGTCGCATCGAGCGTATCGAGCAGACCCAGCGCAACGATGCCCACAAGCTGATTGAAGAGTGTATGATCCTGGCGAACATCTCGGCGGCCCGTTTCGTTGAGAAAGCCAAAGAGCCTGCGCTGTTCCGTATCCACGACAATCCAACCACGGAAGCCGTGACCTCATTCCGCTCCGTGCTGGCTGAGCTCGGCCTGGAGCTGCCTGGCGGTAATAAGCCTGAGCCACGCGATTACGCCGAGCTGCTGGAATCCATCAGCGATCGTCCTGACGCGGAAATGCTGCAAACCATGCTGCTGCGCTCCATGAAGCAGGCGATTTACGATCCGGAAAATCGGGGCCACTTTGGTCTGGCGTTGCAGTCTTACGCGCACTTTACCTCGCCGATCCGCCGTTATCCGGATCTGTCACTGCACCGTGCGATCAAGTTTCTGCTGGCGCATGAGCAGGGCCATAAAGGCAACACGACTGAAACCGGTGGGTATCACTACTCCATGGAAGAGATGCTGCAACTGGGTCAGCACTGTTCCATGACCGAGCGCCGTGCGGATGAAGCGACACGCGACGTGGCGGACTGGCTGAAGTGTGACTTTATGCTGGATCAGGTTGGTAACGTCTTTAAAGGCGTGATTGCCAGCGTCACCGGCTTTGGTTTCTTCGTGCGTCTGGATGAGCTGTTTATCGACGGTCTGGTGCACGTTTCCAGCCTCGATAATGATTACTACCGCTTCGATCAGGTCGGTCAACGTCTGATCGGCGAATCCGGCGGCCAGACCTACCGTCTGGGCGATCGGGTGGAAGTGAAGGTTGAAGCCGTAAATATGGACGACCGTAAGATCGACTTCAGCCTCATCTCCAGCGAGCGTGCTCCGCGTAACGTCGGCAAAACCGAGCGTGAGAAAGCGAAAAAAGGCGGCAACGGTAAAGCGGGCGGCAAGCGACGTCAGGCAGGTAAAAGAGTAAACTTTGAGCCAGACAGCGCCTTCCGTGGCGAAAAGAAGCAGAAGCCCAAGGCGGCAAAAAAAGACGCCCGAAAAGCGAAAAAGCCGTCGACTAAAACCCAGAAAATAGCGGCCGCGACCAAAGCGAAGCGCGCGGCGAAGAAACAGCAGGCGGAGTAATTTCCCCTCACCCTGACCCTCTCCCCAACGGGAGAGGGGAAATATTTATTACGAGAACCATCAATGAGTGAAATGATTTACGGCATCCACGCGGTGCAGGCCCTGCTGGAGCGCGCACCGGAGCGTTTTCAGGAAGTCTTTATTCTGAAAGGGCGCGAGGACAAACGTCTGATGCCGCTGATCCACGCGCTGGAAGCGCAGGGCGTCGTGATCCAGCTGGCGAACCGCCAGTATCTGGATGAGAAAAGCGAAGGTGCGGTGCACCAGGGCATCATCGCGCGCGTGAAGCCGGGCCGTCAGTATCAGGAAAACGATCTGCCGGATCTGATCGCTGAGCTGGATAACCCGTTCTTCCTGATCCTTGATGGCGTAACCGACCCGCACAACCTGGGCGCGTGCCTGCGTAGCGCCGATGCAGCAGGCGTGCATGCGGTGATTGTGCCAAGAGACCGTTCCGCGCAGCTTAACGCTACCGCTAAAAAAGTGGCCTGCGGCGCGGCGGAAAACGTTCCGCTGATCCGCGTGACTAACCTGGCGCGCACCATGCGTCTGTTGCAGGAAGAGAATATCTGGATCGTCGGCACGGCCGGTGAAGCGGATCACACCCTGTATCAGAGCAAAATGACCGGCCGCATGGCCCTGGTGATGGGTGCTGAAGGTGAAGGCATGCGTCGCCTGACCCGCGAGCACTGCGACGAGCTGATCAGCATTCCGATGGCGGGCAGCGTGTCATCCCTGAACGTTTCCGTTGCAACGGGCATCTGCCTGTTTGAAGCGGTGCGCCAGCGCGGAGAATAAACAGCAAGGCCGTCCAAAGGACGGCCTTTAGTGTTTTCTCCCTCTCCCCGTGGGAGAGGGCCGGGGTGAGGGCACCAGACGGTGACAACCTCACTCCTCTAACGACCGCAAATGGTCATCCTTTCTCAGCGTCATCAGCGCGAAAATACTCACCACCGCCGTTGCCATCACGTAGTAGGCCGGAATGTCCAGGTTGCCCGTCTGCTTAATCAGCCCGGTAATGATTAACCCCGCACAGCCCGAAAAAATCGCGTTTGATAACGAATAGGCCAGCCCCAGCCCGGTATAACGCACGCGCGTGGGGAACATCTCAGACAGCATTGCCGGCCCCGGTCCTGCCAGCATCCCCACCAGACCGCCCGCAATCAGCACCACCATCGCTTTGACCGCCAGCGTACTGGATTCTGCCTGCAAAATTTTCAGCAGCGGCAGGGCGAGGATCAGCAGGAGCACGGTGGCGATAATCATCACCGTTCGCCGCCCGATCCTGTCGCTCAGCATGCCCGACGGAATGATAGTGAGCGCAAACCCAATGTTAGAAATCACCGCAATTAACAGCGCCTGGTTAAAACCGGTGTGCAGCGCAGATTGCAGATAGGTCGGCATAATCACCAGATAGGTATACCCCGCCGCGGACCAGACCATCACCCGGCCAATGCCCATCAGGATGGTTTTGAACGTGGCGGCGGTGCTGGCCTGAGTCATAACCGGTTTTTCCCGTTGCTGCACAAAGCTCGGCGTCTCTTCCATGCTCACCCGCAGCCATAGCGCGACCGCACCCATCGGCAACGCCAGGAAGAACGGAATGCGCCAGCCCCAGTCGTGCAGAGCGTCAGGGGAGAGAAGAGCAGAGAGCAACGCCACAATGCCTGCGCCCGCTAACAGCCCGAGCGCCACGGTGAAGGACTGCCATGCCCCGTAAAGGCCACGCTTGCCGCGCGGGGCGAACTCTGTCATCAACGAAACCGCACCGCCGTACTCTCCGCCCGCGAACAGTCCCTGGAGAATACGCAGGAGCGTAACGATCAGCGGCGCGGCAATGCCGATGCTGGCGTAGACCGGCACAATGCCAATAGCGGCGGTGGCGAGCGTCATCAGTATCAGCACAATAATCAGCGTCGGCTTGCGGCCAATCCTGTCGCCAATGCGGCCAAAGACCACCGCACCCAGCGGGCGGAAGAAGAAGGCAATGGCGAACGAGGCCCAGGTGAGGATCAGGCTGGTTAGCTCCGCTTCCCCTTCAAGCTGGAAGAAGTTTCTGGCAATGACGGTTGCCAGAAAACCGTAAACCGCAAATTCATACCACTCAATGAAGTTGCCGATGGAGCCTGCAATTAATGCACGCTTGTGCGCATCCTGTTGCATAACGATCCTCACAAAAACGGGGTAAGAATAAATTATTCAGCATTAGCGAAGTAATGAAATAGTTTATTCTTATGTTCTGTGAGCTATTTCACGGATGATATCAACACGATCGCCGTCGTGTGACCCCTCTCCCATGCAGCGTGTTTGCCCTCTGTCCATACTTACCTTTATTGCCAATGAAAGGAGGGAGACAGCATGCACTGGCAGACGCATACCGTTTTTAATCAACCTGCACCGCTATCGAACAGCAACCTTTTCCTCTCTGATTGCGCCCTGCGCGATGCGGTAGCGCGTGAAGGGGCGGAGTGGGATCTGGATCTTCTTGCCAGCATCGGACAGCAGTTGGGCACGGCGGAGTCGCTGGAGCTGGGCAGGCTGGCGAACGTTAACCCGCCGGAACTGCTGCGTTATGACGCCACGGGAGCGCGGCTGGATGACGTCCGCTTTCATCCGGCATGGCATCTTCTGATGCAGGGGCTTTGCGCCAACCGGGTACACAACCTGGCGTGGGAAGAGGCGGCGCGAAAAGGAGCGTTCGTCGCCCGGGCCGCGCGTTTCGTGCTGCATGCTCAGGTGGAGGCGGGAACGCTATGCCCGGTAACCATGACCTTTGCCGCCACGCCGCTGCTGCAACAGTTGCTGCCCAAACCCTTTCAGAACTGGTTAACCCCGCTGATGAGCGATCGTTACGATCCCCATCTCGCGCCGGGCGCGCAAAAGCGCGGCCTGCTGATCGGCATGGGAATGACGGAAAAGCAGGGCGGTTCGGACGTGCTCAGCAACACCACCAGAGCAGAAAAATGCAGCGATGGCAGTTACCGGCTGGTGGGGCACAAATGGTTTTTCTCCGTACCGCAGAGCGATGCGCATCTGGTTCTGGCACAGGCGAAAGGCGGGTTGTCCTGCTTTTTTGTCCCGCGTTTCCTGCCCGACGGGCAGCGCAACGCGGTGCGTCTGGAGCGTCTGAAGGACAAGCTCGGCAACCGCTCGAATGCCAGCAGTGAGGCTGAGTTCCTTGATGCTTCCGGCTGGCTGCTGGGCGAAGAGGGAGAAGGTGTCCGGCAAATTCTGAAGATGGGCGGGCTGACGCGCGTCGACTGCGCGCTTGGCAGTCACGGACTGATGCGTCGTGCGCTCTCGGTGGCGCTTTATCATGCCCATCAGCGGCAGACCTTCGGCAAAAATCTGATCGACCAGCCGTTAATGCGCGAGGTGCTAAGCCGGATGGCGCTGGTACTGGAAGGGCAGACGGCGCTGCTGTTCCGACTCGCCCGGGCGTGGGACAACCGTACCGATCCGCAGGAAGCCGCATGGGCGCGGCTTTTCACGCCGGCGGCAAAATACAGCGTCTGCAAAGCGGGCATACCGTTTGTGGCAGAGGCAATGGAGGTGCTGGGTGGCGCAGGCTATTGCGAAGAGAGTGAGCTTCCGCGGTTGTACCGTGAAATGCCCGTTAATAGCATCTGGGAAGGCTCTGGCAATATTATGTGCCTGGATGTCCTGCGCGTGCTGGCGAAGCAGCCAGGCATTCTCGACCTGCTCGCCGATGATTTTGCGCAGGTAAAAGGCCAGGACAGGCACTTCGATCGCAGCTGGCGGCAGCTACAGCAGAAGCTGCGTAAGCCACAGGAAGCGCAGGGCAGGGAGATCGCGCAGCAGCTCTTTTTACTGGGCGCCGGAAGCCAGATGCTGCGGCACGCATCGCCGCCCGTGGCGCAGGCGTGGTGCCGCATGATGCTGGATGCCCGGGGCGGCGCGCTAATGAGCGAGCAGGTGCAAAACGACCTGCTGCTGCGCGCCACGGGCCGGGTCGGTTAAGCCTTTAGCTGGAACAGGCTCACCAGCCGGGTGAGGTGCGAACCTTTCTCGCGCAGCGTCTGTGCCGTCTGCTCGCTGCGTGAGATACGATCGGCATTAATATGCGATGCCTCACCGATGTGCGTCATCGCCAGATTCACCTGGCGAATCCCCGCAGACTGCTCGCGAGACGCGTGATTGATTTCGGTGACAAGCTGGCTGATGTTATCGATATGAACAATGATGGAGTCCATCGCCAGGCGCGTTTTTTCAGACAGCGCGTGGCCTTCGCTTACCTTGTTCAGCGTGTCGCCAATCAGCTGTTCAATCTCTTTAACCGCGTTGGCGCTGCGTGCCGCCAGGGCGCGCACTTCCTGCGCCACCACGGCGAAACCTTTGCCGTGTTCGCCCGCCCGCGCCGCTTCTACCGCCGCATTGAGCGCCAGAATATTGGTCTGGAAAGCGATGGACTCAATCACGCGGGTGATATCTTCAATGCGTTTTGATGCGTCGCGAATATCATCCATGGTGGAGACCGCGTGGGTCACTGTCTCTCCACCCTGATGCACCGCGCGCGAGGTTTCACCCACCAGCTGCTGCGTTTGTTCCATGTTAGCGGCGTTTTGCTGCACGGTCGCGGCTAACTGTTCCATGCTGGCGGAGGTCTCCTCAACGCTGCTGGCCTGCTTGTTGATCTGCTCGGAGATCTCGCCGGTGTCTGAAGCCAGCGCATTAGTCCCCAGATGGATCTCGCCTGCGGCCTCGCGGACCTGCATTACAATTTTTTGCAGACCGCCGCCGATGCCGTTAATGGCGTCAACCAGCTGACCGACTTCATCCTGTCGCGTGACCGGCAGGCTGGCACGCAGATCGCCTGCGGCATACTGCCGGGCAAGCTCAATTACCGCGCGCAGTGGGCGGGTCAGCATCCGGCGAATGAGGATAACGAACAGGCCCGCGAAGAGCGCGGATAACACCATGCCCGCCATCAGGAAGCGATCGCGCAGGGTGGTGACGCTTGAAAGCAGTACGGCTTTGTCCACTTCACCCACGATGGTCCAGTTCCAGCCCGCCAGCGGCGTGTAGGCGACTTTGAGCGTACGGCCATCCGCGCTCACGCGTTCCAGCGTGCCGGGTTTGTCGCTCAGAAGCTGCTGCTGCGTCGCGGCGTCCCAGGCGGGCAGTTTGCCCTCTTCGCTGGCGTGGAACAGGTACTGTCCGCGCGTTTTACCGCTGCTACGGTCCAGCACGTAGAAATGACCGCTCTCGCCCAGACGACGGTTCAGGATTTTCTCGCGCATGACGTTCCACGAATGGGTGATGTCCACGCCGACAAAGATAATCCCGATAACCTGGCCTTCCGCATTCTTAACAGGCTGGTATTGCGTGATGTAGCGCTTGCCGAACAGCAGAGCGAGACCACGATAGACTTCACCTTTCGTGACGGCGGCAAATGCCGGGCTGGTGGTATCCAGAACGGTTCCGATCGCGCGGTCACCGTTCTCTTTTCGCAGCGATGTCGCCACGCGAATAAAATCGTTACCGCTGCGGACAAACAGCGTCGAGATAGCCCCCGTTCGGCTCAGGAAGTCATCAGAAAGCGTATTGTTTTCATGCAACTCCGTTTCACCGCCCTTCAGCAGAGGAACGGTAAGGCCGTTAATGGTCCGGCTCTGGCTGCTGTCGCTGTTCAGTGGCTGTGGCAAAAAGGTGGTGAACAGACGGGTATAGCTTTCAACTTCTTCGCTCAGGCTGGTGTTGAACATCTCTACCATATCCACCATGCCGGTAGACTGGTTATGCAGGTCTTCAACCGCAAGATCTTCAAGCTGCTGGCTGGCGTTGTGGCTCAACAGGAAGGTGAACAGCAAAAAAAGCGTGGCGACACTTGCACCTGTAAGCAGCGATAGCTTCGTGCCCAGACCTGCCCGACGGAAAAAAGTGATCATAAATTGCTCATCATTGAAAAGGTATGGCTGTTCAACGGCAGAGCGGAGAGAACGTTTATCTTTTTACTGTAACTGAATGTTACAAGATTGTTTTTATTGCATTTCTGGAGAGATAAAAAATTTGCAAAAGTGAAAAGCCACTAAAATTAAGTGGCTTTTATCGGAAGGGATTATGCATAAAGAATGGCCTGCACGCGCCAGAGATTAACATGGTGATCTTCCTGCATCTGGACGATGCGATACCAGGAGGCACCCTGTTCGTCGGCCTTCAGGGCAACGACACGTTCCACGTCTTGCGGACTCCCCGTTATATTGTTAACGGAGATCTGACCAATCTCGTTCAGGCCTGTGACGCAATCCGCGCTGGCAAATTCGGCTGACTGCGCGGTGGTGCTTAGCAGGCCTGCTGAAAGTAATAGCGTCGTTAAAGCAAGGGTTCGTTTCATCGTCAGCTCCTTTTCACGTGTCTCCGGTATCCGCCGGGCAATCCTTCGCGAATAAACGCATTTCCATTGTTGCTGGCATGCAGTTTATTGTGGACAGGAAAATGTCTACGGACGAAAAGCAGTGTAAAGGTCGTTCAAATGATGATGCCTACTTACGGTACAAAATTCCCTGCGCGTACCACTGTCCCGTAATAATGGTTTCATCAATCATAATGATGACGTAATAATCTGCTTTTGCGGCAACGGCCTGCGCTTCAATTGCGTCTTCTGCATCATCCGGTGAACCGCGAACCATCGCGGATACGGTTCCCAGGCGTTGTAATCCTTCCGTCTGATTACGACGAATTTCCTGGGGATGATCGGTAACCGGCGGTGCCGGTTCTGGCGTACCCTGCAATACGGAACATCCGCCGAGCAGTGTGACCAGCAATAAAGCGGTAAGCCTGCGCATAGCCCTGTCTCTTTTCCTGATAGCCATAGTGTAGTTGTCTGCGAATTTAGTTTTGGGGGAATGTTCCCGAAGTGTTATCTGGAACGTAGATTTCGAATGAAAATATCGTGAAACCGTAATCCAGCTCTCAACATTATGAATCATTCATCAGCACAGGATCGACAATGATTGAAATTGAAACGCGCCGCCTGAATGACCATGAAATCCTCCATGCTTTCCCGGCAGGTAAAGGTGAACAACCGCTGCCAGCGGTGGTTTTCTATCATGGCTTTCTCTCCTCGAAGCTGGTTTACAGCTATTTTGCCGTCGCGCTGGCGCAGGCCGGCTTTCGCGTCGTCATGCCTGATGCGCCGAACCATGGTGCACGCTTTAACGGCGATGAGCAGGCGCGGCTGGGGCTGTTCTGGCAAACGCTGCACGGCAATCTGACCGAGTTCGCCGGGCTGCGTGACGCGCTCTTACAGGCGGGGCTGGTGGAGGGGAAACGGCTGGCGGTCGCAGGCGCATCAATGGGCGGTATGACGGCGCTGGGGATCATGGCCAGGCATCCTGAGGTAACGTCCGTGGCTTGCCTGATGGGGTCGGGCTACTTTACGTCACTGGCAAAGACGCTGTTTCCGCCGCAGGCACCTCAGGAGATTGAGGCTCTGTTGTCTGAATGGGACGTCAGCCACGCGCTTTCGCGGCTGGCCGATCGTCCGCTGCTGCTCTGGCATGGAGATGCCGACGACGTTGTACCGCCCGGTGAAACGTTCCGTCTGCAACAGGCGCTACAGCGCGAAGGGCTGGACAGCAATCTGACCTGCCAGTGGGGAGCCGATGTCCGGCACCGCATTACCCCGGCAGCACTGGAGGCGACGGTGGCGTTTTTCCGCCAGCATCTTTAAACGCGGAGCACCTTAACACCCTGATCCTCAAGCTTGCTGAGGATCTCAGGGTTAGCGTTTTTGCCGGTGATCACCATGCTGATTTGCTCGGTGCGGCTGAAAAGCATGCCGGCGCGTTCACCGACCTTGCTGCTGTCGACCAGCACCACCAGCTTGCCTACCACGTTAAGCATGTTTTGTTCCGCCATTGCGGTGAGCATATCGGTTTTATACAGGCCATCCGCCGTCAGGCCCTTGCCGCTGGTAAACATCCAGTGCCCGGCATAAAGGCTATTTTCACTGTCCTGCGGGCTGAGGGTAATGGACTGGCTCTTGTTGTACTGGCCGCCCATGATCACCACGCTTTCATGTTCCTGGTCAATGAGATAGTTGGCCAGCGGCAGGTAGTTGGTAATGATTTGCACCGGCTTGCCGCACATCTCGCGGCCCAGCAGAAACGCCGTCGAGCCGCAGTTGATCACCACGCTCTCGCCGGGATTCACCAGCTGTGACGCCGCTCGGGCAATCCGCACCTTTTCATCGTGATTCTGCGCCTGGTGGATGTTCATTGGCGTCCAGCGTGGACGCTGCTGGCTGATGGCCTCTGCGCCGTTGCGGACTTTTTTCAGCTTGCCGCTCTCATCCAGCTTGTTGATGTCCCGCCGCGCGGTAGCGGGGGAGATCCCTAAACGTTCGATCACTTTCTCGACGGTGATAAACCCTGTTTGCGCCAGGAGTTCCAGTAAAATTTGATGCCGTTGCGCTTCCGTCATGAGCTATTCCGATAAGAATTGATTTGAAAAGATAATATTTGAAATAGCGTGGAATTACTAAAATAAAAATGACATCGCCAGACGCAGGGTCTGGCGACTGGGCTTCACAATCAGAGGAAGGATTTAAACGGCAGGTCTGGCTCAATAGTAAAGCAATCATCGAAGCCACGCGGGTAGTGGTACTCAAGATTGTCTTTATCCAGCGGCCAGGTGAATTTGCCGCCAACCTGCCAGATGAACGGCTTGAAGCCATACTTGAGGCGGTCTTTTTTCATCTCCCACAGGACGCGGATCTCTTGCGGATCGGCCTGGAAGTTTGACCAGATATCGTGATGGAACGGGATCACCACTTTGGTGTTCAGCGCTTCCGCCATGCGCAGCATATCCGCGCTGGTCATTTTGTCCGTAATACCGCGCGGGTTTTCCCCGTAGGAGCCGAGCGCCACGTCAATCTGATGCTCGTTGCCGTGCTTCGCGTAGTAGTTAGAGTAGTGGGAATCTCCGCTGTGATACAGGGAGCCGCCAGGCGTTTTGAACAGGTAGTTCACCGCGCGCTCGTCCATCCCGTCTGGCAGTACGCCTGCGGCTTTCTGGTCGGCAGGCAGGGTAATCAGCGCGGTGCGGTCAAAAGCATCGAGCGCGTGAATTTCAATGTCTTTGATTTTCACTACGTCGCCCGGCTTCATCACGATGCAGCGCTCTTTTGGTACGCCCCAGCCGATCCACAAATCTACGCAGGTCTGCGGCCCGATGAACGGTACGTCGTCCGCGCAGTTTTGCATTACCGCGGCCGCCACGTTCACGTCAATGTGATCGTTGTGATCGTGGGTAGAGAGAACGGCGTCGATCTGGCGAATGGCAAAAGGATCAAGCACAAAAGGCGTGGTGCGCAGGTTCGGCTGAAGTTTTTCCACCCCGGCCATGCGCTGCATCTGGTGACCTTTTTTCATTAGCGGATTGCCGTGGCTCTGCTTGCCGGTGCCGCACCAGAAATCGACGCAAATGTTGGCGCCGCCTTCTGACTTCAGCCAGATGCCGGTGCAGCCCAGCCACCACATCGCAAAGGTGCCAGGAGCAACCTGTTCCTGCTCGATCTCTTCGTTCAGCCAGCTACCCCACTCTGGAAAGGTGCTCAGGATCCATGATTCACGGGTGATGGTTTCCACTTTACTCATCGTTTGACTCCTGCTTTTAATCAAAAATAATCATTGTGTGATTTGTTGTGATTAATGCTGGCACTGTTTGCATCGATTTGCAATGGCTGGTGTACGGAAAATTCCCCTCGTCACATCACAGAAAAACCCTCTGTTCGTTGTTAAGATAACCGCTATATATCATTAACTTTATGAATTTTAAGAGTTAATTTGCTGTATTTCATCGGTGATGAAAATCATTACTAACGCTATGGAAATAAATTGCGTGATCCGTCACAAATAATCAAATGCAATCTTGTGGTGATTATTTGTGATTAATAGAGTGATGGCACCAACCACATAAGGATTACCCCTTGTGTTCTCACTTTCTGGAGAGAGTTATGGAGATCCTCTACAACGTCTTTACCGTGTTCTTTAATCAAGTAATGACCAACGCCCCGCTGTTGCTGGGTATCGTGACGTGCCTGGGTTACATCCTGCTGCGCAAAAGCGTCAGCGTGATTATCAAAGGCACCATCAAAACCATCATTGGTTTTATGCTGTTGCAGGCGGGGTCTGGCATTCTGACCAGCACGTTTAAGCCGGTCGTTGCCAAAATGTCCGAGGTGTACGGCATTAACGGCGCCATCTCTGACACTTACGCGTCCATGATGGCCACTATCGACCGCATGGGGGATGCGTACAGTTGGGTTGGGTATGCGGTACTGCTCGCGCTGGCGCTGAACATCATTTACGTGCTTCTGCGGCGCATTACCGGTATTCGTACCATCATGCTTACCGGACACATCATGTTCCAGCAGGCGGGGCTGATTGCCGTTTCTCTCTATATCTTCGGCTACCCAATGTGGACCACGGTCATCTGCACGGCAGTGCTGGTCTCGCTTTACTGGGGCATCACCTCCAACATGATGTACAAGCCCACGCAGGAGGTCACGGACGGCTGCGGCTTCTCCATCGGTCACCAGCAGCAGTTCGCCTCCTGGATTGCCTACAAAGTTGCGCCTTATCTGGGCAAAAAAGAGGAGAGTGTCGAAGACCTCAAACTGCCTGGCTGGTTAAATATCTTCCACGACAACATCGTCTCAACGGCGATTGTGATGACCCTTTTCTTCGGTGCCATTCTGCTCTCCTTCGGCATTGACGTGGTGCAGGCCATGGCGGGTAAAACCCACTGGACAGTCTATATCCTGCAAACCGGCTTCTCCTTCGCCGTGGCCATTTTCATCATCACCCAGGGCGTGCGCATGTTCGTTGCCGAACTCTCTGAGGCGTTCAACGGCATCTCCCAGCGCCTGATCCCTGGCGCGGTACTGGCGATTGACTGTGCGGCTATCTATAGCTTTGCGCCTAACGCCGTGGTCTGGGGCTTTATGTGGGGCACCATCGGCCAGCTGATCGCGGTCGGCATCCTGGTGGGCTGTGGCTCCTCCATCCTGATTATTCCCGGCTTTATCCCGATGTTCTTCTCCAACGCCACCATTGGCGTGTTTGCGAACCACTTCGGCGGATGGCGCGCCGCGCTCAAGATCTGCCTGGTGATGGGCATGGTTGAAATCTTCGGCTGCGTGTGGGCGGTCAAGCTCACCGGCATGAGCGCCTGGATGGGCATGGCGGACTGGTCAATTCTGGCACCGCCGATGATGCAGGGTTTTGCCTCCGTCGGGCTGGTCTTTATGGCCGTGATCATCCTGATTGCACTGACTTATATGTTCTTCGCTGGCCGTTCGCTGCGGGCTGAAGAAGATGCGGAAAAACAAACAGCAGAAGTTTCTGCTCACTAAGGAGTTTCGATTATGACCGTACGTATCCTGGCTGTGTGTGGCAATGGGCAAGGAAGCTCCATGATCATGAAAATGAAAGTGGACCAGTTTTTAACCCAGTCAAACATTGACCACACGGTGAACAGCTGCGCAGTGGGTGAATACAAAAGTGAACTGAACGGCGCGGACATCATCATCGCCTCAACGCACATTGCCGGTGAGATTAGCGTCTCGGGTAACAAATACGTGGTAGGCGTGCGCAACATGCTGTCGCCTGCGGATTTTGGACCAAAACTGCTGGACGTGATCAAAGAACACTTCCCACAGGACGTGAAGTAAGGACGCCACATGAAACTACGTGATTCGCTGGCAGAGAATAACGCCATCCTTTTACAGGCCGACGCCAGCACCTGGCAGGAAGCGGTGAAGCTGAGCGTGGATCTGCTGGTTAAGGCGGACGTTGTCGAGCCGCGTTATTACCAGGCCATTCTTGACGGCGTGGCGCAGCACGGCCCCTATTTTGTGATTGCCCCGGGGCTGGCCATGCCGCATGGACGTCCGGAAGAGGGCGTCAGGAAAACCGGTTTTGCGCTGGTGACGCTGAAAACGCCGCTGGTGTTCAACCACGAAGATAACGACCCGGTCGATATCCTCATCACCATGGCAGCTGTCGACGCCAACACCCACCAGGAGGTGGGCATCATGCAGATCGTCAATCTGTTTGAGGACGAAGCCAATTTTGACCGTTTACGCGCCTGCCGTACCGCGCAGGAAGTACTGGATTTAATTGATCACGCCACTGCGGCGGCCGTTTAAGAGGAATTGAACATGTCATTACCAATGTTGCAGGTCGCGCTGGATAACCAGACGCTGTCTCACGCTTATGAAACCACCCGCCTGATTGCGGAAGAAGTCGACATCATCGAAGTGGGCACCATTCTGTGCGTAGGCGAGGGCGTTCGCGCGGTTCGCGACCTGAAAGCGCTCTACCCGCATAAAATCGTGCTCGCAGATGCCAAAATCGCCGATGCGGGCAAAATTCTCTCTCGCATGTGCTTCGAAGCCAACGCTGACTGGATCACCGTGATTTGCTGTGCGGATATCAACACCGCGAAAGGTGCCCTGGATGTGGCAAAAGAGTTTAACGGCGACGTGCAGATAGAGCTGACCGGTTTCTGGACCTGGGAGCAGGCGCAGGCGTGGCGCGACGCGGGTATCCAGCAGGTGGTGTATCACCGTAGCCGTGATGCGCAGGCCGCAGGCGTGGCGTGGAGCGAGGCCGATATCAGCGCAATCAAACGCCTGGCCGATATGGGCTTCAAAGTCACCGTTACCGGTGGCCTGGCGCTCGAAGATCTGCCGCTGTTCAAGGGTATTCCAATCCACGTCTTTATTGCCGGCCGCAGCATTCGCGACGCGGCATCTCCGGTGGAAGCGGCGCGTCAGTTCAAACGCTCCATCGCTCAGCTTTGGGGCTAAGGAGCGGGTATGCTGTCAAAACAGGTTCCGCTTGGCATCTATGAAAAGGCACTCCCTGCGGGGGAGTGCTGGCTGGAGCGGTTACAGCTGGCGAAGCAGCTGGGTTTCGATTTTGTCGAATTGTCGGTGGATGAGACGGACGAGCGCCTTTCTCGCCTGGACTGGCGTCGCGAGCAGCGCCTGGCGCTGGTGAGCGCCATTGCCGAAACCGGCGTGCGGGTGCCATCCATGTGCCTGAGCGCGCACCGTCGTTTTCCGCTTGGCAGTGAAGACGATGCCGTGCGCGCTGAAGGGCTAAAGATCATGCATAAAGCCATCCGCTTTGCACAGGATGTCGGTATCCGCGTGATCCAGCTGGCGGGTTATGACGTTTACTATCAGGACGCCAACGATGAAACGCGCCGTCGTTTCCGGGACGGCCTGAAAGAGAGCGTTGAGATGGCCAGCCGCGCGCAGGTGACGCTGGCGATGGAGATCATGGATTATCCCTTGATGAACTCCATCAGCAAGGCGCTGGGCTACGCACACTACCTGAACAACCCGTGGTTCCAGCTGTATCCGGATATCGGCAACCTGTCGGCATGGGATAACGACGTACAGATGGAGCTTCAGGCGGGCATCGGGCATATCGTGGCGGTGCACGTCAAAGATACCCGTCCCGGCGTGTTTAAAAACGTGCCGTTCGGCACCGGGGTGGTGGATTTCGAACGGTGCTTCCAGACGCTCAAACAGACCGGCTATTGCGGGCCTTATCTGATTGAGATGTGGAGCGAAACCGCGGACGACCCGGCGGCAGAAGTGGCGAATGCCAGGGACTGGGTGCGCGAGCGGATGGCGCGGGCAGGCCTGCTGGAGGCGGAACATGCTTAAGCTAAAACAGCAGGTCTTTGAGGCCAATATGGATCTGCCGCGCTATGGCCTGGTGACGTTCACCTGGGGCAACGTGAGCGCCATCGATCGCGAGCAGGGGCTGGTGGTGATTAAGCCGAGCGGCGTAGCCTATGATGCCATGCGCGCTGAGGATATGGTGGTGGTTGACCTCGAAGGACACGTCGTTGAGGGCAAATGGCGCCCTTCTTCAGATACGGCAACCCATCTGGCGCTGTACCAGCGTTATTCGTCTCTGGGGGGCGTTGTGCATACCCACTCCACGCACGCGACCGCCTGGGCGCAGGCGGGGCTGGCAATTCCGGCGCTGGGCACAACCCATGCGGACTACTTCTTCGGTGATATTCCCTGCACGCGCGCGTTAACGCAGGCTGAAGTCGAAGGGGAGTACGAACTCAACACCGGCAGGGTCATTATCGAAACGCTGGGTGAGACGGAACCACTGCACACGCCGGGCGTTGTGGTGTACCAGCATGGACCGTTCTCGTGGGGTAAAGATGCGCATGACGCCGTGCATAATGCGGTGGTCATGGAAGAGGTGGCTCGAATGGCGTGGATTGCGCGCGGCATTAACCCGCAGCTTCAGGGCATTGATGATTACCTGATGAACAAGCATTTCATGCGTAAGCATGGTCCCAATGCTTATTACGGGCAGAAGTGAATATGTGCTCTGGAATACCGAAACAGCTGTAACCGGTGGTATTCCGGAGCCATTCATAAAAAAAGCCCCCGCGCAGGGGGCAAGTCATATATTGCTTTGATTTTCGTTGGCTTTCCTGGTGCTGGCGATAAAGCGTTACTGGTAAATATCTGCACTGGCGTGCATATTGCCGTTGCTGCCGGGCTCATGTGTCAGAATGACGTGATAGTATTTTGCGCCCCGCGCGTCGGTTTCTTCATTCAGCGCCCGATCTGCTTCACTTTCAGTGGCGAAGTTATGATTGATGTAAATTACGCCTAAGCTCTGCACATCATCCATGTTTCTGGCCTGTCGGCTGTCTATCCTGATGGCTGCCGTTGCGTTTGCACTGAGCAAAAGCGCAGCCAAAATGGCGATTGCGATTCTTTTCATGATATGCGCTCCACGACTGCGTGCGGTGATACGGGGTAATGCGCTCCTTCTCTGTTTAAGGGATTCTGATTAAAGTGTAATCGCTCCTCTGGCTGCGATGGGTGACCATTTCTGATGGTGTTGTTCAAAAAAACAGCGCTTCTGATGCGAGTGATTTTAAATCACCCACTTAGATCAGCTTTACGCTTTGTGCGAATTATTTGTGCAATCACCTTGTGTTTAGCGGGGGGCGCAAGTATTATGACGCGTCAATTTTTCAGCCGACCTTTAACACGTTCCTTGCCTCCCCGGGCCTCGGCTGACCCAGACAGGAGGCTGAATAATCCGTAAGGAGCAATTCGATGCGTCATTACGAAATCGTTTTTATGGTCCATCCTGACCAGAGCGAACAGGTTCCGGGTATGATCGAGCGTTACTCTGCTGCCATCACTGGTGCAGAAGGCACGATCCACCGTCTGGAAGACTGGGGCCGCCGTCAGCTGGCTTACCCAATCAACAAACTGCACAAAGCTCACTACGTTCTGATGAACGTTGAAGCGCCGCAGGAAGTGATTGATGAGCTGGAAACTACCTTCCGCTTCAACGATGCCGTTATCCGCAGCATGGTTATGCGTACCAAACACGCAGTGACCGAAGCATCTCCGATGGTTAAAGCGAAAGACGAGCGCCGTGAGCGTCGCGATGATTTCGCAAACGAAACCGCAGATGATTCTGATGCTGGGGATTCTGAAGAGTAATTTCTGATGACCAACCGTCTGGTGTTGTCCGGCACCGTGTGCAGGACCCCCCTTCGAAAGGTCAGCCCATCAGGAATTCCGCATTGCCAGTTCGTGCTTGAGCATCGTTCTGTGCAAGAGGAAGCCGGGTTTCACCGGCAGGCGTGGTGTCAAATGCCCGTTATCATTAGCGGACACGAAAACCAGGCCATTACTCACAGTTTAACGGTCGGTAGCGCAGTAATCGTTCAGGGGTTCATCTCTTGCCACAAGGCAAAGAACGGCCTGAGCAAAATGGTTCTGCATGCCGAGCAGATTGATTTGATAGATACTGGAGACTAGCCAAATGGCACGTTATTTCCGTCGTCGCAAGTTCTGCCGTTTCACCGCGGAAGGCGTTCAAGAGATCGACTATAAAGATATCGCAACGCTGAAAAACTACATCACCGAAAGCGGTAAGATTGTCCCAAGCCGTATCACCGGTACTCGTGCAAAATATCAGCGTCAGCTGGCTCGCGCTATCAAACGCGCTCGCTACCTGTCTCTGCTGCCGTACACTGATCGTCATCAGTAATCGGGCACGGTCCATTAATACGACTTTAAGAGGATAAGGTAATGCAAGTTATTCTGCTTGATAAAGTAGCAAACCTGGGCAGCCTGGGTGATCAGGTAAACGTTAAAGCGGGTTACGCTCGTAACTTCCTGGTACCACAGGGTAAAGCTGTTCCAGCTACTAAGAAAAACGTAGAGTTTTTCGAAGCACGTCGTGCTGAACTGGAAGCCAAACTGGCTGACGTTCTGGCGGCTGCTAACGCTCGCGCTGAAGCAATCAACGCACTGGGCACCGTTACCATCGCGTCTAAAGCTGGCGACGAAGGTAAACTGTTCGGTTCCATCGGTACCCGCGATATCGCTGATGCAGTCACTGCGGCAGGCGTTAAAGTGGCTAAGAGCGAAGTTCGCATGCCGAACGGCGTTCTGCGTACCACTGGTGAGCACGAAGTTGACTTCCAGGTTCACAGCGAAGTGTTCGCTAAACTGGTTGTTAACGTAGTAGCTGAGTAATTTTTTACTCTGCTCACGTCGAAGCGCCGGCCTTGTGCCGGCGTTTTGCTTTTTAGCGTGACCCTACGTCATGTTTTGCTATTGTAAGGTCGCTATTCCTGACGCATTCTCTGATAATAAATTGAAACGCAATTTTATTTATGAGATTTGCCATGGATACTGCTCTGCCCACGCCCGTCTTTGCCCGTCGAAATGTGGCCTATGCCTGCGCCACGCTCTGCTGTCTGCTTTGGGGAAGCTCTTACCCGGCCATTAAAAGCGGATACGAACTTTTTGAGATCGCGACCGATGATATCCCGTCCAAAGTCGTCTTTGCCGGATACCGTTTTCTGTTTGCCGGTGCGCTGCTGCTGCTCTTTGCCCTGGCCCAGCGAAAACCGATTGGCAGGCTCACGCCCACGCAGTTTGGCCAGCTCACGATCCTTGGGCTTACCCAGACCACCATCCAGTACACCTTCTTTTATATCGGCCTGGCCTACACCACCGGGGTGAACGGCTCGATCATGAATGCCACCGGCACCTTCTTCAGCGTGCTGCTGGCGCACTTTATCTACCACAATGACAAACTCAGCTACAACAAAACGCTGGGCTGCGTTCTGGGCTTCGCCGGGGTGATGCTGGTGAACTTCCACGGCGGGTTACGTGATTTCCAGTTTGTCTGGCAAGGTGACGGATTTGTCGTGCTGGCGGCCTTTATTCTCTCTGCCGCCACGCTTTACGGGAAACGCATTTCCCAGACCGTTGACCCGACGGTGATGACGGGCTGGCAGCTGGCGATAGGCGGGGCGGCACTGGTTGCGGGAGGCTATATCACGGGCGGAACGCTGGAAGTGCACAGCATGAAGGCCGTCGCCGTGCTGGGATACCTGACGCTGCTCTCATCCGTGGCGTTCGCCCTGTGGAGCGCGCTGCTGAAGGTGAACCGCGTGAGCATGATTGCCCCGTTCAACTTTGTCATTCCTGTTGCAGGGACGGTGCTTTCCGCCATCTTCCTCGGCGAAAACATTCTGGACATCAAATACGCGATTGCGCTGGTGCTGGTCTGTTCGGGGATCTGGTGGGTGAACAAGCGGAGCGCCTGAGAAATGACGTGCCGGGAGGCGGCTTCGCCTGACCCGGCCTACGGGAACTAGCGTGCCCGGATAAAACTGCCGTCCGGCTGACGGGTAAACAGCACCTGCTGACCATTCCCCGTATCAATGGTCAGCCCCGTCACTACGCCGCTGGCATTCTGACGGATCTGCACCATCTGACCATTTTGCAGGTTGCTGAGCGGTTTGCCTGCCCCTTCAACCTGCGCCATGGCATACACATCCGTTGCCGGCAGATTGTGGTCGCGGAACAGCTGGGCAAGGGTTTTCCCTGACTCTACGCGATACGAACGCCACTGCTGCTCAATGCCGGTCGGCTGTTGCGCCTGCGGCTCTGAAGGAGCGGCGGCCTGCTCCTGATCTTCCTGAACGGGTTCAGGTTCAACCGGCGCAACCTGGCCCGGATCGTTAGAGGGCGTGACCAGCTGCGTCTGCATCGGCTGTGAATCCGGCTGCGGCTGGCTTTGCGACTGGATATCCAGCTCCGCATTCCGGCTGACCGGCGCGGTATCAACGTTGTCACTGCCGGAAGGAAGCAGGAAGCCGATGACGATCAGCAGCGCGCCAATGATAATGCCTCTGCGGTGCAAAGGCGGCAGCGGGTCCATGATGCGAAAGTTATCCGGCGCATGCCAGATTTTCGCCAGGGTAGGTTTCAGTTCAAATCGCCCGGGCATGGCTCTCCTCCTGCTCCGCGTCTTTTTATCCTGTCCTGAGAAGTGTAGTTTGCTAACTGCCTGATGGGCGTAACAAAGCCAGCTTTCGTGACATATATTTGGGAAAATCCTGACGGCTACTATTGTTTCCGTTTCGCCGCTGTTTGTCACCTTTACTTAAGACAAAGTTTTACCCATAAGGGCATGGCTGATATGCTGCCCGCTACTTTAAATGTGATGGAAGGAAAACCCATGACCACCCCGACTTTTGACACTATCGAAGCGCAGGCAAGCTACGGCATCGGCTTGCAGGTAGGACAGCAGCTGAGCGAATCCGGCCTGGAAGGTCTGTTACCGGAAGCGCTGGTGGCGGGTATCGCTGATGCGCTGGAAGGCAAGCAGCCCGCCGTGCCGGTTGACGTTGTGCACCGTGCGCTGCGTGAAATCCACGAACGTGCTGACGCCGTGCGTCGCGCGCGTTTCGAAGAGATGGCGGCAGAAGGCGTTAAATATCTGGAAGAGAACCGCGAGCGTGAAGGCGTGAACAGCACCGAGTCCGGCTTGCAGTTCCGCGTAATCAACCAGGGTGATGGTGCCATCCCGGCGCGTACCGACCACGTTCGTGTGCACTACACCGGTAAGCTGATCGACGGTACCGTGTTCGACAGCTCCGTTGCGCGTGGCGAACCGGCTGAGTTCCCGGTTAACGGCGTTATCCCTGGCTGGATCGAAGCCCTGACCCTGATGCCGGTAGGCTCAAAGTGGGAACTGACCATCCCGCACAATCTGGCTTACGGCGAGCGCGGCGCTGGCGCGTCCATTCCGCCATTCAGCACCCTGGTGTTTGAAGTCGAGCTGCTGGAAATCCTGTAATCGGTTTTTCTTATTTTCCTCTCTCCAGTCGGGGAGAGGAAAATAGCGATAAAACCTGGAGTTACGACGGAATCAACATTTTGTATTGCAAACGAAACTGTTACGTGTATTTTTGTGAGCTGTTTCGCGCTGTATGAGTGATATGACACTCACTTTCAACATATTATTAACATAATATTCAAATCATAGTATTCATCCCGCCGATTCTTACCTACTATCGATTAGTCCTTACAAAGGGACCGTCATTTATTTGGCGTATTTAAAGGCCAGAAGAGCCGTAACAACACAGACAGGCATAAACAGGAAAATATCACATGGTAGATCAGGTCAAAGTCGCCGCCGCGGAAGAGGCGACGTCTGAACAGTCGCTACGGCGAAATCTCACAAACCGTCACATTCAGCTCATTGCCATTGGGGGCGCCATCGGCACCGGGCTGTTTATGGGATCGGGCAAAACCATCAGTCTTGCCGGCCCGTCGATCATCTTCGTTTATATGATCATCGGTTTTATGCTCTTCTTCGTGATGCGTGCAATGGGTGAACTGCTGCTCTCGAATCTCGAATATAAATCCTTCAGCGATTTCGCGTCCGACCTGCTCGGCCCTTGGGCAGGCTATTTCACCGGCTGGACCTACTGGTTCTGCTGGGTGGTCACCGGTATGGCGGACGTTGTCGCCATCACGGCCTACGCGCAGTTCTGGTTCCCCGGCCTGTCGGACTGGGTGGCCTCGCTGGCGGTGATTATCCTGCTGCTGAGCCTTAACCTCGCCACCGTAAAAATGTTCGGTGAGATGGAGTTCTGGTTCGCGATGATCAAAATCGTTGCCATCATCGCGCTGATTGTCGTCGGGCTGGTGATGGTGCTGACGCACTTCCAGTCGCCAACCGGCGTTCAGGCGTCGTTTGCCCATCTGTGGAATGACGGCGGCTGGTTCCCGAAAGGCATCAGCGGCTTCTTTGCCGGCTTCCAGATTGCGGTGTTCGCGTTCGTGGGGATTGAGCTGGTCGGGACTACGGCGGCGGAAACCAAAGATCCGGAGAAATCTCTTCCGCGCGCGATTAACTCCATCCCGTTGCGTATCATCATGTTCTACGTATTCGCGCTGATTATCATTATGTCCGTGACGCCGTGGAGCTCGGTGGTGCCAACCAAGAGCCCGTTCGTTGAGCTGTTTGTGCTGGTCGGTCTGCCGGCGGCGGCAAGCCTGATTAACTTCGTGGTGCTTACCTCTGCGGCGTCGTCTGCAAACAGCGGCGTGTTTTCCACCAGCCGTATGCTGTTCGGACTGGCGCAGGAGGGCGTTGCCCCGAGCGCATTTGCCAAACTCTCAAAACGCGCGGTGCCGGCGAAAGGGCTGACCTTCTCCTGCATCTGCCTGCTGGGCGGCGTGGTGATGCTTTACGTCAACCCGAGCGTAATCGGCGCGTTCACCATGATCACCACGGTGTCGGCGATCCTGTTCATGTTCGTCTGGACCATCATCCTCTGCTCGTACCTGGTGTACCGCAAGCAGCGTCCACACCTGCACGAGAAGTCGATCTACAAGATGCCGCTGGGCAAGCTGATGTGCTGGGTGTGCATGGCGTTCTTCGTCTTTGTGCTGGTGCTGCTGACGCTGGAAGACGATACCCGTCAGGCGCTGATCGTCACGCCACTGTGGTTTATCGCGCTGGGGCTGGGCTGGCTGTTTATCGGTAAAAAACGTATGGCAGGCATGCGTTAAGCATGTGCCGGGTAGCGCTGACGCTTACCCGGCCTACGTTCGAGGACGTTGTAGGCCCGGTAAGCGCTAGCGCCACCGGGCTTTTTTATTTATCAGCCAATGCCCGCGGGAACAGCACGTTATTCTCAAGACTGATGTGCTCCATCAGATCGTCAATCATCTCATTAATGCCGTTGTACATGGCTTTCCAGGTGGTGCACGCCTCAGGCGGCGGCGTGACGTTGTTGGTGGTGTGTTTGATCACCTCCAGCAGTTCCCCCGCGTCATCATGTTCGCTTTCCATCACGCTGATGGGCCCCATCGCCTGGCTTCCCATTCCCTGTTTAATCATCGGGAAGAGGATCTGCTCTTCTTTCATCATGTGGCTGGAAAGTTCTTCGTGCAGCATGGTCAGGTATTTCGCCAGGCCGCGCGGTACGGAGGGTTTATCGGCGTGAACGCGCTCAACTTTGGTGGCCTGTAAAATCAGCTCCGGCAGCTGTTCACGGTGACGGTCGTGGTAACGCACGACGATGTGGTCGATGATTTCAGCCAGCGGCGCGGTGCGCCAGTCTTTGTCGACA
This sequence comes from Enterobacter genomosp. S, assembly GCF_001631805.1. Taxonomy (NCBI): domain Bacteria; kingdom Pseudomonadati; phylum Pseudomonadota; class Gammaproteobacteria; order Enterobacterales; family Enterobacteriaceae; genus Enterobacter; species Enterobacter genomosp. S. The sequence goes on along the minus strand of NZ_LVVA01000018.1, from coordinate 466,213 downwards.
GGCTGTTCTGCCAGCTTAGCCAGCTCCGCTTCGATAGCTTCTACATCCAGCTCTTTACGCGACGCTGCGCGCGCCAGCGTTTGCTTACCGCCGCAGCAGTAATCCATATCGTATTTACGGAACAGCGCAGAAGCGCGAGGGATGGAGAGCGCCAGCTCGCCCAGGGGTTGGTCGCGGAAGGCCATAGCAGTTACCTCATCATCAGAAATATAAGATGCATTTTAAATGCATCTTTAAGGCGATACTATAACCCTTTAGAGGCAAGGGTAAAAATGAGAGGGCGATCACAAAAAATAGCGTGCTTTTAACCTGCTGATTGAATGCAGAAAAAAGCTTTCGAAAGTTTTTAAAGGTGGAGAAACAGTAAACAACCTGCCGCACGTGCCGATAGATACAGGTCAGACAATACCTGCATATCAAAAGGCAACGCATGTTTAAACGTATAAAAGTCATTACTCTTCTCATCTCGGTGCTGCTCGTGCTTGGCATCATGCAGCTGATCTCAGCCGGCATTTTCATTAATGCGCTCAATAACGATAAAGAGAATTTCACCGTTTCTCAGCTTTCCAGCCAGAACGTCGCGGAGTTGACCGACGCCTGGATCAGCCTTAACCAGGCGCGCGTCACCCTCAACCGCGGCATGCTGCGCCTGCAAAGCAGCATGGCATCTCAGATTAATGGCGGGCAGTTGAACGAGCTGGTCAATACCGCGAAAAACCTGCTGGCCGATGCCCAGACCCATTACGATAAATACTACGCGCTGCCGGAAACGCCGGGCATGGACGAGCACCTGGCCGACAGGCTTGAAGAGCAGTATCGCATCTACTCCGCCACGCTCACGCAGATGAACGTTCTGCTGGGTCAGGGCAACCTGGAAGAGATGTTCAAACAAAATGCCGAACACAAGCAGACCGCGATGCAAAAGGTCTATCGCGAGTGGCGCGAGGCGCAGGCCGCGCTCACCGACAAAGGCATTAAGGACAATGAAAGCGACTACAAGCGGATTCTGTGGATCCTTTCTGCGGTCATGCTGCTGGTGGTAGCCGTCATTATCTCCAGCTGGATTGCCATGCGCCGCGTGCTGCTGTTGCCGCTGGAAGAGGTGATCAACCACATCCGCGCCATTGCGGCAGGCGATTTAACCCAGCCGATTCACGCTGAGGGTAAAAACGAAATGGCGATCCTGGCGCGTAACGTTCAGGAGATGCAAACCGCGCTGGCGAATACGGTGGGCGTGGTCCGCGAAGGCGCAGATACAATCTACACCGGCGCGGGTGAAATCTCGGCGGGCAGCAACGACCTCTCTTCTCGTACCGAGCAGCAGGCCGCGTCTCTGGAAGAGACGGCAGCCAGCATGGAACAGCTGACCGCCACCGTGAAGCAGAACGCGGATAACGCGCGTCAGGCGTCTCGTCTGGCGCTGGATGCCTCCTCAACCGCGAAGAAGGGCGGTAACGTGGTGGAAGGCGTAGTGCGTACGATGGATGAAATCGCCACCAGCTCCAGCAAGATTGCGCAGATCACCAACGTGATCGACGGTATCGCCTTCCAGACCAACATTCTGGCGCTGAACGCGGCGGTAGAAGCGGCGCGTGCGGGTGAGCAGGGCCGTGGCTTTGCGGTGGTTGCAGGAGAAGTACGCACGCTTGCCCAGCGCAGCGCCCAGGCGGCGAAAGAGATTAAGGCGCTGATCGATGATTCCGGCGAGCGCGTGAACGCGGGTTCTCAGCTGGTGAACGAAGCGGGCGCGACGATGGCGGAAATCGTTAACGCGGTTACCCGCGTGACCGACATCATGGGCGAGATTGCCTCAGCCTCCGACGAGCAGAGCCGCGGTATCGATCAGGTGGGCCAGGCGGTAGCGGAGATGGATCGCGTTACCCAGCAGAACGCCTCGCTGGTGGAAGAGTCTGCGGCAGCGGCAGCGGCGCTGGAAGATCAGGCCGCGCGCCTGAACGAAGCGGTGGCGGTGTTTAAGATCACCCGCAACCAGGCGGTTAAAGCCGCGCCCGTGAAGGCTTACGCGCCTAAGGCGCAGCCCGTAGCAACGGCGTCTGAAGCGAACTGGGAAACGTTCTGACATTATGCCGGGTGGCGCTGACGCTTACCCGGCCTACGTTCGAGGACTGTGCAGGCCGGGTAAGGCGCAGCCGCCACCCGGCAATCATCACCCCTCCGACGCCGGAACGACCCTCGGTTTTTCCGGCTTCGCTCTCACCGCAATCACTACCCCAACGACCAGCAGCGCGATCCCGCAGGCCGTTAACAGCGGCGGCATGCTCTGGCGCATCAGGAAGGTATAGAGCAGCCCGGCCAGCGTCTCAAAGACAATCAGCGGCCCTAATATCACCGTCGGCAGCTTCTGGCTGGCAATGTTCCAGCACAGCGCGCCCACCCACGAACACAGCACGGCAATGGCGACCATTAACGCGACGAATACCCACGGGCGCGGGCCGAAGGGCACGGCGAAATCCGGATGCTCGCTACCCAACCAGACACACGCACCCACATAGCCCAGCAGCGAGACGGGAAGCGTGACCAGCGCCTGCGCCGTGGCCCACATCATTGGATGCTTATCCGGGTTTTCCCGCAGCCAGCGTGCGTTGCGCAGGGCATACCAGGCCCAGCAGACAACCGAAATAACCGCCAGAAAGATCCCTGAACCGTAACGCCACACGCTGAAATTTTCCAGACCATGGCGAAGTTCGGCAATATTCACGCAAGCCAGCCCCACGGCGATGCATACCAGCGCGGGCACCATTTTTGACCACGCCAGTTTGCCGTCACGCTGGCTGTACAGCAGGTTCGCGAACACAGGAATAACGACCGGCAGCGTGCCGATAATCATGGTGGAAACCGGCGCGCCGGTGCGCTGAATGGCGCTGGCCAGGCAGACGTAGTAAATCAGGTTGCCCATCATCGTCAGCGCCAGCGCGGTGAGCCAGTCCTGGCGACTCAGCTGGCGCAGGCGTGCACGCCCCAGCCACGCCAGCGGCACGGCAATCAGTCCCAGCGCCAGATAGCGTCCGGTCGACTGCAATATCGCCGGGTACTCCGGCACTATCAGCGGGCCGACGAAAATCAGCCCCCACATCAACCCTGCAAGCAGAGCATACAACACGCCGCTAATCATCTTTCTGTCCACAGTAATACATGTTGTAGCCAGTGTAGGAGGCACAGGTGCGTGCGTATTGTATGAGGTTGCGCATTAGCGCGGCGAAACCTGCTTCTGGTAACGCACGGGCGTAATGCCGTAGCGGCGGGTAAAGGCGCGGGTCAGATGAGACTGATCGGTCAGCCCCGTTGCGGCGGCGACTTCGGCGGCAGGCATGCCGTGAGTGAGAAACGCCTTGGCGCGCCACAGGCGAATCGCCATCAGCATCTGGTGTGGCGTAACGTGGAAATGGGCTTTGAACTGGCGCTGGAAATGGTACGGACTGAGCGAAACGACGCTCGCCAGCTCGTCCAGGGTGAGCGCGCGCATATAGTTGTCGTGCAGATAGTCGCGAACGCGCTCGAAGCGGTGCGCGCCCTCCCGGGCTTCCGGCGCATGACGGGCCAGCGGCTGGAACGTCTCAATCAGATCCAGCAGCAATCCTTTCTGTGCCAGCGGATCGTCCGTGTGCCACAGGCCATAAATCAACTGGCCTATCTGTTGCGAGCGCAGCGGATCGTGACGCGTGACGTCGCTAAACCACCAGTGGCGCAGGCCGGTGACTTCTTCCAGCAGGTCGGGTTCAATATAGACCATCCGGTAGCGCCAGCCGCCTTCGGTGGCGGATTCGCCGGTGTGGATCTCGTCCGGGTTCATGGTAACAACGGATTTTTCTGCGGCAAGATGCTGTGTACCGCGATAGCGGAAGCGTTCGGCGCCGGTTTCAATGGTGCCGATGCCAAACGCTTCGTGAGTGTGCGGCTCGAAGGCGTAGTCAGAAATATGGGCGTGATAAAGCTCCAGACCCGGCAGTTGCGCCAGATGGCGAAAGCGCGCGCTGTCTCTCTCATCAGTAAACTGTTCCGGTACGCCTTGCACGGTGAGCCTCCTTGTGGGTCATCGCCTCATTATCAGAGATGACCCGAAGGGATGCCACCAAAAATAACCAATTCTTAACAATTACAGAATCGCTTTGATGCTCTCCGCCAGCGGCGTTGTCGGGCGACCGATCAGTTTGCTCAGGGTACGGCTGTCGTCAAACAGGCCGCCCCTGGACGCGCCGGTATCGGAATCCGCCAGCATATCCGCCAGCCCGGCAGGCAGGCCTGCGCCCTTCAGCGCGGCGGCGAAATCCGCTTCGCTCAGGTTCTGATACGCCACCGGCTTGCCGCTCAGTCTGCTCAGCTCCGCCGTCAGTTCGCTCAGCGTCCAGGCACTGTCGCCCGCCAGTTCATACACCTTGCCGGCATGACCCTCTTCAGAAACCACTTTTGCTGCCGCCGCCGCGTAATCCGCTCGGGTCGCCGAGGCAATTTTGCCTTCGCCTGCGGCACCAATAAATACGCCGTGCTCCAGGGCAGGCGGCACGCTCGCAAGATAGTTTTCGGTATACCAGCCGTTGCGCAGCAGGGTATAAGGCACGCCGGATTCAGCCAGCGCTTTCTCGGTTTCTACGTGCTCAACGTGCAGACCCAGCGGGGAGGTATCCGCATGCAGCAGGCTGGTGTAGGCGATACGTTTCACCCCGGCGGCTTTGGCGGCGTTAATCACATTCTGATGCTGTGCGGCGCGCTGGCCCACTTCGCTGGAGGAGATAAGCAGCAGCTTATCCACGCCGTTCAGGGCGTTGGTGAACGCGGCCTGGTCGGTATAGTCCGCCTGACGTATCACAATTCCCCGCTGGCTTAAGGCGTCGGCTTTTGCCGGGTTACGCACAATAGCCACGATCTGGCTGGCCGGAACGGTTTTCAGCAGTTCTTCAATAACGAGTTGGCCAAGCTGGCCGGTTGCGCCGGTAATCGCGATCATGATGAATCTCCTTCGTGTTTGTCTGGTGTTGTGGCACACTATCACCATAACTAACTTTTAGTAAGTACGTACAAAAAGGTAAGTATGAAAACAACGTTACCGACGCTCAGCGAGCAAATGCGCGATGGCAATCTCTTTGCGGAACAGTGTCCGTCAAGGGAGGTGCTCAAACACGTTACCAGCCGCTGGGGCGTGCTGATCCTGGTGGCATTGCGTCAGGGCACGCATCGCTTCAGCGACCTGCGCCGCAAGATGGGCGGCGTCAGCGAGAAAATGCTGGCCCAGTCGCTTCAGGCGCTGGAGCAGGACGGATTTGTGAACCGCGTTTCTTATCCGGTTGTGCCGCCGCACGTGGAGTATAGTCTGACCCCGATGGGCATCGAGGTCAGCGAGAAAGTCGCCGCGCTGGCGGACTGGATTGAGGTGAATACGCCGAAGGTGATGGCGAATCGGGATGAGCGTGCGGCGTAAAAGCCGGGTGGCGGTTTCGCCTTACCCGGCACAATCACCGCTACCTGCTTAAATCCACCTGATAAATCGCGAACCCGATATCATCCGTCGCAACCTTCTTCATCGGATACTGCGCCTTATCCTTAATAAACGCGGCTGCCTTATCGGACGGTGACGTTTCAAAGCGGATATCCAGTTTCGCATCGCTGTGGATTGGCGCAAGACGCCAGTTGTTATCCACCGCCGGGTGAATTTCGCCCGCCTTCTTCGACTCCGCGCCGATCCACGCCGCCAGCACCGAGCGGTTTTCGTCCGGTGACGCAAAAGCGATGTGGCTATCGCCCGTACCGGCAAACTTACCGCCGTAGGCGCGGTAGTTATTGGTCACCACCAGGAAGGTGGCATTCGGGTCGATCGCCTTGCCGTTGAACGTCAGATTTTTGATGCGTTCGGCCTGCGGGTTAATCGCCTGGCACTCGCCGTCATATTTCGCCGGCTGGGTGACGTCAATCTGGTAATTTACACCGTCGATCACGTCGAAGTTGTAGGTGCGAAAGCCGTCCCAGTTAATCAGCGACTGCGGCTTGCTGCTATGCGGATCGATCTGGTTGAACTGCCCGGCAGAGCACTCCAGCCACTCCTTCAACTCTTTCCCCGTGGCTTTAACCACTACCAGGGTATTCGGGTAGAGATAGAGATCGGCGGCGTTACGGAAGGTCAGCTGGCCTTTTTCGACCTCAACATAGCTTGCCGGGTCGTTCTTGCGTCCGCCCACTTTGAATGGCGCAGCGGCAGACAGCACCGGCAGTTTTGCCAGATCCGGATCGCCCTGAACAAAGTGTTCGGCATAGGCTTTCTGGGCCATGTTGACCACCTGAACGGTCGGGTCATCCTGCACCAGCGCCAGGAAGCTGTACATATTGTCGGCGGATTTGCCGATCGGCTTGCTGACGAATTCGCGGGTGGCGTCGTGGTCGTGCTTCAGCACGTCAACCAGCTTTTTATCTTCCGCGGCCAGGGATTTTTTAGCCGCCGCGTCGTAAATTGGGCGCGCTTCGGCTTTTGACTGCGTCACCTTCCAGCTGCCGCTGTCGTTATTTAGCACCAGATCCACCACGCCAAGGTGGTCGCCCCACATCCCCGGCATCACCGCTGGCACGCCGTTGAGCGTGCCTTTTTCAATATCTGCGCCTTTGATGCTGGCGAAGTCTTTACCCGGGAAGACGGCGTGGGCGTGGCCGAACAGGATCGCATCGACGCCCGGTACCTGGCTGAGGTAATACACCGAGTTCTCAGCCATCGCCCGATACGGATCGGCGGAGAGACCCGAGTGGGCGACAACCACCACCAGATCTGCGCCTTTCGCGCGCATTTCCGGCACATACTTGCGCGCGGTTTCGGTAATGTCATTAACGGTCACTTTGCCGTCGAGGTTGGCTTTATCCCAGGTCATGATCTGCGGCGGTACAAAGCCGATATAGCCGATTTTCAGCGTCTGTTTTTTACCGTCCTTGTCGACCACCTCGGTCTCTTTAATCACGTAAGGGGTAAAAAGCGGTTTCTCCGTCTTAACGTCGATGATATTGGCGTTAACGTACGGGAACTTTGCCCCTGCCAGCGCGTCGTGCAGGTATTTCAGACCGTAGTTAAATTCGTGATTACCGAGGTTGCCGACAGCATAGTCCAGCGTATTCATTGCCTTATAAACAGGATGGATCTCGCCTTTCTTCAGCCCCTTCGCCGCCATGTAGTCGCCGAGCGGGCTGCCCTGAATGAGATCGCCGTTGTCCACCAGCACGCTGTTTTTTACTTCACCGCGGGCGGCGTTGATTAAACTTGCCGTACGTACCAGTCCGAATTTTTCGACAGGCGTATCTTTGTAGTAATCGAAGTCCATCATGTTGCCGTGCAGATCGGTTGTTTCCAGAATACGGAGATCCACCGTCGCTGCCTGAACGCTGGCCGCAATCAGCGTTGCCAGGAGCGTTGCGCTAAACTTAATCATCTGAGGAGTCCTTTTTTCGATCCAAGCCACAAAAGAATATGTATGTAGTATTTGTTGCTTACAGAAGTGTGAATGCTGCCAGAAAAAAGAGCGCTGAAACCAGAATTGCTTCACAGATAGCGGAATTGTTCACATTACGATATAACTAAAACAATAAGTTATGCCCACTGCGTTAACGAAGAGGTGGAGAATGTTAGATAAAATTTGTCAGCTGGCACGGGATGCGGGTGATGCCATTATGCAGGTGTACGACGGTGCAAAACCGATGGACGTTGTCAGCAAAGCGGACGACTCTCCGGTGACGGCGGCGGATATCGCGGCCCATGCGGTGATCCTGAAAGGCTTGCAGGCCCTGACGCCGGATATTCCGGTCCTTTCTGAAGAAGCGCCCCAGAGCTGGGACGAACGTCAGCACTGGCAGCGTTACTGGCTGGTCGATCCGCTGGACGGCACGAAAGAGTTTATCAAGCGTAACGGTGAGTTCACCGTCAACATCGCTCTGATTGAAAAAGGAAAGGCGGTGCTTGGCGTGGTCTACGCCCCGGTGATGAAGGTGATGTACAGCGCGGCGGAAGGCAAAGCCTGGAAGGAAGAGTGCGGCGTACGTAAGCCGATCCAGGTGCGCGATGCCCGTCCTCCGCTGGTGGTGATCAGCCGCTCGCACAGCGACAGCGAGCTGGAAGAGTACCTGCAACAGCTGGGCGAACACCAGACGACGTCGATCGGATCCTCGCTGAAGTTCTGCCTGGTGGCAGAAGGGCAGGCGCAGCTTTACCCCCGTTTTGGGCCGACTAACGTCTGGGATACCGCAGCAGGCCACGCCGTTGCCGCAGCGGCGGGCGCGCATGTGCATGACTGGCAGGGTAAGCCGCTGGACTATACCCCGCGCGAGTCATTCCTGAACCCGGGCTTCCGGGTGTCACTCTACTGATCCAGCAACTTGTGCAGCAGGGCAACCACCTGCTGCACCTCATCCTGCGTCAGCGCCCCGTCTTTGACCCACTGCACGCGGCCCGCTTTATCCAGCACGATAATCGCTGAGCTCTCCTCTTCCAGCTGCCACGCCTTACGCGTCACGCCGTTGCTATCGACAATAAACTGCGACCACGGATAGAGCTTTTTATTACTCTCGAGGCTTGAGCGCACAAACATCCCGGAGCCGGGAATCGCATCGTCGGTATTCACGATGGTGGTGGTCTGGTAGCGATCGTGCGGGAGTTTTGCGGTCTTGATCGCCTCCACAAGGGTCGCGTTTTTCTCTTTTGCGGATGTCCGTCCGGCAATATGTTGTACCACTCTCACTTTGCCCGCGAGCTGCGCGCTATTCCAGGCTTTATAGCTAAACTTATCATTGTCGAGAATCAATTCTCCCCGGTCAGCAATACCGACCGGCGGAACACGTTCTCCTTTTTCAAGGTTGTGTGCGGAAGCCATCAGCGGCAGCAACAGGCAAGCTGCCGCCAGGAGGTTACGTAGGGTCATGGTGTTTCCTTATTGTGAGCAGGTGATCCGACCACTTGGTCATGCGCTTTTAATCATAAGTGCGATCAATGGGCTTTTCCCGCAATCCCGATGCCAGTTTGCGGGCGAACGCACATATCCACGCAAAAACGACGGCATATACTGCTCTGCATCACGCTTTGCAAAGATTATTCTGAATAATTGTAATCAAACGGTAAATAAACTTATGCACACTGGGTAAGTACGAGGTTCTGGTCTATAGTCATTGGGCATCAAAATTTGCGCTCAGGACAGTCGGGCCGATTGTGGCACCGCAAGGGCGTATGATTCGCAGGAGATACAAGAATGAAAATTTTCCAACGCTACAACCCGCTTCAGGTGGCGAAGTACGTGAAGATCCTGTTCCGTGGACGGTTGTATATCAAGGATGTTGGCGCTTTTGAGTTCGATAAGGGCAAAATCCTTATCCCAAAAGTGAAGGACAAACAACACTTGTCTGTGATGTCCGAAGTCAACCGTCAGGTTATGCGTCTGCAAACTGAGATGGCTTAACCAACGTGCTATGCAGTAGTAGTTAAAAAGACGGCTCCCGATGGGAGCCGTTGATGTTTGTAGCCGTTGTTTCACATACATTCATTTACTAGATATTTCACGCAATCATTCTGTGATACGGATAGATTTCACGCTCTTTATTAAGTTAATCTAAATTTACTTTCCAGTGTGTAACTGTTGATACAGGACAATAAAGTATTAACTGTTTATTGGTTTTTTTGGTTACGCAGGAACAATGGTCATCTCACTTTGAAACGGAGTTTAATGATGGCTATTCCTGCTTATTTATGGCTGAAGGATGATGGTGGTGCGTTAATTAAGGGGGCAGTAGATTTTAAAGGCAGAGAGTCGAGTATAGAGGTTAATCCAGATCCTCATGGCGATGATCCTACAGATCAAACATGGATTAGAGCGGGGATAGACTATGCTCAGCGTGCAGGCTTCTAGGAAAAAATGTATTTATATATTACTCATAATCCTGATTTCTTCCTATGCCATATGGCGTACTTTAGATGAATTTCTCTATATTGAGCAAGAAATTATTTACAAAGAAAGTATCGGAAAGGTTTCCGTATTGTATATTACAAAAAGCAATGCGGGAGCTACGACTTCAAATGTATACAAATACTATTTAGCATCGTCAAAAATTTCGGGCGAAAATTTTTTAGGTGAGGTCAGACACGGGTATGCTCCTTTTCTGATAACTACAGATCCTGATGCAAAGGTAGAGACTGAAGAAAACGCTATATATATCAAAGTCAGCGGTAAAATTTATCATTTTAGTAATACATCTTACTCAACTCTTATCTATTTGAATTCATCACCTTTTTAAAAGTTGGAGTGAATCTCGGAGGGTAAAAGAAAGGGCAGCTCAACGCTGCCCTTCATAAATTACGCCGACACCTTCTCTTCCGCATCTGGCAGCTTCGGCACCAGCACGGTCGGTTTACTATCAATGCGCGTTACCAGCAACTGGTCGATGCGGTAGTTATCAATATCCACCACTTCAAACTTGAAGCCGGAGAACTTCACCGAGTCGGTACGTTTCGGGATCTTACGCAGCATAAACATCATAAAGCCGCCGATGGTCTCGTAGTTTCCGGACTGCGGGAACTCGTCGATATCCAGCACGCGCATCACGTCCTCAATCGGCGTACCGCCGTCAATCAGCCATGAGTTCTCGTCACGCTGCACAATTTGCTCTTCCAGCCCCTGGCCGACCAGGTCGCCCATCAGCGTCGTCATTACGTCGTTGAGGGTGATAATGCCCACCACCAGCGCGTACTCGTTCATGATCACCGCGAAGTCTTCACCCGCAGTTTTGAAGCTTTCCAGCGCTTCGGAGAGCGTCAGGGTGTCCGGCACAATCAGGGTGTTGCGGATCTGTACGCCGCTGTTCAGCGCCAGGCTCTGGTTTGCCAGTACGCGGTTCAGCAGGTCTTTGGAGTCCACATAGCCGATGATATGGTCGATATCTTCGTTACAGACCAGGAATTTGGAGTGCGGATGCTGCGCCACTTTGGTCTTCAGGCTCTGCTCATCTTCATGCAGATCGAACCAGATGATGTTCTCACGGCCGGTCATGGAAGAGGGAACGGTACGGGATTCCAGTTCGAAAACGTTCTCAATCAGCTCGTGTTCCTGCTTGCGCAGCACGCCTGCCAGCGCCCCGGCTTCCACCACGGCGTAAATATCATCGGATGTGATGTCGTCTTTACGCACCATCGGCAGCTTGAAGATGCGGAAAATGACGTTCGCCAGGCCGTTAAAGAACCACACCAGCGGGCGGAAGACGTACAAACAGAAGCGCATCGGGTTGATGATACGCAAAGCCACAGCTTCTGGCGCAATCATACCGATGCGTTTCGGGGTCAGGTCCGCGAATAGAATGAACAAACCGGTGACCAGCGAGAAGGAGAGGATGAAGCTCAACTGCTCGGCCAGCTCTACGGACATGTACTTTACAAAGAGGCTATAAAACGCCGGAGAAAATGCTGCATCGCCCACGATACCGCCAAGAATGGCGACCGCGTTAAGGCCAATCTGCACCACGGTAAAGAACATGCCGGGATTTTCCTGCATTTTCAAAATGCGTGATGCGTTGATGTTGCCCTCGTCGGCAAGCAGCTTCAGTTTGATTTTACGGGAGGCAGCCAGCGAGATCTCCGATATCGAGAAAAATGCACTGACGGCAATAAGACAAAGTATTACTAAAATACTGTTTAACATAGTTTATCCGGCTTCTCGCCAGATCCTCAGAAGGGGAGTTGATACCATTCGTGTGAAGACACATTGAAGTCAGCTCGTAGCGTTGAGCCGATTATTTCAGCGGTAGTATAGCGTAAAGGCGTGTAAATCTGCCAGAGGTCACGTTTTCGACAAATAAGGTGGGCCTGCGGCGGGGAGTGTGGTTGAGTTATGCGCCACGCGGCTCGCGTGGCGCTGATGCAGTAATCAGGCCTGCTGTGGAGGCAGGCAAACGCCGATGCCGCCAATCCCGCAGTAGCCGTACGGATTTTTATGCAGATACTGCTGATGATCGTCTTCGGCATAGTAGAACGGTTTCGCGGTAGCGATTTCGGTCGTCACCTGGCGTTTATCACCGGCGGCCTGCATTGCTTCCTGGAAACGCGTCAGGCTGGCGTGGGCCGCGGCCTCCTGCTCAGGGGTGAGCGGATAAATAGCCGAACGGTATTGGGTGCCGTGATCGTTACCCTGACGCATGCCCTGCGCCGGGTCATGGTTTTCCCAGAACACCTGGAGCAGCTGTTCATAGCTGATAACGCTCGGGTCATACACCACACGGACCGCCTCGGCATGCCCGGTTTCGCCGGAACAGACTTCGCGGTAGGTTGGGTTAGGCGTATACCCTCCGGTGTAGCCCGCAGCGGTACTGTAAACGCCCGGCAACTGCCAGAACAGGCGCTCTACGCCCCAGAAGCAGCCCATGGCAAACAGGGCGATCTCCATTCCATCAGGAACATTTGTCATTGAATGGTTGTTTACGGCGTGTAATGTCGCCACTGGCATAGGGGTGTTGCGTCCCGGTAACGCATCGGCTTGTGATACCAGATGCTTTTTATCGAATAAACTCACGGTGGGGCCTCCCGGGTAGCGTTGTTTCGGTTAAGGTTGTCACGAAGCGTTTAATTGAACACAATAAATGCGATGAATGAGTCTAGATTTAATCATAAGAAATATTTGGGTGTTGCACCCTTTTTCAACCCGTAATTTGGGTTTTTGGCCAGCAGGCCGTATTTTGCCGCGGAGCGGCACTGCATTTGCTTCCAGGGTGGAAACAGGGATATTCAGGAGAAAACGTGACAAAGATCCGCCAGTTATGTTTAGTCAGTTTAATGCTGACAAGCGGGATTGCCAGCGCGGCGAATGTCCGTTTGCAGGTTGAGGGGTTATCCGGGGCGCTGGAAAAAAACGTGCGTGCGCAGCTTTCCACTATCGAGAGCGATGAAGTGACGCCGGATCGGCGTTTTCGCGCGCGCGTGGATGACGCCATTCGCGAAGGCTTAAAGGCGTTGGGGTACTATGAACCCACCATTGATTTCGACTTACGCCCGCCGCCGGCGAAGGGGCGTCAGGTATTGATTGCCCGCGTTTCGCCGGGCGAACCCGTCCTGATTGGTGGCACGAACGTGGTGCTGCGCGGCGGTGCGCGCACGGATCGGGACTACCTGGATCTGCTCAGCAACCGCCCGAAAGTGGGCACCGTGCTCAATCACGGGGATTACGATCGCTTTAAAAAGTCGTTGACCAACGTTTCCCTGCGTAAAGGCTATTTCGACAGCAAGTTCAACAAAAGCCAGCTGGGCGTTGCGCTTGAGCGACGTCAGGCATTCTGGGATATCGACTACGACAGCGGCGAACGCTATCGGTTTGGCGATGTAACCTTCGAAGGATCGCAGATCCGTGACGAGTATCTGCAAAACCTGGTGCCGTTCAAAAAGGGCGACTACTACCAGTCCAGCGACCTCGGGGAGCTGAACCGTCGTTTGTCCGCTACCGGCTGGTTTAACTCAGTGGTGGTGGCGCCTGAATTTGAAAAATCCCGTAAAACGAAGGTATTACCGCTGCATGGCGTAGTCTCTCCGCGCACCGAGAACACCATTGAGACCGGTGTCGGCTACTCCACGGACGTCGGCCCGCGCGTGAAGGCCTCGTGGAGAAAACCGTGGATGAACTCCTACGGCCACAGCCTGACTACCAGCGTCAGCCTCTCTGCGCCTGAACAGCAGCTGGACTTCAGCTACAAAATGCCGCTGCTGAAAAACCCGCTTGAGCAATATTACCTGGTGCAGGGCGGCTTTAAGCGTACCGATTTAAACGATACCGAGCAGGATTCGACAACGCTTGCGGTCTCACGCTTCTGGGATCTCTCCAGCGGCTGGCAGCGCGCCATTAACCTGCGCTGGAGCCTCGATCACTTTACCCAGGCAAACGTCACCAACACCACCATGCTGCTTTATCCGGGGGTGATGATCAGCCGCACACGCTCGCGCGGCGGCCTGATGCCGACCTGGGGCGATTCCCAGCGCTACTCCATCGATTATTCCAACACCGCCTGGGGATCCGACGTAGACTTCTCCGTCTTTCAGGCGCAAAACGTCTGGATCCGCACGCTGTATGACAAACACCGCTTTGTGATGCGCGGCAATCTCGGCTGGATTGAGACGGGTGATTTCGAGCGCGTTCCGCCGGACCTGCGCTTCTTCGCCGGGGGCGACCGCAGTATTCGCGGGTATAAGTACAAATCGATCTCACCTGAAAACGAAAAAGGCCAGCTGACCGGGGCATCCAAACTGGCGACCGGCTCGCTGGAGTACCAGTACAACGTCAGCGGCAAATGGTGGGGCGCCATGTTTGTCGACAGCGGTGAAGCGGTAAACGACATCCGCCGCAGCGATTTCAAAACCGGCGCGGGCGTAGGTGTGCGCTGGCAGTCACCGGTTGGGCCGATCAAGCTCGATTTCGCCGTTCCGGTGGGTGACAAAGATGAACACGGTTTACAGTTTTACATCGGTCTGGGGCCTGAATTATGAGTTTATGGAAGAAGATAAGCCTCGGAGTGCTGATTTTTATCGTATTGCTGCTTGGCACGGTGGCGTTTCTGGTGGGCACCACCACGGGCCTGCATCTGCTGTTTAACGCCGCGAACCGCTGGGTGCCGGGGCTGGAAATCGGCCAGGTGACGGGCGGCTGGCGCGATCTGCGCCTGAAAAATATCCGTTATGAACAGCCCGGCGTGGCGGTGAACGCGGGCGAGTTTCATCTGGCGGTGAGGCTGGGCTGCCTGCGGGACAGCAGGCTGTGCGTAAACGATCTGTCGTTAAAAGACGTTAACGTGGCGATAGATTCCAAAAAAATGCCGAAGTCTGAACCCGTTGAGGAAGAGGATAGCGGCCCGCTTAACCTCTCCACGCCGTACCCGATTGCGCTCTACCGGGTTGCGCTGGATAACGTCAACGTCAAAATCGACGATACGACGGTATCGGTGATGGATTTCACCTCCGGTCTGCGCTGGCAGGAGAAAAACCTCACCCTGACCCCAACTTCCCTGCAAGGGCTGCTGATTGCGCTGCCGAAGGTGGCCGACGTGGCGCAGGAAGAGATCGTCGAGCCGAAGATCCAGAACCCGCAGCCGGAAGAAAAACCGCTGGGTGAAACGCTGAAAGATCTCTTCTCGAAACCGGTGCTGCCGGAGATGACCGACGTGCATCTGCCGCTGAACCTCAATATCGAAGAGTTTAAGGGCGAGCAGCTGCGTCTGACGGGTGATACCGATCTGACGGTCTACAACATTCTGCTTAAAGTCAGCAGCATCGACGGCAACATGAAGCTCGACGCGCTGGATATCGACTCCAGTCAGGGCTCGGTGAACGCCTCAGGCAACGCGCAGCTGCGCGACAACTGGCCGGTGGATATTACGCTGAACAGTGCCCTGAACATCGATCCGCTGAAGGGCGAAAAGGTGAAGGTGAAGGTCGGCGGTGCGCTGCGCGAGAAGCTTGAGTTCGGCGTGAACCTGTCCGGCCCGGTGGATATGGTGCTGCGCGGGCAAACCCAGCTGGCAGAAGCCGGTTTACCGCTCAACCTTGAGATTGTCAGCAAGCAGCTTTACTGGCCATTCACCGGCGAAAAGCAGTTCCAGGCCGACGATCTGAAGCTGAAGCTGAGTGGCAAAATGACCGACTACACGCTGTCGTTCCGTACGGCAGTGAAGGGGCAGGGGGTACCGCCCGCCGATATCACCCTGGATGCGAAGGGTAACGAGTTGCAGGTAAACCTCGACAAGCTGACCGTGGCAGCCCTGGAAGGAAAAACCGAGCTGACCGCGCTGCTCGACTGGCAGCAGGCGATCAGCTGGCGCGGCGAGCTGAAGCTGGCCGGGATCAACACCGCCAAAGAGGTACCGGACTGGCCGTCAAAACTCGACGGCCTGATCAAAACCCGCGGCAGCCTGTACGGCGGCACCTGGCAGATGGACGTGCCGGAAATCAAGCTGACCGGCAACGTGAAGCAGAACAAAGTCAACGTAGAGGGCTCGGTTAAGGGCAACAGCTATCTCCAGTGGGTGATCCCGGGCCTGCACGTGGCGCTGGGCCGCAACACGGCGGATATCAAAGGCGAGCTGGGGGTAAAAGACCTCGATCTGGATGCCACCATTGACGCGCCAAACCTTGATAACGCCCTGCCGGGCCTTGGCGGTACGGCGAAAGGGTTAGTGAAGGTTCGCGGTACGGTGGAAGCGCCGCAGTTGCTGGCGGACATTACCGCTAACAACCTGCGCTGGCAGGAACTCTCCATTGCCCGCGTGCGCGTAGAAGGGGACGTGAAATCCACCGATCAGATCGGCGGTAGCCTCAACCTGCGCGTGGAGCGTATTTCTCAGCCTAACGTGAACATCAGCCTGGTGACGCTTGCGGCGAAAGGTAACGAGAAGCAGCACGATCTCCAGTTGCGCGTGCAGGGCGAGCCGGTCTCCGGGCAACTGCACCTGACCGGCAGCTTTGACCGCAACGCGACGCGCTGGAAAGGGCAACTGGACAACACCCGCTTCAGCACGCCGGTTGGACCGCTGGTGCTGTCCCGATCCATCGCGCTGGACTACCGCAACGCAGAGCAGAAAATCAGCATTGGACCGCACTGCTGGACCAACCCGAACGCCGAGCTGTGCGTGCCGCAGACCATTGATGCGGGCGCGGAAGGACGCGCGCAGATCAACCTCAACCGTTTTGACCTGGCCATGCTGAAACCGTTTATGCCGGAAACCACCCAGGCGAGCGGGGTCTTTAGCGGTAAAGCGGACGTCGCGTGGGACACTACCAAAGAGGGGCTGCCGCAGGGCAGCGTGAGTCTCTCCGGACGTAACGTGAAGGTCACGCAGGAGGTCAATGACGCGCCGCTGCCGGTGGCGTTCGACACCCTGAATCTGAATGCCGACCTGCGTAACAACCGCGCGGAGCTGGGATGGCTTATCCGTCTGACCAACAACGGTCAGCTTGACGGACAGGTGCAAATCAGCGATCCGCAAGGGCGGCGTAATCTCGGCGGCAACGTCAATATTCGCAACTTCAACCTGGCGATGGTGAATCCGATTTTCTCGCGGGGTGAAAAAGCGGCGGGCATGCTCAGCGCCAACCTGCGCCTGGCGGGAGATGCGCAAAGCCCGCAGCTGTTTGGCCAGATGCGGCTAAGCGGCGTGGACATCGACGGTAACTTTATGCCGTTCGATATGCAGCCAAGCCAGCTTGCGATGAACTTTAACGGCCAAAGCTCAACCCTCAGTGGTTCAGTGCTGACGCAGCAGGGACAAATCAACCTGAGCGGCGACGCAGACTGGAGCCAGCTTGATAACTGGCGCGCCCGTATTGCGGCCAAAGGCAGCAGGGTGCGTATCACGGTACCGCCAATGGTGCGGCTGGACGTATCGCCAGACGTGGTCTTTGAGGCAACGCCAAGCCTCTTCACGCTGGACGGCCGCGTCGACGTCCCGTGGGCGCGCATCGTGGTTCACGAGGTACCGGAAAGCGCGGTTGGCGTCTCCAGTGATGAAGTTATGCTCAATGAAAATCTGAAACCTGTTGAACAGAAGAGCGCTGGCATACCGATCAATAGTAATCTTATCGTGCACGTGGGGAATAACGTGCGTTTGGACGCGTTTGGGCTGAAGGCGAGACTCACAGGTGACCTGAAAGTGGCGCAGGATCAGCAGGGGCTTGGCCTGAATGGACAAATCAATATTCCTGAAGGGCGCTTCCATGCCTACGGTCAGGATTTGATTGTGCGTAAAGGTGAGCTGCTGTTCTCCGGTCCACCGGATCAGCCGGTCCTGAATATCGAAGCGATCCGTAACCCGGAAGCCACCGAAGATGATGTGATTGCGGGCGTGCGCGTGACGGGCTCTGCCGACGAACCTAAGGCAGAGATCTTCTCTGACCCGGCCATGTCGCAACAGGAAGCGCTCTCTTACCTGCTGCGCGGACAGGGTCTGGATAGCCAACAGGGCGATGGTGCGGCAATGACGTCAATGTTAGTCGGTCTGGGGGTTGCACAAAGTGGTCAGGTTGTGGGTAAAATCGGCGAGACGTTTGGCGTAAGCAATCTGGCGCTGGACACTCAGGGCGTGGGTGACTCTTCGCAGGTAGTGGTCAGCGGCTATGTACTGCCGGGTCTACAGGTAAAATATGGCGTGGGGATCTTTGACTCACTGGCTACACTCACGTTACGTTACCGCCTGATGCCTAAGCTATATCTGGAAGCAGTGTCCGGCGTAGACCAGGCACTTGATCTGCTCTATCAGTTTGAGTTTTAGCAATGCGAATATTTGTTTACGGCAGTTTACGAACCAAGCAAGGCAACAGCCACTGGATGACCAACGCCCAGTTGCTGGGAAATTACACAATCGAAAACTATCAGCTGTACAGTCTGGGCCACTATCCAGGCGCGGTTCCGGGGAACGGAACGGTACAGGGTGAAGTTTATCGTATTGATAATGCTACGCTGGCCGAACTTGATGCCTTGCGCACCAGGGGCGGTGAATACGCTCGCCAGTTGATCCAGACGCCTTACGGCAGTGCATGGATGTACGTGTACCAACGTTCGGTCGACGGGTTAACGCTGATTGAAAGCGGTAACTGGTTAGACAGAGACCAGTTCTGAAAAACGACAACGCCACCGTAAGGTGGCGTTGTTTTTTGTTCAATCAGCTTTGTTCTGTATCCTTGCGCCGGGTTAAAAACAAAGGAATGAACAGCATGATGTACGGGGCGATAAGCCATAACAAACACAAGGAGCGTGAACGGCCATAGTAGTTTATGCACCGCGTATTGCTTGAAATGACGGGCAGAAAGAACAGTAAAAACAGCAGAATCGCATAATCGCTTCGATAAGGGATCCATAAGTAAAACATAAACCAGGCAAGCTGGAACGTCATGATGCAGAGATACTGCCCTTTGCTGTCTTTGCCATAGCAATCAAACGCCTTTATGTAGCCCATCTTTATGCTTTGAAGAAAGAAACTTAGCATGTATTACGCTCACGATCGCGACGGTCAGGAGAGTGCTCGTCAGCAACGCCCCTAAAAAATAGCTGTGGGTGATGTCAGTAGCACCAGAGCCTAAAGTATGCAATTTACTATAACCTCTATCTACTGCAACAAAAAGAGTATATAGCCCAATATTAATACAGAACTGAAGCAGACATGAAACTACAATATTTTTGGGGATTCTCTTTAATATAATGAGTAACACGTAAATAATACATGCTGAAAGGGCGAAGTAGAGCCCGTTAAATAAACTGGATGCTAATGAGGGGGTTGTTTCGTTAAATATTAAATCATTGGTCCCATAATACCATGCCAGGTATTCAATATACGTGCTTCTGCCAAAGATAAACGCGGCAATGATAAGGATGGTTAAACTTACTAAATGACTTTTTTTACTCATAGTTTTGCTCCTTTTGAGAGCAGCTCTTTCATTGTCTTACTGGCTTCTAGCTGATCTTTGATTATGGCAAGATCACGCGTATTATGGTTATATTTTGCAATAGCGGTTGGTGTACCTTTTCCACCATTATCCATAAAAAAGATAATATCCTTACGACCATAAAGGAGAACATGTGGAATGGGGTCTCGACCATAACTCACCGCCTGTGGCAGGGAGTGGATAGACTCTGTAGTGAGGAACCGAGGAATATTCTCAAGTTCAATATTGCCTAACGGCGTTGTGGCAACAAGGGAGCCGATAAAATCGGTTGTATACACTAGCGTATCTGTATCTTTAGTCGTGACTTTTGAACCCGTAAGGTATTTTATCTGTTGCCAGAGGGTAATATCTTTTGGGGTAACTTTAACCCCATCCATGAACATGTCTTGCTTACGTTTTGCTGAATGACAGTACGGTGCACCTGCGTTAAAGAGGGGCTGATTTCCCCAAAAGAAGGCATAAGGCCATCGCGGGAATACAGCCTTTAAATAATAAAATAAATTCCAGTTGGGCGGGCTACATCAATGTTAATGGATGACATATGAATCCAATAATAAATGGGGATTAATGTTCATCATGACAGTATGTTGTGAACAGCCAAGCTATTCAACCACTCCCACCATAATTAATAGGGATATTTTTTCATTTTTGAATGCCTCGCCCAAAATGAATGAGATTCTTCTTAAAAATCATCTGTAGGGCTTTTAACCAGAGAAATAAAAAAGCCCCGACGCGCGGGGCTTAGTATCAGCAGTTAGAATTACTTCTTAGCTGCACGTTCGAAAGAGGCGATGATTTCTGCTTTCGCCGCTTCTGCGTTATCCCAGCCTTCAACTTTAACCCATTTGCCTTTTTCGAGATCTTTGTAGTGCTCGAAGAAGTGGGCGATCTGCGCTTTCAGCAGCTCTGGCAGGTCGTTCA
Source organism: Enterobacter genomosp. S (assembly GCF_001631805.1). NCBI lineage: Bacteria > Pseudomonadati > Pseudomonadota > Gammaproteobacteria > Enterobacterales > Enterobacteriaceae > Enterobacter > Enterobacter genomosp. S. The sequence goes on along the minus strand of NZ_LVVA01000018.1, from coordinate 445,863 downwards.
CATCTTTAATGTGATCGTATTCTTTGCTCAGTTTGGTGTGCGGTACGGCAACCAGTTTCGCATCTTCACCCGCTTCGTCGGTCATTTTCAGCACGCCAACAGGACGGCAGCGAATGACGGAGCCTGGCTGCAATGGGTATGGCGTTGGGACCAGTACGTCAACCGGGTCACCGTCCAGAGACAGGGTGTGGTTGATGTAGCCGTAGTTGCACGGATAGAACATGGCGGTAGACATGAAACGGTCAACGAACAGCGCGCCGGTGTCTTTGTCGATTTCGTATTTAATTGGATCTGCGTTGGCCGGGATTTCGATAACCACGTAGATATCTTCTGGCAGTTCTTTACCCGCAGGGACGTTGAGTAAGCTCATGTCGGTGTCCTTAAAAATGGATGGTAAACAAGTGGCAAGTATTATAGCCAACTGGCGCTGAAAGTCTTCGCCTGTTTTCGTCTTATCTCCCCCGCGCCTTCACTTTTCAGACCGTTTCCATGACAGGATAATCCATAAACTCAGCCGCATTTTAAATGTGGAAATGAAAGCGATTACAAACTTGTGATTAACGTTTTATTCACTTTTCCGAAGTGTGACGTAACGCAATCCGTAACATATTTCATTGGCTATAGTTCATCCGCAGAACATCTTTTAACCAACAATAACCTACCCTACGAGGACGTTCATATGTGGAAGCGCTTACTTCTTGTTACAGCAGTTTCGGCAGCCATGTCGTCTATGGCGATGGCCGCACCGTTAACCGTTGGATTTTCGCAGGTCGGATCTGAATCCGGCTGGCGCGCCGCTGAAACGAACGTGGCGAAAAGTGAGGCTGAAAAGCGCGGTATTACGCTGAAAGTCGCCGATGGTCAGCAAAAGCAAGAGAACCAGATCAAAGCGGTGCGCTCATTTATCGCCCAGGGCGTAGATGCCATCTTTATCGCCCCGGTTGTCGCGACGGGCTGGGAGCCGGTGCTGAAGGAAGCCAAAGATGCTGAAATTCCTGTCTTCCTGCTCGACCGTTCCATCGACGTGAAAGACAAATCTCTCTATATGACCACCGTCACCGCCGATAACGTGCTGGAAGGCAAACTGATTGGTGACTGGCTGGTGAAGCAGGTGGATGGCAAGCCGTGTAAAGTGGTTGAGTTGCAGGGAACGGTTGGTGCGAGCGTCGCGATTGACCGCAAGAAAGGGTTCGCGCAGGCCATCGCTAGCGCGCCAAACATTAAGATCGTCCGTTCTCAGTCCGGCGACTTCACCCGCAGCAAGGGTAAAGAGGTCATGGAAAGCTTCATCAAGGCTGAAAATAACGGCAAAAATATCTGCATGGTTTATGCCCACAACGACGACATGGCGATCGGCGCCATTCAGGCCATCAAAGAAGCGGGCCTGAAGCCGGGCAAAGATATCCTTACCGGCTCGATCGACGGCGTGCCGGACATCTTCAAAGCGATGATTGACGGCGAAGCGAACGCCAGCGTTGAGCTGACGCCAAACATGGCGGGCCCGGCATTCGATGCGCTGGAGAAATTCAAAAAAGACGGCACGGTGCCTGAAAAAGTGACGGTCACCAAATCCACGCTCTACCTGCCGGACACGGCGAAAGAAGAGTTAGAGAAGAAGAAAAATATGGGCTACTGATCAGTGACATTGCCGGGTGGCGCTGCGCTTACCTGGCCTACGATACGCTCATTTGTAGGCCGGATAAGCGTAGCGTCATCCGGCTTAATGCAGGGGGAAACCATGACCACCGAACAACACCAGGAAATCCTCCGCACCGAGGGCCTGAGTAAATTTTTCCCAGGCGTTAAGGCGCTGGATAACGTTGATTTCAGCCTGCGGCGTGGGGAGATCATGGCGTTGCTCGGCGAAAACGGCGCGGGGAAGTCGACGCTGATTAAAACCCTGACGGGGGTATATCACGCCGATCGCGGCGCTATCTGGCTGGAAGGTAACGCGATTTCGCCAAAGAATACCGCGCATGCCCAGCAGCTGGGGATCGGCACGGTTTACCAGGAAGTGAACCTGCTGCCGAACATGTCGGTAGCGGACAACCTGTTTATAGGCCGCGAGCCCAGACGTTTTGGCCTGCTGCGCCGCAAAGAGATGGAAGCGCGCGCCACGAAGCTGATGGCATCTTATGGTTTCTCTCTCGACGTGCGCGAACCGCTGAACCGCTTTTCCGTGGCGATGCAGCAGATCGTCGCGATCTGTCGCGCTATCGATCTCTCCGCGAAGGTGCTGATCCTTGATGAACCCACCGCCAGCCTCGATACCCAGGAAGTGGAGATGCTTTTTACCCTGATGCGCCAGCTGCGCGATCAGGGCGTGAGCCTGATCTTTGTTACGCACTTCCTCGATCAGGTTTACGAGGTAAGCGATCGCATCACGGTGCTGCGCAACGGCGGCTTTGTCGGCTGCCGGGAAACCCGCGAGCTGCCGCAGATTGAGCTGGTCAAAATGATGCTGGGCCGCGAGCTGGAGACCAACGCACTCCAGCGCGCGGGCCGCACGCTGCTGAGCGAAAAACCGATCGCCGCCTTTCACGACTACGGCAAAAAAGGAACCATCGCGCCGTTTAACCTGGAGGTGCGCCCCGGCGAAATTGTGGGTTTGGCGGGTCTGTTAGGCTCCGGACGCACCGAAACCGCCGAAGTGATCTTCGGGATCAGGCCCGCCGACAGCGGAACGGCGCTGATCAAAGGCAAGCCGCAAACGCTACGTTCACCGCATCAGGCGTCGTGCCTCGGGGTGGGTTTCTGCCCGGAAGACAGGAAAACGGACGGAATTATTGCCGCCGCCTCGGTGCGGGAAAACATCATTCTGGCGCTACAGGCCCAGCGCGGCTGGCTGCGTCCGATCCCGCGTAAAGAGCAAAACGCCATTGCCGAGCGCTTTATCCGCCAGCTCGGTATACGTACCCCGAGCGCCGAACAGCCCATTGAGTTTCTCTCCGGCGGCAACCAGCAGAAGGTACTGCTCTCTCGCTGGCTGCTGACCAAACCGCAGTTCCTGATCCTCGACGAGCCCACGCGCGGCATCGACGTGGGCGCGCACGCCGAAATCATCCGGCTTATCGAAACGCTGTGTGCCGACGGTCTGGCGCTGCTGGTGATCTCGTCTGAGCTGGAGGAGCTGGTTGGCTATGCCGATCGCGTCATCATCATGCGCGATCGCAGGCAGGTGGCTGAGATCTCGCTGGATAAGCTGTCCGTTCCGGCGATCATGAATGCCATCGCGGCGTAAGGAGTCAAATGTGATGTCCCGTTCTCTTTCGCAAACTGGCGAAGCGAAGCGCCGCTTCAGCTGGCCGACCGGCACGCCGCAAATCGTGGCGCTGCTGCTGGTGCTGCTGGTGGATAGCCTGGTAGCCCCGCATTTTTTCCAGATCGTCGTGCAGGATGGCCGCCTGTTCGGTAGCCCGATCGACATCTTAAACCGTGCCGCGCCCGTGGCGCTGCTGGCGATTGGCATGACGCTGGTGATTGCCACCGGCGGGATCGACCTCTCCGTCGGTGCGGTAATGGCGATTGCGGGCGCCACCGCTGCCTCGATGACCGTTGCCGGGCACAGCCTGCCGGTGGTTCTGCTCGCCGCGCTGGGGTCCGGCGTATTAGCCGGGCTGTGGAACGGCATTCTGGTCGCGGTGCTCAAGATCCAGCCGTTTGTCGCGACGTTGATTTTGATGGTGGCCGGGCGCGGCGTGGCGCAGCTGATCACTTCCGGTCAAATCGTCACCTTTAGCTCCCCGAGCCTGGCGTGGATCGGCAGCGGTAACGTCCTGTACTTCCCGACGCCGGTGATCGTTGCCCTCGTTACGCTGGTTATCTTTTGGCTTTTCACCCGCAAAACGGCGCTCGGGATGTTCATCGAAGCGGTGGGGATTAACATTCGGGCCGCGAAAAACGCCGGGGTGAATACCCGGCTGATGGTGATGCTGACCTACGTCCTGAGCGGCGTCTGCGCCGCGATTGCCGGGGTGATCGTGGCCGCCGATATTCGTGGGGCGGATGCCAACAACGCCGGACTCTGGCTGGAGCTGGACGCGATCCTCGCGGTGGTGATCGGCGGCGGATCGCTGATGGGCGGACGGTTTAACCTGCTGCTCTCGGTGGTGGGGGCGCTGATTATTCAGGGTATGAATACCGGTATTTTGCTCTCCGGCTTCCAGCCGGAGCTCAATCAGGTTGTCAAAGCGGTCGTGGTGCTTATCGTACTTATCGTGCAGTCGCCGCGCTTTATCACTCTCATTAAGGGGAGCCGCGGTCATGATAAAACGTAATTTGCCGTTAACGATCACGCTGGGCGTGTTCGTGCTGGGCTACCTCTACTGCCTGACCCAATTCCCGGGTTTCGCCTCGACACGGGTGATTTGCAACATTCTGACCGATAACGCGTTTCTCGGGATTATTGCCGTCGGCATGACCTTTGTGATCCTCTCCGGCGGGATCGACCTCTCCGTTGGGTCGGTGATCGCCTTTACCGGCGTGTTCCTTGCCAAGGCTATTGGCTTCTGGGGCATTTCGCCGCTGCTGGCGTTCCCGCTGGTGCTGGTCATGGGCTGCGCGTTCGGCGCCTTTATGGGGCTTTTAATCGACGCGCTGAAAATCCCGGCGTTTATCATCACCCTTGCCGGGATGTTCTTCCTGCGCGGCGTGAGCTATCTGGTGTCGGAGGAGTCGATTCCGATTAACCACCCGATCTACGACACGCTCTCGAGCCTGGCGTGGAAAATTCCCGGCGGAGGGCGCCTGAGCGCGATGGGGCTGCTGATGCTGGGCGTGGTGGTGATCGGGATCTTCCTCGCCCACCGTACCCGGTTTGGTAACCAGGTGTATGCCATTGGCGGCAGCGCCACGTCCGCGAACCTGATGGGGATTTCCACGCGCAGCACCACTATCCGCATCTACATGCTCTCGACCGGCCTTGCCACGCTCGCGGGGATTGTGTTTTCGGTGTATACCCAGGCAGGCTATGCGCTGGCGGGGGTGGGCGTTGAGCTGGACGCCATTGCCTCGGTGGTCATCGGCGGCACGCTGCTGAGCGGCGGAGTGGGGACGGTGCTCGGCACGCTATTTGGCGTGGCGATCCAGGGGCTGATTCAGACCTACATCAACTTCGACGGCACGCTCAGCTCCTGGTGGACCAAAATCGCCATTGGCATTCTGCTGTTTATTTTTATCGCGCTCCAGCGCGGCCTGACGGTGCTGTGGGAGAACCGCCAAAGCTCGCCTGTTACCCGTGTAAATACCTCTGTAACAGGGCGATAACGTGCTGAAATTGCTTAAAGTCTAAACATTTTCCGGTAGCGGCCGATACTCTTTTTTTATGCCCAGAAATATCTCGCTACCGGAAATAACATCATGCTTAAAACGCTATCGATTCGTACCGGCTTGCTCTCTTTACTGGCCGTTATGACCCTTCTGCTGCTGATTGTCAGCGGCATCGGCATTTATGCCCTTACACAAAGCTCCGCTTCTCTCCAGCGCATCAATCACCTTCAGGGTGAACAGATGGTACAGCTGAATGCCGGCTATACGCTGATCCTGCGCGCGCGTAACGAAGCGGGCCAGGCCGTCCGCATGATGGAGGTCGGCCTGCTGGACGATGCGGCCAAGGCGGTCAAAACCATTAACCAGGAAGTAACGCTGGCACAGAAAACGCTGAAGGGCGTGATCGGCGGTGGCGTGGCGGATGAACAGGGACAAAAGCTGCTGGATAAGGTCGCCGCAAGCCTGGCGGTGTACAACCAGCAGGGCATCACCCCGATGCTGAACGCCCTGAACGAGCAAAGCGCAGACGGCTATTACGATCTGCTGGAAAGCAGGCTGGTGCCGGTGGCGAAGCAGTTTGATAACGATATGCAGGCGTTCCAGGCGTGGAGCGAGGCGCGCGGCAAAGCGGAAGTGAGCGCCGTGCAGGCGAGTAAAACCCGCGTGCTGATCCTGATTATCGTCGCGGCGCTGCTGACGGCAGGCATTATCGTGCTGGCCTGGCTGGTGCTGCGCCATATGCTGCTCAAGCCGCTTTCAGCCTCTATTGCCCAGCTGGAACACGTGGCGGCCGGGGATTTAACCTACGCCCTGAACTCGCCTGCGAGCCAGGAATTTAATCGCCTCAACGCGGCCATCGAAGAGATGCGTCAGTCGCTGATGGGCTCCGTTCTGCGCGTGCGCGACGCCAGCTCGCAGATTGATACCGGCAGCCGCGAGCTGACGGCCGGGAACCTGAACCTTGCCCAGCGCACGGAATCCACCGCCACGTCGCTGGAGCAGACGGCCGCCAGCATGGAAGAGATCACCGCCACGGTGAAACGTAACGCCGAAAATGCCGGGCAGGCGCACCAGCTGGCGCAGTCGGTCTCCGACACCGCCGATCGCGGCAGCGAAATGGTCTGCTACGTCATTGAGAAGATGCGCGATATCTCCGGCAGCGCGGCGCGCATCGCCGATATCCTGAGCGTTATCGACGGGATCGCCTTCCAGACCAATATTCTGGCGCTGAACGCGTCCGTAGAAGCGGCGCGTGCGGGCGAGCAGGGACGGGGTTTTGCGGTCGTGGCGGGTGAGGTGCGCAATCTCGCCAGCCGCAGTGCCGATGCCGCGAAGGAGATCCGCTCGCTTATCAGCGATTCGCAAACCCACGTGAACGAGGGCAGCGAGCTGGCGCAACAGGCCGGTGAGACGATGGACGAGATCGCCACCGAAGTGCTGCGTATGACCAAACTGATGCGAGAAATTGCGACGGCCTCTCAGGAGCAGAGCCGTGGCATTGAGCAGGTGAATATCGCCGTTAATCAGATGGATGAAACGGCACAGCAAAACGCGGCGCTGGTTCAACAATCCTCTGCGGCAACACGTTCCCTGGAGGCGCAGTCGCGCGAGCTGATGGAGGCGATGGCCTCCTTCAGGCTGACGGCGCAAACGGCATGATAAAAAAAGGGGAGCCTGTCAGGCTCCCCTTTTTACGTCTTACGCGTCCGGGAATTCGCGGATCATGCGTTCAACGTCTTCCACCATATGGTTATTGCCGACGAAGAACGAACGGCGCTGGTGCAGGCTTTCCGGCACGATATCCAGGATACGCTCTTTACCGTCGCTCGCCTTGCCGCCCGCCTGCTCGGCCAGGAACGCCATCGGGTTGCACTCGTACAGCAGACGCAGCTTCCCGTCAGGGTGGCTTGCCGTGCTTGGATAAAGGTAAATCCCGCCCTTCAGCAGGTTGCGGTGGAAATCCGCCACCAGCGAGCCGATATAGCGCGAGGTGTACGGGCGCTGCGTGGCTTTATCCTCTTCCTGGCAGAATTTGATGTACTTCTTCACGCCGTTCGGGAATTTGATGTAATTGCCTTCGTTGATGGAGTAGGTATTGCCCTTCTCCGGGAAGCGCATACGCTCCTGGCACAGGCAGAACACGCCCAGTGACGGATCGTAGGTAAAGGCGTGCACGCCGCAGCCGGTGGTGTACACCAGCATGGTGGACGAGCCATACACCACGTAGCCGGCGGCAACCTGATTGCTGCCCGGTTGCAGGAAGTCTTCTTCCGTCACCGGTGTGCCAACCGGCGTAACGCGACGGTAGATGGAGAAAATGGTACCAACAGAAACGTTAACGTCGATGTTGGAGGAGCCGTCGAGCGGATCCATCAGAACAACGTATTTCGCGTGTTCGCACCCTTCGAAGACGACGATCTCATCTTCTTCTTCAGAGGCGATACCCGCAACGATGTCGCGCGCGCGCAGTGCTGCTTTCAGTTTTTCATTGGCGAACAGGTCGAGTTTTTGCTGAACCTCACCCTGAACGTTCTCGGCACCGCTGGCACCCAGGATATCGACCAGACCGGCCTTATTGATATCGCGGTGGATGATCTTAGCGCCCAGCTTTATTGCCGACAGCAAAGCAGTGAGCTCACCCGTAGCATGAGAGAACTCGTGCTGCTTTTCGACAATAAATTCACCTAACGTTTTCATAACACTTTCCCTGCATCTTATGTTGAGTAAAGCGGTTGATGTCCAACAATCTTAACAAACATTCAAATATTAGCGCAGAGGTGAATCGCGCCAGCAAAATACGGATTTACCTGAAATGCGTTTCACAGCCGCTGACATGTGGGTAAAATGTGCGCCACATTGAAGAAGGATAGTGACGTATGCGCATTCATATATTGGGGATTTGTGGCACTTTCATGGGCGGACTGGCAATGCTGGCGCGCTCGCTGGGCCATGAAGTGACAGGTTCGGACGCCAATGTGTATCCGCCGATGAGCACGCTGCTGGAGAAGCAGGGAATTTCTCTGATTCAGGGATACGACGCCAGCCAGCTGGAGCCGCAGCCGGATCTGGTGATCGTTGGCAACGCCATGACCCGTGGGAATCCATGCGTTGAAGCGGTGCTGGAACGCAATATCCCGTACATGTCTGGCCCGCAGTGGCTTCATGATTTTGTCCTGCGCGACCGCTGGGTGGTCGCCGTTGCCGGGACGCACGGCAAAACCACCACCGCCGGCATGGCGACCTGGATCCTCGAAGCCTGCGGTTACAAGCCGGGCTTCGTGATCGGCGGCGTGCCGGGGAATTTCGACGTCTCTGCGCGTCTCGGCGACAGCCCGTTCTTTGTGATTGAAGCGGATGAATACGACTGCGCATTCTTCGACAAGCGCTCCAAGTTCGTGCACTACTGCCCGCGCACGCTGATCCTCAACAACCTTGAGTTTGACCACGCGGATATCTTTGACGACCTGAAGGCTATCCAGAAACAGTTCCACCATCTGGTGCGCATCGTGCCGGGCCAGGGCCGTATCATCCTGCCGGAAAACGACATCAACCTGAAGCAAACCCTGGCGATGGGCTGCTGGAGCGAGCAGGAGCTGGTGGGCGAGCAGGGCCACTGGCAGGCGAAAAAACTGAATGCCGATGCCTCCGAGTGGGAAGTGCTGCTCGACGGTGAGAAAGTCGTTGAGGTGAAGTGGGGCCTGGTGGGCGAACACAACATGCACAACGGCCTGATGGCGATAGCGGCGGCGCGTCATGTGGGGGTTCTGCCTGCGGATGCCGCCAGTGCGCTGGGCACGTTTATCAACGCCCGTCGTCGTCTGGAACTGCGCGGTGAAGCCCACGGCGTGACGGTGTACGACGATTTCGCGCACCATCCAACCGCCATTCTGGCGACGCTTGCCGCATTGCGTGGCAAAGTCGGCGGCACCGCACGCATTCTGGCCGTACTGGAACCGCGTTCAAACACCATGAAAATGGGGATCTGCAAAGACGATCTCGCGCCGTCCTTAGGGCGTGCCGATGAGGTCTTCCTGCTGCAACCGCAGCATATTCCGTGGCAAGTGGCCGAGGTGGCCGATGCCTGCATTCAGCCTGCACACTGGAGCGCGGACGTGGATGTTTTAGCGGATATGGTGGTGAAAGCTGCACAGCCCGGCGACCACATTCTGGTGATGAGCAACGGCGGGTTTGGTGGGATCCATCAGAAGCTGCTGGACGGTCTGGCGAAGAAAGCCGCGGCCGCAGCGTAAAAACAAAGCCCGGTGGCGCTAGCGCTTACCGGGCCTACATTTTTTCGCACGACCTTGTAGGCCGGATAAGGCGTTTACGCCGCCATCCGGCGCAAACCCGCACAGATTACTCTTCGTTCTCAGACAGCTCGCGCAGATACTGGAAAATCAGGCGCGCTGACTTCGGCGGCTTATTCCCTTCTTTCTCTTTCTTCGCGTTGCGGATAAGCGATCGCAGCTGCTGGCGGTCGGCATTCGGCCACAGGTTCAGCACTTCTGGTACCGCGTCATCACCTTGCTCGATCAAACGATCGCGGATCTGCTCCAGCTTATGGAACAGCGCAACCTGCTGGTTATGGCGGTTTTTCAGCTTATCCAGCGCCTGACGGATCGGCTCTACGTCACGCTGACGCAGCAGTTTACCGATAAGCTGAAGCTGGCGGCGACGCCCTTCTTTCTTGATTTTCTGTGCCAGTTCAATGGCATCACGCAGATCCTGGTCGAGCGGGAGCTTATCCAGCGCGTTTTTACCCAGTTCTACCATTTCTGCGCCAAGCTGTTTTAACTCTTCGGCGTCACGTTTAATTTCACTTTTACTGACCCAGATGATCTCATCATCTTCGTCTTCGATGTCATCACCGGGAACGTCGTCGAGCCAGTCTTCGGGCTGCTTAGTCATGTCAGGCTCCTTAAAAAAAGAGGCTAATGTTACCAGTTAAGACGCGCACTGAAAAACGGTTCTCTGTTAGACTTCACTTAACTCTCTCTTACAGTATGGCATTTGCGATGAAAGTAACCTCACAAGTTGAAGCGCAGCGTAAGATCCTGGAAGAAGCCGTCTCCACCGCGCTGACGCTCGCTTCAGGCAAATCAGATGGCGCCGAAGTGGCGGTCAGCAAAACCACCGGCATTAGCGTGAGCACCCGCTATGGCGAAGTGGAGAACGTAGAATTTAACAGTGATGGCGCGCTGGGGATCACCGTGTATCACCAGAATCGCAAAGGCAGCGCGTCGTCTACCGATCTCAGCCCGGATGCCATCGCCCGGACGGTGCAGGCGGCGCTGGATATCGCCCGCTACACCTCGCCGGATCCTTACGCTGGCGTGGCCGATAAAGAGCTGCTGGCGTTTGACGCGCCGGATCTCGATCTGTTCCATCCGGCGGAAGTGACCCCCGACGAAGCCATTGAGCTGGCCTCGCGCGCCGAGCAGGCGTCTTTGCAGGCCGACAAACGCATCACCAACACCGAAGGCGGCAGCTTTAACAGCCACTACGGCATCAAAGTGTTTGGTAACTCGCACGGCATGTTGCAGGGGTACTGCTCAACTCGTCACTCGCTGTCCAGCTGCGTGATCGCCGAAGAGAACGGCGATATGGAGCGCGATTACGCGTATACCATTGGCCGCGCGCTGGGGGATTTGCAGTCTCCGGAGTGGGTTGGTAAAGCGTGTGCCGAACGCACGCTGTCACGCCTCTCACCGCGTAAACTCTCCACCATGAAAGCCCCGGTCATTTTTGCCAATGAAGTGGCGACCGGCCTGTTTGGTCATCTGGTGGGGGCGATTGCGGGCGGTTCGGTGTACCGTAAATCGACCTTCCTGCTCGACTCACTGGGCAAGCAGATCCTGCCGGAGTGGCTGACTATCGAAGAGCATCCGCACCTGCTGAAAGGGCTGGCATCCACGCCATTCGACAGCGAAGGCGTGCGCACTGAACGCCGCGATATTGTTAAAGACGGCATTCTGACCCAGTGGCTGCTGACCAACTACTCCGCACGCAAGCTGGGTCTGAAAAGCACCGGGCACGCGGGTGGGATCCACAACTGGCGCATTGCCGGACAGGGCCTGAACTTTGAGCAGATGCTGAAAGAGATGGGCACCGGCCTGGTGGTGACCGAGCTGATGGGGCAGGGCGTGAGCGGCATCACCGGAGACTATTCTCGCGGTGCGGCGGGCTTCTGGGTCGAAAACGGCGAAATTCAGTATCCGGTGAGCGAAATCACCATCGCCGGCAACCTCAAGGACATGTGGCGCAATATTGTTACGGTCGGTAACGATATTGAAACACGCAGCAATATTCAGTGTGGTTCTGTATTGTTGCCGGAGATGAAAATCGCCGGTCAGTAATACCCGTAAAAGCGTGTTTAATAATAAAAAAGGAAGTGAGCAATGCGTAAACACCTGTTAGCGATCGTCGCGGCTTCAACGCTGATTCTTGGCTCGTCCGCGTTTGCTGCCGATCTCGAAGATAACATGGACATCCTCAGTGAAAATCTGAAGGTGGTGCAGAAAACCGACAATGCCGCCGAGATGAAGGACGCGCTGACCAAAATGCGTGAAGCGGCGCTGGACGCGCAAAAAGCGACGCCGCCGAAGCTGGAAAGCAAAGCGGCGGACAGCGCCGAGATGAAAGACTATCGTCACGGCTTTGATGTGCTGGTCAGCCAGATCGACGGCGCGCTGAAGCTGGCTAACGAAGGCAAAGTCAAAGAAGCTCAGGCGGCGGCCGATCAGTTTGCGGCGACCCGCAATGCGTATCACAAAAAGTATCGTTAATTGGGTGCCTGAGCTGTACGTCCTTTCTCCGTATGCGGAGGCGCATTACGCGCCCCCGCATCCTGCTCCTGACTTTCCGGAGCGACAATCCATCCTCGCTGACACTTCAAGCGAGCCGTTACGATAGCGGATCTCGCACAGTGTTTTCCTCGTCACCAGCGTTAAGATGATTATCGTCAAAGCAATAATCATCAAAACCCGGATAATTGGGGATTGGCGTTTCATGGATGCCTCCTTGCTCTAAAGCGGGCGAGGTAGCGAACTCCACGGTCCGACGTGTCGTTTCGAGCCCCCGCCCTGATTTTTTATCAGGCGGGGCTTTCCACTTTCCGTCCCATGCCTGAGACGGTCAGTCTCAAGCACCCGCAGCCACTCTAGCGAATCCCCATAAGAAAACCTTATCCACATCACATTTCTACGAGCCCGCTCGTAATCTTTTCCGCTTTGCATACCCCTTATTTGCCGCCAGATAGCGTGATATTCATCACGCAAATACAGCGATTTATCCAGATTGACCGCATTTATGTGGCACAGATCACTGCCGCGGCTCGCCTTTCCACTTCGAAGTGGAAAACAACTCGCTACAAACCCTGCACCTGCAACGTTAGTTTTATTCCAGAGCCATTAACGGGGTAAGACGAGTGAGTAACGGAGCGGTAATGAACGACGTTGGGGAACAGGCGGTGCAGACTGAGCAGCTCGCGAACACCATGCTTCAGCAGGTTTATGCTCTGCTGGCCCGGCACAACATCATCCCCAATGCGGTACAGGAGCAGATGCTGACCTCCCACGTTCGCGCAATGGCGCACCGGTCCGTGACCGGCGAGCCGCTGCCGGAGGTTGAAGCAGAGCTTTTCGACGAAATTTCACCAGATTCAATGCAACTTGCCCGTGAAGTGGTAGCGCAGTTTGGCAACCTTCCTGATGAAGAGGCCTGGCTGCTCTCCGTTCACTTCGAAGTCGCGAAAGACAACCTTTAAGGAGCAACACATGGAACAGATTACAGTCGTGATTGGCGATCGCCTGGGTAAAGGTCAGAAAGTGGCTGCGGGTGTGGAAAAAGCCGGTGGACGCGCGGTTGTCGTGCCGGGCATGGCGGCAGATATGAAGCTCGGTGACGTGATGAAAGCGGAAAACGCCACCTTCGGCATCTCCTTCTGCGGCAGCGGCGGCGCGGGCGCCATCACCGCACAAACCAAATATGGCTACAAGGCCAAATACGGCATGCGCTCCGTGGATGAGGGCGTGACCGCCATCAACGAAGGCTGCAACGTGCTGGGCTTTGGCTTTATGGATAAAGAAGAGCTGGGCGAGCGTCTGGTACAAGCGTGGCAGAAGAAGCACGGCGCATAAGCATGAAAGAACAGTTCACAACCACGGTGAGAGTGAAGGGGAAGGGCGACGCCAAAGCGCGCGCCTTTGCCGACGCGCTAAACCACGTTCAGGCCGCGGTGATGAAAGCCTCACCGCATATCTTATTGCGTATTGAGCCACAGGATGTGCAGGTTGTTCAGGCGCAAGAAGCGGTGCGAAAAGAAGCGTTTCTGTTCTTCTTTCTGCGCCGGGAAAGACGCACCTACAGCGTGGAGCTGGATGTGACCGTCAACGTGACCGCCATCAATCTCGACCAGGTGGATTTCGTCACGCAACGCTGATTATTCATAAAAGGGCAGACTGATGTTCTTAATTATATTAATAAAATCGCTCATCATTGGCGGCCTGGTAGGCGTCGGTGTGGGAGCCGGGGCTGCACGCATGTTTCATGCGCCTACCACTCAGGGTATGGGCGCGTTTCGTACGTTGGGGGAGCTGAACTCCTGCGAAGGGGATCCAGCCTCCCACTTCTCCTTTGGATTAGGCTTCTTCTTTAACGCCTGGGCCTCTTCCGTGGCCGCAGGTGCCTTCACACAGGACGTTGACCACCGCATCATCCCGAACTGGGGTGCTGCCGCGCTGATGATCAAAAACCGTAACGTCGGCGAAACGCTGCACGATCCCCGCAAAATGGCGATTGCCTGCGGCATCATCGGCATGATCGTCGTGACCTTCCTTAACCTGACCGCTTCCTCCGTGCCGGCCGCACTTCAGGTCACCGCCGTGAAGGTGCTGGTGCCTGCCGCGAACCTGCTGGTCAACACCGTAATGCCGGTGATCTTCTGGCTGGCGGCCATCGACGCGGGTAAAAAATCGGGCTTCTGGGCCACCATCTTTGGCGGCGCGGCGCAGCTGATCATGGGGAACGCCGTACCGGGTCTGGTTCTCGGCATTCTGATCGGTAAAGGCGTTGAGGAGAGCGGCTGGAACCACGTCACCAAAGTGATGATGGCGGCGATCGTCCTGCTGTTCGTGCTGAGCGGCTTCTTCCGCGGCTTCGACATGAAGATGATTGAATCCTTCCATCTGACCGTGCCGAACTGGCTCGACATGATCCACAACTCGCTCAGCGGTAAATAACAGGAGCCTCTAAATGGAACAGAATAAAGGTTTTTGGTATGCCGACTGGTCGTTCCCGATCTTCGTTGGCCTGCTCTCCTCCGGCGTCTTCGCCGGGACGCACATGTACTACCTCTACGGCATCGGCGCGTTTAACGAAGTGGCCTTCGTGGCGATGCTGAAAGCGGGAATCGATACCGGCGTCTACGGCGCGGTGGCGGCGTTCGGCGCGAGCTTCCTGTTCGCCCGCATTATTGAAGGATCGCTGGTCGGTATTCTTGATATCGGCGGCGCTATCCAGACCGGCGTGGGCCTCGGCGTACCGGCGCTGCTGCTTGGTGCGGGGATCATGTTCCCGGTGACCAACTTCATTGCCTCGCTGATCACCGGCCTGGTGATTGGTCTGGCGATTGGCTACGTCATCATCCTGGCGCGTAAGTTCACCATCAACCAGAGCAACTCCACCTACGGGGCAGACGTGATGATGGGCGCGGGTAACGCCTCGGGCCGCTTCCTCGGGCCGCTGATTATCCTCAGCGCGATGACCGCCTCCATTCCTATCGGCGTCGGTTCGCTGGTGGGCGCGCTGCTGTTCTACATCTGGCAGAAGCCGATTACCGGTGGCGCCATCCTCGGCGCAATGATTTTGGGCTGGCTGTTCCCGGTCGCCCTTTAATACCCGCGGGCGCATCTGCGCCCGCCCTATCAGGAGAACCCCATGTTTGATTTACTCCTGCGCCGTGCGCGCCTCGCCGACGATACCCTGACCGATATCGCCATTCAGGACGGGAAGATCGCCGCGACGGGCGAAATTGACGCTCCAGCCCGTAAAACGGTAGAGCTTAACGGTGACGTGTACGTCAGCGCGGGCTGGATTGACTCCCACGTTCACTGCTACCCGAACTCCCCGATTTATCACGACGAGCCGGACAGCGTGGGCATTGCCACCGGCGTCACTACCGTGGTGGACGCGGGCAGTACCGGGGCCGACGACGTGGACGATTTTTACCAAATCACCCGCAAAGCCTCCACCGACGTCTTTGCCCTGCTGAACATCTCCCGCGTGGGGCTGATTGCCCAGAACGAGCTGGCCAACATGGCAAACATTGACGCCGATGCGGTGAAGCAGGCGGTGAAGCGCCACCCGGATTTTATCGTCGGCCTGAAGGCGCGCATGAGCAGCAGCGTGGTCGGTGAAAACGGCATCACGCCGCTGGAGCGCGCCAAAGCGATCCAGAAAGAGAATGGCGACCTGCCGCTGATGGTGCACATCGGCAATAACCCGCCGAACCTCGATGAAATCGCCGAGCTGTTAAGTTCGGGCGACATCATTACCCACTGCTACAACGGCAAGCCAAACCGCATTCTGACGCCGTCCGGTGAGCTGCGCGCCTCCATCACCTCCGCCCTGAAGCGTGGCGTGCGTCTGGACGTCGGCCACGGCACGGCGAGCTTCAGCTTTGAGGTGGCGAAACGCGCCATCGCGATGGGCATTCTGCCGCACACCATTAGCTCGGATATCTACTGCCGCAACCGCATCAACGGCCCGGTCGGCTCGCTGGCAAGCGTGATGTCGAAATTCCTCGCCATCGGCATGTCATTGCCGCAGGTGATTGACTGCGTGACCTCGAACGCCGCCGACGGCCTGCGCCTGACGCGCAAGGGCCGCATTCAGCCTGGCCTCGACGCTGACCTGACGCTGTTTACCCTCAAGCGCCAGCCGACGGTGCTGACTGACGCTGAAAACGACACTCTGCAAGCTGAACACATTCTGGTGCCGCTTGCCGCGATCCGCGCGGGCAAGGGCTACATGACCGAACAAGGGAGCACGGAACATGCCTTCGATTTATGAGAAGTATAATTTAAAGCAGGTTATCAACACCTCTGGCCGCATGACGGCGCTGGGCGTCTCCACGCCGCGCCCGGAAGTAGTGCAGGCGGCGATGGACGGCATGAATCACTATTTCGAGATGAAGGATCTGGTTAACAAAACCGGGGAATACATCGCCAGACTGCTGGATGTGGAAGGCGCGACGGTAGTCTCCTGCGCGTCGGCGGGCATCGCCCAGTCCGTGGCGGCGGTGCTGGTGAAAGACAGCGACTGGCTGCTGGAAAACCTGCACGTCACGCCGATTGAAAATAACGAGATCGTCCTGCCGAAAGGCCATAACGTTAACTTTGGCGCGCCGGTAGGTACCATGGTGGCGCTGGGCGGCGGCAAGCTGGTGGAAGCGGGCTACGCCAACGAATGCTCCGCCGACCAGCTGGCGGCGGCCATTACCCCGCGCACCGCGGCGATCCTCTACATCAAATCGCACCACTGCGTGCAGAAAAGCATGCTCAGCGTCGAGCAGGCGGCAGTCGTCGCACGTAAACACTCCCTGCCGCTGATCGTCGATGCCGCGGCGGAAGAAGATCTGCACGCGTACTACCGTTCCGGCGCGGATCTGGTGATTTACAGCGGCGCAAAGGCGATCGAGGGGCCAACCAGCGGCCTGGTGATCGGCAAAACCCAGTACGTTGAGTGGGTGAAGCGCCAGACGGCGGGCATTGGCCGCGCCATGAAGGTGGGTAAAGAGGGGATCCTCGGCCTGACCTGCGCCATTGAACACTACCTGACGGCCACCAAAGAGAGCGGTGCTGAGATGGTGGCGAAAATGACGCCGTTTATCGACGCGCTCAACACCCTGAACGGCGTCACCGCGCGCGTGGTCTGGGACAGCGCCGGTCGCGACATCGCCCGCACCGAGATTAAGTTTGACGAAGCCACCACCGGCGTTGGCACCGGCGACCTTGTCGCCCAGCTGAAGCAGGGGGAATACGCCATTTACTTCCGTGGCTACAAGGCCAACGAAGGGATTATCGAAGCGGACGTGCGCAGCGTAAGTGCTGACCAGCTGAACATCGTGTACCGCCGCATTAGCGAAGTGTTAGGACAGGAGAAAAATGCATGAAACTGACCCCCAATTTTTACCGTGACCGCGTCTGCCTGAACGTGCTGGCCGGCTCAAAGGCCAATGCCAGCGCCATTTACGAGGCGGCGGAAGGTCACGTGCTGGTGGGCGTGCTCTCCAAAAATTACCCGGACGTGGCGAGCGCGGTCGCGGAAATGCGTGAATACGCGGCGCTGATTGATAACGCGCTCTCCGTGGGGCTGGGCGCGGGCGATCCGAACCAGTCGGCGATGGTGAGCGAGATCTCCCGTCAGGTGCAGCCGCAGCACGTCAACCAGGTCTTTACCGGTGTGGCCGCCAGCCGCGCGCTGCTGGGGCAGAATGAATCGGTGGTCAACGGCCTGGTCTCCCCGACCGGTACCGTCGGCATGGTGAAAATCTCCACCGGCCCGCTGAGCAGCAAAGCGCCGGACGGCATCGTGCCGGTTGAAACGGCGATTGCCCTGCTGAAAGACTTCGGCGGCAGCTCGATCAAGTACTTCCCGATGGGCGGCCTCAAGTGCCGTGACGAATACCAGGCGGTGGCGGAAGCCTGCGCCCGCCACGACTTCTGGCTGGAGCCGACCGGGGGGATCGATCTGGAGAACTTTGAGGCGATTTTGCAGATTGCCCTCGACGCGGGCGTGAGCAAAATCATCCCGCATATCTACAGCTCGATTATCGACAAGGCCAGCGGTGATACGCGTCCGGAAGATGTGCGTACGTTACTGGAAATGACGAAGAAACTGGTGAAATAGAACAAAACCATACCCCTCACCCTAACCCTCTCCCCTTTGGGGAGAGGGCCGGGGTACCGCACACACCCAAAGGAGCCACCATGCACACCCGTAACCTGCTCGTCGCTTCACTCTCAATGCTCGCCACCGCCGCTGTCGCCCAGACGCAATACGCCTGGGTGGGTACCTATAATCCGAACGGTGAAGGGCTGTACCGTTTTACCGTTGACCCGCAAACCGGCGCGCTCGATAACAAAACGCTGGTGAGCAAACTGCCGAATGCGGCGCAGTTGACCCTTTCGCAAGACGGTAAAACGCTGTATCTGGCAAGCGAAGTGGAGCAGGGCGTGGTGCAGGCGCTGCGCATCGGCGATGACGGTGCGCTAAGCGAACTGAATCAGGTGGCCTCCGGCGGCGCCGGGCCGGTGTATCTCTCCCTGACGCCGAACGGCAGGCATCTGCTGGTAGCGAACTACGTCAGCGGAACCGTCGCGGTGCTCCCCATTAACGCAGACGGCAGCCTGGGCGATGCCACGGACACGCATCAGGATCGAGGCGAACCGGGCGCGGCGAAGCCGGAAGCTGCCGTTGAGGGCAGTTTCGCGATCAGCGATCATAACGGCCCGCATGCGCACATGATCGCCGCCGATCCGAGCGGGAAATACGTTTTTTCCACCGATCTTGGTCTGGATCGTATCTATCAGTACCGTTTTGACGATCGAGCAGGAAAGCTGATCCCGAACGATCCGCCGTTTATCAGCGCCTCTTCGAAAGGCGCTGGCCCGCGCCACTTCGTCTTTACGCCGAAAGGCGATGCCCTGTGGCTGATTAACGAAGAGGCCTCTACGCTCACCCATTATGCGCTGGACAGCAGCGGCAGGCTAAAAGAGGGTAAAACCGTTTCAGCTCTGCCGGACGGTTACAAAGGCACCAGTTTTGCTGCCGGGCTGGCGCTAAGCGCCGATGGTAAACAGCTGTATGTCGCTAACCGTTTGCATAACAGCATCGGGCACTTTACCGTAACGGCAGAAGGGACGCTGACGCATCAGGACGATGTCTGGACGCGGGGTGACTATCCGCGCACCCTGACGCTCGATAAGCAGGGGCGCTGGCTGTACGTCATGAACCAGCGCAGCGACAACATTACCCGTTTCCGCGTGGCACCGGACGGCAAGCTGAGCGCCGAGCCAGACTATACCCCGGTCGGCAGCCCATCCCAGATGGTCATTTCACCCTGAGCAGTAAGAGGACAACGACGTGCGATTTCCGAACCAACGTTTAGCGCAACTTTTCGATCTGTTGCAAAACGAGACGCTGCCGCAGGACGAGCTGGCGCAGCGGCTGTCGGTCTCCACGCGAACCGTCCGGGCGGACATCACCGCCCTCAACGCGCTGCTGGCAGGCCACGGGGCGCAGTTTATCCTGAGCCGCGGCAGCGGCTATCAGCTAAAAATTGATGACGCCCAGCGCTACCAACAATTGCAGGCCTCCCACCCGCGTGCGCTGCGCATTCCGCGAACCGGGCCGGAGCGCGTGCACTATCTGGTGGTGCGTTTTCTCACCTCGGCATTTTCCCTTAAGCTGGAGGATCTGGCCGACGAGTGGTTCGTCAGCCGCGCCACCTTGCAGAGCGACATGGTGGAAGTGCGCGAGTGGTTCCATCGCTACAACCTGACGCTGGAAACCCGCCCGCGCCACGGCATGAAGCTGTTTGGCAGCGAGATGGCGATCCGCGCCTGCCTGACCGACCTCCTGTGGGAGCTGGCGCAGCAGGACAGCCTGAACCCGCTGGTGACCGACGTGGCGCTGAACGCGGGCGTGGCGGAAAAGATGGTGCCGGTGCTGCACGATGCGCTGACGCGCCATCACATTCGTCTGACCGACGAAGGCGAGCTGTTCCTGCGCCTGTACTGCGCGGTGTCGGTGCGGCGCATCAGCGAGGGGTATCCGCTGCCGGAATTCCACGCGGAAGACGTGGAAGAGAACGTGCACGAGGCGGCGAAGGATATCGCGGTAGCCATTCAGGAGCTGGCGGGCAAGGCGCTTGCGCCATCGGAAGAGAGCTGGCTGTGCGTGCACATCGCGGCGCGGCAGATCCAGGAGATTGCCCCGAGCGCGATTAACGCCGACGACGACGAAGCGCTGGTCAACTATATCCTGCGCTACATCAACACCCACTATAACTATAACCTGCTCAGCGATGCGCAGCTGCACGCCGATCTGCTCACGCACATCAAAACCATGATCACCCGCGTGCGCTATCAAATCATGATCCCCAATCCGCTGCTGGACAACATCAAGCAGCACTACCCGATGGCGTGGGATATGACCCTCGCGGCGGTGTCAAGCTGGGGGAAATACACGCCGTATGCGATCAGCGAGAATGAGATTGGTTTTCTGGTGCTGCACATCGGCGTGGGGCTGGAGCGCCACTACAACATTGGCTACCAGCGCCAGCCGCGCGTGCTGCTGGTGTGCGATGCCGGTAACGCGATGGTGCGCATGATCGAGGCGGTACTTCAGCGTAAATACCCGCAGATTGAGGTGACGCGCACGCTCACTCTGCGCGAGTACGAGCTTGCGGATGCCATCGGTGAAGACTTTGTGATCTCCACCGCTCGCGTGAGCGAAAAATCCAAGCCGGTGGTGATAATCGCCCCGTTCCCGACCGATTATCAGCTGGAGCAGATCGGCAAGCTGGTGCTGGTGGACCGCACCCGCCCGTGGATGCTGGAGAAATACTTCGACGCGTCCCATTTCCGCATTCTCGACAAGCCCGTTGATCGGCAAACGCTGTTCCGCGAACTGTGCGGGCAGCTTGAAGGCGAAGGCTTTGTCGGCGCGGAGTTTCTGGATTCGGTCATCGAGCGTGAAGCGATTGTCAGCACCATGCTCGGGGACGGCATCGCGCTGCCGCACTCCCTCGGCCTGCTGGCGCAAAAAACGGTGGTCTACACCGTGCTCGCCCCGCAGGGCATTCAGTGGGGGGATGAAACGGCGCACGTCATTTTCCTGCTCGCCATCAGCAAAAGCGAATACGAAGAGGCAATGGCGATTTACGACATCTTCGTCACTTTCCTGCGCGAGCGCGCGATGGCGCGCCTGTGCCAGTGCGAGGATTTTGCGGCGTTTAAGGCTGAGGCGATGGAGAGTTTGAGCCGGTTTTGAGAGGCGTTATCCAGAATTCGATGTAATGCGAATGTAATGCTAAACTGCATTACACATTCGATTTTACTGGAGGCATAATGGCCACGCTTAACGTCCGTCTGGATGACAAACTCAAAAATGAGGCGTATGCCGTGCTGGAAAAACTCAATATTACCCCAACGGAAGCCGTGCGGTTACTGTTTCAGTACGTTGCGGAAACAGGGCGTATGCCGGTGAAAACTGTCACCATCAGTGACAGTGAAGATGAACTGATACAGACAGTCCGGGAGCGACTGGCGAATCCACAAAAGGGAATTAAGGTTAGTCTGGATGATTTATGAACTGGAGTTCGACCCGAGGGCTTTAAAGGAGTGGCATAAGCTGGGCGATACGGTGAAATGCCAGTTTAAAAAGAAACTTGCTGACGTCTTAGTGAACCCCAGAATTGAATCGGCCCGCCTGCACGGCCTGCCGGATTGCTATAAAATAAAACTCAGATCTCTGGGTTATCGTTTGGTTTATCAGGTTCAGGATAACGTAGTTACGGTATTTGTTATCGCTATCGGAAAGAGAGAGAAATCAGCCGTTTATCATGAAGCAAATAAACGGCTTTAGCATTTAACGCAGATGATGCACAACCTGGTTGCTGCTGCCGCGCCAGATCAGGGCCGGATCTTTTAAATCCTGCACGAACTTGCCGTCCACCAGCACGTTAATCAAATCCACGACTTCCCTCTGAGCAGCATTCAGCTCTTCCAGCTTATATCCCGTCCAGACCCAGATATCTTTTCCCGCGCACTCGCGGCGAATGCGTTTCACCAGCTTCAGGATCTCCGGCACGTTTTGCGGATGGAGCGGATCGCCGCCGGAGAGCGAAATCCCCTGCCGTTTGATGCGCGTGTCGTTCAGGTCGTTGATGATGCGGTCTTCCATTTCAACGGTAAACGGCATGCCGGAATTTACGCGCCAGGTGCTTTTGTTGTAGCAGCCGGGGCACTCGTGAACGCAGCCTGAAACGAACAGGGTGCAGCGGGTGCCGGGGCCGTTGACGATATCGACGGGGTAGTACTGATGGTAGTTCATAGCGGTTAACTAAGCCGGGTACAGTGTGAGTGCGGATTGTAGGCCCGGTAAGCGTAGCGCCACCGGGCATAAATGTGGCAGCGGTTCAACCGATTTGCCCATTCCCCAGATGTTTCACCCGGCGCTTCACCTCTTCCTGCTTGCCGGCGTTAAACGGACGGGCATCCGGGCTGCCGAGATAGCCGCACACGCGGCGGGTCACGGAGACGCGGGCTGCATCGTGGTTACCGCATTTCGGGCAGGTAAAGCCTTTACTGGTGCATTCAAACTCACCGGTAAAGCCGCACTCATAGCATTCGTCGATGGGCGTGTTGGTCCCGTAGTACGGCACGTGCTGGTAGCTATAGTCCCACACGTCTTCCAGCGCCTTCAGGTTGTGCTGGATGTTTGGATACTCGCCGTAGCAGATAAAACCGCCGTTCGCGATAGGCGGATAGGCCGCCTCAAAGTCGATCTTGTCGTACGGGTTCACCTTCTTCTCCACGTCAAGGTGGAAGCTGTTGGTGTAGTAACCTTTATCTGTCACCCCTTCAACAATGCCAAATTCGGCGGTATCCAGGCGGCAGAAGCGGTCGCAGAGGTTTTCGCTCGGCGTGCTGTACAGGCTGAAACCGTAGCCGGTTTCCTCTTTCCACTGGTCTACGGCATCGCGCAGGCGCTGCACAATCGCGATGCCTTTCTCGCGCAGGGCCTCGCTGTCATAGATGTGCTTGTCGCCGAACAGCGCGTTGATGGTTTCGTGAATGCCGATATAGCCGAGAGAGATCGACGCGCGTCCGTTTTTGAAGATCTCAGACACGTCATCGTCCGCTTTCAGGCGCACGCCGCAGGCACCTTCCATATAGAGGATGGGCGCAACGCGGGCTTTGACCCCTTCAAGGCGGGCGATGCGGGTCATCAGCGCCTTACGTGCCAGCTGCAAGCGCTCGTCCAGCAACGTCCAGAAGGCCTCTTCATTACCTTTGGCTTCCAGGGCGATGCGCGGCAGGTTAAGGCTGATCACGCCCAGATTGTTGCGCCCGTCGTGGATCTGCTCGCCGTTTTCATCCTCGTACACGCCGAGGAAGCTGCGGCAGCCCATAGGCGTTTTAAACGAACCGGTGACTTTTACCACCTGGTCGTAGTTCAGGATGTCCGGGTACATGCGCTTGCTCGCGCACTCCAGCGCCAGCTGTTTGATGTCGTAGTTCGGATCGCCAAACTTGTGGTTCAGGCCGTCGCGGATGGCGAACACCAGCTTCGGGAACACTGCGGTTTTACGGTTTTTGCCGAGGCCAGAGATGCGGTTGCGCAGGATAGACTGCTGAATCAGGCGCGACTCCCAGCTGGTGCCCAGGCCAAACCCGAAGGTGACAAACGGCGTCTGTCCGTTGGCGGTGTGCAGCGTATTCACTTCATATTCCAGCGACTGGAATGCGTCGTAGCACTCTTTCTCGGTGCGGGAACGCGCATAGCCGTCCGCGTCCGGGATCTGCCACTCTTCCGCCGTCTTACGGTGCTTGTTGAAGCTCTCGGTCACGAACGGGGCCAGCACTTCATCGATGCGGTTGATGGTGGTCCCACCATAAATATGGCTGGCTACCTGGGCGATGATCTGCGCCGTAACCGCTGTCGCGGTAGAGATGGACTTCGGCGGTTCAATCTCGGCGTTACCCATCTTAAAGCCGTGGGTCAGCATGCCTTTCAGGTCAATCAGCATGCAGTTGAACATCGGGAAGAACGGCGAATAGTCGAGATCGTGGTAGTGGATCTCACCGCGCTCGTGCGCCGAGACCACATCGCGCGGCAGCAGATGCTGACGGGCATAGTGCTTGGCGACGATACCGGCCAGCAGGTCGCGCTGGGTCGGGATCACTTTACTGTCTTTATTGGCATTTTCATTGAGCAGCGAAGAGTTGGTCTGCTCCACCAGGCCGCGGATCTCCTGGTTCAGGCGACCGCGTTTCTCACGCTGGACGTCACGATCGTGGCGGTACTCAATATAGGCGCGCGCCAGCTGCTTGTATGGCCCCGCCATCAGCTGGTTCTCAACCGCGGTCTGGATCTCGTTGATATCGACCTGGCTGCGTTCATGCATCTGGCTGCTAACGACTTCTGCGACGGTGGCGCAGTAATCTGCGTCATCGACTCCCGCTGCTTTAGCTGCACGCAGGATGGCTTCCTGAATGCGCTCTGATTTAAACGGCACTTTACAGCCATCACGTTTCATCACATGCGGTGTCATGATCACTCCATTTTAAAAACAGGTTATCCACAAAGGTGGGGAAGTATTCACCGGGCTTATTTCCCGCCGCGCCAAAGGCTTCCCGCGTTCCCAGCGTGTGTTATCCACAATTCCGGCCAGCGTAAGCGCCGTCTTATTGTTGGAATTGTAGACGATAGATACAATATGTTGGGTTGGGAGGCATTTTAAGTGCTACATATAGTGATTTGCATCAAACATGTTTGCGATTTTTTTGATTCAGAACAAAGTAAAAAGACGAGAGTACAAACGGCGGGCGCTGGAGCAATTGTAAATACGCGCAGGAAAAATCTGATTAATTATTCAACAAAAACAAGCGCTCAGCACGGCGTGTGCTGAGCGCTTAACGGTTAACTCGCCCCGCAAATCCAGCTCAACCCTGCCTGTAAAAAGGCTGCGGTAGCAATACTGCCCAGCACCACGGGGATGAGAAAGGAGCGATCGGGTTCATCGTCCTGTTCTGGCGGTTCTTCAGCATTCAGGACGGACAATGCCTCTTCCCGGGTGCGCGCCGCCAGAAGCTGCTCCCGCACCCGGTCTTCCGTCAGCAGGCTGGTGAGCGACGTCAACAGCTGCATATGGGTACTGCCTGCTTCCGCTGGCGGAATGGCGAGCAGAAAGACCATTCTCACCGCTTCATCACCTTCCAGGCCCGGCCAGCTTATCGGGTCGTCAAAGAGCGCCAGACAAAACGCCGCCTGTTGCACCGTCTCGGCTTTTCCGTGAGGGACCGCGAGCGCCTCGCCCAGCGCGGTAGGGCCTTCACTTTCGCGTTGTAAAACGCTCTGGATAAATGCCGCTTCATCGTTAATGATTTTTTGCCTGGCGAGCGGCTCGGCCAGCCAGCGGATCAGCGCTTCAGGCGTACGGTGCGGCGGATTGATAAAAACCAGATCGGGATGCGTCAATGCAAGCAAGTTCATATTAAGCCTCAATCAAAAAATCGCATGTCGCGGAAGGTGAAATCGCCGTTACCGGTTGCACGGGCTCTTCCAGATAGTTGATCTGACGAAGCCCCGCCAGACTTGTCGGGACGGGAACCGACTGCGTACCGGCGTTAAACACCCGGACGACCGTGCCAGAGGAGTGCTGCGCATGGGGCAGGGCAGAGAGAATGAGCGGCTCCGGCAGGCTCAATAATGAGAATTCTGCCGGAAGCCTGCGCTCGGGCAGACGCAACGAAAAGCGCTCAAGGCGGTGATCGAGCGTATGCAGCGTTTGCCGCTGATAGGTGAAAGGCTGTCCCGCTGCCTGGTTTTCCAGCTGGCGAAGCGTGAGATGATCGGCGCTGTCGGCCAGCGCGACGGTGAACGAGAAGCGCAACGGTTTCAGCAACTGCGCATCGGGGGTCTCGACCACCGTATTATTGATGCCGGACGCCCGGCCCGGCCGCCATTCGAGATCGTTGCGCCCGAGCACGCCCGTGGATTTAAACAACGTCAGGGCAATAGCAGCCGGCGCGCTGCCGATTATCTGAAATTCCTTCATGCCGCGGCTATTCACTACCAGCGCTTTGCCCGCTTCCGCAACAGCAATGATTCCCTCGCTGGTTTCGATATCCACGGGCATTTCGCGATAGTGTTCTCGCCAGTTTTCTTCGTCATACCCTGTTTCGCGCTGGATTATCGCGAAGGGCTGCGAGGCGATAGCGTGCCGGGTGTGAATATCGCTACCGATCAGTAAACGTAGCCGGTGATCGCAGTGGCTGTTTTCCAGCGAACTGTCCACATACAGGTTCGGATCGTCTTCGCGTAATGTGCACTCCAGACGAAGGGATAACGGCGTTCGGGCAGTACCCTGGCGTCCGGCGAGATCCGGCGGAAGAAACAGGGTGGCTTCAACGATCAGCTTTTCGACAAGTGGCGTTTTCAGGCAGTCGACGAGCATGAAATGGTCGCATCGCGTCGGCGTATCGCCCGCGAGCGGTGAGAAATCGTAGCTGTCGCCCGCATCCGCACAGTCTTCAAGGGTAAAGAACGAGGGGATGCATCTGCCGCTGCGTTTGTCGTGCAGGGTGAGCGTTCCATCGGCCAGCGTTAATCGATAATGCGCATTCTCTATCTCGCTGCCCGTTGTCTGTTCAGGCTGCCGGAAAGGCGCCGGGTCATCTTCAACGTTAATGCTGAGATAGCCGACCGGCGGCAGAACCGGTGTTTTCACAGCAACGTGCCAGCGATAATAAGGGGGAAGGGGCGTTTCACATTCGCCTTCGGCGTTAAGGGAGACTGCCGTTCCGCCTGGCAGAATGTCTCTTTTCAGGACGTCGAAGGGGATAGACTGCCCCTGATATTTCAGGGCGATATTCTCAGCCCGGCTATAAACTGTGGTTATCACCACGCGTCGCGTTGGGGTGCCCAGCGGGTTGAAAATCAGCAGGTCGCCTTCCCGAGCGCAGGCGGCGCTCAGGGTTTTTACCACCAGGTTCCACAGGCTGTGGCACAGCTGTTCGGTTTGATCCAGTCGATGCAGAATATCGCGGTTAGTGGTATCGCTATTACAGCCGCCGATGGAGTCATGGGCATGGCTTCGTAACAGCTTCTTCCAGAGCGTATCGACCACCGAGAGGTTGACCGGGATCCCCTGATGACGCGCCATGGCGATTGTCGGCTCCAGCCGCCGCAGGATGAACTGTTCGACTTCATCATTTTTCTTTTTGATGTCGTAGCGCACGGATCCGATCGTTTTATGGATGCGGGTATAGCGCGGCGATTTCAGCTCTCCTTCCCAGCGTTCAAAGTGTTCACGCTGTGCGCGCAGAATGTCGACGTAGCGCTCCAGCGAACTGATAACGTAGCGGTCTTCATTGGGGGAGCGTGCGCTGGCGATCTGTAGAATTTTCGGCAGCGCCGGGTCGATACTGACCTGATCGCCGCCGCAGGGCAGCAGCAGGTCATTTATTCCGGCCCGCGAGCGCAGGAGATTGACCATCGGGAAGATTTTTCCCTGCAAATGACTCGCGTCTGAAGAGATGTTTTTAGCCGCGCCGTAACCGAATGCCATCGCGCAGGCGATAACGGTCGCACCTGACGGCGCCCGCCACAGGAACTGGCTGCTTTTCGCCTGTCTGTCGTGATCGATGCCGCGCCAGAAGACGATGTTGTCGATATTGCAGCCCTGCAAAATCGTGGGCATTTGCGCATTGTGGCCGAAGGTGTCCGGAAGATACCCGACCTGCATGGCGTGCCCCAGCTTACGGGCGGCGAAGATGCCGTACTTGAGATTGCGAATAATGGATTCGCCATGCACGTTGTAGGTGTCCGTCTGGGTATACCATGGCCCTACGAAGATCCTTTTTTCTCTGACCAGCGTTTCCAGCCTGGTGCGATAATGGGGATTGATGGCGAGAAAATCCTCCACTACCGCCATCTGCCCGTCAAGGTGGTAGCAACTGTAATCGGGGTCCTGCTCCAGCGTGTCGATGACGTCCGCAAAGTTATATGACGCCAGCACCATGCTGTCCTGACGGGTGAAATACCACTCCTGATCCCAGTGCGTATGGGCAATGACGTGGATCTGATTCATGACCTTCCCCTTAGCTGGCGTTCTTTGGGCTGACATAGAGCACGCCCAGGGCGCAAATCAGTGCGCCAGTAAAGACGCTCGCCAGGTAGCCCGCCACGTTGGTTGCCAGCGGCCAGCCCCAGATGGCCGGCAGTGGCAACGTCTGCTTCACGCCGAGTGCAATGGCGACCAGCGCGCCGGCAACGGCACCGGTCATGAACACCGGGATCAGGCGTGGGTTTTTCAGGATGAACGGGATAGCGCCTTCGGAGATCCCAATCACGCCCAGCAGCAACGAGGTGCTGCCAACGGTTTTCTCTTCCCGGCTAAAGACATCCGGTAGCCCAAAGCGGCCGTTAAGGAAGGCGGCAAAGCCGACGCCAATAGAGGGGATCACGATGGAGAGTTCGCGGGCGGTTAAATCAAACGTCTCGCTCATGCCATTCAGGCCGAGTGCGACTGAACCCGCCGCCTTATTGACCGGGCCGCCCAGGTCGAACGCGGTGCCTGCGGCGATCATCGCGGAATAGAATCCGCGCCCGGTGTCACCTGCTGAGGTAAAAAAGACCACCATCAGCTGGTTAAGTGAGCCGAAAATCGGGTTAATCAAATATTCCATGACCATCACCAGCGTTATGCCGGTGATCAGCGGGACGACCAGCATAGTTTTGATGGTGGTGAGCTGCTGGCGGACGTGAATGGAATCATTCAGCCAGCGCACCAGATAGCCCACAAAAAAGCCGATGCCAATCGCGCCGAAAAAGCCGGACGGCATAAAGCCTTCGATATCAAAGAAGCGCTTGTAGACCTCGTCTGACATGATACC
This sequence comes from Enterobacter genomosp. S, assembly GCF_001631805.1. Classification (NCBI taxonomy): domain Bacteria; kingdom Pseudomonadati; phylum Pseudomonadota; class Gammaproteobacteria; order Enterobacterales; family Enterobacteriaceae; genus Enterobacter; species Enterobacter genomosp. S. The sequence goes on along the minus strand of NZ_LVVA01000018.1, from coordinate 416,908 downwards.
GCCGATAAGTCCGGGGATCAGCGCCGGTTTTCCGGCAATGGAAAACGCCAGATACATGGCGAAAACCGGATACATGAACTTAATGGTCATAAAGCCCACTTTATCCAGCACGCTGAACGGCGAATGGTCGATGTTGATAAACTGGCCGGTGATTTTGGCCGTTGCCATCATCAGCCCGCCCATGACCACAACCGGCAGCATATAGCTGATGGCCGCCATAATATGGCCAATAAAAATCTGGTAAGCCGAATGCTGGTGCTCGTCTTCGTCTGCTACGGAGGTGGCGGTGACGTTTTTTTCCATGGCCAGCGCCTGACGCAGATAGCGATCGGTATGCTTGATCAGCGCTTGCGTGCGGGTTCGAAGGTGGAGGATGTTTTCAAAACGCTCGGCATCCTGAATGGGCACGTCGGTGGCCAGAATAATGGCCGTGGCGGAGGCGATATCCTGTTTTGTTAAGCGATTTTTTACGCCGTCGCTGCCCTGGGTTTCGACCTTAACCTTAATATTGTGTTCTTTAGCCCATGCAATAATTTTATTCGCCGCCATGAAGGTGTGTGCGATACCTGTCGGGCAGGCCGTCACCGCGACAACTTTTTGTTTCGTCATTGTCATAATTCCCTGGATGTGAAAACCGGGAAAGTATAAAGAGAACCTAAAACAGTTTTTAATGTTTGCTAATACTAATTACGTATCGTGATACGCGGCGCTGCATTATGTGAAGCGTCTTCCAGAGGCTATTTTTCTGTTATGTTAATATCATGCCGGGATTTAACAGGGTGTAATATATGAATTCATTTCAGGGAAGTGAACGTTTGATATTTGAATACATTCAGCATCATGCGTCTAATATTTCTAATATATCGGCAAAAGAGATTGCCCGGGATACCTTTACAACGACAACATCCGTTAATCGAGTGTGTAAAAAAATGGGCTATAAAAGCTATACCGAGCTTCGGTATCGTTTTTTACGCGATCATTTTACCCCAGCGCCTGCCGCACCCGACACTGGGCCGCAGGCGGACGATATTGTGGCGGAGGTGTACAGGCTGCTCACCCATTCCAGCCATATTTATCTGTACGCGCGCGGTGCTTCACTCACCAGCCTCAACTACCTGTCGCGGTTTTTATCCCTGGCGAGTCTGCCGCATCTCATTTTGAATGATATGCACCAGCTGACACGTGTATCGAAGGGGACGCTGGTACTGATCAGTAAGTCCGGGGAGACGCAGTCGCTGATTGAAATGGCGCGTAACGCGCTGCGAAAAGGGTTAAAGATCATTGCGATTACCCGCGAGGGATCGACGCTGGCGGCGATCTCATCGCTATGCTGGCCGCTATTGATCGACATCAACGCGGTATCGCTGTATCAGCGGGAAGGACAGCTTGAACTGTTAAGCGCCGTGGACCGTATCGGCTGTAGGTTGCTACAGCACGATACGGTGTAGTCAGGCCGTCAGAGTTGCTTCACTATCCCCAGACGTACGGCATAATCATTTTCATGGTTGCCGTCATTGTTGATATAGGTTTTATCCAGTGACACCAGCTCGACGTAAGGCGTCCAGCCGTCGTCAAGGCTGTAGTTGAACGCTACGGTATGCTCCCAGTAGGTGTCATCCCCGGTTCCCTGATCGACGTTATCCTGCCAGCGGAAGCGTGGGTTATAGGACATACCGAATTTGCCAATGTTGTACGCGAACCAAATGTCGAACTGGTGTGACTGACGGCGGGTATAGCCGCTGCCGTCGAGTTCTTTGTCGCTGTGTGCGTCATTGATGGTGTTATAACGATAGCGGGCAGAGAGGTTCAGACCGTTATCGAACGCTTTCCAGCCCTGAATGAAGGGGCGATAGTGGGTATTACTGGGGGTGAAAACCGTCACCATGCCAGGCGCAACGGCAAAACCATTGCCCAGATTGAAGCGCCAGCGCGTTTCAATCTCCTGTGCCGCCTCCGTTAATCCTTTGTCATCGGGATTATTTCGGTCGGTATCACCAAAAAAGGTATCGTTGTGGTTTTGTGCAGCTTCAACGGAAAAGTAAAAACCGTTATCCGCCTGATGCATAACCTTAATACGTGAATCATTTACGTCAGAGCGTGTATTATGGCCAAAGCGAAGGTCGACGGACGTATTTCCGCACCATCCCTGTGTGCTCAATAATAATGCGCTAATACACGTAACTTTAATAATTGTCTTTTTCATCATGTCCTGCCGAGGTTATTAATTAGCAGGGCTATTTTTATTTTTGGCATGCCATGATGTAAAAGCTATCGTCGTACATTTAGCGTATCGCTAAACATAAAAAAAGAGAGACAGCATGCTGTCCCTCCTGATATTTATTCCTGCACCCACCAGATGGCTTCAAACGGGCGCAGTTGCAGCGTATCGGGTCGGGAGGGAACCTCTTCATAGTTACTGAGCGCCACCCGCCATGCTCCCTCTACCGGGGCCGGCTGCCACTGCTGGCGCTCGCGGCTCAGGTTCGCCACCACCATCAGCGTTTGCCCCTGCCACTGGCGGCGATAGCACCACAGGGAAGGGTGCTCAGGCAGGAGATCCTCATAATCCCCCCACGTCAGCACCGACAGGGATTTGCGCAGGCGAATCAGCGACTGATAGGTGTAAAACACCGAACCGGGGTCGTCCAGCGCCGCGCGGGCGTTCACCGTTTCGTAATTATCACAGACGCCAATCCACGGTTCGCCTGCGGTAAACCCCGCGCTGTGCGAGGCATCCCACTGCATCGGCGTACGGCCATTATCCCGGGATTTACTCGCCAGAATCGCCAGGAGTTCATCGGTGTCGCGGCCGTTAGCCCGCTGTTCAGCGAACATGTTCAGGCTCTCCACGTCGCGGTAGTCGGTGATGCGGCTGAAGTGCGGGTTGGTCATGCCCAGCTCTTCACCCTGATAGATGTACGGCGTGCCCTGCATGCCGTGCAGCACCATGCCGAGCATTTTCGCCGCCGCCACGCGGTGTTCACCTTCGTCGCCAAAGCGCGACACGATGCGCGGCTGATCGTGGTTACACCAGAACAGCGCGTTCCACGCTTTGTTGTGCATTCCCTGCTGCCAGTGGTGGAAGAGGGTTTTCAGCGCCACGAAGTCCGGCTTCGCCAGCGTCCACTTTTCGCCGCCGGGATAGTCCACCTTCAGGTGGTGGAAATTAAAGGTCATCGACAGCTCGCGCCCGTCGAGCGCCGCGTACTGCTGGCAGTTCTCCAGCGAGGTGGAAGACATCTCGCCCACCGTCATCAGGTTGCGCGGGGTAAAGACGTCGCGGCTCATTTCCTGAAGATATTCGTGAATGCGCGGTCCGTCGGTGTAGAAGCGACGACCGTCGCCGAAGGGATCGTCCGGGAAGGTCTGATCTTTCGAAATCAGGTTAATGACGTCGAGGCGCAAGCCGTCCACGCCGCGATCGGCCCAGAACTCGCACACTTTTTTCAGCTCGGCGCGCACCGCCGGGTTTTCCCAGTTGAGATCCGCCTGCTCCGGCGCGAAGAGATGCAGATAATACTGCTCGCTTTCGGCGTGCCAACGCCAGGCGTTGCCGCCAAATTTCGAGCGCCAGTTGTTGGGCAGCACGTCCGGCGTGCCGTCGCGCCAGATGTAAAACTGGCGGTACGGACTCTCTTTGTTCAGCGATTCGCGGAACCAGGCGTGTTGCGTGGAGGTATGGTTAAAGACCATATCCAGCACGATGCGGATGCCGCGACCGTGCGCCTCGGCAACCAGCTCGTCAAAGTCGTCCAGCGTGCCGTAGGTCGGGTCGATGGCGGTGTAGTTCGCCACGTCGTAACCGTTATCCACCTGCGGGGAGATGTAGAACGGCGTCAGCCAGATGGCGTCAATGCCAAGGGTTTTCAGGTAGTCCAGGCGCTGAGTCACGCCGCGCAGATCGCCCGTGCCGCTGCCGGTCGTGTCCTGGAAACTCTTTGGGTAAATCTGATAGATAACGCCGTTCTGCCACCAGAGAGGAAGGGTATTCATAGTGCTTTCCTGCAAATGCGAAGGGGCGCAACTGCGCCCCGAAAGAGAGAATTAAACAATCTGCAACGTGCCCTGACGGAACTTACGCTGGTAAACCACGGTGGTCAGCACCATTGGGATGATAATCGCCACCGCCATGGCCAGCGCAAATACCTGCCAGAAAGTGGGCTGAATGGAGAGGATACCCGGCAGGCCACCGACGCCAATGCCGTTCGCCATCACGCTATTCAGGCCGCACAGCAGGCCCGCCAGACCAGAGCCGATCATCGCGCAGAGCATCGGGAAGCGGTACTTCAGGTTGATGCCGTACATCGCCGGTTCGGTGACGCCGAGGTAAGCGGAAATAGCCGCCGGAACGGAAATCTCACGCTCGTTGTGCTTACGGCTGACGATAATGATGCCGGTGACCGCAGACGCCTGCGCGATATTAGACAGGGCGATAATCGGCCAGACCGGCGTACCGCCGAGGCTTTGAATCATCTGCATATCGATGGCCAGCGTGGTCTGGTGTACGCCGGTGATCACCAGCGGAGCGTACAGGAAGCCGAACAGCGCGGCACCGATTGGCGCGAAGCTGCCGGTCATCAGGTGACGGACCGCGAAGGCCACGCCGTCGCCAATCATCCGGCCAAACGGACCGATAAAGGCATGCGCCAGGAACACCGCCAGGATCAGCGAGCAGACCGGGACCACCACCAGATAGAGGTAATCCGGCACGATGCGCTTCAGGCGCGTTTCAATGAAGCCCAGCGCCAGACCCGCCAGCAGGGCCGGGATCACCTGCGCCTGATAGCCCACCTTGGCGATGCTAAACAGGCCAAAGTTCCACACCTCCGGCACCTGCTGACCAAGTAAGTAAGCGTTCATTAACTGCGGAGAGACCAGCGTAACGCCCAGCACGATGCCCAGAATCGGCGTGCCGCCCATCTTGCGCACCGCCGACCAGCAAATCCCGACCGGCAGGTAGAAGAAGATCGCCTCGCCAATCAGCCACAGGAAGTCATAGATGCTTTGCAGCGCCGGGTACATCTGCGCCAGGGTTTTGCCGTCGCTCATCGGCACATCGCCGATGACGTTACGGAAGCCGAGAATTAAGCCCCCGCTGATCAGCGCCGGCAGCAGCGGGAAGAATATCTCCGCGAAGTGGGAAATCAGCTGCTCGTGCCATTTCATATTCTGGCGCGCCGCCTTCTTCGCCTGCTCCTTATCGGCGGAAGCGTGCCCGGTAGTCGCCAGCAGAGCCTGATAGTAATCGCCCACTTCGGTACCAATCACCACCTGAAATTGCCCGGCGTTGGTGAAGCAGCCTTTAACCATCTTGAGCTCTTCAATGGCCTTCGGATCGGCCTTGGCCGGATCGTTCAGCACGAAGCGCAGGCGGGTAATGCAGTGGCTGACGGTGGCGATGTTCTCGCGTCCGCCGACCAGGACGATAAGCCGATCGATATCTGCTTGTTTGACTTTACTCATCATGAAACCTCATGACCGGTTGATAGGGGTAATGACCTGAGCGCAAGCCTACTCTTTCAGCGTGACGGCGAAAATGGGAACGTTCCCGAAATCGGGCGGAGATCACAATAATCCCTTTAGCGGGGGTTATCTGGATGCGTTTCTTGAGATGTGTTCAAGCACGTGTATGCCCTTTGAGATTTATGTCTGTAGCTTACGGACCTGTGAGGAGAGTGATATAAAAAGATTCTCAATTCATGAGCTTAATCGTTAATGTTTTGAAGGAATACCGGGTCAATATCTTAAAAATCCGTTTCCCAGACCTAAACGTGATCTGGCTGGAACATTCACATCGCGTACAGGCATAGGCTGCTTTCAAATGGTTAAAAAAGTCTGGGGCGCGTATGTACGGAAACAACGAGATCATCAGTTATCTACAGGCCAATAAAATACTTGCGTTAAAACTCGACCATGCTATTACAGGTGTGAGTGAGCAGGTTAAAAATCAGATAGATACGATAAGTAAAGGCGCGACTCGACTGTTGTATTACACCTCATGTTTCACCGATGAATACAATGACGTTTGCCAGAGACAAAAGACTGAAGATATACGTATCAGGGATGCCGTTTATAAGGTACTCAGTGGCGTTGATGTCGCCTATAACATGCTGCAAATCTACTTTGAGGAAATTTTCAAAAACAAAACCTCAGACCAATTAGAATACATCAAGCAGCGCCTGATGGCCGTAAATGTTCATGTTGCAGCAGTTACTCTTACAGGTGCCGGATTTACATTAGCTGTCGCCTCTTACGTTCGACTTGGTTTAAACCTCAGTCTCGAACTCAGCGCCATTGCAGGAACATGGGCATCCCGGGGTATTGCCCTTATAGGTTTTTATGGTGTAGTGCAGAAAGCCGCAGACAGTGCTTATCGCCTGCATGTTGAATTCCCTGCCTATTATTCTGCACTTTATGCGCAAGGACTGGAAATGCTCTATTTTCTCATTGAGCCGATATTTCATCAGGCGAACGCGATGAAAGCGCAATGGGCGTCTAATGACCAAATTGCAGACATCATTAGCAGGATGATCCAATAGTCATGCTGAACTATATAAAACGTTTTTTATGTTGGCAAGGGAGAACTTTCTTTTCAGTCTACGGCCCAACCGTGCTAACAATTATATTCGCCCTTATTCAGGCTCATTTCTTCCCTGGAAGCCCAGTCTGGCCAATCGGTGTTTTCTTCATTGCCGTAATGATTATTTTTGGCCGTTATATAAAAGGCTGAACACGCCAATATTGATATCAACTAATAAGGAAATTACATGTCTACTCCCGCACACTTATGGCTTGAAGATGAGAACGGTTCGCCGGTTGTCGGTAGCTGCCTGATACCGCTGCGCCTGGGCTCTATTGAATTAAAATCATTCTCTCACGGTGTGACCATCCCGGTTGACCCCAGTTGGGGAAAACTCACTGGTACTCGTGTTCACCGCCCAATCACAATCATTAAAGAATTCGATCAGACAACGCCCCTTCTGTATCGTGCGGTGTGTGAAGGGCGAATAATGAAGAAAGCGACAATCAAAATGTACCGTATTTTGGATTCAGGGATCGAAGCCGAGTATTTTAATATCATTCTTGAAAACGTGAAGTTCACAACGGTTGCGCCATATCTGTCACCCAACGGCACGAGCAGTACTCATCTCGAAACGCTCGAATTGCGCTATGAGGCGATCACATGGAAGTATACGGAAGGCAATATCCTGTATCGTGATTTATGGAACGATCGCTGTTGTGCATAATATCGAAAGAAATGGCGCAGGAGTCGTTGATACGCTTATTGATTTTCTTCTCCCTGCGCTTATTTTCCTTCCTGACACTTTCTACGACAGGTGGGCAGGAATAACGATCTGACGCGGCTCTGCACGACCGTTGATCTGCTCGATCAGCTGCGCGGCAGCCTGACGGCCAGACTCGCCGTAGCCGGGGTCAACGCTGATAATCTCCGGGTGTAAGAACTTCATCAGCGGCGTGTTTCCCACGCTCGCTAATTGCAGCTCCCCGATGCGCTGCTCCTGCAAATATTTGCTCGCGCCTAATGCAAGGGTATCCGTGGCGCACACCAGGGCGGTGGTGTGTGGGGTTAGCACGCTGGCGACCTGCTCATATCCCTGCTTCATGCCCAGCCCCGGCAGCGCGGCCACCGCAGGGAGGTTGTTTTTTTTACAAAACGCCAGATACGCTTCATGGCGACGCTTGCCGGTGGTGACGTCGGCATGCGGCACGCCGAGATAGCTGATATGCCGATGGCCCTGTTCATACAGGCGCTGCATCAGGATCACTATCGCCCCTTCGTCATCGTAACAGACGGAGGCAAACCCGCTGGCGTCGCGCGCCAACAGCACCAGCGACGGCTGCCAGGGCTTCAGTACGTCCTCTTTCAGGCCGGTAAACCCGAACAGTACCACGCCATCAATGTTGCGGCGCTGAAGCATACCCAGATGCTCCTCCACCATTTGCGCGGAGAACTTGCTCTCCATCATGATCGGATCGTAGCCCTGCTCGTAAAAGGCGGGAAGCATGGTCTGCACGGCGAGGTTTTCAGAGAGAGAATCCAGACGCGAGACAATAATGGCGACCACTTTATCGCTCTGCCCGCGCATGGCGCGCGCGGAGCGGGAAGGGGAAAAACCGTGCTGATTCATCACCGCCTCGACGCGTTCGCGGGTGCGCTCGCTGACACCGCTTTCGTTGTTCAGCACGCGTGAGACGGTCGATTTCCCCACGCCGCTTAAACGCGCGATGTCTTTAATCGTAAGGCGGTTCTGCATGCTGTTTTCCCTGTAACAACGACAAAATGGTCAATTGAGCCTAATGCTATCCTGCGGATTCGCTATGGGCAAAGTCTGGTTTACGTTTGGTTTATTTGTAGGGCGTTATAATACCGCCCGATTAGCCACAAACGGTATGGATAAATCTCTATACTGCGTGCCGACACTCTACTTTTTACTTACCGGAGGCCACATGGATCCCGATCCCGTACCTCTCCTGACCAGGAGAAAACCTTCTTTCCGGTAAGCCAGCCTTTTGCTGTCTCACCGGCGTGAGGCAGCAACGTTCATACGTTCCTGCTTGATAAATTAAGTGCCTGACAGGTAAGGCTTTGCCACGCCTGCGGGAAAGACTGCGTCCGCCTTTGCGGATGCGGGGGAATGACTATGCTGAAAAATATCACCCGGCAGCTGTTTACGCAGCTGAGCCGCCATCTGCCACGCCGCCTGATTGCGCGCGCTCCGCTGCCAAATGCCAACACCATGGCGGGAGCGGCAATTCCCGCCTCTCTGACCGAGCGCTGCCTGAACGTGGCGGCGATGGATGAAAACGAAGTCTGGCGCGCCTTTGGCGGCCACCCGGAAGGGCTGAACGCGCAAGAAGTGTTAAAAAGCCGCGCGGAACATGGCGACAACCAAATCCCGGCGCAGAAACCCTCTCCCTGGTGGGTCCACCTGTGGCTCTGCTATCGCAACCCGTTCAACCTGCTGCTGACGGTGCTCGGGATTATCTCTTACGCCACTGAAGATCTGTTTGCCGCAGGCGTGATTGCCCTGATGGTGGGCATCTCCACGCTGCTTAACTTTATTCAGGAAGCGCGCTCCACCAAAGCGGCAGACGCCCTGAAGGCGATGGTCAGCAACACCGCGACCGTCTCGCGCGTAATTAACGATCTCGGTGAAAACGCCTGGGTTGAGCTGCCCATTGACCAGCTGGTGCCGGGCGATCTGGTGAAGCTGGCGGCGGGAGACATGATCCCGGCGGATTTGCGCATCATCCAGGCGCGGGATCTGTTCGTCGCCCAGGCCTCATTGACCGGTGAATCCCTGCCCGTGGAGAAGGTCGCACGGACCCGCGACCCGCAGCAGATGAACCCGCTCGAGTGCGACACCCTGTGCTTTATGGGCACCACGGTGGTCAGCGGCACGGCGCAGGCAATTGTCACCGCCACCGGCGGCAACACCTGGTTTGGGCAGCTGGCCGGGCGCGTCAGCGAGCAGGAGAGCGAGCCGAATGCGTTCCAGAAAGGCATTGGCCGCGTCAGCATGCTGCTGATCCGCTTTATGATGGTCATGACGCCGATTGTCCTGCTGATCAACGGCTACACCAAAGGCGACTGGTGGGAAGCGGCGCTGTTCGCGCTCTCCGTGGCCGTTGGCTTAACGCCGGAAATGCTGCCGATGATCGTTACCTCCACGCTGGCGCGCGGGGCGGTCAAACTCTCTAAACAAAAGGTGATCGTCAAACACCTCGACGCCATCCAGAACTTTGGCGCGATGGACATTCTTTGCACCGATAAAACCGGCACCCTGACCCAGGACAAAATTGTGCTGGAGAATCATACCGATATTGCCGGGAAGACCAGCGAGCGTGTGCTGTACAGCGCGTGGCTGAACAGCCACTACCAGACCGGGCTGAAAAACCTGCTCGACGTGGCGGTGCTGGAAGGCGTGGATGAAGAGTCTGCCCGCATGCTCTCTGGGCGCTGGCAGAAGGTGGACGAAATCCCGTTCGACTTTGAGCGTCGCCGCATGTCGGTGGTGGTCAGCGAGCAGCCGGACGTGCATCAGCTGATCTGCAAGGGGGCGTTGCAGGAGATCCTGAACGTTTCAACGCAGGTGCGCCACAACGGGGAGATCGTGCCGCTGGACGACACCATGCTGCGCCGCATCAAGCGCGTCACCGATAGCCTGAACCGTCAGGGGCTGCGCGTGGTGGCGGTGGCGAGCAAATTCCTGCCCGCGCGGGGGGGGGACTATCAGCGTATCGACGAATCCGACCTGATCCTCGAGGGTTACATCGCCTTCCTCGATCCGCCGAAAGAGACCACCGCACCGGCGCTGAAGGCGCTGAAGGCGAGCGGCATCACCGTCAAAATTCTCACCGGCGACAGCGAGCTGGTGGCGGCCAAAGTGTGTCACGAAGTGGGGCTGGACGCGGGCGACGTGGTGGTGGGGAGCGACATTGAGCACCTCACCGACGACGAACTGGCGCAGCTTGCCCAGCGCACGACGCTGTTTGCTCGCCTGACGCCAATGCACAAAGAACGCATTGTGACGCTGCTGCGTCGTGAAGGGCACGTGGTGGGCTTTATGGGCGACGGCATCAACGATGCGCCGGCCCTGCGTGCGGCGGATATCGGCATCTCCGTGGACGGCGCGGTGGATATTGCCCGCGAGGCGGCGGATATCATCCTGCTGGAAAAGAGCCTGATGGTGCTGGAGGAGGGCGTTATCGAAGGGCGTCGCACCTTCGCCAACATGCTCAAATACATCAAAATGACCGCCAGCTCCAACTTCGGTAACGTCTTCAGCGTGCTGGTGGCGAGCGCGTTTCTGCCGTTCCTGCCGATGCTGCCGCTGCACCTGCTGATCCAGAACCTGATGTACGATGTCTCTCAGGTAGCGATCCCGTTTGATAACGTGGACGACGAGCAGATCCAGAAGCCGCAGCGCTGGAACCCCGCCGATCTGGGACGCTTTATGCTGTTCTTTGGGCCGATCAGCTCTATTTTCGACATCCTGACCTTCTGCCTGATGTGGTTTGTGTTCCACGCCAACACGCCGGAACACCAGACGCTGTTCCAGTCCGGCTGGTTCGTGGTAGGGCTGCTGTCCCAGACGCTGATTGTGCACATGATCCGCACCCGCCGCATTCCGTTTATCCAGAGCCGTGCCGCGTGGCCGCTGATTGTGATGACGGGCATTGTGATGGCGCTCGGGATTGCGCTGCCGTTCTCGCCTCTTGCAGGTTACCTGCAACTTCAGGCGCTGCCGCTGAGCTACTTCCCGTGGCTGGTAGCGATCCTCGCGGGCTATATGGTGCTGACGCAGATGGTGAAAGGATTCTATGCGCGTCGATATGGGTGGCAGTAAGCTTATTTTGCCACAATCCAGACGTAGGCCGGGTAAGGCGAAGCCGCCCCCCGGTATCTGGCTTTCCTCCCAAATTCAACAACCTGTGATCTCCGTCGGCGCATTCGCTTGACGACAATTTGTACGCATGTTAACAGAATGTTTTGCCTGTATTTGGCCCGTCAGATAAGGAACATTCATGTTACGGTACAGTCTCTTAACCGCCGGGCTTATGCTCGGCGCCTCCGCTTTTGCCGCGCCGGCAGGCGACCTTCCCCTGATGCCCTGGCCTGCGAAGGTTGAACGTCCGACGACGCAGGGCGCGCTGGTGCTTAACAATCAACTCTCCGTGAGCGTCAGCGGCGACGATCTGGGGGACGCGGTCAACCGCCTGCGCCAGCGCATTGCGCTGCAAACCGGCTGGACGCTACAGCCGCAGGCCGAAAAACCTGACAAGCCGACCATCCGCATCGCCATCGTCAGAAAGGTTAAGCCGCAGCCGCTGCCGGACAGCGATGAAAGCTATACGCTGAAGGTCGATGCCAGCGGCGTGAACATCTCCGCTAACACCCGCTTTGGCGCATTGCGCGCGATGGAAACCTTGCTCCAGCTGATGCAGAACGGTGCCGAAAACACCTCGATTCCGTGGGTTACCATCGAAGATTCGCCGCGCTTCCCGTGGCGCGGGCTGCTGCTCGATTCGGCGCGCCATTTCATCCAGTTACCCGATATCAAGCGTCAGATCGACGGCATGGCTGCGGCCAAGCTCAACGTCCTGCACTGGCATCTGACTGACGATCAGGGCTGGCGCTTTACCTCGAAGCGTTATCCAAAATTAACCCAGCTTGCCAGCGACGGGCTGTTCTACACCCCTGAGCAGATGCGCGAGATTGTGCGTTACGCTGCCGAACGCGGCATACGCGTGGTGCCGGAAATCGATATGCCGGGCCACGCCTCAGCGATTGCCGTCGCCTATCCGGAACTGATGAGCGCGCCGGGGCCGTACGCCATGGAGCGCCACTGGGGCGTGCTGAAGCCGGTGCTGGATCCCACCAAAGAGGCGACCTACACCTTTGCCGACGCGATGGTCAGCGAACTGGCGGCGATCTTCCCCGATCCGTATCTGCATATTGGCGGCGATGAAGTGGACGACAGCCAGTGGAAAGCGAACGCGGCGATCCAGAGATTTATGCGCGACAACAAACTGGCGGACAGCCACGCGTTGCAGGCGTATTTCAACCGCAAGCTGGAGACGATCCTTGAGAAGCACCACCGGCAGATGGTCGGCTGGGACGAGATCTACCATCCCGATCTGCCGAAAAGCATTCTGATCCAGTCCTGGCAGGGGCAGGACGCGCTGGGGCAGGTGGCGCAGAACGGCTATAAGGGCATTCTCTCAACCGGCTTCTACCTCGACCAGCCGCAGTCCACCGCCTATCACTACCGCAACGAAATTGTGCCGCAGGGGCTCAATGGCGTGGATGTGATAGCGGACACCGACAGCGTCCAGAGCTGGGCTTTCTCCATGCCGCGCCTGAAGGGCAAGCCGGTGGAGGGGAGCTTCACGCTGGTGAAAGGGGAGGCCGGCTGGCGCGGGTTTATTGATTTTGCCGGGAAATCCCGCCGCGCGGTGCAGGATATTGAATGGCGGGATGACAATCAGGTGACCTTCACCGTCGATACCTGGATGGGCGAAACGCGCCCGGTCGTTTCAGTTGCGAACGATAAGCTCAGCGGTTATTTCCTGGTGGGCAACGCGCGCTACCCAATCGACGGTTCGCGTCTGGACGAGGTGCCAAAAGGCATACCGCCCGTGGTGCCGGACCCGGCGAACGAGGCCAACCTGCTCGGCGGTGAAGCCGCGCTGTGGGCGGAAAACGTGGTCGCGCCGGTGCTGGACATCCGCCTGTGGCCGCGCGCTTTTGCGGTGGCTGAGCGGCTATGGTCGGCGAAGGACGTGAACGACGTCGACAACATGTATACCCGGCTACAGGCGATGGACAGCTGGTCCACCGTGTCGGTTGGGCTACAGCAGCACACCCAGCAGCTGGTACAGTTTACGCGGCTGGCAAATAATGCGGATACCTTGCCGCTGCAAATCCTCGCTCAGGCGCTCGAGCCGGCGCAGTATTACACCCGCCAGCATCTCAAGTTCCAGGCCGGAAACTATCATCAGTTCGAGCCGCTCAACCGGCTCGCGGACGCGCTAAACGCTGAAAGTGCTACCGTGCGTCAGATGAATAAATGGGCCGACCGTCTGGTCAGCGACGCGGAAGACACGGAAAGCGCCGAGGCGCTGCGCCACGTCTTTAACCGCTGGCAGAACAACACCAGCGACGTGCTGGCCTTGAGCGAAAACAGCTATCAGCTGAAGGCCATCAAACCGGTGATTCAGGAAGTGGATAAGCTGGCCTCGATTGGCCTGAGGCTGACGGATCTGGTGGCGCGTCAGGGGACGCTGGATGACAAAGAGATCGCGTCGATCCAGAGCGAGCTGGACAGCGCGGCGAAGGTGCAGGATGAGGTGGTGATTGCGGCGGTCTATCCGCTGGAGACGCTGCTACGCGCCACGCGGAATCAGTAGAAAAAAATACCCCTCACCCTAACCCTCTCCCCTTTGGGGAGAGGGCCGGGGTGAGGGGACTAGTTCTTCAGAACCCACGCCTCTTTCCAGTGTGCGCCAACGCCTGGCTCATACTGGTTTGCGGTTGGGCTGTACTGCACGCAGAAGCCGCTGTACGGGAAAGGCTTACATTCGTAGGTCTTACCGTCTTTAGGTTGAAGCACCACGGTACCTGCCTTGTACGACGCGATATTGTCCGGGAAGGTAAAGTCGTGGTGGCCGGTGCTGTCCGCGGCTGCATCGCTTTCCAGCATCAGGTTCAGGACGTCCTGCGCGAACATCGTGCCGTCTTTATTGGTCGCGTAGTATTTCAGCATGTGGTGGCCGGCGGCCACGTCGGTCAGGGTCATGGTGACGTCCTGATTGCTGTTGTTCATGTCCTGCTTCAGGTAGCCTTTTTCCGCACCGTGGTGGTTCATCACATGTGCTTCAAAATTCACGTCGCCCTGGGTGTTGACGTGGAAGGTCACGGTCGCGTTGCCATGTTCGATTTTGCTGTATTGCAGATCGGTAACGGCGATGCTCTCGCTCACCTGCGCTTTCTGCTCTTCATAAGAGATAGCAACGGACTGTAAGGTGCTACCGTCTTTCACGAAGACGCTGTTGGCGCCGTGAACCGGGCTGATGTCACCGGCCTCATCCTTCACGCCGACGCGCACATCGTGCTGCGCGGTGTTGATCTTCTGCGCCAGATCGTAGGACCACTGGTTAGCGTCGCCTTGTTCAGCAGAGCCGATGGTCATCTCGGTGCGCATGGCGGTCACTTCGCCGTGGGCGTCGAAGAAGCGTGCGATAACTTTATCGCCCACGTTCAGGTTATTACCGGCAATCTGGCCACTCAGGGTTTTGCTCCACTCGGATACGATCGCAGGCGTTTCGTCCGGGGTAACGTTGCCGCCATTCCCGAAATCAACGTCGATAGCCTGATAGAAGCTGTTTGTGGTATCTGCAATTTCCCATACGCCGTAAATTACCTGATAACCCGTGCGCTCAGGAACATTACAGGTCATGGATTTCGTTACGGCTGGCGCCTGGCTATTTCCGTTAATTGTACAGAACGGGGTTAATTCAAACTGATCGCGGGTTAGCGGTTTATTTGGATCCCAGTTTTGTTTGGTAATGTAATAACGCCAGTTGGTGGTTTTGTGCGGCGCAGTATGGTGCCAGACAAATTCATGCGGGCCCGCGGTCATCGGGTTTTTAGTCCACGCATTCAGGCTCTGCTTATCCAGCTGAGAGTATTGAGAGATACCCGCGCTGGCGAGGTGTCCGTCTGCTGGCTCTGCCCCTGTCGGGAAGCCGGAGGTTTTCTCTACGCTCTGCGGTTCATACTGTACGGAGCCGCAATCAATATTTTGACCCAGCTTACACATATAGGCGCGGCTGGCAGGAGATTCAATATATCCGTGAGCAAATGCCGAAGACGCAACGGTCACTGTTGCGAGGGCAAGTGCAATTTTTGAAAGTTTCATTACTCATCCATTATTAGAGAATATTACTAGGCGAGAGAGAGTCTAATAATGGAGCTGGCTCTGTGTCATTTTACCCGGAGAGTAAAAATAACCGAAATAAAAAAGGCAGCCCGAGCTGCCTTCTGTTTATTGAAATATATTAACGACGTACGGCGATCGCTTCAATTTCAATTTTCACGTCTTTTGGCAGACGCGCAACTTCCACGCAGGAGCGCGCCGGGAAAGTAGCGTTGTGCTCGGTGAAGAACGCTTCATACGTAGCGTTAACGGTGGCGAAGTCGTTCAGATCTTTCACGAACACCGTCGTTTTGACGATATCACCCACTTTCAGACCCGCAGATTCAACGATAGCCTGCACGTTTTCCAGCGACTGACGCGCCTGCGCCGCCACGTCGGCCGGTACTTCACCGGTTTTCGGGTTTACCGGGATCTGGCCTGAGGTGATGATCATGCTGCCCAGATCAACGCCCTGAACGTACGGGCCGATAGCCGCTGGTGCATTTTCCGTCGCGAGTACTTTGCTCATTTTTTCTCCAGAATTACAGCGTTAAGAATGTTCCCGGCCATTATAACAGCCGGGATTTCATTACCAACCTCAATTAGTTGGCCAGCACCACATAATGGGAAAACTCTTTTTCGCAGTATTTGCATTTGAGCGCGATGTCGTTGGCGCGCTTTTTCACTGCAAAGCTGGACGAAACCGGCTCGGCGTGGCTGATGCAGTTGCTGTTCGGGCAGACCAGCACGCTTTCGATGCGCTCCGGCAGGCTCGGGCGGGATTTGCCCACCACGTCGTAATCGTCGATGCGGTTAACCGTGGCGTCCGGCGCGTACAGCGACAGCTGGTTGACCTGCTCGTCGGTCAGGAAGGTGTTCTCGATCTTGATCAGGTCCTTACGGCCCATTTCGCCGGACGGCAGGTTCAGGCCGATGGTGATGCGCTGGTCGGTTTCGGTCAGTTTGAACAGCGTCAGCAGCTTAAAGCCCACCTGCGCAGGGATGTGGTCAATCACGGTGCCACGCTTGATGGCTTCAACCTGGAGTTTGTTATCGTGTGTCATAGTCGTCTCCCCTTACAGAGCTAATTCGCGATTCAGAACCAGTGCCAGTAACGCCTGGCGGGCGAAGATGCCGTTCCCGGCCTGCTGGAAGTACCAGGCGTGCGGCGTTTTATCCACGTCGGTGGCAATCTCATCGATGCGCGGCAGCGGGTGCAGCACCTTCATGTTGTCGCGCGCGCCGTCGAGATCGCTGGCGCGCAGCACGAACTGCGCCTTCACGTTGGCGTATTCGGACGGATCCAGACGCTCTTTCTGCACGCGGGTCATATAGAGAATATCCACGTTGCCCACCACCTCTTCGATGCTGGCGTGCAGGCTCCACGTAATGCCTTTCTCGTCCAGCATGTCGAGGATGTACTGCGGCATCGCCAGCGCGTCCGGGGCGATGAAGAAGAAGCGGTTGCCGCTAAATTTCGCCAGCGCCTGGGTCAGGGAGTGGACGGTGCGGCCGTACTTCAGGTCACCGACCATGGCGATGTTCAGGTTTTCAAGCGTGCCCTGCGTCTCCTGAATGGTGAACAGGTCCAGCAGGGTTTGCGTCGGATGCTGGTTGGCGCCGTCACCGGCGTTCAGCACCGGAATGCCGCCAGAAAACTCGGTCGCCAGACGCGCCGCGCCCTCCTGCGGGTGGCGCATCACAATCGCGTCAACGTAGGTGCTGATCACTGAAATGGTATCCGCCAGGGTTTCGCCTTTTTTGCCCAGCGACGTGTTGCTGCTGTCCGAGAAGCCCACCACGCTCGCGCCCAGGCGGTGCATGGAGGTTTCAAAGGAGAGGCGGGTGCGCGTCGAGGCTTCAAAGAAACAGCTCGCGATCACCTTGTGCTTCAGCAGCTCCGGCTGCGGATTGGCCTTCAGTTTTGCCGCGGTTTCCAGAACCAGTTCCAGCTCTTCGCGGCTGAGGTCGTTTATGGAAATGATGTGTTTTTGATAAAGCGGATTCATGTTTATCTCCTGACGCCGGGCAAAAAAAAGCCCCTCAAATGAGGGGCTCTGGGAATAGGTTTAGCAACGGGAAGAAAAACGGCAGGCCAGCGTCTGATTTCAGACGCGGTAAGACGTTATGTCGTACACGCTTGACCATGCTTCCTCCCGGCAAATTGTCGGGCATTATACGCAGCTCGTTTTTGGGATCAAGCGATTTAATGCACGCTTTACTCAATGCAAACGGTTCTTTATGAATATTAATGCATTCTGAGTAAATAATTAATTTGCTTATGCACCAGCGCGGTACGCTTCACCACCCGGGGCGCAACCCAGACAATACTGCTTCCCGCCACCACGCCTAAAATTTCCGGTAACTGGTGATAATCCAGAATACGCGCCACCGCGCGGCCATATCCGGCAACGGTATGAATAAGGATAAATTCGCTATTGTGCTCCACGCTCACCACCATTTCGGAGACGGTGCGCGCGGCGTCGGGGGCAGGGCGCAGCTGGGGATTCAGCGAATAAATCTTTAGCCCTTTGGCATTGCGAATTTTTATGACGCCGAGCAGCTTGAGCAGACGTGAAACGGTGGACTGGCTGATGGTCTCAAAACCCCGCTCCTGCAAGTCGCGGCGGATCTCTTCCTGAGAGAGATAGCTCTTTTCCGCGATCAGACGCTGGCAGACCGTTAGCTGTAGTTGCTCTTTGGGAGAGTACTCTTCGTAATCCATCATAGTTCCCATATCAGTTCCCGAAATAACCGGTGGCACCGCACCGATCCGTAGGCCGGATGAGCGCAGCGCCATCCGGCAAATCACAACAACGCGCCCAGGCTTAACGCCACCATAATCACCACCGTCAAAATCCCCAGCAGCGGCGCGACCCATTTCAGATAACGCATGTAGGGCACGCGGGCGATAGCCAGCCCGCCCATCACAACGGCAGAGGTGGGGGTGATAAGGTTAACGATGCCGGACGCCGACTGGTAAGCCGTAACCACCAGGTCGCGGTTGACGTTAGCGAAATCGGCAAGGGGCGCCATGATCGGCATCGTCAGAACGGCCAGGCCGGACGAAGAAGGCACAAGAAACGACAGCACCACCTCCAGCCAGTACATCACGTTAATGAACGCCACCGTCGATAATCCGGTAACCATCCCCTCGGCGCTGTGCAAAATGGTGTGGGTAATCATGCCCTTATCCATAATCACTACGATACCGCGCGCGATGCCGATAATCAGCGCGACGCCCAGCAAATCTCGCGCGCCGTTGATAAACGTCGACGTCAGCTCCTCTTCGCTCATGCGGGCGATAAGCCCAACGATAATGGCGCTGGCGAGGAACACCGCCGAGATCTCCGCCATCCACCAGCCCAGCACCGCCACGCCGTAGATCATCACCGCGAAGGCGAGGGCGAAAATCACCAGGATGAGTTTGCGCACCGGGGTAAATTCCAGCGACTGCTCGCCCTTGTTGCCGAGGAAGTGGGCGAGGTTCTCCTCCTGTTTATCCGCCACGATCGACAGCGACGGATCTTTGCGCACCTTGCGGGCATAGCGCATCACCCACGCCACGCAGATGATCCAGCCGATGACCAGCAGCGCGATGCGCAGCATGATCCCGTTGGTGAAGGGGATCCCGGCGGCGTTGGCGGCGATCACCGTCGCGAACGGGTTAATGGTGGACCCGAGCGTGCCGATCCCCGCCCCGAGCAGCACGGTGGACGCGGCAACCACCGGATCGAACCGCGCCGCCAGCATCACCGGCACCAGTAAGGTATAGAAGGGCAGCGACTCTTCGGCCATGCCGTAAATGGTGCCACCTGCGGCAAACAGCGCCATCAGGATCGGGATCATCCACTCTTCGCGCCCGCGCAGCCTGGTGGTGACGCGCTCGATCCCGGCGTCAATTGCCCCGGTTTTGGTGACGATCCCGAGAAATCCCCCGATGATCAGGATAAACAGCGCGACGTCGATCGCCCCGGCCTGGCCGGACTCCGGATCGTACAGCCCGGCAATCGGGGCCATCAGCACCGACACCAGCCCCTGCGGATGCGATGCCACGTGCGCATAGGTGCCGGCAACCGGCACCTCTTTGCCGAGCGCCTCGTTCATCGCCATATGGTACTGCCCGGCCGGAACAATCCACGTCAGCACGGCAACCACGGCAATCAGAAAAAAGAGAATGGTGTAAGCGGAGGGAAACTTGAACTTGCCCATGATGTTCTCCTGAAACCCGGCGCACCCCGCGGCGCGCCGGGCGGTGATTAGTCGCCGAGTGTCGCCACCATGACCGCCTTAATGGTGTGCATGCGGTTTTCTGCTTCGTCAAAGACGATGGAGTTCGGTGATTCAAAGACCTCTTCCGTCACCTCCAGCCCCTTCAGGCCGTACGCCATCTCGATCTCGCGGCCCACTTTAGTGTGCTCGTTGTGGAACGCGGGCAGGCAGTGCATGAACTTGACGTTCGGGTTGCCGGTGGCCTTCATCACGTCCGCGTTGATTTGATACGGCTTCATCAGGCTGACGCGCTCGGCCCACGCCTCCTTCGGCTCTCCCATGGAGACCCACACGTCGGTGTAGAGGAAATCGGTGCCCTGCACGCCTTCTTCCACATCGTCGGTGAGGGTGATGCGTGCGCCCGTTTCTTTGGCGATGGCGCGGCACTGCTCAACCAGCCCTGCTTCTGGCCAGAAGGATTTCGGTGCCACGAGGCGGATATCCATCCCCATCTTGGCCGCGCCGACCATCAGGGAGTTGCCCATGTTATTCCGCGCGTCGCCGAGATAGGCAAAGCTCAACTCCGGCAGGGTTTTGCCCGGTGAATGCTCCAGCATGGTCATCAGGTCAGCGAGAATTTGCGTCGGGTGGAACTCGTCGGTCAGGCCGTTCCATACCGGCACGCCCGCGTACTCGCCCAGCTCCTCG
Organism: Enterobacter genomosp. S; assembly: GCF_001631805.1. Taxonomy (NCBI): domain Bacteria; kingdom Pseudomonadati; phylum Pseudomonadota; class Gammaproteobacteria; order Enterobacterales; family Enterobacteriaceae; genus Enterobacter; species Enterobacter genomosp. S. The sequence continues at coordinate 396,545 of NZ_LVVA01000018.1, read as the reverse complement.
ACGATGGCCTGGCCGTAGCCGCGGTACTCGATGCCGTCATACATGCGGCCCAGCACACGGGCGGTGTCTTTCATCGACTCTTTATGGCCGATCTGCGACCCGCTTGGACCGAGGTAGGTGACCTGCGCGCCCTGGTCAAATGCGCCCACTTCGAAGGCGCAGCGGGTGCGGGTGGAGGTTTTTTCAAAGATCAGGGCGATGTTTTTTCCGACCAGGGTCTGCTTTTCGCGCCCGGCCTTTTTGGCCGACTTCAGCTCGATGGCGAGGTCGATCAGGTACTGAATTTCCGCCGGGGTGTAGTCCAGCAGTTTGAGGAAGTTGCGGTTTTTCAGGTTGATGGTCATGGCTAAATCCTTTTTAAATGAGAGTTCAGTTACGAATCAGCGTGCCTTTCTCGCCCGCCAGGATCTCCGCGCCGTCGGCCAGCGCGCCGATCCCGGCAATGCCGTTGCAGGCCTCAACAAATTCGCGGCAGGCGGCCACTTTCGGCCCCATCGATCCGGCGTCGAACGGCATGTCTTTAAGCAATTCCGGCGTCACCTGCGCCAGCGGGCGCTGGGTCGGCTTGCCCCAGTCGAGGTACACCGCGTCGGCATCGGTGAGGATCAGCAGGGCGTCGGCCTCGATCTGGCGCGCCAGCAGGGCGGCGGAGAGGTCTTTGTCGATCACCGCCTCAACGCCGCGATAGCCGTTGGCGTTCTCCACTACCGGCACGCCGCCGCCGCCGTTGCAGATGACCAGGTGGTCACGCTGGATCAGCGCCGTAATGGCATCGCTCTCCACGATGCGCTTCGGCTGCGGAGAGGGCACCACGCGGCGGAAATAGGCGCCGTCTGCCCTGAACGTCCAGCCTTTTTCTGCGGCCAGCGCTTTCGCCTGCGCTTCGCTGTACACCGGACCGATGTACTTGGTCGGGTTGCTGAACGCCGGATCGGCGGCGTCCACTTCCACCTGGGTGAGCAGGACGCTCACCTCGCGTTGTGGCAGGCTGTTTTTCAGCGCCTGCTGGAGCATGTAGCCGATCATCCCCTGGCTTTCCGCGCCGAGAACGTCCAGCGGGTAGGGCGTCACTTTGTCGTAGGCGCTGTTTTGCAATGCCAGCAGCCCGACCTGCGGCCCGTTGCCGTGCACCAGCACCACGCGCCACTGTTCTGTTAATCCGGCGATGGTGCGGGCAGCCTGCTCGATGTTCTGGCGCTGGATATCCGCTTCCAGCGGCTCGCCGCGCTTAAGCAGCGCGTTGCCGCCCAGGGCCACAACCAGAGTGGGTTTTCGTTCCATGATGGCTCCTTAAATTCCGTCGCGTTCCAGTGGGCAGCTCATGCAGCGCGCGCCGCCGCGACCGCGTCCCAGCTCGTCGCCGGGGATCGGCAGCACGGTAATGCCCGCTTTGTCGTACTTCTCGTTGGTCCAGACGTTACGCTCGTAGCCGATCACCACGCCCGGGCGGATGGTCAGAACGTTGTTGGCGTCGTTCCACTGCTCGCGTTCGGCTTCAAAGGCGTCGCCACCGGTGGTGATGAGGCGGACCTGGTTAATGCCGAGGGCTTTCTCGATGGCGTGCAGCAGGTCGGTTTCCTGGGTGCGCAGCAGGCCGCCGCGTCCGTCCGGGGTGAGCGTCCAGCACTGGGCGTCTTTGCGCACCACTTCCGGATAGACGGAGAAGGTGTCCACATCGATGTGGGTCATCACCGTGTCGAGGTGCATGCAGGAGCGGTGTTTTGGCAGCTCAACGGCAATCACGCGTTCGGCCTGACGGTGTTTAAACAGGCTGTTGGCGAGGAACTCCACGCCCTGCGGCGTTGTGCGCTCGGACATGCCGATCAATACCGCCCCGCGGCCAATCACCAGTACGTCGCCGCCTTCTAAGGTGGCGTGGTCATAATTAATATTCTCGTCGCCGAAATACTTAATAAAATCGCCGTCGGCAAATGCCGGATGCCAGCGATATATCGCGCGCAGATTATTGGTTTCACGCTGGCGGGCGGGTTTCGCCATCGGGTTAATGGACACGCCGTTATAAATCCAGCAGGAGGTATCGCGGGTAAATAAATGGTTCGGCAGCGGCTTCATAATAAAATCATTCGCCGTGTGGGTATCCACTACCATATTTTTAATGGCTGCCGGGATTTCGCCGTAAGTTAATCCCCCGCTTAATCGCCGCGCCAGTTCACGGTGCGGCATATCCGCCAGCCAGCCGCGCACGTCGCCGGCAAAGGTTGGCCCGAGGCGATAATCGGAGATTTGCGTTTCAAGAAGCCAGGCTTTCGCTTGTGCAATATCAAGCGTTTGCGTGAGAAGGTCGGTCAACAGCAGGACTTCCACACCCTGCTCGCGCAGCGTGTTGGCGAAGATGTCATGCTCTTCACCCGCCCGTTCAACCGACAGTACATCATCAAATAACAGTTCCTGACAGTTTGAGGGGGTTAACCGCTTCAGGCTTAAATTAGGGCGGTGCAGCATAACGCTACGCAATTGACCAATTTCAGAACCGACGTAATGCTTTTCCATAATTATTCCTTTAACTGTTTTTCAGAATAAAAAGGGCATGCGCCATGTGATGTGTTTAATTTCATGGCGGCTAAGCTCAATTGATTTCGTGATTCATATTAGGCGCTTAAATAATGGTTATTGTGACATTGCTCACGCGAAAACCGATATTAAGACGTTTGTTTTCATTTGCATGATTCGCATCAGATAATGATTAAATTGTTATTATTGGGGGATGAATAGCTAAGCGGAAATGGGTGGCATTATTTGAGGTTGTTATTAATTTGTAGAATTACATATTTAGATATATTAAGTTACAGTGTTGATTTTAAACGATAAAATATCAAGATGAGAATGGCTATGCAATTAATGCAATTAACTATTTTGGACTTAAGAAAAATCAATAAATAATTATGGCGTTATAAAGGAAATAACCAGAGTGATAAAGTGTGACGTGGCCGCAGGTTTTGTGATTTAGGCTGTAGTTTCAAATGGTTATATTAATTCAGTGGCGAGTATCGGGTGAGGTTATGCATAACCACTGCATAAATGCCTGACTGCAATTAACAGCAAATTAACACATTTCCCGATAAACATGCGCTTGCGCAAAAGTTGCCTAAAAAGGGGTGGCGGGGAGAGAACAATTTTCGTATAAAAGATGGAAATGAAACGGTGTTTTAATTTGAGGGCTATACCATGATTGTGGGCAACATTCATCATCTCCAGTCCTGGCTACCAGAAGAACTGCGCCAGGCCATTGAGCACGTTAAGTCGCACGTTACCGACGCCACGCCGACCGGCAAGCACGACATCAACGGCAACAGCCTGTTTTATCTGGTGTCAGAAGACATGACCCAGCCGTTCGCCGAGCGCCGCGCCGAGTACCACGCGCGCTACCTGGATATCCAGATTGTGCTGAAGGGGCAGGAAGGGATGACGTTCAGCACCCTGCCGCACGGCACCCCGGACACCGACTGGCTGGCGGATAAAGACATCGCGTTCCTGCCGGAAGGCGAGCAGGAGAAAACCGTGGTGCTGAGCGAAGGGGATTTTGTGGTGTTCTGGCCGGGTGAAGTGCATAAGCCGTTGTGCGCGGTGGGGGAGCCTGCTAAGGTCAGAAAAGTGGTTGTTAAAATGCTGGTGGAATAATTTCCCCTCACCCCAGCCCTCTCCCACGGGGAGAGGGCTGGGGCACCAGACCGCACCCACGCATAATGTGATCCAGCTTAAACTTCCCGCACTCCCTCCTCATCTCCCATTTACCTCCCCTTTTTCTGCGTCATAGTATGATCGTTAAATTAATGAACACTGTTCTATAATGTAGAACAAAATGATTCAACAAGGAGATCTTATGCCGCAGTCCGCGTTGTTCACGGGAATCATTCCCCCTGTCTCCACCATTTTTACCGCCGACGGCCAGCTTGATGAGCAGGGCACCGCCGCGCTGATCGACGATCTCATCAAAGCGGGCGTTGACGGCCTGTTCTTCCTGGGCAGCGGCGGCGAGTTCTCCCAGCTCAGCGCTGAAGAGCGTAAAACCATTGCCCGCTTTGCTATCGATCATGTCGATCGTCGTGTGCCGGTGCTGATCGGCACCGGCGGCACCAACGCCCGGGAAACCATTGAACTCAGCCAGCACGCGCAGCAGGCGGGCGCGGACGGCATCGTGGTGATCAACCCCTACTACTGGAAGGTGTCGGAAGCGAACCTGATCCGCTATTTCGAGCAGGTAGCCGACAGCGTCACGCTGCCGGTGATGCTCTATAACTTCCCGGCGCTGACCGGTCAGGATCTGACTCCGGCGCTGGTGAAAACCCTGGCCGATTCGCGCAGCAATATTATCGGCATCAAAGACACCATCGACTCCGTCGCCCACCTGCGCAGCATGATCCTCACCGTTAAAGCCGCTCATCCGCACTTCACCGTGCTGTGCGGCTACGATGATCATCTGTTTAATACCCTGCTGCTCGGCGGCGACGGGGCGATTTCGGCGAGCGGCAACTTTGCCCCGCAGGTGTCGGTGGATCTTCTGAAAGCCTGGCGGGATAAAGACGTGGCGAAAGCGGCTGAGTATCATCAGATCCTGCTGCAAATCCCGCAGATGTATCAGCTGGATACGCCGTTTGTGAACGTCATTAAAGAGGCGATCGTGCTTTGTGGTCGTCCTGTCTCCACGCACGTGCTGCCGCCCGCCACGCCGCTGGACGAGCCGCGTAAGGCGCAGCTGAAAATCCTGTTACAACAGCTCAAGCTCTGCTGAGCCGGACGATAACGATGACCATTGAGAAAATTTTCACCCCACAGGACGATGCGTTTTATGCGGTGATCACCCACGCGGCGGGGCCGCAGGGCGCGCTGCCTCTGACCCCGCAGATGCTGATGGAATCCCCCAGCGGCAACCTGTTCGGCATGACGCAGAACGCCGGGATGGGCTGGGACGCCAACAAGCTGACCGGCAAAGAGGTGCTGATCATCGGCACCCAGGGCGGCATCCGCGCCGGGGACGGGCGCCCGGTTGCGCTGGGCTACCACACCGGACACTGGGAAATCGGCATGCAGATGCAGGCGGCGGCGAAAGAGATCACCCGCAACGGCGGGATCCCGTTTGCGGCCTTCGTCAGCGATCCGTGCGACGGGCGCTCGCAGGGCACGCACGGCATGTTCGACTCCCTGCCGTATCGTAACGACGCGGCGATCGTGTTTCGCCGTCTGATCCGCTCCCTGCCCACGCGCCGGGCGGTGATCGGCGTGGCCACCTGCGATAAAGGGCTACCCGCCACCATGATCGCGCTGGCCTCCATGCACGACCTGCCGACCATTCTGGTGCCGGGCGGGGCGACGCTGCCGCCGACCGTGGGGGAAGATGCGGGCAAGGTGCAGACCATCGGCGCGCGCTTTGCCAACCACGAGCTCTCCTTGCAGGAGGCCGCCGAGCTCGGCTGTCGCGCCTGCGCGTCGCCGGGCGGCGGCTGCCAGTTCCTCGGCACGGCGGGCACCTCGCAAGTGGTGGCGGAAGCGCTGGGGCTGGCGCTGCCGCACTCCGCGCTGGCGCCGTCCGGGCAGGCGGTGTGGCTGGAGATCGCCCGCCAGTCGGCGCGGGCGGTGAGCGAGCTGGATAACCGCGGCATTACCACGCGCGATATCCTCACCGATAAAGCCATCGAAAACGCCATGGTGATCCACGCGGCGTTCGGCGGTTCCACGAACTTACTGCTGCACATCCCGGCCATTGCCCACGCGGCGGGCTGCACTATCCCGGACGTAGAGCACTGGACGCGCGTCAACCGCAGGGTGCCGCGTCTGGTGAGCGTGCTGCCCAACGGCCCGGACTACCACCCGACCGTGCGGGCGTTTCTCGCAGGCGGCGTGCCGGAAGTGATGCTCCACCTGCGCGATCTCGGCCTGCTGCATCTGGACGCCATGACCGTTACCGGCCAGACGGTGGGCGAGAACCTCGACTGGTGGCAGACGTCCGAGCGCCGTAAGCGCTTCCGCCAGTGCCTGCGCGAGCAGGACAGCGTGGAGCCGGATGACGTGATCCTGCCGCCGGAGAAGGCCAAAGCGAAAGGGCTGACCTCGACGGTCTGCTTCCCGACGGGCAACATCGCGCCGGAAGGTTCGGTGATCAAGGCCACGGCGATCGACCCGTCGGTGGTGGATGACGATGGCGTTTACCGCCACACCGGCCGGGTGCGGGTGTTTGTCTCGGAAGCGCAGGCCATCAAGGCCATTAAGCGGGAAGAGATTAAGCAGGGGGATATCATGGTGGTGATCGGCGGCGGGCCGTCCGGCACCGGCATGGAGGAGACCTATCAGCTCACCTCCGCGCTGAAGCATATCTCGTGGGGCAAGACGGTGTCGTTAATCACCGATGCGCGCTTCTCGGGCGTGTCGACGGGCGCCTGCTTCGGGCACGTGTCGCCGGAGGCGCTGGCGGGCGGGCCGATTGGCAAGCTGCGCGACAACGATATCATTGAGATTGCCGTCGACCGCCTGACATTAACAGGCAGCGTGAACTTCATCGGCACGGCGGATAACCCGCTGACGCCGGAGGAGGGCGCGTGCGAGCTGGCTCGGCGGCAGACGCACCCGGACCTGCACGCCCACGACTTTTTGCCGGACGATACCCGGCTGTGGGCGACATTGCAGTCGGTGAGCGGCGGCACCTGGAAAGGCTGTATTTATGACACCGATAAAATTATTGAGGTAATTAACGCCGGTAAAAAAGCGCTCGGCATTTAATTATTTTTCACGCGATTGTCGTCTACGGAATATATTCCGTGGGCGGCTTTTCGTATCTGTAATTTGTTAATTTAAACAATAAGTTGCGATATATCGTTGGCGTCACAAAAGCAAAATAACGTAATTCAGAAATAAGATATGACCATTGCTGGTTAATTGAACAGCTCATTACACTCCATTAACACGATGTTGTAATTCAGCACACTACCAAAGGGTGTAATTCTGATGACGCAATTAACCATGAAAGACAAAATTGGCTACGGGCTGGGTGACACCGCCTGCGGCTTCGTCTGGCAGGCTACCATGTTCCTGCTGGCCTATTTCTACACCGACGTGTTTGGCCTGTCGGCGGGCATAATGGGCACGCTGTTTTTAGTCTCCCGCGTGCTCGATGCCGTGACCGACCCGCTGATGGGGCTGCTGGTAGACCGCACCCGCACGCGGCACGGCCAGTTCCGCCCGTTCCTGCTGTGGGGCGCCATCCCGTTTGGCATCGTCTGCATGCTGACCTTCTACACACCGGACTTCTCCGCGCAGGGCAAAATCATCTACGCCTGCGCGACCTACATTCTCCTGACCCTGGTTTACACCTTCGTTAACGTCCCGTACTGCGCCATGCCGGGGGTGATCACCGCCGACCCAAAAGAGCGCCACGCCCTTCAGTCCTGGCGTTTCTTCCTCGCCGCGGCGGGCTCGCTCGCCATCAGCGGCATCGCGCTGCCGCTGGTCAGCATCATCGGCAAGGGGGACGAGCAGGTGGGCTATTTCGGCGCCATGTGCGTGCTGGGGCTGACCGGCGTGGTGCTCCTCTACGTCTGCTTCTTCACCACCAAAGAGCGCTACACCTTTGAGGTGCAGCCTGGCTCGTCGGTGGCGAAAGATCTCAGGCTGCTGCTCGGCAACGGCCAGTGGCGCATCATGTGCGCGTTCAAGATGATGGCGACCTGCTCCAACGTGGTGCGCGGCGGGGCGACGCTCTACTTCGTGAAATACGTGATGGATCACCCGGAGATGGCGACCCAGTTTTTACTCTACGGCAGCCTCGCCACCATGTTTGGCTCACTCTGCTCCTCACGCCTGCTGGGCCGCTTCGACCGCGTCACCGCCTTTAAGTGGATCATCGTCGCTTACTCGCTCATCAGCCTGCTGATTTTCTTTACGCCAGCAGAGCATATTGCCCTGATTTTCGCCCTCAACATCCTGTTCCTGTTCGTCTTTAACACCACCACGCCGCTACAGTGGCTGATGGCCTCCGACGTGGTGGATTACGAGGAGAGCCGCAGCGGGCGTCGCCTCGACGGGCTGGTGTTCTCGACCTACCTGTTCAGCCTGAAGATTGGCCTGGCGATTGGCGGGGCGGTGGTGGGCTGGATCCTGGCCTGGGTGAACTACTCCGCCAGCAGCAGCGTGCAGCCGGTTGAGGTGCTCACCACCATCAAAATTCTGTTCTGCGTGGTGCCGGTGGTGCTCTACGCGGGCATGTTCATCATGCTGTCGTTCTACAAGCTCACCGACGACCGCGTGGAGGCCATCAGCCAGCAGCTGATCAAACACCGCGCGGCGCAGGGCGAGGCCGTACCCGACGCCGCGACAGCCGCATCCCATTAACCGGAGGCAACATGGAAATTACTAACCCGATCCTGACCGGCTTCAACCCGGACCCGTCCCTGTGCCGTCAGGGCGAGGACTACTACATCGCCACCTCGACCTTCGAGTGGTTCCCGGGCGTGCGCATCTACCACTCCCGCGACCTGAAAAACTGGTCGCTGGTCAGCACGCCGCTGGACCGCGTGTCGATGCTGGACATGAAGGGCAACCCGGACTCCGGCGGCATCTGGGCGCCTTGCCTGAGCTACGCCGACGGCAAATTCTGGCTGCTCTATACCGACGTGAAGATTGTCGACTCGCCGTGGAAAAATGGCCGCAACTTCCTCGTTACCGCGCCGTCCATCGAAGGGCCATGGAGCGAGCCGATCCCAATGGGCAACGGCGGGTTTGACCCGTCCCTGTTCCACGACGACGATGGGCGTAAATACTACCTCTACCGACCGTGGGGGCCGCGCCACCACAGCAACCCGCACAACACCATTGTGATGCAGGAGTTTGACCCGCAGACCAGCACGCTCTCGCCCGAGCGCAAAACGCTGTTTACCGGCACGCCGCTCTGCTACACCGAAGGGGCGCATCTTTATCACCACGCGGGCTGGTACTACCTGATGGTTGCCGAGGGCGGCACCAGCTACGAGCACGCAGTCGTGGTACTGCGTTCCAGAAATATCGACGGGCCGTACGAGCTGCACCCGGACGTAACGATGATGACCAGCTGGCACCTGCCGGAGAATCCGCTGCAAAAGAGCGGCCACGGCTCGCTGCTGCAAACCCATACGGGAGAATGGTACATGGCCTACCTCACCAGCCGCCCGCTGCGCCTGCCCGGCGTGCCGCTGCTGGCCTCCGGCGGGCGCGGCTACTGCCCGCTGGGGCGCGAGACCGGCATCGCCCGCATTGCGTGGCGCGACGGCTGGCCGTACGTGGAAGGCGGCAAACACGCGCAGCTGACCGTGCCCGGCCCACAGGTGGCGGAGCAGCCCGCAGCCGCTCAGGGTAACTGGCGGGATGATTTTGACGGCAGCACGCTTGACCCGCAGCTACAGACCCTGCGCATTCCGTTCGACGACACCCTCGGCTCGCTCACCGCCCGCCCGGGCTACTTACGGCTCTACGGCAACGACTCGCTCAACTCGACCTTTACCCAGTCGACCGTGGCGCGCCGCTGGCAGCACTTTACCTTCCGGGCCGAGACGCGGATGCAGTTCTCGCCGGTCCACTTCCAGCAGAGCGCGGGGCTGACCTGCTACTACAACAGCAAAAACTGGAGCTACTGCTTTGTGGATTACGAGGAGGGGCAGGGGAGAACCATCAAGGTGATCCAGCTCGACCACAACGTGCCGTCGTGGCCGCTGCACGAGCAGCCCATTCTGGTGCCGGAACATGCGGAGAGCGTCTGGCTGCGGGTAGATGTGGATACGCTGGTCTACCGCTACAGCTACTCGTTTGACGGCGAGACGTGGCACGCCGTGCCGGTGACGTATGAGGCGTGGAAGCTGTCGGACGACTACATCGGCGGACGTGGCTTCTTTACCGGCGCGTTTGTGGGGCTGCACTGCGAGGACATCAGCGGCGACGGCTGTCACGCGGACTTCGACTACTTCACCTACGAGCCGGTATAGCCCAGCGCGCGTGAGAGCTCGAGCCCGGCCTGCTGAAGCTGCTCGCGGAAGCGGGCCAGCTCGGCGTCGTCCACGCGGGAGGTGAGCGTCGACAGGCTCAGGGCGGCAATCACGCGGGATTCGTGGTTCCACACCGGCACCGCCACGCAGCGCACGCCCTGCTCGTTCTCTTCGCTGTCCAGGGCATAGCCCTGCTCGCGGGTCTGCGCCAGGGCGGCCATTAACGCTTCACGAGACGCGAGGGTGGAAGGCGTAAAGGTGGTGTAGTGATAGCCCTCCAGCAGGGCGTTCAGCTCGGCCTCACCCAGCCAGGCAATCAACACCTTGCCGATGGCGGTGGCGTGAACCGGCAGGCGGCGGCCAATGCGCGAATAGGCAATGGCCGCCAGCTTGCCTTCAATCTTCTCGATATAAACCCCTTCACGCCCGTCCAGGATCCCCAGATGGGTGGTCTGTCCGGTCCGCTGGGACAGCTCCGTCAGCCAGCCTTTCGCCTTCTGGCGAATATCGATGGAGCCCACGACAAAATGACCGCGCTCGACCAGCTTCATGCCAAGGCGATATTTGCCGTTCTCCGGGTTCTGATCGATATAGCCGTGAAGCTGGAGGGTTTTCAGCAGCGAGTGGAGGGTGCTCTTGCTCAGCCCCATCAGTTTGCTGATGTCGGTGATCTTAAGCTCGGTGGCCTGCTCGTTGAACAGGTCGAGGATCTGTAACGCACGTTCAACAGACTGAATAATCGGCATAATGCTGGCATGTCCACGCTGGAATGAAGGCGAAAACGTACCTTTTTCGGGGTGAAAAATCAATGAAGGGGAGCCGGTTTGCCCGGCGGCGCTTCGCTTGCACGGGCCTACGGGTTTTGTAGGCCGGGTAAGCGCTGTGTCACCCGGCAGGAAGATCGCACCGATCCAATATCATGTCAGTACGTTGTTTGGCTCAGTTCGGTATAGTCAGGTTTCTTGAAAATTCAACAGCAGAAACCGACTGCACCTTCCATAAGTTGTTTTCTTTAACCATGCAGTCTATGACTACGTGGTCCTGCTTTTTACCGAATGCAATGTATACGTTGACACAGACTGGATCGGTATCCCCGGCTATGGCTGTTACATTCTGCGGCCAGTCATCGCCGACGTATTGCGCTTTTAAAAATATATCAGCCTCGTAAAATTCTTCGTCTGCATAGCGAGGATCCTGCGCGTGACGGAGTTTTTTCATTGTTGATGCTGTGACATATTTATCTATTTCGTTTCCATCAGTGATGGGAAATACATCTTTGTTGATTTGATTTACGTACCAGCTGTTAAATTTTACAGCACGCTCAATCGGATCAGAATGGCCAGCCATTGCAGAAAAAGAGAATATGAAGAGAAGCAGTAAGATATTTTTCATATCAATAGTGCCTGTAAAGAGTGATTTTGGGCTGTATCTTCCGATATGTCTGGCCGGGATAAAGGCTATTCTGTTTAAAGTCTGAATACCAGGTACCCGATCCGTCGTAGATACAAGCATGCCCGTTCTGATGCGCTCCAGGTAATGCGTCAATGACTGCAACATCACCCTCAATAGGGGTGCCATACACTTTACTGAATCCTGCCTTCTCAAGAGAACGCCAGAAGTTTTTTGCATCAGCGCCATCAATCTTCAGTCCTCCGGCGCGGATAGCTGCATCAACGGCGCGGGCGCAGTAACCGGTACTTTTATGATGTGCGTGGCTGCGGGCATACGACACAGCTTCATGCTTATTCCATGACATAAATAATCCTTATTAACGAAATGCAGCAATAAGGAAATATTACGCCGATAATATACGGTGTTTTGTAATTGATAATGACCTGATATTAACCATTATCCACTCAGTAAATAATGGTTAATAAAAATATAAATATCTATTATGGTTAATGCCTGGCTGAGAAAGCGGCAGTAAAATATTTTTCTGCCAGACCATAACGCTATTGTCGTTTTTAGGGTTTTCTCCCTCTCCCTGTGGGAGAGGGCCGGGGTGAGGGCACCAGACCGCAGAGGACCCAATCACTCCCCAAGCGTCGCCACCATCACCGCCTTAATCGTATGCATCCGGTTTTCCGCCTGGTCAAACACAATGCTCGCCGCCGACTCAAACACCTCGTCCGTCACCTCCATCCCGCCGTGCAGGTCGAACTCCTTCGCCATCTGCTTGCCGAGCGTGGTCTGGTCGTCATGGAACGCGGGCAGACAGTGCAGGAACTTCACGTTCGGGTTGCCGGTCAGCGCCATCATCTGCGCGTTCACCTGATACCCCCGCAGCAGCGCAATACGCTCCGCCCACTTCTCTTTGGCTTCGCCCATCGACACCCAGACGTCGGTATAGATAAAGTCCGCGCCCTTCACGCCCGCCGCCACGTCTTCCGTCAGGGTGATTTTGCCGCCGTGCTTCTCCGCCAGCGCGCTGCACTCCGCCACCAGGCTCTCTTCCGGCCAGCAGGCTTTCGGGGCCACCAGGCGCAGATCCAGCCCGGTCAGCGCCGCCGCTTCCAGCATCGAGTTGCCCATGTTGTTGCGCGCGTCGCCCGCGTAGACCAGCGTCATCTCGTTAAACGCCTTGCCCGGCAGGTGCTCCTGCATGGTCAGCAGGTCCGCCAGCAGCTGGGTCGGGTGGAACTCGTTGGTCAGCCCGTTCCACACCGGCACGCCCGCATACTGCGCCAGCGTTTCGACGACGTCCTGGCCGTGGCCGCGATACTGAATGCCGTCGTACATCCGCCCGAGAACCCGCGCGGTGTCCTTAATTGACTCTTTATGCCCAATCTGGCTGCCGCTCGGCCCTAAATACGTGACGCGCGCGCCCTGGTCAAATGCGGCAACTTCGAAAGAGCAACGGGTACGGGTCGAGTCTTTTTCGAAGATGAGCGCGATATTTTTACCGGTAAGTTTCTGTACTTCCTTGCCATTTTTCTTATCGGCCTTGAGCTGTGCGGCAAGGGTCAGCAGAGAAGTGAACTGTGCAGGGGTAAAGTCGAGCAATTTCAGAAAGTGTTTCTTGTACAAATCGGCCATTTTATCCTCGCATGGCAAACGCCAATTACTGAATTAAAATTCACTTTATATGTGTAATTATTCATTTGCAACCCCGTTTCACAAATCTTTCCAACAAAGGTGGAGGCAAACCCGTCCGTGTGTGAAAATAGAAGTATCTGCCGCACTTTAAAGAGGATTGAGCCATGGCAAACCCGGAATTACTGGAAGAGCAACGCGAAGAGACGCGCCTGATTATTGAAGAACTGCTGGAAGACGGTAGCGATCCGGACGCGCTGTACACCATCGAACACCATTTCTCTGCGGACGACTTTGAAGCGCTGGAAAAAATGGCCGTGGAAGCCTTCAAGCTGGGTTACGAAGTGACCGAGCCGGAAGAGCTGGAAGTGGAAGAGGGCGACACCGTCATCTGCTGCGACATCCTGAGCGAAGGCGCGCTGAAGGCGGAGCTGATCGACGCGCAGGTCGAACAGCTGATGAACCTGGCCGAGAAGTTTGAGGTGGAATACGACGGCTGGGGAACCTACTTCGAAGATCCGAACGGTGAAGACGGCGAAGAAGGCGACGACGAAGATTATGTCGACGAAGACGACGACGGCGTGCGTCACTAAGTGATTCAGGCGGTGGCGCGCGCCACCGCTTTTTCAAGGCAGAACCATGGATTACCCGCAGATACTCGCCCCCGTACTCAACTTCCTCCAGTGCCCGACCCCGCAAGCATGGATTGATAAAGCCCGCGACCCGTCGAACCTGTCGCTGCTGCTCACCGACCACATGGTGTGCGAGCTCAAGGCCGCCCAGACCGCGCTGCTGCTGGTGCGTAAATACGTCGCCGACGAAAGCGGTGCCGACGCGCTGCTCGACTGGCTCAAACCCTACGAACAGTTCACCTTCCGCGACGGCCCGGAGCCGGACTTCATCGCCCTGCACAGGCAGATTGGCAAAAGCGTAATGCCCAAAACCGACGACCCGTGGGGCCAGGCGCTCATCGACAGCATGGTGCTGCTGATTAAAGAGGAGCTGCACCACTTCTGGCAGGTGCGCGAAGCGATGCTGGCGCGCGACATTCCGTACGTTAAAATCACCGCCAGCCGCTACGCCAAAGGGATGCTGAAGGAAGTGCGCACTCACGAACCGCTGACGCTGATCGACAAGCTCATCTGCGGCGCCTACATCGAAGCCCGCTCCTGCGAACGCTTCGCCGCGCTGGCCCCGTTCCTCGACGATGATTTGCAGAAGTTCTATCTCTCGCTGCTGCGCTCGGAAGCGCGCCACTATCAGGATTACCTGACGCTGGCCCAGCAGGTAAGCGACGACGATATCTCACCGCGCATACAGCTTTTTGGCGAAATTGAAGCCACACTTATTTCGACACCGGACAACGAGTTTCGCTTCCACAGCGGCGTGCCGGTGTAAACCGGCATAACGCAAGGATAAGGATGCGAGATGAAAAAAACGTGGATCAGTACGGTCATTGTTGTTGTCGCGGCTGCCGCCGTGGCGTTCTGGGTGTTCTTCGACAGGCAGCGCGCTCCGGAACAGCAGATGGATGCCGCCCTTAACGCGATGCCCGCCTGGCAGGTGATCAAGGAGCAGGAGCCTGTGCTGCATCAGCGCATCCTCGACCAGATGGCCGCCCTGCAAAAGGCCGGCGAGCCGGAGCAGCACATTATCGACACCATCCAGCCGCAGATCCTGCATTTACAGATGACGCGCCTGCAAAATGCCCCGGACGCCAACGTGGTGAACTACATGACCATCAACATGGAGCAGACCGCCGCCATCCAGAAGGTGAGCGACGACGCCTGCTTCCGCTTCCTCTACCCGATGGTGAAGGGCGGCATCAACCCGATGCGCATGCTGGATAAAGACCTGATGACCCGGCGCATGCAGGCCGATGCCGACATGATGCGCGCGGCCTACGGCAAAAACCGCCACACCGTGACCCAGGCCGAGCGTGAGGCGGCTGTCGAGGACGTGCGGCCCATTATGAAGGCGCTTGCCGATAAGTACGGCGAGGACATCCAGCTGTTGCAGATGCCGGAGAAGGCGGAAGGCAAGGAAAAGCTCTCCTGCGATATGGTGCAGGCGATGTGGGCGAAGGTGCTGGCGCTGCCGGAGCAGAAGGCGGCAGGGGTGATTCGTCTGGCGGTGTCTGAGCTGGAGTGACGAAGGGCGCTGGTTTTTTGGGCACTTAGCGCGGGTTTCGCGCGTCGTCGCTTGCATGGCGGCGCGCGACAGGTATAATCCACAACGTTTCCGCATCCCCTTCAGTGCCGAAGTGGCGAAATCGGTAGACGCAGTTGATTCAAAATCAACCGTAGAAATACGTGCCGGTTCGAGTCCGGCCTTCGGCACCAAAAGATGCAAATCAAAGTCGCTTAAGGGCGGCTTTTTTTGTGTCTGGAATTCAGAGTCTGCTGGGATTTCCCCGCTTTATCAATCAACCTAAGTCAACTTGATTCACTCTACATCAACTTACTGATGCGGGTACAACTGTTGGTATATTGCAGTTTGATAATATTTCTACCCACACAGAACCCTTGAAAAGATGTTCATCGTGGCTCTGAGTGATGTGAAGGTTCGTTCGGAGAGCTAATTAGCTGTGGGAATTGGCTTTAGATCTGGTTATAGGATGAGCTCTACAATAGCGAACACCATAATTGTTGGAGTATTGTCGGGAGTCGGGCAGCCCCATTCCCAGTTAATCAGGGCCAACTAATTAGTGGCGATTCGCTATGATTAGTACTTCTTTAATCGTTATAATGCAGGGCTAATTATGAGCCTATGGCTATCAAAAATGTTTTAAAACCGGAGTTTTACCATGACAAGCACCCAACAACGCGCCGCACTGCAACGCCAGATCTGGCAGATTGCCAATGATGTACGCGGTGCAGTGGATGGCTGGGATTTTAAACAATACGTTTTAGGCGCTCTGTTTTACCGCTTCATCAGCGAGAATTTTGCCAAATACATTGAAGGGGGTGATGACAGCGTCAAGTATGCAACACTCCCCCGGAGCGTCATTACCCCGGAAATCAAAGACGACGCCATTAAAACCAAAGGCTATTTCATTTACCCAGATGATTTGTTTGTTAACATCGCCGCAGGTGCTAGTACTAACGAAAAATTAAACACCGATTTGGCTGACATCTTCTCGGCTATTGAAATGTCAGCCAGCGGATACCCTTCAGAGAACGATATCAAGGGATTGTTTGCTGATTTTGACACCACCAGTAACCGGCTCGGCAATACGGTAAAAGACAAGAATACACGCCTGGCGGCAGTGCTCAAAGGGGTGGCAGAATTAGATTTTGGCGATTTTGAGGGTAGCCACATCGATCTTTTCGGTGATGCTTACGAGTTTCTTATCTCCAACTACGCCGCCAACGCAGGCAAATCCGGCGGTGAGTTTTTTACCCCGCAACACGTGTCCAGGCTGATTGCGCAACTGGCCATGCACAAGCAAACCAGCGTCAACAAGATTTATGACCCGGCGTGTGGTTCTGGCTCGCTGCTGCTGCAAGCCAAAAAACACTTTGACGCCCACATTATTGAAGACGGTTTTTGGGGACAGGAACTCAACCACACCACCTACAACCTGGCGCGGATGAACATGTTCTTGCACAACATCAACTACGACAAGTTCAATATCCAGCTCGGTGATACGCTGCGTAATCCGCATTTTGGCGATGACAAACCGTTTGATGCCATCGTCTCCAACCCACCTTACTCGGTGAAATGGATAGGCTCAGACGATCCCACCCTGATCAACGATGACCGTTTTGCCCCAGCAGGTGTGTTAGCGCCAAAATCCAAAGCCGACTTTGCCTTTGTGCTGCATGCGCTCAGTTACCTTTCCAGCAAAGGCCGCGCAGCCATTGTTTGCTTTCCCGGCATTTTTTACCGGGGTGGTGCCGAGCAGAAAATTCGCCAATATCTGGTGGATAATAACTACATTGAAACCGTGATTTCACTCGCGCCCAACCTGTTCTTTGGCACCACCATCGCCGTCAATATTCTGGTGCTGTCCAAACACAAAACCGACATGACCACCCAGTTTATTGATGCCAGCGGGCTGTTTAAGAAGGAAACCAATAACAACACGCTCACTGAGAAGCATATTGAGCAAATCATGCAGGTGTTTGATAGCAAGGCTGAGGTTGACCATTTTGCTAAATCGGTAAATTTTGAAGACATTAAGGCCAAAGATTACAATCTGTCGGTAAGTAGCTATGTCGAAGCCAAGGACAGCCGCGAAGTAGTCGATATCACTACACTCAATGCCGAGCTGAAAATCACTGCCACCAAGATCGACCAGTTGCGGGCGGAGATTGATGTGATTGTGGCGGAGATTGAAGGTAAGGAGCTGAAGGCATGAGCGAGATGAGCTTTATGGAAAAGCTGCTGGATGGCATTAAAGTAGAGTGGAAACCTTTGGGCAAAGTGCTTGTTCGTACCAAGGGCACAAAGATTACCGCTGGTCAGATGAAAGAGTTACACAAAGATGGCGCACCACTTAAAATCTTTGCGGGCGGTAGGACTGTTGCATCTGTCGATTTTGACGATATACCTGCGAAAGATGTAAATAGGAAACCATCTATTATTGTCAAATCTCGTGGCATTATTGAATTCGAGTATTATGACAAACCATTCTCCCATAAAAGCGAAATGTGGTCGTATCATTCAAATAATGACGGAGTCCATATAAAGTATGTTTATCATTTTCTGAAATTGAATGAACCCCATTTTCAGAGTATTGGCAACAAGATGCAAATGCCGCAAATTGCAACGCCTGATACTGATAAGTTCAAAATCCCCATTCCATGCCCTGAAAATCCCAAAAAATCGCTCGAAATCCAGAGCGAAATCGTCCGTATTCTGGACACTTTTACCTCTCTTACAGCCGAGCTTACAGCCGAGCTTACAGCCGAGCTTACAGCCCGTAAAAAACAATACAACTACTATCGCGACCAGTTGTTAAGTTTTGAAAATAGAGATGTGGAGTGGCAGACATTAGGGGAGGTAACTAAGAAATGGTACTCGGGTGGAACGCCCACAGCCGGAACACCAGAATATTACGAGAATGGGGAGATACCATGGCTAAGAACCCAAGAGGTTAAGTTTTCTGACATTGAAGAAACAGAAGTTAAGATAACCCCTTCTGCGCTGAAAAATTCAGCAGCCAAGTGGATTCCCGAAAACTGCGTAATAATCGCGATTTCCGGAGCAACAGCGGGCAGATCTGCGGTAAATAAAATACCCTTAACAACCAATCAGCACTGCGGTTGCTTGGAAATAGATAGCACAAAGGCGCTATATCGATATGTATTCCATTGGGTTAGCTTTAACTATGAAAATATTAAGGCTCTTGGACAGGGGGCTAGAGGCGACCTTAACTCTAGCATCATAAGAAATTTCAAGCTTCCAATTCCCTACCCAGACGACGCTGAAAAATCGCTTGCCGAACAAGCCCGCATCGTCGCCATACTGGACAAATTCGATGCCCTGACTAATTCCATCAGTGAGGGTTTGCCACGGGAAATCGCATTACGGCAAAAACAATATGAGTATTACCGCGATTTGCTGTTGAGCTTTCCCAAGTCTGAAGAGGTAGCGGCCTAATATGAGCAAGACGCTAGCAGAAATCGCCCAGCAGCTTAAAGACGCCAATAAAAAGGTACAGTTGATCTATGCCTTTAATGGCACGGGGAAAACACGCCTGTCGCGAAAGTTTAAGCAGCTTGTTGCCCTCAGGAATGAGGGGGATGAAGTCGAACAATCTGAGTTGTCACGCAATAAATTCCTGTATTATAACGCTTTTACCGAAGATTTATTCTATTGGGACAACGACCTGGAACAGGATGCCGAGCCTAGGCTAAGGATCCAGCCCAATTCGTTTACTGATTGGGTGCTGAAAGATCAAGGGCAAGATCGAAACATTATCACCAACTTTCAGCGCTATGCTAATGAGAAGTTAACCCCACGATTCAATGAAGAATATAAAGTCAAAGGCAAAGATGGCAAAGAGATCGCTGTAAAGGCTTTTACTGAAGTGACTTTTTCCCTTGAACGCGGTGACGATGAACATTCCGGAAATCTGAAAATCTCTAAAGGCGAGGAAAGCAATTTCATCTGGAGTATTTTCTATACGCTGATTGAGCAGGTGATTGACATTCTCAATGTTGCTGAGCCTTCCGAGCGTGAAACCAATGCATTTGACCAATTGGAATATATCTTTATTGACGACCCGGTAAGTTCACTGGATGAGAACCATTTGATTGAATTGGCCGTAGATTTGGCCCAACTGATCAAGTCAAACAATTCTGATGTTAAATTCATCATCACCACGCACAATCCGCTTTTTTATAACGTTCTGCATAATGAGCTCAACAGTGATGACGGTGGTTACAAGAAAAAATGTCTTGATAAGTATCGGATGGCCCGGCTTGACGATGGCACATTTCAATTAGTCCAGCAGCCCAATGATTCGCCATTCTCATATCATCTTTATTTGAAATCAGAACTCGAAAAAGCCATCGAGAGTGGTCAGTTGAGCAAGTATCACTTTAATTTTTTAAGAAACATTCTGGAAAAAACCTCCACGTTTCTTGGCTATAAGAAATGGGGCGATCTGTTGCCAAAAACTGATGACGGAACAACCAATCCGTATGAGGCACGGATTATTAATATCTCCAGCCACTCGAAACATGCGGGCGAAGAAGTGGCCGATCTCACTGAAGACGACAAGCGTGTTTTGCGGTATCTGGTTAATGAAATCAATATGATGTATCGCTTTCAGCAGGCTGAAAACTAAAGAAAAAGATTTAGGGGTAAAGCATGTACGAATACAAGGCTGTTGCCGAATCAAATAGCTTTATCGTTCTCGATAGATACGCCAGGGCATGGCAACTTAATGAAAGCTACCAGAGCGAAGGTGACCTGGAACGAGAGTTCATTCAGGATTTGCACAATCAGGGCTATGAGTATGAGCCTGGTTTAAATACGCCTGAGGAGCTGCTGGCCAACGTGCGTGAGCAGTTGCAGACCCTGAACAACATGCAGTTTGCTGACGGTGAGTGGATGCGGTTTGTGGAGACCTGGCTGGACAAGCCAAGCGATGGTATCGTCGATAAAACCCGCAAAATTCACAACGACTATATCCATGATTTTGTGTTTGACGATGGTCATATCCAGAACATCTACCTAGTAGACAAAAAAAACATTGCCCGCAATAAAGTTCAGGTGATCAAGCAGTTTGAGCAACAGGGCAGTCATGCCAATCGTTATGATGTCACCATTCTGGTGAATGGCTTGCCGCTGGTGCAGGTGGAACTGAAAAAGCGCGGCGTGGCGATCCGCGAAGCCTTTAATCAGGTGCACCGCTACAGTAAAGAGAGTTTTAACAGCGAACATTCCTTGTTCAAGTATTTGCAGCTTTTTGTGATTTCCAACGGCACCGATAGCCGTTATTTTGCCAATACCACCCAGCGCAACAAAAATAGCTTCGACTTCACCATGAACTGGGCGAAGGCTGATAACAGCTTGCTGAAAGACCTCAAGGACTTTACTGCAACCTTTTTCCAGAAGGACACCCTGCTCAATGTGCTGCTGCATTATTCGGTGTTTGATGTGAGCGATGCACTACTGGTGATGCGCCCTTATCAGATTGCCGCTACTGAGCGCATCTTGTGGAAGATCAACAGCGCTTATCAGGCCAAAAATTGGAGCAACACGGAAAGCGGCGGTTATATCTGGCACACCACAGGTTCTGGTAAAACCCTGACCAGCTTCAAAGCGGCGCGCTTAGCCACTGAGCTGGAGTTCATCGACAAGGTTTTCTTCGTGGTGGATCGCAAGGATCTGGATTACCAGACAATGAAGGAGTACCAGCGTTTTTCGCCGGATAGTGTGAACGGCTCTGACAGCACCGCAGGACTCAAGCGCAATCTGGATAAAGATGACAACAAAATCATCGTTACCACCATCCAGAAGCTCAATAACCTGATGAAGAGCGAAAACGACCTGCCCATTTACAACAAACAAGTGGTGTTTATCTTTGATGAATGTCACCGTAGCCAGTTTGGTGAAGCCCAAAAGAACTTAAAGAAAAAGTTTAAGAAGTTCTATCAGTTCGGCTTTACTGGCACGCCGATTTTTCCGCAAAACGCTCTGGGAGCAGACACCACTGCCAGCGTGTTTGGTCGAGAGTTGCATTCTTATGTGATCACCGATGCGATTCGAGATGAAAAGGTGCTCAAGTTTAAAGTGGACTACAACGATGTGCGCCCACATTTCAAAGCCATTGAAAGCGAACAGGACGAAAAAAAACTCAACGCGGCGGAAAACAGGCAAGCCTTATTGCATCCGATCCGAATAAAAGAAATTTCGCAGTACATCCTGAATAACTTTAGGCAAAAAACGCATCGCTTGCACGCAGGGGCAAAAGGGTTTAATGCGATGTTTGCCGTGAGCAGCGTGGAAGCCGCCAAGCTGTATTACGAATCATTCAAATACTTGCAAAAAGACAGTGATAAGCCGCTAAAAATCGCCACCATATTCTCTTTTGTAGCCAATGAGGAGCAGGATGCCGTAGGCGATATTCTGGATGAAAGTTTTGACGTATCGGCAATGAATAGTAGTGCCAAAGAGTTTTTAAGTGCCGCCATAGCTGACTACAACGCGCTGTTCAAAACCAACTTCAGCGTGGAAAGCAAGGGGTTTCAAAACTATTACCGCGATCTAGCCAAGCAAGTTAAGGCTAAGGAGATCGATTTGCTGATTGTGGTCGGTATGTTCCTGACCGGGTTTGATGCACCGACACTGAACACCTTGTTTGTGGATAAAAACCTGCGCTATCACGGTTTGATGCAAGCCTATTCACGTACCAACCGTATTTTTGACGCAACCAAAACCTTTGGCAATATCGTTACCTTCCGTGATCTGGAGCAAGCGACAATTGACGCCATCACCTTGTTTGGCGATAAAAACACCAAGAACGTAGTGCTCGAGAAAAGCTACGAGGAGTATATGGAAGGCTTTACCGATGTGGTCACCGGTGAGGCAAGACGTGGTTTTGTGGATGTGGTAAGGGAGTTAGAGCAACGCTTTCCCGATCCTTCTGCCATTGAGAAAGAGTCCGACAAAAAAGCCTTTGTGAAACTCTTCGGCGAGTATTTACGCGTTGAGAACGTGCTGCAAAACTACGATGAGTTTGCCAGCCTTAAGGCCTTGCAGAACATTAACATCAATGATCCTGAAGCAGTTGAGGATTTCAAGGCCCTGCATTATTTAAGCGATGAGGATCTGGCGATGCTGCAAACGATTAAAATGCCGTCTGAACGGAAAGTTCAGGACTACCGTTCAACTTATAACGATGTTCGCGATTGGCTGCGTCGGGAAAAATCTACCGCTGAAAAAGAAAAATCGATTATTGATTGGGATGACGTTGTCTTCGAAATAGATTTACTGAAGTCGCAAGAAATTAATCTTGATTATATTCTCGAGCTGATTTTTGAACACAACCGTAAGAATAAAAGTAAAGCAGGCTTAATTGATGAAGTTCGTCGGTTAATACGTGCCAGCCTTGGGAGTCGAGCTAAAGAAAGTTTAGTCGTTGATTTTATTAATCAAACCGACTTAGACAAAATTAATGACAAGGCCAGTATTATAGATGCCTTCTTTGCTTTTGCACGGGTAGAACAACTGCGCGAAGCACAAGAGTTAATTGGATCCGAAAGTCTGAATGAAGAGGCAGCTAAACGTTATATTACCACTTCTCTCAAACGAGAGTTTGCCAGCGACAATGGCACAGAGCTCAATGCTGTTTTGCCCAAAATGAGCCCACTAAATCCCGAATACCTCACAAAAAAGCAAAGCGTTTTCCAAAAAATCGCAGCGTTTGTTGAAAAATTTAAAGGAGTGGGTGGGAAAATATAGATACTTCAACTCATGATACAAAGTTGTGGGTTGAACAGAATGGCAAGCCCTTTAAAGGATTTGCCATTCTTATATGTATCAGCTTATAACTGATAATAATCTATACAGTTACTATTTATTCCAAAGTGTTTTATGGATTTTCCCTGTCTGAAGATATTCCCCCACCAGCTCAATAAAATCTTTAAAATCCCGATTCTCTTCCACCAGACGGTTCACTGACTGCCAGTCTACGCTGGTACGTTCACGCGCTGGGATCAACGTCTGGCTATTAGAGAAATCATTTGGATCCAGAAGGATCACACCAATACCGTGCAACGCACAGAGCATCTGAAGTTCACGCTCCACACTACGTTGTTTATCTTCGTTAATTTCAGTCGCCACTAGATAGCCGAAATGCGCCCAACTGGAATTGCTGACCGCCTGGAAGAAACATTCACGCACATTGCTACGGTTTAGCTGCTTTTTAACCTCAAAAGACCACAGCCTTGTCAAACGCCCTTCACTATGGCGAACACAGTTTTGAACTACATCATCCCACTCTTTATCAAGAGGCTCCAATGCGACAATATCGGGATAAAGCCAATGGTTGCCCCCCAACCCTTTGTTGTTGCTTGAGCGCTTTTCGTCAATACGGCGGCACAGTAGCCCTTCTTCCTGCGAGAGGTAATCAATCAGGATCGGATACAACGAATGCTCGGTAAAGCTAACAGTTTCAACTGTTGGTTCGGGGGCGACATTACCATCCGGCAGTTCAACCACAGACTCCCCCCAATAAAACAACCGTGGTCTTGGCTTATCACGCGTCATCACCTGTGGACACATAGCTTTCGCTTTAACTGTTCGACTGCCACCAACTTCAGCAGTAATTTGGCTTAAAAAAGCTTCATCGCTGGCAAAACGTGGATTTTTACGTTTTTCAGCCAGTTCTGCGCTGTAGTGATCAATGATTTTCTGCGCCAGTTGACGGGCAGTGAACTGCTGGCCGGGATTAGCCTGTAACACGTTGATTATCATCTGGGGACGACTTGTCATATGCCTTCCTGCGTATGTACGCACGGCTTTGCGTATCAGCTTTTAAGCGATGCGTGATTTACAGCTCTTGTGAATGAACCCAGTTTACCTTTCAGAATTACAGACATAAAGCATCGATTTCCCTTTCTACCAGTTGGCTGGACTGAATTAAAAATCGTCTATAACATAGCCAGTTAGACTACATAGGGAGATGTAAGCATGAGCACCAGAAGAGAGATAAAGGATGGGGCACTCTTTGACGTTCTCGACAGAGGAATTGTCTACACCGAGGCGTTAGGCTGGCTTGATATGGGACATGCCCGTGGCAATGACGTGGTGGCGCTCAAACGTCAATTTGTTGAGGGAGAGCGTAGCGGTAAGCCATCTTATTCCGTCATGTATCGGCAAGATATGGGCGTCTTAAAATTCAAATCGCGGTTCGGCGTCGGGAAGTTCTCTCATTGGGAAATCAAGCGTGGCAGGAGTACTGACGACATTAACAGAATCATGCTTGCGATGATGATTAACACCGCGTCCAGATTCGAAGGCCTACAAAGCCTGCGATCGTTCTCCTGGTATACGGACAGCGGCTTTAGCGGCGAGGATTTGGTATCTGATCTGTTCGGGTTCTATCGCGCAATTCTTCCTGGCCGGTACGGCTATCGTCTCAAGCCCGTGAGCTATGCATCAGCCGTTCGCCGCTGGGATTATTACGGCGCTATCGGTTCCCATAAAAATCGTGGCTTCCGTCCGATTCTCTTTCCTGATCCGCAGGACCAGTGCGTGCGGCACAAGCCGTATAAGGTCAGTCTTCCGCATTTTATGACATGGCTTCGGCCGTGGGATGATTTCACATCCGGAGTGGTTAAGGTCATTACAAACGATGGGACATCGCTCTCATTCATGGGGACTAAGCCATGAAAATCCTTTTAAAAGTTCTGAAGTGGTGTGCACTCTCGGTTACCACCGTCTTTATCCTTGGATGGCTGTTTGTCTGGCTCGTGGCATCGGGTTCGGATGAAACGACGGTTTACACAGAAAATGACTTTTTCCACTACCACACGCTGACAGATAAGGACATTGAAAACGCCCCGCGTATCACGCACGATTACTATTTCGAGGCGCATCCAGGCGATGGTTATGCCCCTTCAAATAGCATCTTTTTTAAAGGGGCTACCGGGGCTGCACCGTTGCGCGCGTATCTCGAAACGCTGGGATACACAAAGGAAAAGCGTCGCCTGGGGGATAAGGAAATCTGGTCAAAACCCGATCAGGTAAAAGGGGATATTTTTTATCTGTACTTTAATGCCGCTATGGGTGAAGTTGAGCTGACCAAAGTGAAGAATTACTGAACTCACTTACTCCGTGTCGATTAGCACCGCCTGATGATCAAGCGGCGTTTTTTCGTAATACCCCATTCAGCCATGTCTCATACCTGTCCGGGCGGTTATCCTCAGTCGCCCACAGCGATGCTATCTCTATCCCCGGAACCGCCTTCAGTAACTCCTGCAACCCCTCTTCATCCAGATCCGTAAACCGTCTTTCACCTTGCAAGCGCTCACCGTTGCCATACTTAAAGGACACGTACCAGACGCCGCCAGGCTTAAGCGCATCCGCAAGCTTCTGCATCACGGCAGGTAACTCAGAAGAGGGGACATGCAGCAAAGATGCACAGCACCAGATCCCATCGTACTGCGCTTTACCGTCGATCTCTGAAAATGTCATCAGCTGCACGGGTAGCCCGGTATGTTGCCTTGCCAGCTCCACCATCGCGGAAGAGGCATCAAAAGCATCCACCTGATAACCCATCTCATGAAAGGCTTTTGCGTCTCGTCCTGAACCGCAGCCCGCATCCAGAACACGGCCACCGTTAGGCAGATGTTGGGTGAAGGCCGCGTAAAGCGGGGTCATATCGACATTGACCGTGCCATCGAAGAATTCCTGTGCGTGGTTCTGGTAGTAGTGAAGTGTCATTAAAACGTTGCCTCGCCTTCCGCGTTGGGTTTCCAGGTATGGATAAGTTTGTCCAGCGCGGCCTGCCAGTTGCGCTGGAGAAAGCTTTTCCGTGCTTCAGGACGTTGCCCTGTCTGTAGAACAATCGTCTCATGTAACGGCAGTTTGCTCTGAATAAAATACTCATTGCGGGTGTGTAACCGTTGCAGGAGCCTGAGCTCGGGAATGCGTGCAGACTTGCCTTCAACGCCACGGTTACAACATCGACAGGCCAGCACTAAGTTCCATACGCCGTTAATATTGCTCACTTCCTGGCGGGCAGCCCAGGGAATAAAGTGGTCGACGTCCGCCAGTTCTGCGTCTCCCGTTACCAGACTGATGGGTTTAAAGCAGTAAAAACACCGTCCTTTCTGGTAACCATTCAGGCTGTCGCGACAGCTGGTGATGTCTACGCGCCGTGCGTTCACCCTTGTGAACAACAGCTGATTATCTTCGTCAAACTCCACGCCCACAAGGTTACGCGATATCCCCATCGACCAGGCCTGTTCCACCAGGTTCCAGCGGGCATTGGTTTCAAAGGCGAGGTTTTTATACTGAAGGCGTTCGCCCAGTTTAAAGAAGTTATCCGTCAGGCGGATCCCGTTGTGGGTTTTGCGCTCATCAAGGAAAAAACGTTTATCGATCTCGCCCTGGTTCACGTAATGAAAGGCATCGATCACGTTGTTAAAGCCAAGGCGCACCGTCGCTTCAATGAGCTGGGCGTGGGTGATTTCGCCTCTGTTGAACTTCAGGCAGGTTTCCAGAAATTGGCTGCTGCGAGAGGTGATCTGTTTTGGCGCATGCTTCAGGTGCTCGCAAAGATAGCGGCTGAACGGAACGGCAAGCTGGTCGAGCGTTATCAAATCGCTGCCCGTCTTATCCACTTCATACAATGCTGACGCCAGCGCAAATTTGTAAGATGCGACGTTCCTTCCAAAGAGGATCACACCACGCCAGTAGTTCTCAAGCGTCGGATCGGCCTGATAAAATTCCATCGATGAAGTCCTGTTACGGTTGGCTGGGCAGGGCGTCACTAAAGCCTGTAACAGGATCACATAACAAAATCAGGGTGATGTAAATCGTTAATCTATAGGTTTGGTGAATTTTGCGAGGTCTGAGAGGAAGGTGTAGCGGCAACCGATGCGGCATTAGCGTCAGGTTTGCGAACGAACAGGTATCTGGAAAAGGGGAGTTGAAGTGATTTCCAGGCCGAAGCGTTGTTGTTTCTCGAATTAAAAAATACCTACCGTTATTTCCTGAATCCCCCTCGCAAATTTCAAATTTACCCCACCCAAAACCGCTGTATTTATATTCAGCCCTGTATAATGAGCACCAGAAATTACGCCGAACGGCAAAGGAAGTATCAAAGAGAATTTAAGCGAGAATTCGCGATATGAAGGTGCTGCAACACCCCCATACCGCTAACCACAACCAACTAGTAAGGAGTTGTATATGGCTGCGACGAATTTTAAGCCAGAGTTTAGTGTTTGCAAAACAGAATCAGACGCTTTCACCGGCATGATTGAAAACCGCGAGTTGGTACGCAAAAACAGCGCCCGCCGACTTCACGGCAACCCGCCTAATGCGGCGCCCGTCCATCCCCGCGCGGAAACGCCGCAGGACAGTGCCGCCTGCTGCGAACTCTATGCACGCATAGACATGAAATACCTTCTTCTGGGCGGTGACTGGCTAACCCGTGCGGGCTTTATCAACGGCATGCCCGTGAAAATCCGCGCCATGAAAGACTGCATTGTCATTACGCCCCAGCATACAAGAGAATTATGGGGATGCCTGGAAGGGATGAGCGTGGTGAATATCAATAAACAGAAAGTCGCACAGTGGCTGAAGACCTTTCCGGGAGCGCTGAATGATACCGGTGATATACCGACTGTTAAGCGTGGAACAGGGCAGGTGATATTGGAGTAACTGTGCTTCCCATCCAATGTAATCCGTGAAGCAATAAAACGGGCATGTCATCCCATGCCCGTTGTAAGTAAAAATCACTCGTGCTTTACCTGCTCTTTCACAGCCTTAACCAGCACAGCGTGAAGTTCGCCGACGGTTAAATCGCGTATAACAGGTTCGGGTATGCCACGTACCCAGCGGATAAACCGACAGATGCCAAAAAAGTCTATACCTTCACCTGTAAACAGATACTCATTTTCTGCGAGAGAGAACGTTTTCATATAGCCATCTTCTTCCGTGGCAAGCTGAACGCCAAAAGCTTCTTCGCAGTCTTCCAGTAGGTCTTCGCCGTCCATACCGCAAATATGCAAATCGGCCTCAATCAACGTATTGCTATCGATAGGTTTACGATGCTCACCTGAGGAGTTTCGAACAACCTCAATGACCTGAGAGAGTGTGGGTTCCATCATGATGCTCTCCTTTAAGCGGTAGAAATAATCGCCAGCGCTTCCCGGCGACGTTCCGCTTGGTCGGACCGACAAGAACAGCGTTACCCCGGCCCGAGAAATTTTAAAGTCGGTTCAGGCTATCGCCATATGATTCCAGGCATCTCTGTAAACTATATTCCCGTCACAGTGTTTCCAGGTGATTGCCTCATATCTTAGCTCGATTGTCTCTGTATGCGTTCCTGTTCCAGAACCCGGGAACAGATTGGGCGTAATACCCGTGATTTTTACATTCTCCAGGATAATGTTGAAATATTCTCTCTCGATTCCAGCATCATCAATTTGATACATTTTGATCGTAGCCGATTTTAGCGTTTGGTTTTCACACAGTGCCCTGATGAGAACCGGTGTTGTTTTATCAAACTCTTTCTGAACGGCAATCGGTGTATGTACGCGGGTACCTGTTAGTCGGCCTGTATTTCCACTCACAGGAATGGTGAGGTGATGAGCGACCGCCTTTAATTCAATAGCGCCTAACCTGCCGGACACCATAGAACTTCCTACGACGGGTGAGCCATTAGCATCGGTTAACCAAAGATATGCTGGATTTGACATGATTATTCCTCATCTATTTTTACAAAAGAAGGTAGGTGCAACATCGCCACGACCCATATGAACAAGCCAATAATTTTCAGCGGCCATGGTTCAAGGACAGCTATACAAGCAAATGCACCGATGATCAGTAAGGGACCTGATAACACATCCAGGATCCCGCCAAAAATATGTATCTTGCCTGGTAGTAATTTATTCATTACTAATGAAATAATGTAGGCGCTTAGGGTAATGATGCAAAAGGCGATTGTTTTATCATGCCAGTTGTCAAATTCTACCCAGCTAAGGATATATAATAAGACTAAATATGAACAAAGAAGTAGGTTTATAATAGGAATAATGAATTTACTCATACGAGCCTACCGTACGTTTGGCATTAAGTTTTTCATTAAGTTTGTTTATGATCTGATTAAAGACAGGTTTTCCTTCTGAGTAACCTGCATGGATAGCATCTACGAAAGGTTGGACGGCATCAGCAAAGAGAAAGTAGAGTAGGTCGTAGTCTCGGGGTCTGAGAAGTTCGTATATCTCCGGTGCTTCTGCTTTAAGCCTGGCAGATGTTCTGATTGAGCGTTCTGCCATTCCTCCAAACAAAAGGAGTGTACTCAGTCCTGTTATTGGATTTAATTTGCCTTTGAAAACCACAAATGTAAAAGACGTTCTTTCAATAACACGTTTCGCAATAGTGGCTGCTATAATATTTGTTGATACTCTACCCAGTATTGAAGAAGCTGCTGGTCTATAAACCTTATCTTGCTCAGCCTCGGTTAAATATCTGTTGAATAGTTTAAATATTTGCTTGGCTGCATTGATGATATTATTGTAATTCAAAATGTCTTTTATGATTGCGGTTGCTATTCTAATTCTTTCCGTTTCGCGTTCATACCTTGTTTCCGTGTCAAAGATACCATAGATCAGATATCCATAATCTAGCGGAACGGATAAGCCTCCATTTATAAATGCTGTGACTGTATCTGGAGAATCGATTATGTTGAATAATCTCAAGGATATATTATCTACATCTGCCATGTTAATCCTTTAAGCGTGTCATAAAGGATTTATCAATGTAATATTAAAGTAATTAAAGCAATTTAAATTATCTAAAAGGAAAATTAAGTATTTTTATAACAAACGATATTTTAAATCGAGAGGCAAAGCGGCTACGTGTCAATCACACTCCACCGCCCAACCTCAATCAACTCACCTAATCAAAACACCGGCACCCCCAACCCAACCTTCACCTCCCTCAACGTCGCCTGCGTCACCCCCTGCGCCCGTTCGGTCCCGCGCTTCAGCATCGCCATTAGCTCCCCCTTATCCCGCATATACATCGCCCGCCGCTCCCGCATCGGTGCAATCAGCTCCTGCAAACATCCCTCCAGCTCGTTCTTACACGTCCGGTCGCCCAGCCCGCCCGCCTGATAGTGCGCCTTCATCGCCGCCACTTTCTCCTTGTCTGGATGAAACGCATCGAGATACGTAAACACCACGTTCCCCTCAATCTGCCCCGGGTCGCTCACCTTCAGGTGGTTCGGGTCGGTGTACATCGCGCTGACCGCACGGTGAATGGTCTCTTCACTGGCCGAAAGGTGCAGCGTGTTGCCGAGCGATTTCGACATCTTGGCGCTGCCGTCGATGCCGGGCAGGCGGCTGGTATCGCTCAGCATCGCCTTGCAGTGGCGCAGCACCGGAGCGGGCAGCAGGCTGTTCATCTTGTGGACGATCTCGTTGGTCTGCTCAATCATCGGAAGCTGGTCGTCTCCGACGGGCACGCACTCGGCCTTGAACGCGGTGATGTCCGCTGCCTGGCTGATGGGGTAGGCCATAAACCCGACCGGCAGCGAGCGGGCAAAGCCTTTCTGCGCAATCTCGTTTTTCACCGTCGGGTTACGCTCCACGCGGGCGACGGTGACGATGTTCATATACAGCATCGTCAGCTCGGCGAGGGCGGGCAGGGCGGACTGCAGGCAGATGGTGGTCAGGTTCGGGTCGATGCCGGCGGCGAGGTAGTCGGCCAGCACTTCGGGGATGTTGTCGCGAATTTTTTGCGGGTTGCTGCCGTTGTCGGTCAGCCCCTGAAGGTCGGCAATCAGCACAAACTGGTTGTGCGTGTGCTGGAGCGCCACGCGCTGGCGCAGCGATCCGACGAAATGGCCGAGGTGCAGCGGGCCGGTTGGGCGGTCGCCGGTGAGGATGGTGGGTGCGTTCATAAAGACTCCTTAACGTTGTAATGCCGAAAGGGGTCTTAGATGTGTGAAAGCCGCCTTTCGGCGGCTATCTGAAAATGGGGAAAACTACTCCGTGCCGCCTTTAAGAAGGCAGCCACCAGCGGTTTACGGTGAGGACGGCGTGGTTTATGTTCATCTCTTTACCGTATCACGTCCGGCGCGAAAAACAAAAGGGCACGTCATGCTGCAATCTCTCAACCACCTGACCCTCGCGGTCAGCGACCTGCAAAAAAGCATCAGCTTCTGGCACGAGCTGCTGGGGCTGACGCTGCACGCCCGCTGGAATACCGGGGCCTATCTTACCTGCGGCGATCTGTGGGTCTGCCTGTCGTACGACGAGGCGCGCCGGTACGTGCCGCCGCAGGAGAGCGACTACACCCACTACGCGTTTACCGTGGCGGAAGAGGATTTTGAACCGTTCTCGCAAAGGCTTGAGCAGGCGGGCGTCACCGTCTGGAAGCAGAACAAAAGCGAGGGGGCGTCGTTCTACTTTCTCGATCCGGACGGGCACAAGCTGGAGCTGCACGTGGGTAGCCTCGCCGCGCGGCTGGCGGCGTGTCGCGAGAAGACCTACGCGGGCATGGTGTTTACCGCATAATCTGAACATTAATGAAATACCGGCACAAAAATACCTGTTCCCGGTATTCACGTTACTGGGTTTCTTTATTTTTAACGTAAGTAGGAAATAATTTTTACATTGCTGAAAATTATTATTGTAAAAATCTACATTAACCGTTTTATTTATATATTTAGTTCGTCAATAATTTAATTTGATTTATTGCAACGTGAGCGCAATTTAGCCAAAATACCCGCCCTTTTTCGGTTAAAAAGTACCCGCTATGATAAAGTTCATGAATGTTTTAGGCATACTTATCGCGTCATTAACGGCAACCAGCGCGTTTGCCGTTAATTGCCAGCGTGCGGCCACCCCTCTTGAGAACACGATTTGTAGCAGTGAAAATCTCAGCTGGCTTAATAACATTATGACAACTTACTATCGCGATATGCTGGTGCGCCGCGACGGACACGTTGTTCATCAGGAATATCTGGCATGGCAGACGTCACTCAAAAAATGCACGTCAGAAAGCTGCATAGAGCGCGCTTACTTCGCGGGAATCGGCAAGCTGGCCGAAGCCCCTCCGCACTTTCTCTGGCAGGGGCGCTGGTGGAATACCCTGGCGGCAAACATGAACGGCGGGGTGATTGAATTCAGCCACAACGCCGACTGGACGGTCAATGTTGATATTCGTATCTGGTCTGGGTTGAATAAAGAGACCTATACCGCCGAAGCACGCAAGGTCGACGGCATGCTGCTTATCGACAATATGGCGGAAAGTAAACGCTGCAAGGTCTTGCTGATCCCCGAAAGCAGCGGTGCGCTTCAGGCTTTTAGCAGCGGCAAAAGAGGATGTAGTCTCTCCGTGCCCAACGGCGCCTTTATTGACGGTATTTACGCCCGGTCAGAAAAGGACCCGCGCCCAAAGGCAACGCTGCTCTCGCTGCAAATCCTGCCCGATGCGAAAACGGACGAACGATTTCGTGCGCTGGTGGGGGATGATTATCAGAAATTTATTCAGACGGCTAATGCGTATATATACCGCAAAGATATCGATAATATTGGCGCCACGGTCATTTCGTCCTGGCTTCGCGGGGCGGCCAATACCCGCACCGCAATGATTATGTATAACGCCAGCCATATTTGGGCTGCCCGCATTGCTCCCGATGAAAAAGGCAAATTGACCTTTTATTACTACAGCACGCAGCATAATGACGTCAGCAAAATGCCGCGCACCATAGCGGAATGGCGCATGCGCTACATGGAGCATTAAGCGTCACGTCCTGTTTCCAGGACGCGTGTTGAGCCTTACGCCAGCGTGCCAACGACGTTTAAATCCGCATCGTCAGGCACTTCATTGTAGGAAAGCACGTGTAGACCTTTGGCAAACAGGCGGGCATAACGGGAGATCAGCGGCCGCAGCTGCGGCGTGACCAGCAGCAGCGGAGGCATATTTCTCGCTTTCATCTGCTCGTAGATCATTGGCATCGTATTTTGCAGCTGCGTCAGGATGTTGGGATCGACCGGGAAGTTATCCAGAGCAACTTTACCCGCCTGCTGGGCCTGGTTCAGTGCGCTAAGCAGCAGGTTTTCCAGCTGATTATCGATCGTATAAGCAGCCAGCTGAGGGCGATCGCCGTTGATGTTATGCACCAGCGCGCGGCGAAGCGCGTAGCGCACGTCGGCGGTAAGCAGCAGCGGATCTTTCGTGATGGCCGAGCTTTCCAGCAGCGTTGAGGCGATGGTCACAATGTCCTTCAGCGATACCTGCTCGAGCAGAAGCTGGCGATAAACGCGCAGCAGCTGGCTATAGTTGAGCGCGGCGTTTAAGTCCTCGGCAAGCTTGGGAGCCTGCTGGGCCAGGCGCGCGTGCAGATGCGTGATGTCGTCATAGTTAAACAGCTCCGGTAAATATTCACGCGCGACCTTGTTGACGTGGGTGGCGACCACGCTTGAGCAATCCACGACCTGATACCCCAGATTGAGCGCCTTCGCCTTCTGGTCGGGATCGATCCAGACGATCGCCATACCGTAGGCCGGATCGGTGTCCAGCACGCCATCAATCTCACCGTACAGCTCGGTTCCGGGGATCGCCATCAGCTTTTCGGCCTGAACTTCAGCCACCGCCGTGCGTATGCCGTTGACATGAATCGCATACTGCGAGGGTTTCAGCCGGAAGTTTTCGCGTATGCGGATCTCCGGCAGCAGCACCCCACACAGTTCGGAAATGACCTGCCTTACCCCCCTGACGCGCAGCGAAAGCGGGCTACCTCTGGACTCGTCTACCAGGGTGACAAGCTTGTAGCCGAGGCTCAGACCGATCGGCTCAACCAGCGGGATATTGTCCCACGTGATGGCCGTGGAGGTGTCGGGGGCCAGCGCCTCGTTGATCGCCTCCATGTCCATTTCCGGTGCGGCGGGCTGAACTACCTTGCTCTGACGCCAGGCGGCAAACAGCAGTAGCGCGGTAAAGCTCAGGAAGGCAACGTGCGGCATGCCGGGCACAATCGCCAGAATAAACATCACAAACGCGGCGGTGTAGAGCACTTTCGGTTTCGAAAGAAGCTGCGTCTTGATCTCATCGCTGATGTCATTGCCTTCGCTGACGCGCGTCACGATGATGGCGGCGGAGGTGGCGAGCAGCAGGGACGGAATTTGGGCAACCAGGCCGTCACCAATGGTGAGCAGGACGTACTGACGGAAAGCGACGCTGGCCTCTAAATCGTATTTGAAGATACCGATACAGATCCCGCCAATCACGTTAATGATCAGAACCATGATCCCGGCAATGGCATCGCCGCGGACGAATTTAGATGCCCCGTCCATCGCGCCGTAGAAGTCCGCCTCTTTGGCGACCTCCTGACGGCGGCTGCGAGCCTGCTGCTGGTTGATCAATCCGGCATTCAGGTCGGCATCAATCGCCATCTGTTTACCGGGAAGGGCGTCCAGCGTAAAGCGAGCCGAGACTTCCGAGATACGCTCTGCACCCTTGGTCACGACGACGAAGTTGATGATCATCAGGATGATAAACACCACAAAACCCACGACGAAGTCGCCGCCGATGACCACCTGTCCAAAGGCTTCGATGACTTTACCCGCCGCGCCTTCCCCTTCATGCCCCTTAAGGAGAACCACGCGCGTGGAAGCCACGTTCAGCGTCAGGCGCATCAGGGTCGTGATCAGCAGCAGCGTCGGGAAGATGGCAAAGTCCAGCGGACGCTGCATATTGACCGAGGCCAGCAGCACGATGACCGCCAACACGATGTTAAACGTAAACAGAATATCCAGCATCAGCGGCGACAGCGGCAGGATCACCATCGCCAGAACGCAGAGAAGCAGGATAGGCACAGCAATCTGCCCCTTCCGGAGCATGCCGAACACGTTGGATAACTTACCGTTCGCCATGGTGTTTAAATACCTCTTGAGGAATGTCTATTTGCCTGTTCAGGCGGGGTTTTTGTTCAATGCGGCCTTCACGCCAGGACTTCAGCTGCATCACATAGGTCAGCACGTGCGCAATGGCGCGAAAGAGTTGAGCCGGTATTTGCTGGTTAACGCGGGTGGTGTAGTAAACCGCTCTCGCCAGCGGTGGAAACTCCACGACCTCAATGCGATGGCTGGCACCGACTTCTCGTATCCACAGCGCTACATCGTCAATCCCTTTTGCGACGATGTAGGGAGCTTCCGCCTGCTGCGGATCGTATTTCAGCGCCACCGCATAATGGGTCGGGTTGGTGATGATCACATCGGCGGTCGGTACGGTGCGGGTAATCTGCCCCATCGCCATCTGTCGCTGTAGCTGACGGATCCGGCCCTTGATCTGCGGGTTACCGTCGTTGTTTTTATGCTCTTCCTTCACTTCCTGCTTGGTCATGCGCATTTTTTTGGTATACATAAATTTGCTGAGCGGCACATCGAGCAGGGAAAAAAAGACGATAACAGCGATGAAATAGCTGACAACGTGATGGAAAATCGCAAATCCCCGGAGAATGGCCTCGTTCAGGTACAGGCGTTGCAGATTCAGCAGTGCCGCCATGTTATCGCCCACCATCACGTACAGCACCGCCAGTATCGCCGAACACTTCAGCAGCATTTTGCCCACTTCCGTATAGTGGCTGGCTGAAAACAGTCGCTTTGTACCGGCGATCGGGCTGATTTTTTTAAAATCGGGCTTTAATTTGGCAGGCGTAAACAGCCATCCCCCGGGGATCAGGCTGGCGATGATGCAGGCCACGGGAATAGGAACAAGCGTTGCGATAAAGCGCAGCATCACGCTCAGGTTAAGCAGAAGAAACTGATTCAGCACGGCGGGGTTATCGATATCCCTCGCCATCTGTGAGGCGGCGGTAAACGACTCCCCGATAAGCTGGCGATAGTAAGGCAGGAACGTCGCCAGCGTGATAAAGGAAGCGACAAGCCCCACCGCCATGGTGAGATCTTTTGAACGGGGAATATCCCCTTTCTCCCGCGCCTTTCGCAGTTTCCCGGGGGTGGGTTTTTCACTTTTATCGCCGCTGGAGGAC
This sequence comes from Enterobacter genomosp. S, assembly GCF_001631805.1. NCBI lineage: Bacteria > Pseudomonadati > Pseudomonadota > Gammaproteobacteria > Enterobacterales > Enterobacteriaceae > Enterobacter > Enterobacter genomosp. S. The sequence continues at coordinate 360,356 of NZ_LVVA01000018.1, read as the reverse complement.
ACTATTGCACCCTTATGGCGTCAAGCTTCGCCAGTATGTCGTTAGTCATGTTGAGATAGTGGTCAGGAATGTTCGTGACCAGCATCGAGATGCACAGAAGCCCAAAAAGCATGCTGATTGGGAAACCGAGCGAGAACAGGTTTAACGTCGGTGAAATGCGGTTCAGCAGGCCAAACCCTCCCTGAACGATCAGCATGACAAAGGTTGTCGGGAGCGCAATCAGCACGGCGGCAGCGATAATCCATCCCAGGCCCTGGGCAACCAGCATCAACGTCGGCTGGTTAATCGCCTGCCCGATGGGCCAGTAGGTGAACCCTTTGTACAGGATGGTGACCAGCAGAAGATGGCCGTCGGTGATGAAAAATAGCAGGGCGCAAAAGACGTAGATAATCTGTGAAATCACCGTTGTCGAGCTGCCGTTGACCGGATCGTTCATCATGGCCATCGCCAGCCCCATGTTCATGGAAAGCATATGCCCGGCCGTCTGTAGCGCGACAAAGACCAGATGCAGGATCGTCGCGAAGAGCATGCCCCACAGCAGCTGTTCGCCAATCAATAACACCGAGCGCAGCGAGAGCAGTTCCGTGAGTACGACCCGCTCCGGCAGCATGGGGGCAATCACAATAGCCAGCGCCAGCGCGGTACCGATTTTTACGCGGCGCGAGAAGACGCGGTTGTCGAGAACCGGCGCGAACTGGATAAAGGCAAGGATACGGAAAAAAGGAAGCACCAGTGCCATTAGCGGCGCGATCAGCGCGTGAATATCAATAGCCATCGTGTTTTAACCAACCAGCGCGGCCGCTTGGGTGAAGAGCTGGACGGTAAAATCCACCAGCTGCGTCAATATCCATTTTCCGGCGAAAACGAGCACGCCCAGCGTCACCACCAGTCGTGGCAAAAAGCTGAGCGTCTGCTCGTTGATCTGGGTCGTGGCCTGGAAAATGCTGACGCACAGGCCGATGAGCAGGCTGGGAACAATCGCAACGGCAGAGATCATCAGCACGAGGTGAAGGCCCGTCGCCATGATGTCGCCGGCGGTGTCCATATTCATCATGGCTATAGTCCCCGCACGCTGGCGGTGAGCGTGCCGACGATCAGCGTCCAGCCGTCGCAAAGCACAAAGAGCATCAGCTTAAAGGGGAGCGAAACGATGAGAGGCGATAACATCATCATCCCCATTGCCATCAGAATACTGGCGACAATTAGATCGATCACCAGGAAAGGAATGTAGATCATGAAGCCAATCTGGAAAGCGGTTTTCAGTTCGCTCAGCAGATAGGCGGGCGTCACGATCGTCAGGTCCTGTTCGCGAGCATCCCCCTCCACGCCCGCAATCGTCATGATCTGGGCCATGGCCTTTTCATTGGTTTGGGCAAGCATATACCGCTTCAGCGGTGCTTCAGCATTGACCAGCGCCTGCTTCAGGGTAATGCGATCGCTCTGAAAGGGTTCAACCGCGTCGGTGTAAATAGTGGTCCATACCGGTCTCATCACCAGCAGCGTTAAGGCCAGAGCGATACCGGTCAGGATTTTATTCGGCGGGCTGGATTGCAGGCCCAGCGCCTGACGCAGAATGGCCAGCACGATAATAAAGCGCGTAAAGCAGGTCATCATCAGGACCATAATCGGCAGCAGGCCGAGTAAGGTCATGAGGATCAGGATCTCAATCTTTACGTTGTAGTCCTGGCCATCGCCGTTGGCTGCGGTGCTGAGCAGCGTAATATCGCCGTTCGCCGCCATCGCCTGCTGATTAAACAGCACGCCGAAAAGCAGCAGCATCATGCCCCACAGAATAATATCGCGGTTCATCGGGTCAGCTCGCCCAGCTCTTTGGTGTTGAAATCGATGATCCGCAGGCCATACTTATCATTCAGTACGACCACTTCCGCCTTACCAAACGGGATACCGTTGACCTTGATGTCTAACGGCTCGCCGGCCATTTTGTCCAGCTCGATCACCGAGTCGCTGCTGATATTCATCAGTTCCGACAACGGAATATCCACGGAGGAGACCTCCAGCGTCAGGGTAACCGGGATACGGCTAAACAACGCCATACGGCGCATATCGGTCATCGACGCGTGTGAAGGCTCAGGCTGTAAATCGTTGCGGATAGTGCCTTCTGCCGGCGCGTCCTGCGGCATATCACTGAGGTTGAGATCGTCCAAATCCAGAGACTGGCTCAGCTCATGTTGCAAATCACTCATATTGTTTCTCGGGCGTCTTTTCATGGATGTCGCAGAAGAAAAGCTTGCCGTAATCTTCGGCTATTGTGGCTTCGAAAATCTGCTCTTTACCGATAAAAACGGGCATCGGTTCGTTGATGGTGATGGGGATAATATCCCCGGGTTTAATGTCGGCAATTTGCGCCACGGTGAGGTTCAGGCTGGCTAACCGACCGTTCAGCTTGATGGGTAAACTATCAAACAAGCGCTCCAGCTGAGCGGGACTCAACGAGTCCGTTTTTCGCTGCCGGTGTTCTTTTGATACGGGTGAGCGCAAATTTGCCAGCATCTGGTCAATGTGGTGGCTATCCAGCAGTATGCTGAAACTACCGTGTTTATAGCCTTCCAGATTAAACGTAATACACCACGGCCACTGATTAATGACGGTGGAATAATCCACTTTAATCTCGAGATCTTCACCCAGCGTCTCTTTACAGATGATCAGAGAGGTGAGCTCCTGGCCCAGCTTGCTTTGTAAACGCTCTTCCGTTTTCGTTACCGGCATCGATTCATCTGGCTCAATATGCACGCTGTCTTTATTAAGACCGTAGTAGTCGTGCAGGATATTTAGCAGCAGCAGGCGATCGATAACGAACCCGAGATTTCCATAGGGAGTGGAAAAAATCTGTGCATTTTTAAAATGACGGTCGACAGTAAATGTCATTGATTCCAGCGTGGCGTTTACCCGAAGTTTTTTCAGGAAGTAAATGCCAAGGCGTGCATCAAGGATGTCAAAGCTGTCGTTCATGGACTTAGGAAGTTTATGCCATGGTCGACCAAGTTTGCTGATATCAAGTATTTCCAGCTCAGGAAGACTATCCTGCTGATGGATTCTGATGCGCTGGGTAGCAGGGTACATAATCATTCCGCTTTAATAACAATGCATGATGAAACCGTTGTGCGTTTTTACGACGCGCTGATGGGCTCTTCGACCATACGTAAAATTTTTTCTGAAAAAAAACGATTTCAGGTGGTTTTGTGTCGCTATAGATAAATAGAAGCTCACACACCGCAAGACACATTTACATGCTTTTTTTCAGAGTGAGAATTAGACATCTGTAGTCATTTTATTTCAAGACTATTCCGGTTATTAATCTATAATTAATTAGGATTAATTCAGTTTAATAACTCACGTAAATTATTGTTTTACATTGATTAATTCTTTAATACGCATTAAAAATAAGACAATTCTCAACGGGAACGTATACTAGGCAACACATTTTCAGGGAAGGTTTGCTTCCTGTGAAGAGTACGCAGATATTTGTTTTCTTTCATTGTTAATGGCTTATTAGTTTCTCCTTGTAGCGCAAGTGCGGAAAATAAGTTTGTTATCATTTTTTTAATAAATTTCTAACGTGCTGTTGGTTACATTGTTTTATTACTTGGGCTCAAAATATGAACATTATCATTGGGCGTGAAAACCGTAATGTAGATGGCGTTGTCGCTGTTTCACCTGCCAGCGTTGGCGTAATTTCATTGGCGCGGCGCGTTGCAAAATATAATGTTTCGGTATTGATTACCGGCGAAACAGGAACAGGAAAAGAGTGCATCGCCAAATATATCCATAAGCACGCTTGCGGTGACGATGCCCCCTACGTAGGTGTTAACTGCGCGGCAATTCCGGAAAGCATGCTGGAAGCCATTTTATTTGGCTATGAAAAGGGCGCTTTTACCGGGGCTGTCGCCAGCGTGGCGGGTAAATTCGAGCAGGCTAATGGCGGTACGCTGCTGCTGGATGAAATTGGCGATATGCCGCTCTCCTTGCAGGCGAAATTATTGCGCGTTTTGCAGGAGCAGGAGGTGGAGCGTCTGGGAAGCCATAAGCGTATCCCTCTGGATATTCGCCTGATTGCGTCCACTAACAAAGATTTGCAGCAGGAAATCGCCGAAGGTCGTTTCCGTCAGGATTTATTCTACCGTATTTCTGTTGTGCCTATTCATATTCAACCGCTGCGCGAGCGCAAGCAGGATATTTTGCCGCTGGTGCAGCGTTTTATTGATAAATATCGCGCTTTCCACAAGGGCAATATCCGCCTGAGCGAAGAGGCCCGTAGAGCACTCCTGGGCTATGACTGGCCGGGTAACGTCCGCGAACTGGAGAATGTGATTCAGCGGGGCATGATCCTGAGTAACGGGGAAGAGATAACCGCAGAAGATTTTGGTCTTGAACCCCGCGTCCCGCTTCCTGAAACGCCAGCGGTCGATCTCATGCCTGCCTATCGCGAGCAGGAGAGCGGCAGCTCCGCCATTAAGGACGTTAAGCTTCACGGTCGTCTGGCGGAGTATCAATACATCATCGACCTGCTTAAACGCCATAAAGGCAACAAATCGAAAACGGCCGAGTTTTTAGGGATTACGCCGAGAGCGCTGCGCTACCGCCTTGCCTCGATGCGCGATGAAGGCATTGATATTGAATGCTATTCCTGAAGTTTGTAAGGAAAAATGATGGACAAGATAGGCGCTGTAGGTATGCAACCCACGCAGCAGATGTTGCTGAACCAGATGCGGCAAACGGCCAGACTGGCCTCTGCCGGTCAGGTCAGCACGTTTCCAACCATTGCGCCGGCTCATAACGCCTCTGCCGGTACGCATAGCGTCTCGTTTTCTCGCGTGCTGGATAACGCCATCAATCAGGTGGATGCATTACAGCACAGCGCGGGCGCAAAGCAGACCGCCATTGATATGGGTCAGAGCGACGACCTGGCTGGCGCGATGATTGAGAGCCAAAAAGCCAGCGTGGCCTTTTCGGCGATGATGCAGGTGCGCAACAAGCTTAACAGCGCGCTCGACGAAGTGATGAATACTCCGCTGTAAGGTTTGTACCGTGTTAAACAAAATCAAAGATCGTCTTTCCGCGCTCTCCCTGCCTGCCGGCCTGATGAGTACCCGATTGTGGGTCATTGCCGGGGGGGCGGCGTTAGCGATCGCTATTGTTGCCTCCCTGTGGAACCGCAACCAGGGCTATGTCGCGCTGTATGGCGCGCAGGAAAACATTCCTGTCTCGCAGGTGGTTGAGGTGCTGGGGGGGGAAAATATTCCCTATCGTATCGACCCCAACAACGGGCAGGTGTTGATCGCAGAGAGCAAACTTCCTCAGGCGCGTATGGCGCTGGCCGCTAAGGGTATCAGTGCGATCATGCCGGACGGCTATGAGCTCATGGACAAAGAGGAGATGCTGGGCAGCAGCCAGTTTGTCCAGAACGTGCGCTACAAGCGCAGCCTGGAAGGCGAGCTTGCAAAGAGCATTATGGCGCTCCAGCCGGTCGAGCATGCGCGCGTTCATCTTGGCCTAAGCGAATCCAGCTCGTTTGTCCTCACGAACAAACCCAACAGCAGCGCGTCGGTCATGGTTCAGCTGCGCTATGGCAAAACGCTTGATGATCAGCAAGTTGCGTCGATCGTCCAACTGGTATCTGGCTCGGTGCCCGGTATGGCACCCGGCAGCGTGCGCGTGGTCGATCAGGCGGGCAACCTCCTGTCGAGCGGCATTGAGGGCCAGGATGGCACCCTCGGCGAAAAGCGTCTTGCTAACGATGTGACGCAGCGTATTCGCGAAGATACCAGCAAAAATGTCTCCAGCCTGCTGACGTCGCTGGTGGGCAGCGACAATTTCCGCATTAGCGTTGCACCCACCGTCGATTTAAGCCGCGTAGAGGAGACGCAGGAGCGTCTGGGCAAAGAACCGAAGGTGAGCGACGAGCAGCTGAGCCAGGAGAACATCACCAATGAGATGGCGTTTGGTATCCCTGGGTCGCTGAGCAATCGTCCGGTTAACCAGAATCCTCAGGCTGCTGCGGCACAGGCCGCGGGCGGCGAGGCGACCGCTGGTAATACCGCGACCGCCAGCCCGTCCTCCGATCCGCGCAAGCTTTCCGCGCGCAGTCAGGAACAGCGTAAATACGTTTTTGATCGCGATATTCGCCATATCCGCCATCCCGGTTACAAGCTGCAAAAGCTGAGCGTGGCCGTTGCGCTGAATAAATCAGCCCCGGCGCTGGCCGCCGCGACCCCGGAACAGCTGGCTTCGATCACCCGTCTGGTGGAGAGCGCGGCGGGCATCGACAAAACGCGTGGCGATGTGCTGACGCTGGATGTGCTGGCCTTCAACGTACAGAAACCGGTTGAAACCGAGGTGCTGGCGTGGTGGCAGGATCCTGATATGCAGTTCTGGGGACAAAACCTGGGGATTGGCCTGCTGGCAGTGTTGACGCTGCTGTTCGGCGTGCGCCCACTCGTTAAGCGCCTGGGACGGCGCGAACGCGTTGAACACGAGGCCGATGTGCAGGAACTGCCTGTCATAACAACGGAAACACCGCCGCAGGAAGATGAACTTTCTGTGCTGCCGAAAGCGGCATTCAATATCAATGACGACAAACTGCCGCCGCAGAGCTCCGGTCTGGAAACCAAAGTCGAGTATCTACAGGTTCTCGCCCAGAACGAAACGGAGCGTGTAGCGGAGGTTCTGAAACAATGGATTAACAGCAATGACCGAAGCAACGCGAAATCAAACGAATAGTTCTGCTGGCCGTAGCCCCCTTGAACAGGCCGCTATCCTGCTGATGAGCGTGGGCGAAGAGGCCGCAGCGCAGGTAATGCAGAAGTTTAACCGGGAAGAGGTGATGCTCCTGAGCGACACCATGGCGCGGCTTCACGACGTCAAAATGAGCCAGGTGCGGCAGGCCATGAATAATTTCTTCTCTGATTACAGTGAGCAGAGCGGGATTAACGGCGCCTCGCGTTCCTATCTGCGCAGCATTCTGGAGAAGGCGCTGGGCAGCGAGATCTCCCGCAGCGTGATCAACGGCATCTATGGCGAAGAGATCCGCTACCGCATGGCTCGCCTACAGTGGGTTGATACCCCACAGCTGGCGGCGCTGATCGAGCATGAGCATTTGCAGATGCAAGCGGTGTTTCTTGCCTTCCTGCCGCCGGACATCGCCGCGGGCGTGCTCGGCGTGCTGCCGCGCGAGCGACAGGATGAGATTATCTATCGTATTGCCCGGCTGGACGACATCAACCGCGACGTGATTGATGAACTCGATCGCCTGATCGATCGCGGCATTGCCGTTCTCTCTGAGCATGGTTCGAAGCTGAGAGGGATCAAGCACGCAGCGGATATCGTTAACCGCATTCCTGAGAATCAGCAGGAGCTGTTGGACCAGCTGCGTGAACGCGATGAGAGCGTCGTTGAAGAGCTTCAGGACGAAATGTACGAATTCTTTATCCTCAGCCGTCAGTCTCCGGTCACGCTACAGCGTCTGATAGACGAAGTGCCTATCGAAGACTGGGCCGTGGCGCTCAAGGGAACCGAGCAGGTCCTGCGCGAAGCGATCTTCAACGTTATGCCGAAGCGTCAGGTAACGCTGCTGCAAAGCACCGTTACGCGCCTTGGTCCGGTGCCGATCAGCCGCATTGAGCAAGTGCGTAAAGAGATCATGCAAACGCTGCGTCAACTGGTGGATGAGGGTGAAATCCAGGTACAGCTCTTCGCAGAGCAAACGGTGGAATAAGCCATGTTTACAAAACGGCGTATTTCGCCGCAGCCCGTGTTTACCGCCCGGCCAACCGACGTAAAGCCGCGGCCGTATAAGTTCCCTCCGTTAAGAAAGGGAGTGAACGTGCCCGACGTGCCGGGAGCCGGAAACGAGCCGGTCTCTCTGAACCCCGCTGAATATCAGCAGCGGCTTGAGGAGGGATTTCGGGAGGGAATGAACCAGGGCTTTGCGCAGGGCGTGGAAGAGGGTAAGCAGGCGGGATACCAGGAAGGCATGCGGCTTGGTTTTGAAGAGGGCATGACGAAAGGGCAGGCTGAAGGGGCGCTTCAGGCCCGCCAGCTGTTTCTTGAGGCGGCAACGCCCTTCGAGCAGATGACCGCCAACGTTCAGCGCTTTCTGGACAATTACGAGCAGCGCCGTCGCGAAGAGCTGCTACAGCTGGTCGAAAAGGTCACCCGGCAGGTTATTCGCTGCGAGCTGTCGCTCCATCCAACCCAGCTTTTAGCGCTAGTTGAGGAAGCGTTGACCAGCCTGCCGCAGCCGCCCGAACAGATTCGCGTCCTGCTTAACGCTGAAGAGTTCCGCCGCATTAGCGAAGCGGAGCCCGAAAAAGCCCGTGAGTGGGGCCTGGCTGCGGACCCGGGGCTGGCGCTCGGGGAGTGCCGCGTAGTGACCGAGTCTACCGAGATGGACATTGGTTGCCAGCACCGTCTCGACCAGTGTGTCTCCGTATTAAAAGAAAAACTACTGCCAGAAGAGAGCCATGAGCAATCTTGATTTTGAACACGCGCTGCGCTCTATCGAACAGATTGATCTGGCACGCGTTGCGGGTCGTCTGGTACGGGTTAACGGTATCCTCCTCGAATGCGTTGGCTGCCGTCTGGCGATAGGCCAGCTCTGCCACGTGGAGAGCGTTGAGCTCGACATGATTGACGCTCAGGTTGTCGGTTTCGATCGGGACGTCACCTTCCTGATGCCCTTTAAGCAGCCGTCCGGGCTGATTGCTGGCGCGCGCGTTTTTCCTGCCGGAAAGAGCGAAAGCATCATGATTGGTGACGCGTGGTTGGGCAGGGTGGTGAACGGCCTTGGCGAACCGCTGGATGAAAAGGGCAGGCTCGGCGGGGATACATTACTGTCTTCCCAGCTTCCCCAGGTACACCCCCTTAAGCGCCAGCCGGTGGAGTCGCCGCTGGACGTGGGCGTGCGGGCCATCAACGGACTGCTGACCATCGGTAAAGGCCAGCGCGTCGGACTCATGGCGGGTAGCGGGGTGGGAAAAAGCGTTCTGCTGGGGATGATCACCCGCTATACGCAGGCCGAGGTGGTCGTGGTGGGCCTGATTGGCGAGCGTGGCCGCGAGGTGAAGGAGTTTATCGAAAATTCCCTCCAGGCTGAAGGGCTGGCGAAATCGGTGATTGTTGCCGCGCCGGCGGATGAATCGCCGCTGATGCGCATTAAGGCGACCGAACTGTGCCACACCATTGCCAGTTACTACCGCGACAAAGGGAAAGACGTTCTGCTGCTGGTGGATTCCTTAACCCGCTACGCGATGGCGCAGCGCGAGATTGCGCTTTCGCTGGGTGAGCCCCCCGCAACCAAGGGCTACCCGCCCTCGGCGTTCAGCATGATCCCCCGGCTGGTGGAGAGCGCGGGTAACAGCGAGAGCACAGGATCGATGACGGCGATTTATACCGTGCTGGCGGAAGGGGACGATCAGCAGGATCCGATCGTCGACTGTGCCCGAGCGGTACTCGATGGTCACATCGTGTTATCACGCCAACTGGCGGAGGCGGGGCATTACCCGGCCATCGACATTGGCCAGTCAATCAGCCGCTGCATGAGCCAGGTGACGGCGCGCGAGCACCAGCTGGCCGCCCGCACCGTTAAGCAGCTTTACGCGGAATATCAAAATATCAAACCGCTGATCCCGCTGGGCGGCTATGTTGCCGGCGCCGATGCGCTGGCGGACAAAGCCGTTCGGCTCTCTCCGGCCATCGTCGGATTCCTACAGCAGGAGGTTCAGGATGCGGCATTGCTGGAGCCCACTATCAGCGATCTCTGTGCGCTGGCAAACGCAGGGTAAGGAATCATGAGCAAACTTATTTCAACGCTAGAACAGCTGCATCTTATGCGCTCCCGCGCTGTCGATGATTTAAGCCTCAAGCTGGCTACGCAAAAACAGCTTTGCCAGCGGTTCGAGAAAAATATCGACTCGCTCTCTTCCCTCGCGTCTGGCATGGCGAATGCAAACCTCAACAGCCCGGTGATGATGAGTAACCAGTCGACGTATAAGCACGTTATCCAGCGGGTTATCGACTGGCAGAAACAAGAGCATGCGTTGGCAAATCTGGAAGCGCAAAAAATGCAGGGGACGCTTGTGGCCGAAGCCCGGCGCGAGAAGAGCCTTGAGCTCGTGCTGGAAGCGAAACGCCGCGATCGCCAGCAGGAGCACAATCGCCGCGAACAAAAAATGACCGACTCTATTTCTGCGCAATGCTGGCTGCGCCAGCAGCAGATCACCACACGTCAACGATAAGTGTTATGAAGACTGTAAAACAGCCCGCCCACTCCTCTTTGATTAACGCGCTTATGGCGCGCAATAAGCGCATTCAGCCGTTGCCGACGCCGTTTGTGAGCGTTATTTGTCCAACCTATAACCGCCGCGAGTTTCTGCCCTACCTGCTCTATATCTGGCAGTATCAGGACTACCCTGCCGAAAAGCGTGAGTTGATCATTCTTGACGACTCGCCCGCCAGCAATGCCGATCTCGTGGAGATGATGGTCGATCCGGCTCAGGCTAACGTGCGCTATATCTACAGCCCCGAGCGGCTGGTGCTGGGTAACAAGCGTAACCGCCTCAACGACCTGGCGAAAGGGGAATACATCATCTGCTTTGATGATGATGACTATTATCCGCCAAATAAAATCTCTCATCAGGTTGCGGAGATGCAGGTGAATAAGGCCCTGTTCTCCGGCAGCGATCGGATCTACATCTGGTACAGCCATCTCGACAAAATCTATATGACCCACGGGTTTGGCCCGCGTCATGCGCTCAACGGTACCTTTGGCTACCACCGTAACTTCCTGAAAAAGCATCGCTACCTTGACGATGCGACGTTGGCGGAAGAGGTGGGATTCCTGAAGGACTTTACCGCGCCGGTTCTTCAGATTGATCCAAAACAGGCGATCCTGTGCATCTCGCACAGCAGTAATACGTACGATAAAGACTTTATTCTCAGCTCTTCCACGCCGGTGGACCTGACGCTGGAGGACTTCGTCAGCGATCCCAACCTGCTGGCCCACTATCGTCGTCTGAGCACCGCCCCGCTCAACACCCAGGTGAACTGGAGCGCGTTTGAGAAAATTGCCGTGCTTTACGATCCCCTGGAGGAAGCCGACCTGCCTGCCTGCTGTGAAAACCTGAAATCCCTGGGGATCAAAGAAGAACAGCTCTGGACCGTTGCCAGCGCGCAGGGAAGCTCGCCCGAGGCTAACGAGCTGCAAACGCATTCTCATGTGATTGCAAAGGCGCAGCAGCAGGGCTGGAAAAATGTGCTGCTGCTTGATGCAAAGCTGCGCTTTGTCAGGAAAGAAAACGTGGTCACCAACATCAATAAGCTGCTCAACGGTTTGGATCGGATCAACTGGCAGATGCTGCTGCTGGGAGGGCGCTATGACAACTTCACGCCGACCCAGTCGCTGCAAGGGGTGGCCCGTATTTACAGTGCCGGCTGCGCCTGCGCTTACGCGGTAAATGCGAACTATTACTCAGTGTTGCTGGACGCCTATGAACAGACCTTAACGCTGAAGGCGAGCCTTGACCGTTGCTGGAACGTGCTGATGCGTTATGACGCAATATGGCTCGGCTTTAGCCCGAGCTTCGCCTTCCTGCAAAACTGGACCGATCCACAGAGCGGAAAGGCGATCGACTGCACCCACTGGTTTTTCCGTAAACAATCTTAAGACGCTATCGCTGGAAGAGAACAGACATGGAACTGATTGAACAATACCAACCCGAATTCGTATTGCGCTTTGACGCGCGTGAGACCCGCTGCGACTGTCCAACCTGTAAGGATGCCGATGACGCGTGGCCGCACAGCAGCGTGAAGTTCAAAAATCAGCAGCGCGATAGCCTGGATATTCGCTGCGAGACGGCGGCGCATGAAATGCTGCTGAGTCCTGACGCGTTTGTTCTGCACGAGGCAAAGATTGCCGCGAGCGCAGAAGAGACCTTGTCAGCCTGGAGCGAAACGTTAAATCAGCAGTGCATTAATCTGGCCATTCATCCGGCGCTGTCGCTCGAAGTAAGCCTGTATGGGATAGGCGTGCTCCTCAGCAAAGCGCAACATTATCGCGATAACGGCGAGCGTTCTCCGGCGCTGCTTGAAGAGATGGGCGCGCAGCTGAGCCTGTTAGCAGAGCAGGGTATTCTGACCCAGCAGTTCACGATGCTGCCGCCGATTAATGAGCATCGCATTGCCACGCTAAAAGAGATGGGCACGATGCGCCTGGATCTGAATTTACCCATGGTGGATAAAATAGGCGTAGCGCTGAAGCTGAGCGAGCTGTCAGTAATGCAGCCATCCCGCTTGACCGACCGATTGCATGAGCTGGAAGCGGCCTGGGGGGAAGCGACGATCCTCCACGATAACCCATACATCATGCGCAATTTAATTATCTATTCACTCTATCATGACGTGTTTCCCGGCGTTGACTGCGCCAGCTACGGTCAGGCCTTTTTAGATCTGGCACGTCAGGTATTCCAGTTCAAGATGCTGTGTGCCTTCCGCGCAGAGCAGAAGGCCCTGGCGCAGGAGGATATCGCGCCGCTTGTTAGCGCCCTGCACGACTGGCACCTGAAGAATGCGGCAGGGGAAACACAAAATACCCCCGACTACAGCCTGTTGTATGGATTATCGCTTCTTTAGTGGCGCCTGCGCTGCCGTTTACGCGTAATACACCCGAGCGGCACGAAACAAATAACAACATTAAAGGATACTCGCGAATGGGTAATATTGTACGTTTTCCGGTAAATACGTTGGTCTCAGATTATGGCGTCACCCATTTTATTGAGACGGGGTATGGTAAAGGGGTCTCGTGTCGAGCCGCTATCGCCTATGGCTTTTCTAAAGCGCTATCGTGTGAAATCTATCCCGATCTGCACAGACAGGCGATACAGAATGAGAAGATTTCCGTCGCGCTCTCCGACAGTACGGATTTTATCCAGTCCGACATCGTTAACCAGACGCTGGAACAGAACCGTTGTTTAATTTTCCTTGATGCCCATTACCCCGGCGCGGATTTTGGTTATGAGGACTATAAAACTGATAAATGGGACAAGGAGACGAAACTCCCCTTGCTCAATGAATTGCTCGCGCTACAGGGTAAGTGCAACAACAGCGTAGTTATTATTGACGATTATCGTATATATCTTAAGGAACGAGAGGTCTATCAGGGGGCGATTGGCGACATCGCAGAGAATGATTTTGAGAGCCGCGAGCTTTTCATCAAGCTCTTAAATGGTTTCAGCGCTACACACGAAATACACTTATTGCCGCATGACACGGGATACGTGATTTTGTGGCCGAAAGCCTGGGGTGAAAATGTGCTGGTTCCTTATATTTTCCCGGGCGATCCAACCGCGACGTTCAGCGTAACGCCAGGCGTGCCGGGCACCACGTCGATGTCGATTAACCGCCGTCTGCACGATTCACGCTTTTCGACTCGCTGGCTGGTTGGCTATGGGCTGGATATTGGCGGAGGCAACGACAGTATCGGTATTTATCAATCGCTTTTCCCGTTAATAAAAGCGGTTACGCTTTATGATATGCCACAGGGTGATGCGCAGTTCCTGTATAATGTGCCGGATAATGCTTTTGATTTCGTCTATTCTGCACACTGTCTGGAGCATATGGTTGATCCAACCATCGCGATAAATAACTGGTTCCGCGTTTTAAAGCCAAACGGCCATATGATCCTCACCATTCCTGACGAAGATATGTATGAGCAAGGCGTTTGGCCTTCAACCTATAACTTCGATCACAAACATACGTTTACTTTAGCGAAAAAGAAGAGCTGGTCTCCCGTGTCGATTAATGTTCTGGACCTGCTCAACACGTTAAATGGAACGTATGAAATTCAAAAGATTGAGCTTTTGAATCAGAGCTATTTAACAAATGTTCCGCGCATAGATCAGACCAGAACGCCGTTTGCAGAGAGTGGTATCGAAATTGTGATTAAAAAAATTGGCGACTAACACGTCGCGATAATTGTTTTATAAACGCCATATGAAATGGCGTTTATAACCCTGCGCGCACGCTTTGGTATTGAATGGAGTCGAATCTCTTGGTAAAGTTGAATATATATATTCAGGATGAAGATGCCTGGCATCTTTTCCCGATTATAGATTATGCAAAAAACTTCAGGCAGAATGATTATTACCTTTTCTTTTTGAAAAAAAAGTATCCTGGGTTACATAATGACAAAAATGTCATGGTATGTGATTTCCCGGCTGCCGTTACGGATGAGTGGTGTAATACCCTTTCTCAGTTTGCCTGCAAAATCAACGCAGACGCCGTCACGATCCATACGCCTGTCCACTGTGGTAAGTCGATCAACTTTCCGTTGCTTCAGGCTTTCAGGCAGAAGGCGCAAGCGTTCCGGCTCGCCTTCTGCCTCTATGAGACGCGCATCGTTGACGCCGTTTTTCGACAAGAGCTTAATAAACTCCTCTATGAAGGGCTGGACGTGCGCGCCTTTTCGCAGCAGTTAAAGCGTAAAGTCACGCATCATAACGCGGAGTGGAGCCCGGTCTATAATTATCTGTTTAACGCATTGGTAAACACAACCTATTACCTGTCTGATTTCCACCGGAATACGTATAAAAAGTTTTTTGCAACGCCGCAGTTTCGTTACTGGAGCCAGCTGCTTAACAGCATTAACGCTGATGCAGCCGCAGGCGCACTCAGGTTGCTGGGCGTGGATAATGTTATTCTGGATTCATTGCGTGAAATGAACGAAAAGAAAAAAACATTATTTTTTGTTGATGATGGTGAAACGCATCTCCTGGGGCAGGAAGGAAAGGGCGCCTGTTTACAACAGGAAATTGATGCCGATAGTGTTGATTATATCGTTATCCTGAATAGTAAAGGATCGATTCCGCTAAACGGAAGTGGCGCGAATGTCATTGCGCTGCCTGATAATATCACTTTTGCATCTTTATTGTTGGCAGGCGTTGCGCCACGCAACGTTTACGGATTCCCTGTCTTTGAGCTTTTTCTCGCGCCGGCAAAAAGCATCCAAAAAATATTTTTCCATGAGCACGAGAATTTTTCAGAAAATGCAACGCTGGGCCGCTATCTTGCCCTAAATGGTTTCGCTAAAAAAACCTTCCGTTATGTTAATGAAACGCAGAGAAAAATAGCTGGTAACTATTTTACAAAGCATATCTTTCTTTTGGCTGAGTCCATGGGAGATGTCCTGTTTGCTGCTGGAGCGCTAAACGCGCTTCGCGACAGGCTGGAAGGTTCGTTTATCTGTATCGTGCCCAAAATTTATCACGATCTATTATCGCTCTGCCCCTGGGTGGATGAGCTTTGGGAACCTCAGTACTTTACTCAACAGCAGGCGGAAGACATTTATATTGCGCAGCAGCTGGGGCAATACCACTTACCAAGCCACGTAAAACATATTCTCGACCAAAAGCACCAGATTGATTCTTTTGTGGACGCCTTTGGGGGCGAGCCGGTCGACGATAGCAGGAAATCCATTGTCTTATCCCTTGACGCGCTTGATAAACGGCATGTTGACGCGTTTATGGACGCCCACGGCTTAACGCGTGCGGAAAAAATCGTTTTGGTCCACCCTAACGTAGGCGTGCCAAACCGAACCTGGCCACAGCAATACTGGGAAGCGCTTATCGCGCGTTTCGTCGACGACGGATGGTCCGTGGTGCTGATCGGCAGTAATACCAACTTTTACTCCCATAAAAAAGCGCTGGAGATTGAAAACGCTGCCGTGGTGAATGCCATCGATCGGTTTACGATACTGGAAACGGCCTATTTAATGACCCAGGCTACACTGCTTGTCGCCTGTGATTCCGGACCCGTGGCGTTAGCGGGGGCAACCGATATTGCTATTTGCGCCCTCTATTCGGTTGTGCCCGGAGAGTATCGTTTGCCCTGGCGTTACGGTGAGCAGGGCTGGAATTCACTGGCGGTGGATATCCCCTGTAGCTATTACCATTGCGCCAGCTCCTATCGTCTGGGCTCGAATGAGAAGTTTGATGAATGGTGTCCCAATAACAGGTCTTATACCTGCATGAGTGGCTTCAAGCCCGATGATTTTTATTCGCGTATCCAGCGTTTTATCACGTCAGAGAGGTTCTTCGATCGGCGTGTCCAGAAGAAGAGGAGCCCGGCGGAATAACGGGCGAATCTGTTCAGGCGTGCGGCCCGATGCTTGTCGGGCCGTCTTGCCTGTGATTGATGCTTACGCAGACTCGGGAACGTCTATCTCGAAGAGCGTTTCATTCAGGCCATTGGTCGTGCCCCACAGCTGATGTGCAAAGGCGCGCCCCGGTCCGAGATAGCGCTGTCCGGTAAAATGTTCGGGTAAAAAGTAGTGGCTTGGCCAGTAGGTGATATTTGCGTATCCCAGCTCCCGGACGGTATCCGTCAGGAATTTCGGCCCTGTAACAATCCACGGCAGATCATAAGTAACGCTTTTTTTCTGCTCAAGCCGCATGATTAATTCAGCCACCAGTGCCGACCGCGGCTCTGATGCCACAAAGCCGTTCGCGATAAGGCCAGGACGTACGATCTCATTTTCCATGCTGGCGCAGACCTGGCTGTCAAAAAGCCAGTCCTCAAGAGGCCGCAGGCATATCGCATCTGCATCAATCGCAAATCCGCCGTGATGAAAAAGAATTTCGTAACGCATAATATCTGCCGCCCCGCACATCCTGCCTGATTTAATCATCGCGTCGATATGGTTTTTATTTATCCATTTAGTCTGGCGTAGCGCGGCATTATTCCAGACTTTTACCGTCCAGGAGGGATTGTTTTTTTTCCAGGTATCAATCATCTTTCGCGGCGTTTTGTTTTCGTCGCCGATCCAAACAACATGAATGATCTTAGGTATTCTCATAATGCTATTACCGAAAGCTCTTTGTAATAATGTTCAGTATGGTCAACGACACACCCCTCCGTGTCGGACATTCCCGGCGCGGGATGCCCTGCGACAGGGTACATACCGATCCATCGGTGCTGCTGCATTAACGGCAGCCAGGTATTTTCAAGCGCATATTCATGGGGGCTGCCTCCCTTGAGCAAATATCCCGTCGCCGTGGCAAAGCAGGCACGCATGGTGTCACGATAATCGCGGTGAACGGCATAGGCACAGGCGGAGCCCGCGTCGACAGGCTTCACTACCCGGTCCGTGCTTTTAAGTGTGATGACCTTTCTGTAACGGGTGCTTAAGAGGGCGCAGTGCCAGTCAATCTTCTTCAGCGTTTGCAGGAACGCGTTGAGGCGCTCTTTTGCCTCAGCGGTAGTGTCGAAGATCATATTGTCTTCGAGGATAAGAACATTTCCCCAGCCTTCTGAGATTGCCGTTTCAACCGCCGCCAGATGGGAGCGGGCGCGTCCAATTTGCCCGACAAGATGCCGGGTTGCCTCAACGCGGTGAATCAGATGGGGCGGGATACCGAGCGACCGAAGCTCTTTTTTGATCGTGTTTTTGCGATCGTGACGCTCTTTTAAGTTGATATAAATGACTTTGTCAAAAACTGACCAGTCGATATCCATGTGCAACGTTTCCTTAGAATCTAAACCAGTAAGAAAATGACAGCGTTTTTATACCTGCTGCCCTGTACTGAGCGATGAATATCCATCAAAGGTTCTTGCGTAGCGGTTATCAGAACTATATTTGCTGGTACAGCCAGTTTTCCGGTTCGCTGCTGTTGAGCAAATTTTGCAGAATATCGTGCTGCATGTTCATCAGGGTGCCGTTGTATTCATTGCGCTGCTGGCACTCTTCAACCTGTTTTTGAAGCGTCTGCCACAGGGCCGCGACGGGGGCCTGATGAGAGGAGGGCAGGCGGGCAATGAGGGTCTTCATGCCTTCGCCACTGGCAGTGATGCCGAGCAGTTCAAGAAGGCGTCGACGTTGCTGGCTATTGTGCGAAATTTGCTGATATAGCGCCATAATTTGCGCGTTGACGCTATCCAGCGATGCAGCATTGCGGGCGATGATATGATGACGCTGCTCCATGAGCATTTCGCCTAGCGTCTGGTAGTGTTTTCTGTCTTCGGTCATACCCTGAATCAGGGCTTTAACGCGCTGTGCGGCGTTAGTCATAGTTACCTCTGGTAATACTTCTGCATAGCCGTCGCCAGCGAATCAATGTCGATGCTGATTTTGCCGCTGCTGATGGCATCTTTCATTTCGGCGACGCGCGCCATGTCAACTTCCGGCAGTGCGCTAAGCTGGGTCTGCGCCTCGCCAAGGACCGGGTCGATAGCGGCGCTGCGAACCACAGCTGAACCTTCCTGTGCCACGGTGGGCGTTTGTTCTGCGCTGCTGGCCTTATTAATCGCGGTGGCCAGGTTGAATTGGGTTGCTGAAATTTTCATCGCTTTGCCCTCGTTTTCTTCTTTCGTTGTGGTTGCGCATGAATCTTGCTCTGCGGAAGCCTGATTTCCTCTGCCATTGCAGGAAATAAGCGGCCTGCGAAAGCGAAAACTTAAACGCGGCGGAAAGATTTTTATAGGGTGGAATCGTTAACCGTTTGCACAACGCCTTTCTCCGTCACAACGGCGGTCACGACCTTTCCGCTGCTCTGGTTTTTGACCTTAATGGTCTCGCCTCTACGTCCTTTCTTCATGGCCTCGCCAACCGTGCGCGCTTCCACGCCATTTTGTACCGCCACCATCATCACGCGCTGGCCCCGCTCGACGAGCAACGGCATGTCTAACTGATGTTTTGTGATGGGCTGGCGATCGCGGATGCGGCGTTTCACCGTCATGCCGACAACATCGTCTACCTGCGTCAGATACTCCCCGCGGGTGCTGTTGATGTTGATTTTTTTTGTCATGACGTCTTCCTCGCTGAGCACCTGATCTCGCTCAAGGGCGGTTTTAGCAATGATTACCGGCAGGTAGATATCCGGCTTCACCGTCACGGCGGTCTCCCACCCCTGACGATCGTTGCAGCTCACGTTGAGACGCAGGCGGTAGAAGTCAGGGTTTTCACCGCCGTAATGGGATACCGCGAGTTTCTGACTGCATGAGCGATATTGTGATGCTTCGGCGGGAATAAAGATGTTCATCTTTGCCTGATAGTCGGGCCAGCGTTTCCGCCGGGCCTCCTGACGAATAAGCGACGCCGTATGGCTCTGAGCGGCTGCATAGATTTGCTTACGGGCGCTGAGGGGCGCCGTATCGTTAGCCGAGGCAGTTGAAAGATCAGTGATAAGCAGCGGCAGTGCGGCGAATAAGCGGAAATGCCGCTTCATACTTTGGGTGAAAGATTCTTTAAATATTATATAAATCATGGAGTTGCAGCCTTGGCACGATTATTGCTTTATTTGTTGTGCATCGTGCAGGTTTAGCATCAGAGGGAGTGAATTGTGAGTATAACTTTTGACAAAGCCTTGGGCGTTCATCCACAGGCCGTAGCGCTTCGACTTTCCCGAGCAGAGTTGCTATCAGCCAATCTGGCAAACGTCGATACCCCCAACTTCCAGGCTAAAGATATTGACTTTGCCGCAGAGATGCAACGGTCGCGGTCAAGTTTTTCCCTGCCGTCTTCGCCGCAGGAGATGTATCGCGTGCCGTATCAGCCCTCGTCAGACGGAAACACCGTGTCACTGAATGTCGAGCAGGCTGAATTTGCCAAAAACACGCAGGACTATCAGATGAGCCTGGCTTTTTTAAACATGAAATTCACGGGCCTGAAAAAGGCCATTGAAGGCAAGTAATCCAGAACAGGTAACGACGAAATATGTCTTTTTCGGATATCTATCGCGTTTCGGGGTCGGCGATGACGGCGCAAACGGTGCGTCTTAACACTATTGCCAGCAACCTCGCGAATGCGGAAACCGCCTCGGCTACGGAAGCCGACACCTATAAGGCAAGGCGCCCGGTCTTCGCAGCGGTTTATCAGAACGATGAATTAATGCGTGACAAGTCACTAAGCGGAGCCCGCGTTCAGGTCATGGATGTCGTTGAAACCGGCAATGCGGTCCAGCGCTACGAGCCCAATAATCCCATGGCAAACACCGAAGGTTACGTCTACTACCCGGATGTCAACGTCGTGGAAGAGATGGCGGACATGATGTCTGCTTCGCGCGGGTTCGAAACCAACGTTGAAGTGTTAAACAGCATTAAAAGCATGCAGCAAAGCCTGCTGCGGCTTGGAGAAGCGTAATCATGAATGTTGAAAGCACCTACAGCAGCAGCCAGGCCACCAGCTCCGCGCAAAATGTGGCCAGCAACAGCACCGTTTCAGGGATGTCGAGCATGTTTATGCAGCTGCTTGTGGCCCAGATTCAAAATCAGGATCCGCTCAACCCGACCGACGGAACGGAATACGTCAGCCAGCTTGCCCAGCTGACGCAGGTGCAGTCCATGGAGACGGTATCACAGCTGATGGCGAACAACGCCGTCTTGATGGATAACCTACAGACCCTGGCCACCGGCAATTTGGTGGGCCAGCACGTCATGGTGCAGACCAACACGATCGAGAGCGATGGTGAAACGGCGCTTAATGGTCGCCTGACGCTGGAACATCCAGCCAACGTTGTCACGGTAACTGTGAAAGATGCTGCCGGCGTTGAGCAAAAAATCGAACTGGGCAAGCAGGAAGCCGGCCTCGTGGACTTCACTATCGATCCGCAGGAGCTTGGGCTGAGCGAAGGGAAATACACCCTGAGCGTAGTGACCGATACGGGGGAAGAAACCGTGCAGATCGAGGTGGGCGGCATCGTCAAAAATGTACGTATCCCGCTTGACGGTAGCGCAACGGTGCTGAACGTCGGCGGTATGGGCGAGATTGCCTACAACAACATTAGCCAGTTTGGTAAGACGTCCACAGACGAAGCCTCAAAAGATAAAGCCTGAAGTGAATCAGGCCGTTAATTAAACAGGAACGATTATGAGTTTTAGTATTGCAACTTCTGGATTGAACGCGGTTACTGAGCAGCTTAATGCTATCTCAAATAATATTGCCAACTCCGGCACCGTAGGCTTTAAGTCGGGCCGCGCAGAGTTTTCCGCGTTGTATGCCGAAAGCCAGCCGCTGGGCGTTGGGGTAACCGCCGTCACGCAAAGCATTACCAAAGGAGGAAGCATCACTTCCACCGGGAGCGCGCTCGATCTCGCGATTAACGGTAACGGCTTTTTCATGGTCCAGGACAGCGCTGGAACGACCGCCTTCACCCGTGCCGGTTATTTTAACACCGACAGTAACGGAAACCTGGTGAACAACCAGGGAATGTATTTACAGGGGTATCCGGTTGATGCCAACGGCAAGCTACAGGTGGGCACGATCGGCAATCTGAATATCAGCAGCGGTTCGATTCCGGCAAAAGCGAGCGGCAGCATTGATTTTACAGCAAACTTGGATGCACGCGCGGAGGTTCCGGCGACCACCCCGTTCGATCCGAAAAACAATACGACCTACAACAACTCTTATACCACTCAGGTCTATGATTCACTGGGTCGCGAACATACGTTGAACCAATATTTTGTCAAAACCGGCACCAATACCTGGGAAGTCCACTATTACATGGACGACGTGGCGGTAACCGACAGCAGCGGTAATGCCGTCACGCAGGCCCTGACCTTCAACAGCCAGGGTGTGCTGACCTCGCCAACCAGCGCCGTTAAGCTGGATGCGGCTATCGCCGGCGCGGACAATATCAGCGTTTCGCTTAACTATTCTGGCTCGACTCAGTTTGGTTCCGATTTCTCCGTGAGTAAAAACAAAAGCGATGGCTATGCGTCGGGTGAGCGTACCGGGCAGGCGATCGACGAAGATGGCTGTGTCTATGCCACCTTCTCCAACGGCGAGCGCCTGCTTCAGGGTCAGCTTGTACTGGCCAACTTTACCAATCCGAACGGCCTTCAGTCGCAGGATGGGACCACCTGGGTTCAGACCGCCAGCTCCGGCGCGCCGCTGACCGGTGCACCGAGTACGGGACTGCTGGGCTCAATCGTCTCCGGGGCACTCGAATCCTCAAACGTCGACCTGACCTCTGAACTGGTTGGGCTTATGACCGCACAGCGCAATTACCAGGCGAACACGAAGGTCATCAGCACCAACGACACCATGATGAACTCGCTATTCCAGGCCGTGTAATTTATGGATCGCTTACTTTTTACCGCCGTGAGCGGGGCTTCGCGGAGCCTCAATCAGCAGCAGATCCACGCGAATAACCTGTCCAACGTGAATACGCAGGGATTTCGCAGCGATTTAGATAACGCGGTAGCGAAGCAGATTGCCGGGGAAGGGTACGCTTCCCGCTATCTGGCGCAGCCCACGCAGGGTGGCGTAGATATGTCACCCGGCGCGGTGCGTGAAACCGGGCGTGAGCTGGATATTGCCATCAAGGGCGATGGATTGATCGCGCTGCGAAGCGGCAACCGGGAAGTATATACCCGCAATGGACAAATCAACGTGAACGCCGACGGCGAACTTTCCATCAACGGTCTGCCGCTGGAAGGCGACAATGGCCCGATTGTTTTACCGCCTTTCGCCTCACTGAGTATCAGTGAGGATGGCGTGATCAGCATCGTGCCGGAGGAGGCCGATATTGCGACGCCGTTAGACGTTGACCGCATCAAGCTGGTGAACATTCCCGCTGAGGCGCTGAGTAAAAACGACGCCGGTTTTCTTATCACCAACGCGACGGAAAATCCGCGCGATGAGGAGGTGACCGTTGCGGCCAGACACCTGGAGTCGTCCAACGTGTCGGCCATCAGCGAAATGGTCTCGAGCATCGCGCTAGGACGACAGTTTGAAGCGCAGATCAAAATGATGAAAGCGGCGGAAGATCTTGCTAACGCAGGTAACCGCCTGCTTCGCGTCTCTTAATGACTTCATGAAGGAATAAAGATGAATCCCGCTTTATGGATCAGTAAAACAGGGTTAGCGGCGCAGGACGCCAGAATGACCACCATCTCTAACAACCTGGCGAACGTGAACACCCCTGGCTTTAAACGCGAACGCGCCATGTTTGCCGATCTGTTTTATCAGAACCAGCGCACCCCGGGCGGCCAGCTGGACCAAAATAATATTGCCCCCACGGGCATCCAGTTCGGGACTGGCGTCAAAATCGTCGGCACTCAGAAAGAGTTTACCGTGGGAAGTATTCAGAACACGGGTCAGAAGCTGGACGTCGCGATCTCCGGTCAGGGCTTTTTCCAGGTAGAAACCGCCAATGGGGATATCGCCTACACGCGTGCGGGCAACCTGCAAAAAACGCCGGACGGGATTCTGACGAATGCTCAGGGGCTGCCGTTAATCCCGCAGATTGAAGTTCCTGAAAATGCCAGCGACATCCAGATTGCGAAGGACGGCACGATCACCGCAACGGTTGCGGGGGAAGATGAACCGGTCGAGCTTGGCCAGCTGACGCTGGTGAACTTTGTTAATCCAGCCGGACTGGAAGCGATCGGCGGCAACCTCTATCGCGAAACTGCCGCCAGCGGTGAGGCGGTAGAGGGGGTGCCGGGAGAGGATGCGCTCGGTCTACTGGAGCAAGGGTCGCTCGAAGGCTCAAACGTGCAGGTTGTTGAGGAAATGGTGGACATGATCACCGTCCAGCGTGCCTATGAAATGAACGCCAAAATGGTTTCTGCCGCAGACGACATGCTGAAGTTTGTCACCCAGTCCATGTAACGGCCGAGCAAGTAAAGTGAGAGAGATGAAAAAGCAGGTAGCAGTGGGTTTGCTGATGATGGCACTGTCGGGGTGTGAAAGCCCCGCGCTGCTGGTCCAGAAAGACGATGCGGCGTACGCGCCGCCGGAAGACTTTGCCATGCCTGATACCCGGGTACGCGGTGGAGGGGTATATAACAGCAACTATAACTGGTCGCTTATTCAGGACCGCCGCGCCTACCGCATCGGCGACATTCTGACCGTTAAGCTGGACGAGTCTACGCAGGCTAGCAAGCAGGCACGTACCAATTACGGCAAGAAGAACGATGTCTCCCTCGGTATTCCGGAAGCGTTCGGCCATTCCGCCGATACGCTTTCCGGGACGGTAGACGGTGAGCGTAACTTTAACGGTAACGCGACGTCACAGCAGCAGAATAGCCTGCGGGGTGCTATCACCGTTGCGGTGTATAAGGTGCTGCCAAACGGGGTCCTCGCCGTGCGTGGCGAGAAGTGGTTAACCCTTAACCAGGGCGATGAGTATATCCGCGTTACCGGCCTGGTGCGCGCCGATGATATCGAACGCGATAACACCATTTCGTCGCAGCGTATTGCCAATGCGCGCATTTCCTACGCGGGTCGCGGCGCGCTCAGCGATGCCAATGCGGCGGGCTGGCTGGTTCGCTTCTTTAATCATCCGCTGTTCCCAATTTGATGGAGGCCATGATGTTACAACGCATTTTGGTACTTCTCTGTCTTATCTGTGGCGCCGCCGTCGCGCAGCCTCTGCGCGACGTGGTGGATATTCAGGGCGTGCGCGGAAATCAGCTGATCGGGTACAGCCTCGTGGTAGGGCTCGACGGCACCGGTGATAAAAACCAGGTGAAGTTTACCAGTCAGTCGGTAACCAACATGCTGCGTCAGTTTGGCGTACAGCTACCGACAAAGATCGATCCTAAAGTCAAAAACGTCGCGGCGGTGGCGATCAGCGCGACGCTGCCGCCGGGATATTCGCCCGGGCAGACCATTGACGTTACCGTTTCCTCTATTGGTGATGCGAAAAGCCTGCGCGGCGGTACGCTGTTGTTAACCCAGTTGCGCGGTGCTGACGGCGAAGTCTATGCGCTGGCGCAGGGGAACGTCGTGGTCGGCGGGGTTAAAGCCGAGGGGAATAGCGGCTCCAGCGTCACGATTAATACCCCGACCGTGGGTCGCGTACCAAACGGGGGGTCCGTGGAGCGAGAGATCCCTACCGACTTCCATCAGGAACCGATGGTGATGCTCAACCTTAAGCGCCCGAGTTTTAAAACCGCCAATGCCGTTGCGGTCGCCCTGAACAATGCGTTCGGGCCCGGAACCGCGACGGCGCAAAGCGCCACCAACGTGGCGGTACGCGCGCCGATGGGCGCCGGAGAACGGGTCGCGTTTATGTCTTCCCTGGAAGATGTACAGATTAATGCGGGCAAACAGCGTCCGCGCGTTGTGTTCAATGCCCGTACCGGTACGGTGGTGATCGGCGATGGAGTTATCGTGCGTGCGGCGGCTGTGGCTCACGGCAACCTGACCGTAACCATTCGGGAATCGACGAATGTCAGTCAGCCAAATGCGTTCGGTCAGGGGCAGACGGTTGCCTCACCGCAAAGCGATGTGAGCGTAAATCGCGGTCACGGCCAGATGGTTACCGTTCCCGCCGGGACGAGCTTGCGCAGCATCGTTAATACACTCAACAGTCTGGGCGCAGCGCCGGACGATACGATGGCCATTCTCCAGGCGCTTCATGAAGCAGGTGCTCTGGAAGCAGAACTGGTGGTGATGTGATGTTAAGCGCAATCAACCGACAGCAGACTATTTTGCCCGGTGATTTTACCGGGCAGATGAAACCCCAAAACCTTGAACAGGCTGCCGAGCAATTCGAAGCCATTATGCTGCGTTCGATGCTGTCGCAGATGCGTAAGGCCTCGGACGTGCTGGGCGAAGATAATCCCTTCACCAGCAAACAGCAGCGGATGATGCGGGATTTTCATGACGACAGGCTTGCGGCAGAGCTGGCGTCAATGCGCAGTACCGGCATGACGCAAATGATCGTCAACCAGCTCTCTCCGCAGACGGTTTCCCCGCTTAAGAATGCGGTCGACATGGCCGCTTTACAGGAGCAAACGCCAGCATTTAATACGCCCGTCACACTACCGACGCAGCGGGCAGGAGTAAGCCATGAGCATGATTAATATTGCCTTCAGCGGGCTACAGGCTGCCCAGTTGGGCATGACCGTGACATCTAACAATACCGCCAACTATCTTACGCCCGGCTACAGTCGACAAGGAATTATGCAGAGCGCCATAGGCCCGATGGGACAGACGGGGCTTTCGGCGAGAAGCGGCGTCCAGGTGGACAGTATTCGTCGTATCTCTAACCAGTATCTGGTGAATCAGGTCTGGCAAACCAACAGTAAGGCCAATTTCTACAGCACGGGTAATCAGTACATTAGCGCGCTGGAGCAGGTATTGGGTACGGATTCGACCAGCCTGGGAAATGGCCTGGACGATCTCGTTAGCGCCCTGAGCGCCCTGACGCAGGAGCCGGAGTCGCAGGCGTTACGCCAGCAGCTGTTGAACCAGGCGAACAGCCTCGCGACCCGCTTCAACAGCGTGAATGACTTCATTAACAGCCAGAAAAGCTCCATCAATACCCAGCGCGATGCGGTCGTGCAGGAGATAAACACGCTCAGTAGCAGCATTGCGGATTACAACCAGAAAATCATTGAGATGGATTCTACTGGCGGTAACAGCAGCGTGCTGCGTGACCAGCGAGACGAACTGGTTAAGCAGCTCAGTTCCATGACGGACGTTAAGGTCACTGAAGATAGCGGCGGCTACACGGTTTCGTTGAGCAACGGTCAGCCGCTGGTCAGCGGGAAGACCGCCGGGCAGCTGAGCGCGGGGACTGACAGTCAGGGTAATCATACGCTGACCCTGAAGTTTTCAAGCAGCGAGTTTTCCCTTGACCCGTCCACGGGCGGCCAGCTGGGGGCGCTTTATGAATACGAAGTGGGCACCCTGAAGCAGATGAACGATGCGGTGCTGGGGATGGCGGAGTCGCTGGCGGATCTGTTCAACAATCAGCTGGCTCAGGGTTACGATCTCAACGGCGATCCGGGTAAGCCCCTGTTTACCTTCGACCCGACCAATCCGGCGGGCATTCTGCAAGTCAACGATCTGGAGCCGGAAGAGCTGGCGCTTTCGGGCAAAGCGGATGAGCCGGGTAACGGCGATAACCTTAATGAACTCATCAAGCTGAAAAACCAAAAAACCACTATTCCGGGCCTGGGCAATATGAGCCTGAGCGAGGGAGCGGCGGCGATTATTTCGAGCATCGGTATCGCCAGTAAGCAGAACCAGACGGAAATGGAGGCGGCGGTTGCGGTCAATACCGAGGCGCAAACCCAGCGTGACAACGTCAGTGCGGTAAACCTCGATGAGGAAGCGATCAACCTTCAGATATATATGCAGGCCTATACCTCCAACATGAAAGTTATCTCCGCTGGAAATGAAATTTTCAACGATTTGTTGAGCATTTTTTAAACGCAATCAGGAGCACTAACCTATGCGTATAAGCAGTCTTTACCACTCTAACGCTATGCTGGCACAGCTGGGAACAACGGGGGTTAAAGTGGGTAAGCTGATGGAACAGTTGGCCACGCAAAAACGCGTCAATGTTCCCTCTGACGATCCGGTCGCTGCCAGCCGTCTGGTACAGCTGAACCGGGAGCAATCCGCCATTAAACAGTATCAGAGCAATATCGCGAGCCTGAGCGGCGCACTCTCCGTGCAGGAGTCACACATTACGGCGCTCAGTAACGAAGTGCTGGCGATTGGCGACAGGCTTAAGCTGGCTAACAACAGTACACTCAGCCAGAAAGACATCGCCGGGTATGGCGTCGAGCTGGAGTCCATGCTTGATTCGCTGGTGGCCACGTTAAACAGCAAAAATGAGAGTGGAAGCTATCTCTTTTCCGGGACGAAGACCGATCAGCAAGCTGTGACCTGGGACGAAACGCTGGGCGAGTATGTGTATGGAGGAAACGACGGCACGCGGGAAACGCAGGTTGCTAACGGCGTAAGCATCACTGAAAACACGAACGTTGCTGGTGCATTCTCCAGCAGCGGTAACGACCTTGAGATGCTTAACAATCTGAAAGCGCTGAGCCAAAAGATGCAGGATCCTAACGCCAGTTATGCCGACTACCAGGACGAGGTGACAGCCATGATAGACATGGTGCAGTCGACCAGCGATAACCTTGGATCTCTGCTGACCGATCTTGGGGGCCGCCAGAATCGCCTGACGTTAATTGACGATGCGCATACCGACGTCAGCCTCTCCAATGAGCTGGTACAGAATGAGTTGGGCAGCGCAGATCCTGCGACGGCCACCATTAACTTGCAGCTGTATACCATATCAATGCAGATCTCCAGTCAGGCTTATAGCAAGGTGAGCCAGCTTAACCTCTTCAGTTTGTTGTAAATTATTATGCAGGTAAGTTTAAAAAACGCCTCCATTACGACCTCCTCCCCGGCGACGGCCGGGCGAGGTAATATTGATGCACCGCAGACGGTCAGCCGCGTTCTGCCCGCGGCCGCACCGCAATCACGAAGCTCATTTCCTGAATCTGCGCTGCTCTCGCGTCGGCCTATGCGCTATAACGTGCAGCTTAACCAGCAGATCACTTCCGTTCAGCAGGCCGATAGCTATCTGGCCCAGACCGAGGCGCAATTGCTTAAGCTTCGCCAGTCGGTCGCCCGTGGCGGTGATAGCGGCGCGCAGGCTGCGGCGCTGCAAAAACATCTTTCGCGACGAACGCAGCTCTCTGGCGGGACAGTTGATCGCCAGCTACGGGCTTCGCTTGAGCAGAAAAGCACGGTGGAATTCACGCTGCCGGGGAGTGAAAAACTTCTGAGCGACCCGGCTGGCGAAACGCTTGTCTTTTCGCTCGGGGGGCGCCAAAGGGAGATGGTTGCAATAGCGCTGCCGGAAGAGGCGACGCCACGTCAGACGCTGACGAAACTGAACGTCGGGCTGGGGCGTCTGGGGATCCATGCCTCTCAAACGCAAGGCGGACAGCTGTTATTTAGCGTGGATGAAAGCCGCTGGGAGCGGGTGAGTCAGCAGCTTAGCGTTCGCGGCGAAAATCACCACTATCCGGCGGATGCCTTCACGCTACTGGCGCCCCAGGCAGAAAGCGCAAGCAGTGACGAACTTCTTGAAATTGCCGCGCGACGTGAACGGGAAGGTCAAATGAAGCTCCAGCACAGCCTGGATCACGTCACGACCCAGCGCAGCAAGCTGCGGCACCATCAGGAGCGCGTCAGCTCGCGAATCGGTGAAATGGCGACGGCGTATGATACCCGACAGGCGCTTGAGGCATCGCGTCATCTGGGAGAGGTGCTGGCCCGCAACAGCTATGGCGTGCTGTCGCAGGCATTGGGCGCACAGGCTAACGTGCATTTGGCAACGGTAAAAAATTTGCTGGGACAACGGTAAGCGGAGGCCCGCTTACCGGGGGAGCGGATGAAGGAATATCGCTCCGTTTTGTCCCACAACGATGGGGCGCTCTTTGGCTGATACCGACTCCATCCAGTAGTAACCTGAATTCATTAACTGATCGGCAAGGCCATCAATCATCAACTTGCTCTGGCGTGCGCCATAGAAGATGGGCGTCATTGTGAAGTAGATTCGGCCGTGAATCTCCTTCGTCGGCGTCAGCTTACCTTTCATCATGATACGGTTATCGTCCGGGCTGGTGATGCTCATCAGCAGCACATTACGGGTCGTCTGCAAATTGACGTTGTAGACCTCCTTACTCTGAGACATCAAATCATACATGCCCAGGTCAAAGTTAGCCGACACGTCACGGTTCCCGGCGGGCGAGTTGGGCATAAGCAGCTTGAATGCCAACACGATCAGCACCAACAGAGACGTTATTGAGATAATCAGATAGTTAATTCGTTTTGCATGTTGCCATTTCATTCAACTTTCTCCTGGTTTCGCGCAGGATCAGATCGTTCAGCCTTACGGGATCGACACGCCAGTGGTAAATGACCATCGCCAGCTGTTTTTGATCGCACCCGTTCGTGAGCACGAAGCTGTAATTTAGCGTGGGGGTGTTGCCGTAAAAAAAGACCTCCATCGTGGCGGATTTCATTTTTATCTGCTGATTGAGGGTATACAGCGAATCCTTGAGCTTGTTGTAGAGGTTGGCCGACATATAGGCGGGCTCAACCCTGGACTCCACGGAAAAGATCCGAATGTTGCTATAGATGCCCTGGTGAAGTTCACGTGCATTCAGACGCTCGCCAAAGCTGCCAGCAAAATACCCGCTAACCAAAAGCGTGATACAGGCCGTGAACAGAATGACCAGCATAAATGAGAACAGACGGCGATGACCCTTTTTAGGTTCAATGACCCGCAGCCGCGTCTCATTCGGCACCTTATCTTCATTGGCTTCCTGCGCCACAGGGAGCAGAGCACGCTGCCCGGCCGCACTTTCCTCCTGTCCGTCGAGAAGCTCTTCCGGTTGGCTTACCTCCTCTTCATCTTTTTCAACCGTGCAACAATATTCAGCTTCAAGCAGGTAGCCTCGCCGTGGGATGGTTTTGATGATGCGTTGATTTTTACCATCATCTTCCAGCGCGGTGCGCAGCGCGTGAATGGCATTCGGCAAACTGTTATTACCGATCACGCGCCTTTCCCATACCAGCGTGGTCAGCTCCTCACGAGTAAATATTTTTCCCGCGTTCTGCGACAGTATATCCAGTAGCTTGAGTTGATATTCACCCAGGCGTTTACGTTCTCCGCTAGCTAAATGGAGAATCGAGCCTGAAGCAACATCAATCAGCCAGTTGTTTACGGAACAATAGCGTTTATTCATGTATGCGTTATGGATTCCACCATTCCAGGAATAAGAGTAACAAATCGGCAAATAGCCGGTCGCAATCCGTTATGAACAGATTGTTCTATCAACTCCATTTAGGATTCTTAATGAATGCCGCGTACCTGCGGTGAACCACGTCAGAGGATGTTATGCGCTTCCATATGATCTGTAAAAATTATGCTAACAGAAGATTTTCTCTTCCAATATACAGGGCACAAGGAAGGAATAATTTTTTCCGCGCCTATTTTTACGTGATCCAAACGCTTCACGCAACTCAAATTTAGGAAAAGTCTGCATGATTATTAGGGTTCGTAACCGCAACGTTAACAGAAATTATTAAATATTCCTAATGTTAATAATATGGTTATAGAGTGAATACATGGTATTAATAATGTGGTGTGTTTGTTCTGGCTCAAAGTTGAATAATTTTCGTTTAAAAAATAAAACTCAGCGTTTAATTTTAGGCGCGGTTGTGTCGCTTTATTTGCGTCTTCTTATAATTCCGCTAAAGAATAATGCGAAAAAGAACTATATAAATTAAGGTTGTTTATAGAATTATCATTATGTAAAAGCCGCTAAAAATAGATAAAGAAAATTAAAGCAGTTTAACGCGTGAGTCAGAGCGGCATGGAGAGGCGATTCCTGCCCCCAGCATTCCAAAAATAATATATATAAAACAATCTCTTAATTTACGAGGTGTTTAATTTTTGTTCGAACGAACGTCAGCGATTTAATGTTCATTTCACCTGTGTCGTCTTTAGTCAATACAACATCTGAACCACCTGAACGACAAAGGGAATATACATATGTCAATGTCTATCTTTACCAACGCCGCCTCCATGGCATCCACCAATGCAATGAACAATGCGAACAAGCTGTTGACCACCTCTATGGAGCGTCTGGGCACCGGTAAACGCATCAACTCCGCGGCGGACGATGCGGCAGGTCTGCAAATTGCGACCCGCTTGCAGGGCCAGTCCAACGGTATGACCGTTGCTCAGCGTAACATTGCTGACTCCACTGCGATGATGCAGACCGCGGAAGGGGCTTTTGATGAAGTAAGCAACATCATGTACCGCATGAAGGACCTCGCAACCCAGGCGGCGAACGACACGAACACCCAGAAAGACCGTGATGCCATCAATACCGAGCTGAACGACCTGAACGCCGAGCTGGGCAACATTATGAAAAATACCTCGTATGCGGGTGAGAAGCTGTTCGGCGCCTCCGGTAAGTTCGGTAAAGAGTTGAGCTTCCAGATCGGTTCTTCCGCCGATGAGACCATGAAGGTCGATCTGAGCGCTGAGCTGGGTGGTGCAGGCGGTGCGAGTGGTGCGAGCGGTGCGAGCACCGGCCTGATTGACGCCAGCGGCAATTTCAATGGCCTCAACGGGTCTGCATACATTAGCAGCACGAGCGGTGCGAGCGGTGCATCTACCAGCTCAATTGAAATTAAAGATGCTGCGGGTGCGAAAGCGCTGATGGAAGACCTGGAAAAAACCCTTGATGATGTGGGCAGCGTCCGCTCCAAAATGGGTGCAAGTATCAACCGTCTTAGCTATGCGGCTTCGAACCTCGCAAACATGCAGGACAATACGGATTTGGCATTAAGTAACGTCCGTGATGCGAACTACGCAACGGAAGCCTCCTCCATGACGCGTAACCAGCTGCTGTCGCAGACCAGTATGTCCATGCTGAAACAGTCCAACAGCATGTCCAGCATGGTGGTCTCTCTGCTGGGCTAATTCATCCCACATTAACGCAGTTAAAACACCGCTGTATGGCGGTGTTTTTGTATCCGCTTACCAGCCGGCTTCGTCTTCAAAGCGGAAAAGCGTATTCCTGGTTTTTTATAATTAATTGATTTTAAACGATTAAAAAGTTGGCACGCTAATTGCTAATTATTGGCAAGTCAATCACGGTTTGCGTGCCAGGAGAATGAAACATGTCTGATTTTGATCCCACTTATCTCGCTTCGCAGCTGGCAAGCCTTGATATTCTTCCGCTTCAGAACTCAATAACGAGCAAGACCAAAACGCTGGAGGCGCAGAAAGAAGCGCTCTCATCACTACGCTCGGCGATGACGACCTTCCGCAGTGCGATTACCGCCCTGAACTCCAGTAGCGCCAGCGTGCTCAAAAATTCCGCCACGCTGAACCAGGAAGGGATTGCGACCGTCACCGCCGACGCCAGCGCGCGTAAAGGGACATACAGCATCAACGTTAACCAGTTAGCGACCGCCCAGCAGAAAAGCTACGGTGGTCTGGACGATGAGGCCGTCAAGAATGCGACCGGTACGCTGAAAATCAATCTTAATGGTGAAAGCATTGAGATTGAGATGGACGATCTCGAAAACCTCGGCGATCTCGCCGATGCGATTAACGGCACGGATTTTCCAAGCGCGTCTAACTCAACGACCAGCGCCGAAGGGCAAAACGGCGTCACCGCCTCGCTGATGCGCATCGATGGCAAGGTCTCACTGATTCTCAATAGCGATCAGAGCGGTTCCAAATACGATATCCAGCTGGATACCAGCGGCATGACCAGCGGGCAGGACATTTTTGATAACGAAGAAATCATCACCAGTGGCCGGGACGCCAAATTCACTCTGGGCGATTCGCCTACGGAATACACCAGCAGCTCCAACACGCTGGACGATCTGGTTGACGGGGTCTCCATCAAGCTCACCAGTACAACCGAAAACAATAAGCCACTGATTATCACCATCGATACGGATACCGCTGAGACCAAAACGCAGGTCCAGACCTTTATCGATGCCTTTAACACGCTACAAAGCACCATTTCCGAACTGACGTCTACCAGCGGCAGTTCGCGCGGCGCCTTTGCGGGCGATGCCAGCATCACGTCTCTGACCAGCGAGCTGAGCGGGCTGCTGCGCGGCACATACGGCATGCAAAACATGACCAAATTCGGTATTTCCGCCGACAAAGACGGCAAGCTCACGCTCGATTCTGACGTTTTTGAAGAACAGCTCAAACGCGATCCGCAAACGCTCACCCAGTTCTTCAACGGCAACGACGGCTTAATCAAGACGATGGATAAAGCGCTGGATAAATATCTCAGCAGTTCCAGCGGCCTGCTTAAAGGGCGACAGGAGACACTCGATCGCGAACAGACCGAGATTGATACCAAAACCGAAAAGATGGAATCGCGCTATGAGTCTGCCTACAACCGCTATCTGAAGCAGTTTACGCAGTTGCAGTCATTGATGACGCAGATGAATAACACCATGGGTCTGTTTAGTTAATTCTGAAGGAATTTCGCTGCTATGTACGGTAACGAACAGGAAGGATACGGCCTTTATCAACAATCGGATCTGGCGCTCCAGGCCGCCGCCGCGAATCCGCATCAGCTGGTGTTGATGCTGTTCAACGGCCTGATGGACGAGCTTGTGCGCGCCAAAAGCCATATTGCGGCCCGCCGCTTTGAGCGTAAGGCGCAAAGCATCAATAAGTGCATCGACATTCTGAATGCGCTGACCAGTTCGCTGGATTATGAAAAAGGGGGCG
This sequence comes from Enterobacter genomosp. S, assembly GCF_001631805.1. Lineage (NCBI taxonomy): Bacteria > Pseudomonadati > Pseudomonadota > Gammaproteobacteria > Enterobacterales > Enterobacteriaceae > Enterobacter > Enterobacter genomosp. S. The sequence continues at coordinate 326,304 of NZ_LVVA01000018.1, read as the reverse complement.
AGCTGGCGCTGAGCCTGGCGAATCTATACGACTTCTGCGTGTATCGCCTGTATGACGCCAGCCACAAGCTCTCTATAGAAATCATTGAGGAGGTAGAAGTGATTCTGGGCAATATCCAGGAGGGCTGGGAAAAAATGGGCCAGGGAAAATGAGCACGCTTCACACCCTCCAGACGCTGGCAAAAGCGCTGCGTGACGCAACGGAAAACCATAACTGGCCCGCCGTCATGAACGTGGATGCCAGCATCGCTCAGTTCCTGACGGGGCTCGGGGATCGCCCCCTCTCGTCTCACGAGCGTCAGGCGCTGGATCACCTGAAAAAACTGCACCGGCAGGCGCGCGACTACTGCCAGGGACAAAGCGACATCCTGGCGGAAAAAATGGACCTTGCGTTACGTAACCGCGAGGGCGCGACGGCGTATGCGCTGTTTAGCGACGTGGAGGGGGGCTAATGGATATTCTCAATCTTTTTCAGGGCACCGTCATCGGTTCTGGCCTGCTTATGCAGGCCGAATCTACACCTCTGGCGGTCCTGGATCCTGAGGCGGGGCAGCCTACGGCGGACTTTAATGACGCGTTATCCAACGTGATCGGTACCTTACTGGCGGGACAGGGCGCGCCTGCCCCGACGATGCTGCCGGGCGAAGAGCGCCCCCTCTTGTCCGAGGAGGATGCTCCGCCCTCAGCCGAGTCACTGCTAAAGGATGATGCGCGTCAGCAGTTGCTTGAGACGCTGCTAATGTCGGGGCGAGCCGCTTCGCCGACCTTCACCGATAGCCCAGTTGGGCTGGCGGTAAGCGCGACGCCGCCTGCGTTGACGCTGGAAGTAAAGCCAAAGAGTGATGCCGCGCGCGCGCTGTCGGTCCTGCATACGTCACTGGCTTCACAAAGCGTTCCGCCTGCCTCAGCACCGACGCAGCAGCCGCTCACACCGCTAACACAGCCCGCACCGCGGGCAGCAGGCGTGGACGCTGTGCCAACCGCCACTGTTGCACATGTCGTTTCGCAACCGGCAGCTGCTGACCTGACGCAGGTGATGCCGGTCGCAATGTCAACGCCAGCGTCAGCATCCCCCTCTCCGGCACCGTCTGTCGGCGCGGCTGTGACCTCCACGCCATCCCTGCCCGCGACGACGCTGAAGATGGATCCTGAACCTTCACGCTGGAGCGAGCAACTTCAAAGCGCGCTGGGAGAGCGCCTTCAGGTACAGGTTAAGCAGCAAATTCAGCATGCCACTATCCGTCTCGATCCCCCGGATATGGGCAAAATCGACATCGCGATGCAAATCGATAGCGGACGTGTACAGGTACAAATCAACGCCAGTCATGCCGAGGTTTATCGTGCCTTACAGCAGACAAGCAACGAACTTCGGCAGAGCCTGACGGAGCAAAACTTTGTCCAGGTTAACGTCCAGGTCTCTTCCCAGTCCGGAGGACAACAGCAGGGAAGAGGACATTCATTTAACGGGCAGCAGGACACCATTATGGCAGGTGCAGAGATTGCTGCTCATTCCTCGGCCGGCGACGACGCTCGCCGCGATAACTCGGTCCTTCTGACGGTATAAGGCACAGAATACTATGAATGCAAAAACGCTTTCTTTCGGCATTATCATCGCCCTCGTGACCGCCATGCTGGCCGCCGGTATGACGGTGGTCGGCACGCATCTGCTTCGTCTGGATGAAACCACGGGTAAGAGCTTCCTGTCCGGGATGTTTTCCAGCCCTGAGAAAGGCGCCGTTGAGTTTGTGGAGATCAAAAATGTGGTCATCACGCTAAGAGGGACCGGGCACAAAGAACGCTATCTCTTACTTGAGCTCAATCTGGCGACCAGCGATGCGGAAAGTACGCGTAAAGCGCAGGAGATGATCCCTGCCGTTCGCGGCGCCACGGTAAGCCTGCTCTCAGACCTGGATTACGACGTGGTGCGTGCAATGAGCGTCGAACAACTGCATAAAAAACTACAGGACGCCTACGCAGCCCGTTTCAAGAGCCTGAAGATGAGCGTTCCTTTCGACGACGTCATCATCAGCAAAATGGTCTTCCAGTGAAAGCGGCACCGCAATGCAAATGATGGATTTTGTCGCGAACGAAACGCTGACCCCTGCGGATGAAGGGCGCTATCTCAGCGCCTATTTGCCGCTGGTCAAAAAGATTGTGAAACAGCTGTCGTACCAGACCAGCAGCGTGATGGGGCAGGAAGATATGGAGCAGATCGCGCTCATGGGCCTCTTAACTGCCCTGCGTCGTTATGGTCATCCTGACGAGCAATTTGCTGCCTATGCGGCACAGCGTATTCGCGGCGCGATACTGGATGAACTCCGCTCGCTTGACTGGCGTCCGCGGCGCCTGCGGCAAAAGACGCACAAACTCAATGACGATATCCGCGACGTGACGCGTCAACTCGGGCGTACGCCCACGTTTGAGGATATCAAACATCATCTCTCCATTTCGGCGGAAGAGTACCAGGAGTACCTGTTGCTGGATTGCGCCAAAACCATAGAGAGCCTGGATGAGCTGTTAGGCGATGATGTTCACACCGGCGCGCTGGATAGCCGCAAGCTGGAGGATGAAATCGTCGTAAGCCGGACGCTGCGCAGTGCGCTGGCGGCGCTGGATGAACGCGAACAGCTGATCCTGACGCTTTATTACCAGCATGAAATGAGCCTTAAAGAGATCGCTTTGGTCCTTGATTTAACGGAAGCCAGGGTCTGTCAGCTCAATAAAAAAATCGCCCAAAAAATTCAGTCTTTTTTCCAGAAGTGAAAGGTGTATGCAGAAACTCTTAGGTATTTTAATCATTATGGCCTGCGTTGTTGGCGGTTTTCTTATGTCTGGCGGCAAACTCACGGCGTTCTGGCAACCGGGTGAAATCATTATCATTCTTGGCGCGGGGCTGGGGGCGATGGTGCTGGCGAACCCGCCTGCGGTCATGGGGGAAATGTATCGCCAGTTCCGCGGCATCATGCGTAAGAATGAATATACCAATGAGTACCAGCGCCAGCTGCTCATGCTCTTATATGAACTGCTGGAGCTGGTGCAGGATGGTGGCCTGAAGGTACTGGACGAACATATTGAATCGCCCGAGAACAGCCCGCTGTTTCAGAAGTACCCGCTCATGCTTCATGACAACGCGCTGGTGACGTTCATCTCTGACAATTTCCGCCTGATGGCGATGGGCAAGATCAACGAGCACGAGCTGGAAGGCATCCTTGAGCAAGAGCTGGTCGCGATGGAGGAAAACTTGCTTCAGCCGTCCCGGTCGCTACAGCGTACGGCAGAAGCGATGCCCGGCTTCGGTATCTGTGCCGCGGTGCTTGGCATTATCATCACCATGCAGTCCATCGACGGCTCCATTGCGGTCATCGGCGTGAAGGTTGCCGCCGCGCTGGTCGGCACCTTCCTGGGCGTGTTTTTCTGCTACTGCCTGATGGATCCTGTCGCAAACGCCATGGAGCAGCGCACCAAAAAGCAGATTGCGGTGCTGGAGTGCGTCCGCACCGTGCTGGTCAACCATGTTGCCGGTAAACCGACGCTGCTGGCGGTGGATGCGGGCCGCAAAATGCTACCGATGGACACCAAACCCACCTTTGCCACACTCGACGGTTGGGTAAACCAGATGACTGGTGATGCTTGATGCGCGGTCGTAATAAAGAACATACCACCATCATTAAACGCTCGTCGCGCAAAAGCCATGATGCTTTTCATGGTGGGGCGTGGAAGGTGGCCTTTGCCGATTTTACCCTGGCGATGATGGCGCTATTCATGGTGCTTTGGATTATGGGGGCGGTAACAGAAGAAGAACGTAAAGAGATCGTCTCGCGGCTGAACGGCGAGTCGATATTTGAAGGCAGCTCCATCATTCAGATTTCCCAGGAAGAGTTCAACAGAGGCAGCCAGATCCCCCTCGTTCACCAGCATAACGGCAGCAGCGATGAGGATGATGATGACGATGACGAGGATAAGGATGAGGGCGCGGCCGCGGCCGTCGCGGAGGAACGCAAGGAACTTGAGGCGCTGGCGAAAAATGCGGATACGCTTGAAGACGTCAGCGTGCGCTCTCAAAACGAAATTGAGGAGCTGGCGCGCGTTATCATGAAAATCACCTCCGCCTATAACGCGCAGGCGAACCTCAAGATGGAAGTGGTGCCTCAGGGATTACGTATCCTGATAACCGACGATCGTAAACGCGAAATGTTCCAGCGCAGCAGCGCCATTCTGACGCCTTTTTTCAAACGTCTGCTGACCGAGTTTGCGCCTGAGCTTAACAAAATTGAAAACAAGATTGTGATCACAGGCCATACCGATGCAACCCGTTTTCGCGATCAGGAGCTGTACAACAACTGGGCGCTCTCTGGCGAACGTGCGATGCAGGCCCGTGCCGTGCTGACGCGCGGCGGCCTTGATCCGGAAAAAGTATTGCAGGTAAGCGGCATGGCTGACCAGGTGCTACTGGACCCGGACAACCCCCTGAGTTCCGAGAACCGACGAATTGAGATCATGGTGCTGACCCATTCGGCCAGCGATTCGCTGTATCAGTTCTTCGGGCACCAGGGCGAGAAAGTTATTAAGCCATTGGCAGATAAGCTTAACCATCGTCAGTAACGTCCAGACTATCGCTGTGAAACGTTTTCCTCTCTTCCTCACTTTCGTACCTGTACGGACTGATTGCGTCCGTCTGGTGCGCTTTTTATTCGTGATGGTCATTCTGGCCGGTTCGATATCCCTGGCCGAGGCGCAGCCGCTGTCGTTATCCGCATCGCCAGTTTCCGCCGAGGCTCAGAAGCGTAAGGCAAACCGTGACCGGCTTTTCGCGGAAGCGAAAAAGCGCGAAAACCGGCTGCCGCCCACGCCCGGACAGATAGCCCGCGAGCGTGAGAGGAAACGGGCGGAGCGAGCGAGCAACCGAAAGACGTTGGCTATGCACGTACGCTGGTCGCCCGGTGCGCTTGGAAGCTCAGAAAAAATAATGGAAAAGGCGCGGGATCCGCGCCGCATAAGAGAGAGCCAGACGAAGTTACGCACCGTTATCCACCGTCTGGAAAGTCAGCTTGGAAAACCCTATCAGTGGGGCGGGGCAAGCCCGCACGAAGGTTTCGACTGTAGTGGCCTGGTATTTTACGCCTTCAACCATGTTCTGGAGCAAAAGCTGCCGCGTACGGCGAACAGCATGTTCAAGGACAACCGCTTAAAGCCGGTGCGACAGCCGCATCTGAAGAAGGGCGATCTGGTCTTTTTCAATATCAACCAGCGGCCGGGGGCCGATCACGTTGGCGTTTATCTCGGCGAGGGACAGTTTATCGAAGCCCCGCGAACCGGGCTCACTATACGTATAAGTCAACTCACCGATGACTTCTGGCAAAAACGTTATTTAGGTGCACGACGCGTCCTGTAAGGCCGTGCGGAAAGCCCACTTACATACCTGAAATGAGACTTTAATAATGACTGCAAAACGGATGAAATTCGCCATTGATGATGGCTCTACTAACGTCAAAATCAGCTGGATCCAGGACGGCATTCTGAAGACGGTGGTATCACCAAACTCTTTCCGCAAAGACTGGAAAAGCGCTGCGCTACTGCGCGGACAGTCGGTTTACAATTACACCATTGGGACGACGAAATATACGTACGACGCGACATCCGACAAGGCGCTGTCGACCACGCATATCGACTATCAGTATGACGATCTCAACCTCTTGGCCGTTCACCACGCCCTGCTGCAAACGGGTATAGCACCATGCGAGGTTGAAATCATCGTGACTTTGCCTATCACGCAGTACTACAACCCAGATGACTGCCAGCGCAACGAAAGCCGCATTGACGCAAAACGGCGCAATCTGATGCGGGATATCTCACTGAATAAAGGCGAATTATTCCGCATCGTCGATGTTCAGGTGATGCCGGAAAGTTTACCTGCGGCGCTTTCTCACCTCCTTAACTCGCGGGTCAATGAATTCACCAAATCACTGGTGATTGACTGCGGCGGCACCACGCTGGATATGGGCGTTATTGTTGGTGAGTTTGATGATGTTTCTGCGATTTACGGTAACAACGAAATTGGCGTGGCCATGGTGACTGACGCGACGCGTAAGCTCTTAGCCGCCGCCGATAGCGACTCCAGCTACCTTGTTGCTAACGAGCTTATCAAACGTCGCCATGATATGGATTTCGTGAAAAGCGTCATTAACGATGAATCCCGCATTCCAGATATCCTGGAACGAATTGAAATCAAAATTCAGGAGCTGGGGGATCAGGTGGCTTACGAAGCGAAGAAGTTCTCCAAAAACCCGAATCGCGTTTATCTGGTTGGCGGGGGCGCACATCTGGTTGAAAAGGCCGTTCGTGAAACCTATGCCACGCTGGGGGAGCGCGTGATCGCCATCGATAACCCTCAGAGCGCACTGTCGCGGGAAATTTGCCTCTATCACGCCGATTCGGAGGTAGAGGAGGTCGCCCTGCCGCATATGGCAGAGGTGGGTGACGATGAGTAACGGGCCAATTCGGCGGGTAAATTTTACTCTTCATTTGTCGCCTGAACATTCGCGCGCGGACATGCGCGCGATGCTACAGCTTAAAAAATGGCACGAGGCCATTAAGCTTCAGGGAAGCAATCCTGAAGATACCCAGATGGAAATGCGTCGTTTCCACCGCAACGTTTACCTGGCCGGCCTTCAGTTGCAGCTCCTGAACCCACTACTTTGCAGCCATATCGCGGAATCCCTTGGCCGCGAAGGGCTCACCCTGGATACCCTGTGTCAGGAGCTTTCCAGCGCCGATCTGCTTCCTGCCCACGGGTCTGCTCCTGTGGAGACAGACCCGGCAAAAGCAAACGCGGAGTTCAGCAAACAGCAGTTGCGTCAACTGCGCGCGCTCATGTCCGACGCGCTGCAACGGCAACCGCCAGCCGCGCTGGATGAGGCGTCGCGTGAAGAGTTGACGCAGCTTCGCAGTGAGGTCGTTTACCTGAAAACACTGCTGGACCAGCAAACACGGCTGTTGCGGAAGCTAAGCTCGGGGGGCGCTGGCAGCGTCCAACCCACTGAAAGCGTAAAAAACGGACAGACGGAAGAGATTGCACTGAGCAGCCTGAACGCACCGGCGCAGAAGATGAAGGCCATTCGGCAAAAAGGCGTTTTCTGACCGGTTTGCGCCCGTGTCATCTTTTCGTACGCCCGCGATCGAACCTTACGGCATTTAAGTTCTTACCGTCTGCGGCCGCTTTGATTAAAAAATTTAATTCTGCGAGGTCGATATGGAAAAAAGTACCGATTACGTCGTGCGCTGTGTAGAAGATGCAAAATTTGATGTCGGCATTGATTTTGTTATTCAGCCCATCTTTGATTTATCTCGCTTTGTTTGTATTGGTGGCGAAGTACTGGTGCGTGGCACCCATCGTCGTAACGTTGTTCCGCCGGCTGAATTTATCCAGCTTCTGGAACAAAACGGCACTATCGTGGAGATGGGGTATTACGTTCTGGAAAAGGCCCTGTCGTTTATGGCCAAAAAGCACAGGGAGACAGACACCTCTTATCTTTATACTTTTAATATCTCTTCCGTTCAGATCAATACGCCCGACTTTGGCCGCAGGACGATGAGCATTGTGGAAAAACAGACAGTTCCAGCACTTCAGCTCGTCTGTGAAATTACGCATGGCGAAGAGCCTCTTTCGGATATTGCAAGACAGAATCTTGAAACGCTAAAGACAGGAGGCCTTCATATTGCCTGGGATGGAATAGGCACGCTGGATGCGCTTAATACACGCCTGGCAGAATGGAGCCCCGACTATATTAAGCTCGATCGCGCCTGCCTGGCACGGGGGAACGAGGCGTCTACTAAAGAGATTTTGCAGGCAATAGGCCAGCACGATACCGACGTTATTCTTGAAGGTGTCGAGAATTACACTCAGTTATCCAGCATGTTAAGGCTGGGCGTAAAATACGGGCAGGGATATCTGTTCTCACGACCGCTGAGTAAAGAGCGTTTTATTAATGAATATATGCAAAAACAAAAAGAGCGTGTAACAGGCGCTTCACGTTAAACGGATCGTTTCCCCGGACAGACGGAACAACATGAACACAATTAACATGGGCAAAGCCCAACGCAGAAGATATTTTCTTCTCGCGTTATTTTCTTTGTCGTCAATGGCTCTGGCGACCTTGTTAACTTTCTTCGTTGCGCAGCGCCAGCTGGAGGCGCAAATTATCCAGCAGACGGTACCGATTCAAAATGCTGTTGAAAGTTTACTCGCCGAAGCGCAGAACGTTGCCCGAAAGGCCGATCAGTGGATAAATAAGAAGTGCGATGCGCGGCTTCAGAACCAGCTCAATACGCTAACGGCCCACGAAATGCGAATGCTGGTGGTTAACCTGCTGAATAAAGACCGAATATATTGCTCCTCGCTTCTTGATAACATTGGTCATCGGGTGAACCTCAGCAGCTTTGGTACGGACGGCATCAAAATTGATAATACAATGGCTTCGGTGGGTATTCCCGTTTTGTCGTTATACCAGCGTTTGCCGGGAGGGGGAGTGATCGTCTCCGCCGATCTCCGTTATCTCTGGGGGATCATGGGAAATGCCAATCTCGATCGGCGATTCGTTTTACAGATTAACGATAATCTTCTGACCAAACAGGGCATTTTAAAAGGGCAAGAGGCGGAAAGGGTCCTGTCGGACTATACACGGCACGAGGCCTCCGATTTTTATACCCTCTCCTGGCGTTTACCTGACAGGCACGAGGTCTGGCAGGAGATCGGCCAGTCCTGGATCTATCTCTTTCTGATTATTGCTCCGTCTTTCTTGCTTACGCTGTTGGCCTGGATGGTCATGTCACGCCGTCGTTCACTTGAACAGCATCTGGCTACCGCAATCATTAACGATCATATTAAACCGCACTATCAGCCTATTATTTCCGCCAGCGATAATCGCGCCATCGGCGCGGAGATCCTGGCTCGCTGGGAACACCATGACCTCGGGTTTGTCAGGCCAGATATTTTTATTCCCCTGGCGGAAAAAAATCATCTTATTGGCTTGATGACCGAAAATTTGCTTAATCGGGTGCTGGCTGACTGTCGTCAGGCGGGAAATATCTGGCCGCAAGGCTTCATTTTTAATGTCAATATCAGCCATTCTCATCTGTCGCTTGACAGCTTTGGCGCATTTACCACCTGTTTTGCACAACGTTTTCGCGAGATGGGATTACGGCTGGTTTTTGAATTTACGGAAAATGAACAAATTGAGATGAATGACGATCTTCTGAACAAGATTAAGTTTATTCGTGAAAAGGGCGTATCGATTTCGCTGGACGACTTTGGCACCGGTTTTTCGAATCTGTCATGGATAAGCACGCTTAACCCGGACAGCATCAAGATAGACCGTATGTTTATCAATCAAATTTCACCCGCCGCTTCAACGCCGTTAATCAACTGCGTGATTGCCATGGCGAAGCAAATGGGCATTAAAACGGTGGCCGAAGGGGTGGAATACGATTATCAGGTTAGCTGGCTGCTGGAGAATAATATCGACTTTTTCCAGGGGTATTATTATTCAAAGCCGCTTCCCTTCAGTGCCTTCGTGGAGTATTGCTGCGATCGTGACGCGGCCGCTCATGCCTGAATGAGGCGAGGAAAATACGCGTAAAAAAAAGCCCGCGTGAAACCACGCGGGCTTTTTTATTCACTTGGCCAGGTTACCAGGTAAGGTTCGGTTCCAACCCGGCCTCGCAGATGATTCTGTTTTTACCGCTACGCTTTGCCTGGTAAAGCAGCGCATCTGCGGTAGCCAGCATCAGCTGAACATCTTCTTCCCTGCACTGGCAGAACCCGGCGCTGAATGTGACCTGCTCAGGGCCATTGTCCCATTTATAGTGCTCGACCGCTTTACGCAGTGTTTCCAGAGCATGCAGGGCGACAGCGGGCGCAACGTCCCGGAATACTACCGCCAGCTCCTCGCCGCCGTAGCGGAAGAGATACATTCCCTGATGGTGAAACGCCAGCATTGCCATGGAGGCCATCCGCTTTAGCACCTCGTCGCCGACCGGGTGTCCCCAGATATCGTTTATCGCTTTGAAATTATCAATATCAATTATCGCCAGATAGAGATGTTTATCCTGGCTGCTTTCCTGTAGCAGCTTGTCAAACGCCCGTCTGTTGTACAGGCCGGTTAAACCGTCCTGAATCGATTCCTTCCTGAGTTTATTACGTCTCTCAGAGAGATGATTCAGCGCCGATGGCAGGCTGACATGCCCTGTGTCGTCGCCGTTTTGCACCAGCTGGCCGGTAAAATGTTTTTCAATACGATTGGCATTTGCACGCATGCGGATCCAGCACAGCTGGAGCATGAGCAGCGAGAATACCGCCGCGTACAGTACCGCGCTGCTTTCGTCGTTGATCATCCCATTGAGAATGCTTTTCGGAACTTCATAAATAATGTACCAGTTGGGATGCGTCAGGGAGACGTAGTAATAGGCTGCCTCAACGTTTTCATAGAATCCCACTTCGCCGTTGAGATCGGTTTGGCTGGGCATGACCGCAGGCGGCGTGCCGGCAATAAACGTCCCGTCATGCGCCACCAGTGACAGTTTACCCCTGGAAGGGCCCACTGAAACTTTCAGCAGGTCCGTCAATACCTGAGGATTTATCGAGAGGGATACGACCCCTTCCTGTTTGGTATTTTTATAAAAGATCGGTAAAGAGATACTAATCCACGGCTGATGATTAAAAATATCACGATAGGGGAGGGTAAATTCCGGTCGTAAACCGTAGGTTGCCCTGCGGATGAACCAGGGGCGCTCGCGTGGATCAAAGCTAACATCGAGCTTTCTGGAAAACGTTTGGGGCAGCAGCAGGTAGTGTCCCTCCATGTCGCTCACGGTCAATGCGCCGATGTGTGGGAGCATCTGAAAGGTATTGAGCATTTTAGTCTCATTCTTCCCACTAATGATGGTCGCTAAGGATTCATTCGCACCGATGGTTTCCACGATAAATTTTGTCTCTTCTTCATATCCGGTTAACCGCTGGAGTACATAGTTGCGCATGTTGCTAATATAATCATCGTTCATCTGATGGTATGAATTAGCAATAATGACCCGTTGACTCAAATAAAAAAGGGCGAATAAGCATATTGAGCAGATGGCCAGACCTAAAAACAGGCGGTTAAGCGTTGCATAAATACTCAAGTTTTTCATTGATTATCGTCCTTCTTGCCGCCGTCACCGTTGATATTATTTTTCCCTGATTCCTTTGCCCGATAGAGCAATTTATCCACCGCCGCGACAAAGGGAGCCAGTTTTTCTCCCTCCCATTCCTTTATCCCGGCGCTGAACGACACGGATGAAAGATTATCTCGCCATTTACGTGCGGCAAATGCATGCCTGAAGGTTTCCAGCGCGCGTTTAGCCTCTGCAAAAGGGAGCCCCTGGAAGAGGATTGCAAACTCTTCTCCGCCATAGCGATACACGCGTATGGCTTCGCTCTCGAGAGACTGAATCGCCATGGATGCGAAGACACGAAGCACATCATCCCCAATGAGATGACCATACGTATCGTTGATGAGCTTGAAGTTATCGATATCCACCATCGCCAGGGAAACAGGCGAATCAGGGCGCTTCAGTGCGTCATGGAGATCGCGGTCGAAGACGCGACGATTTAATAAGCCCGTCAGGCCATCCGTTTTCGCGCAGTTTTCCATCATCCCAAGCTCGTTGCTGCTCTTGCGGATCTGTTCTTCAAGCAGGTTATCCACGCTGCTGCTGTGGCCCTTGAGCTTGTTCAGGAGGTTGAAGTAGAAAATCTGTAGGATTTCGAGCGACCGCCACCAGCAAAACAGCAGAAACAGCAGCATCGTCAGAAGCGTGATCGCCGGCAAAACGCTTTCCCGGTAAAGCGTTTCCGCGAGGACTTTATCATCAACCGCCATGAGCACGGTCCAGTGCGGATCGCGCATTTTGCTATAGTAGAAGCGTTTTCCGTTGAGGGTTTGGCTTAGCACCCCGCGATTCCCCTCAAGGGCCGTGAAGGCTTGCTGTGGCAAGTTCTTCCAGCGTTTTTCGTCACCAATCACCAGGTTGCCGCGCTCGTCGAGGATATAGAGATCGGCCGGCATGGTATGGCGCATTTTTTCATAGAGAACGCCGAGCCTGAGCAGGTTGACGTCCATACCGATCACGGCGTAATAGCCGTTTTCGATAAAAAGCGCTCTGGACAAGGAGAAAACGCGCTGGCCCGTTTGCAGATCGCGATATCCTCCCGAATATTTCACGCTGGAGAGATCGTCGGTGGGGCGTACAAACCACGGCCTCCCGCCTGGCTTCAGGTCGGTTTCAAGCTCTAACGAGGGGACGGCTAAAAAGCGGCCCTTTGTATCCCCGATGTAGACTGACGAAACCGCAGGAATAAGCCCAAAGGCACCCATGAGATTTTCTCGCAGATGGATTTTCTCGTTAAAGAGGCTGTCAGGGTTCTTGCTTTTTTCGAGAAGCCTCGTCAGATTATTAAATTTCCTCTCAACGTACCGAATAATATACTCAATCTCATTTTTCTTATCTTCGGCTATCTGTAGTGAAATATTGTCATAAACTCTTTCTTGATTCTTCCACTGAAGAACGTTTGCAATTATGCCGCCCAGCGCAGTCGTTAGGATTACAATAAAGAACGTAATGTGAATCTCTTTGCGGAAATTATTTTTCCGCCTCGGGAATATGTTTTTCACTTCAACCACACTAGTTAACATTAAAATTACAAGTAAAAAACAGGTAACTCTTTAAAATAGGATTTATAAAGTAAGTCGGCGATTTTATATGTCTTTAAGGTATTTTTAAAGCAAAAATGATCGCCAATTCCGATCGATTATCGGGTATTGATAAGTCCTATCAATGAACCACAATCGATCGGCCTGCTCGATCTTGACAGGGGGTGATAATTAAATTTGTTAAGTTAAACGGTAAATTTAAGTCTTTTATATTAAAGCACTTTGTAAATTTACGGGGGGTTAAGGAAAACGGTATTATATTGCGCGCAGGGAGAGAAAAATCGCTTTTATGGCCCGGTGAGAGAATTAAAAACCTGACATAGGTTTCGCTTTATGGCATTGCAGAATATCTCATGCAGTCAATAACCTATTTGTAAATTCATCACCTCTTTCCCGGCCGAAAATTATTCTGCTTAATCGTTTGCGGTTATCGCTATTTCGGGGCGCGCGTGAAGCTGGACACAGTTGAACAGAAACACGACGCGCCCACGAGCGTTAACGCGGTGGGAATCGGAAACCGCTTACAGTGACTTCACAAACGCCAGCAGATCTTCGTTGAGCTGATCCTGATGGGTCAGCGCGAAGCCGTGCGGGGCGTTGTCGTACACCTTCAGCGTGGCGTTGTTGATCATCTCCGCCGCCAGCTTGCCGGTGGTTTCAAACGGTACGATCTGGTCATTGCTGCCGTGGATCACCAGCGTTGGCACATCGATTTTCGCCATATCCGGGCGGAAGTCGGTCTCGGCGAAGGCGGTCACGCAGTCGATGGTGCCCTTCAGGGACGCCAGCAGGGCGATGTTCAGCGTCTGCGTCAGGGCACCCGCGGAAACGGTCTGCCCGGCGTTGGTGCCGTAGAACGGCGTGGCAAAATCGCTGATGAACTGGGCACGATCTTTACGCAGTCCGTCGCGAATACCGTCGAACACGCTCTGATCCACCCCTTCCGGGTAGCTATCTGATTTGCCGAAAATCGGCGTTACCGCACCCAGCAGCGCAAGCCCGGCCACGCGTTCGCTGCCGTAGTTGTTGATGTAGCGCGTTACGTCGCCGCCGCCCATGGAGAAGCCCACCAGCGTCACGTCGCGCAGATCCAGGGTGGTAATCAGGTCGTTAATGTCAGACGCAAAGGTGTCGTAGTCGTAGCCGTTCCACGGCTGTTCGGAACGGCCAAACCCGCGACGGTCAAAGGCGATGGCGCGAAAGCCGCGCTCCGCCAGGTAGTTCAGTTGGCTGTCCCACATATCGCCGTCCAGCGGCCAGCCGTGACTGAAGAGGATCGGTTTGCCCGCGCCGCAGTCTTTGTAGTAAATCTGCGTGCCGTCTTTTGCCTTAAATAGTGCCATAGTGTATTCCTGTGCAGGTGATTGTTATGGTTATACCGGCGCGACCAGATAGCGAATTGCCGGTGATGTTGTGCCCTGATGAAAAGCCAGAACGCGGCTTTGCAACAGGAGGTCATTCATGGTGTGGCGTTCCTGCTGGCGCAAATGCTCGATCCAGGAACCCATCAGGAAAGTCTCGATAAACAGCCCCGGACGTTCGATATCCTCGTACACCGCCCAGCTCATCGCCCCGGCGCGGCGGCGCACCCGGCGTAGCTCGTGCACGGCCTGCAAAAACGCTTTCGCGTTCTGTGGGTCGATGATGTACTCGTGCGACACCAGCACCGGGCCGCGCTCGTTCGGGAGTTCAATCTCCACGCCGTCCAGCGGCTGCCCGCTCAGGTCGAGGTTTAAATCAGGATCTTTCTCCAGCTTCCAGCGGAACACCGTCGCGCTCGCCAGCACCATGCCCAGCGTGGCGATTACCAGCGAGGTCGGGGTGCCAAACTGCGAAGCGATCTGGCCCCAGACGGCGCTGCCTGCGGTCATCGAGCCGAAAAAGACCGTCAGATAAACCGCCAGCGCCCGGGCTTTTACCCAGCGGGCGGCGCTGCGCTGTGCGCCAAGGTTGAGGGTGGAAAGCACCGCAATCCACGCGAAGCCGGTAAAGAACTCAAACAGGTTCAGCAGCCAGACGTGGCGCACGAACGCCAGCGCCAGCATGGTGATTGCAAAGGTCAGGCTGGCGGCCACCATAAGGCGGTCGGCGTTCAGCCGCTGGCGCAGGCGCGGCAGCAGGATGGCCCCGGCAATCGCCCCCAGGCCAATGCACGCCAGCATCACGCCGTAGCCCGCCGGGCCTAAGCCCAGCTCGCGGCGCGCAACCAGCGGCAGTAACGCCCAGCCCGCGCTGCCGAAGACAAAAAAAGCCACGGTACGCACCAGCACGTTGCGCAGCACCGGGGCGGCGTGCACGTAACGGATGCCGGAGCGCACCGCAGAGAAGAAGTGCTCCGGCGGCAGGCGCTGCACGGACGGCGCCGGACGCCAGCGCCACAGCACCCACGCCACGCCCATTACGGAGAGCGCGTTCAGGGCAAACACCATCCACGGCCCGGCCAGCGACAGCAGAAAACCGCCCAGCGCGGGGCCAATCGCCCGGCTGATGTTGACCCCGAGCGAGTTAAGCGCCACGGCGGAACCCAGCTCGGGCTTGCTCACCAGGTCAGGCACAATCGCCTGGAACGGCGGCGAGCTCATGGCCGCGCCCACGCTCAGCAGAAACGTTGCCGCCAGCAGAACGGTGGGGGTGACATGTCCGGTAAAAGAGAGCACCGTCAGCCCGGCGGCGGCGATGAACACCCACAGCTGGGAGAAGAGCAGGTATTTACGCCGGTCGACAATGTCCGCCATCACCCCGGACGGCAGGGCGAAGAGGAACATCGGCAGGCTGCTGGCCGCCTGCACCAGCGCAATATCCAGCGGATCGGCGCTGAGCGTCAGCATGCTCCAGTTGATGCCGACGTCGCTCATCCATGAGCCGACGTTAGAGACCACCGTGGCGATCCACAGCATGCGGAACACCGGCTGGCTCAGCGGCTGCCACGGCGAAGCCGCCGGTGCGGGCGTCGTCTCGACGTGTGCGTCGCGAACGTCGTTAACCTGGGTCATGCGAACCTCTCCGTCGCCTTACGCTGCAACCGCCACTGGCCTGGCCCGGTGAGGGCGAGGGTGGTGAAGATAATCAGCAGCAGCCAGCCAAACTGCCCCTCGGCAATCGACCAGCCCGGGTGGACCACCAGCATCGCCACCAGCAGCACGGCGATAATTGGCAGGCACGCCAGGCGGGTATAGACGCCTGCAATGATAAACAGCGGGCAAATGACCTCGGCGACGATCGCCGGGATCAGGCTGGCATACGGCCCGAAGCCAAACGGATCTTCGATGCGCGTCAGCTCTTCGCTAAAGTGGAGCACCTTCGGCAGGCCGTGCACGTAAAGCAACAGCAGGCTGCCGGTCAGGCGCAGGAAAAACAGCCCCGGATCGATCCGGGGCGAAGCGTCATAATGTTTCATCAGAATGCAAAGCAGCTGCAACCCAGCGCCCCCCAGAAAGCGTTATCGTCGGATACCGGCATCTCTGACGTGCGGGCAAAATCATGCTGGTGGCTGTGAACCCCGCACGGGCCGCTACAGTGGTGAGCCACACTCATACCCACGCGTGCGGCCTGCGGCGGCGCGCTGCGGTAGTGGCCGGGCACTTTCACCACCGGGG
The DNA here is from genome assembly GCF_001631805.1 of Enterobacter genomosp. S. Lineage (NCBI taxonomy): Bacteria > Pseudomonadati > Pseudomonadota > Gammaproteobacteria > Enterobacterales > Enterobacteriaceae > Enterobacter > Enterobacter genomosp. S. The sequence continues at coordinate 309,966 of NZ_LVVA01000018.1, read as the reverse complement.
ACCACTCGGGCAGGACCGGAATGGCCGGCGGCGCGAGCGGGCCAAAGGAGCCTGCGGCATAGACGATATCGCCGTTCACCACGGTGAGGACGGACTCAATGCCCTTGATCTCCTCTTCCGGCACGCGGAAGTAGTCTTTGCTCAGCACCGCCAGATCCGCGAGCTGGCCCGTTTTGATCTGCCCCTTCTGATTCTGCTCGCTGGAGAACCACGCGCTGCCCTGGGTCCAGAGCATCAGGGCGGTATCGCGATCCAGACGGGCGCTGTGATCGTACATCTGCATCCCGCCAACGGTACGACCAGAGACCAGCCAGTAGAGCGCGGTCCACGGGTTGTAGCTCGCCACGCGGGTGGCGTCGGTGCCTAAGCCCACCGGCACGCCGGTCTCAAGCATTTTGGCCACCGGCGGCGTGTGGCGGGTGGCTTCAATGCCATAGCGCTCGGCAAAGTACTCGCCCTGGAAGGCCATGCGGTGCTGCACGGCAATGCCGCCGCCGAGCGCTTTGATGCGGTCGATATTGGCCTGCGATACGGTTTCGGCGTGATCGAAGAACCAGTGCAGCCCGTTGAACGGAATGTCGCGGTTCACCTTCTCGAACACGTCCAGCATACGGCTGATGGATTCGTTGTAGGTGGCGTGCAGGCGGAACGGCCAGCGGTGCTCCACCAGATGGCGCACCACGCGCTCCAGCTCGTCCTCCATGCCCGGCGCGAGATCCGGGCGCGGCTCGAGGAAATCTTCAAAATCGGCGGCGGAGAAGACCAGCATCTCGCCCGCGCCGTTGTGGCGGAAGAAGTCGCTGCCCTGGCCCGGCGTGAGCATGTCGGTCCATTTTTCAAAGTCTTCCAGCTCGTGGCCCGGACGCTGGGTAAACAGGTTATAGGCGATGCGGATGGTCATCTGCTTTTTCTCGTGCAGCTCGGCAATCACCTCGTAATCTTCCGGGTAATTCTGGAAGCCGCCGCCCGCGTCGATGGCGCTGGTCAGCCCCAGGCGGTTCAGCTCGCGCATAAACTGGCGCGTGGAGTTGACCTGCTGCTCCAGCGGCAGCTTCGGCCCTTTGGCGAGGGTTGAGTACAGGATCATGGCGTTCGGGCGGGCGATCAGCATCCCGGTCGGGTTGCCGTTGGCGTCGCGCTGGATCTCGCCGCCCGGCGGGTTCGGCGTATCCTTGGTATAGCCAACCACCTTCAGCGCGGCGCGGTTGAGCAGGGCGCGGTCGTACAGGTGCAGAATGAAGACCGGGGTATCCGGCGCGGCGTCGTTAATCTCATCCAGCGTCGGCATGCGGCGCTCGGCAAACTGAAACTCGCTCCAGCCGCCCACCACGCGTACCCACTGCGGCGACGGCGTGCGCAGGGCCTGCTCTTTCAGCATGCGCAGGGCATCAGCCAGCGACGGCACGCCTTCCCAGCGCAGCTCGAGGTTGTAGTTCAGCCCGCCGCGGATAAGGTGCAGGTGTGAGTCGTTCAGGCCGGGGATGGCGGTGTGGCCTTTCAAATCAACCACCTTAGTGCCGTCGCAGTGGTGTTGCATCACCTCGGCGACGGTACCCACTTCCAGAAATTTCCCGTCGCGCACGGCAACGGCCTCCGCGAGGGGATTCTCGCGATCGACGGTGTGAAACTGGCCGTTAACCAGAATGAGATCGGCTTTACCGAGGGTAACCATAATAGCTCCAGACTAAGAGGGGAATGGTCAGGATTATGGGAACCGGTTTCGGGAAAGATCCAGTTATACAATAGGATAGGTATACCAAAGTATAACTATACCTAAGGTTAACTATACGAAGAGATAATTACGCCCCGGCGGCGTGGGTCATAGGATGAATGCGATTTTATCGGCGTGCCTTTCGCGACGATTTTAACCTTTAACCTCACTGGATAATCTTATGACCACTTCAAAGCTCGAAGTCTTAACCCCTGCCAACTGTCAGATCATCTTCATCGACCACCAGCCGCAGATGGCGTTTGGCGTGCAGTCTATTGACCGCCAGGTGCTGAAAAACAACACCGTGGCGCTGGCGAAAGCGGCAAAAGTGTTCAACATCCCGACCATCATCACCACCGTTGAGACCGAAAGCTTCTCCGGCAACACCTATCCGGAGCTGCTGGACGTGTTCCCGGGCCAGGACATTCTGGAGCGTACCTCCATGAACTCCTGGGACGATCAGAAAGTGCGTGACGCGCTGAAGGCCAACGGCAAGAAGAAAGTGGTTGTCGCCGGTCTGTGGACCGAAGTGTGCAACAACAGCTTTGCCCTGTGCGCGATGCTGGAAGGCGACTACGAAATTTACATGGTGGCGGACGCGTCCGGCGGCACCTCCAAAGAGGCCCACGACTTCGCGATGCAGCGCATGATCCAGGCGGGCGTGATCCCGGTGACCTGGCAGCAGGTCATGCTGGAGTGGCAGCGTGACTGGGCGCACAAAGAGACCTACACCGCGGTGATGGATATCGTGCGCGAGCACTCCGGCGCGTACGGCATGGGCGTGGATTACGCCTACACCATGGTGCACAAAGCGCCGTCTCGCCAGAAGAGCGAGCACCGCACCTTAGCGCCGGTCCCGGCACGCTAAGCCTCGTCGGCGGGCTGGTCCCTCATCCGGCTCGCCGCGCCTTTTTCTCTGGAGTTCTCAATGAGTACAGGGTTGATATCCCTTGCGGCAGGCGTATTGATTGGCCTGATGTACGCCGTGCTGAAGGTGCGGTCCCCCGCGCCGCCCGCGCTGGCGCTGATTGGCCTGCTGGGCATGCTGGCAGGCGAACAGGCGATGCGTCATCTTTTATCCCGCGATAATCCGGCTGCCGTGCAGGTGACGGTTCCCCACGTTCAACACCCGACCGGAGCGTCATCATGAAGGCCTGGATTATTTCGCTGGTGTGCGGGGTCGTGGCTGGGGTACTTTACGCCCTGCTCGACGTACATTCCCCGGCGCCGCCGGTCGTCGCGCTGCTAGGCCTGTTCGGCATGCTGGTGGGTGAACAGCTGATCCCCATCGGGCGTCGTCTGGTGAGCCGCGAACCGCTGACCCTGGCCTGGTTTCGTCATGAATGCGTACCGAAAATCAGCGGTACTGCGCCCCCCGCGCCCGCGAAGGAAAGCCGCGACGCGTAACGATTTGTTTGAGGAAAGACAGCATGACGCTGCCGTGGCGCATTGCCATCATTGATGACGAACGCTCTGTTCGCAGCGGGCTCAGTAACCTGCTGCAATCGGAAGGGTATGCTACCGATACCTTCGATTCGGCAGAGGTGTTTTTAAGCCACCCTCTCGCCCTGTCCGGCGCGTCGCTGGTGATCGCCGACATCAAGCTGCGCGGCGGCATGAACGGCATTGAGCTGTTTGAAAAGCTGCGGTTGCTGGCCGCGCCGCCGCCGCCAATACTGTTTATCTCCGGCCATGCTGATGAAAATATGCAGCGGTATGCACTCAGTCTGGGCGCCGCTGCATTTTTGCGTAAGCCGATTAACATCGATATTCTGCTGGATCATATTCAGCGGGAGCTGACCCGCCGACAATAAGGATCGCGGATGAACGAACATACGTCGCCTGCATTTTGGCCCGCCCGGGGAAGTCTCCATGAAGGGCGGGCTTTTGTTCTGAAAGAGGATGTTATTTTTACCGTGCTGGCGCAGGAGGGCGGCATCTCCTGGATGAACGCGCGGCATCCCCAGTCCGGCGGTTCGTTCATTATTGCCACCGCGGTCAGCGATGAAGAAGAGGAGCGGGCAACCCGCCTGCTGAAAAACGAGTTTGCCCTGCGCGATCGGCTTCATGACGGCTGGGCCATCCGGCCCGTCGCCTCTACCCAGTACCGCGGACGTTTTGCGCTGGTCTACGCGCCGTTCTGCTTTGAACTGCTGGCGTGCCGGGCAGGTAAGGCGATTTCCGGGATCGCCCGCTTTATTGAGTTGGCAATCCGCATCTGCGGTCCCCTGCGCCAGATGCATTTGCACAACCTTGTCCACGGCGATATCAAACCCGGGTCGATCTTCGTTCACCATGACGCCACCTGCCGTCTGTGCAGCTTTGGCCTCGCCTGTGGCACCTCCGACGCGTTCTCCCAGACCCGGCTCGCCGCATCTGGCGGCACGCCCGCCTACATGTCACCGGAACACACCACCCGTACCCGGCGCGCCGTCGACAGCCGGAGCGATCTCTACAGCCTGGGTATCGTGTTGTATGAACTTCTGACCGGGCGATTACCGTTTGAACTGAGCGCGGATGACCAGACCAGCTGGGCGCATTACCACATTGCCTCTGAGCCGCTTGCGCCGGGCCGGGTGCGCCCGGATGTCCCCGGCATGCTGTCGACCATCATCCTTAAGCTGCTGGAGAAGAATCCGGAGAACCGCTATCAGACCGTCGACGGGCTGATTGCCGACCTCAGGCGCTGCCAGGCGACGCTGACCGTTGAAGGTGAAATTGTTGACTTTATTCCCGGCCAGCAGGATCGCTCTCCGGCGATCCATCTGGCCGATTCGCTTTTTTCCACTCATCCGCAGGCCAGCGACGTCATCGCCGCGTTTGAGCGGGTTAGCCAGAGCGGTGCGCCGGAACTGGTTACGATTGGCGGACCGTCGGGGATCGGCAAATCTTCCGTGATTGCCACCACGCTGAAATCACTGCAACAGCGCAAGGTGCTGCTGGCGGTGGGCAAGGTCGATCAATATTCACCCACGCTGCCCTACGGCGTGCTGAGTTCGGCGTTTCGGACGCTCACGCTGCACCTGCTCGGGCTGCCAGCCGGAGAGGTGGCGACGTGGAAAATCCGCCTGACGCGCGCGCTGGAAGGCTACGAAGAACTGGCCGTCAGCCTTGTGCCGGAGCTGAATTTACTCCTGGAGAACAAACCGCGTTTCTCAGCGGATACGTTTTCCATCGACGCGCGGGCGCGCTTCAGCCATATGGTGCTGGCGCTGGTGAAAACCTTCACCACCCAGGGCACGCCGCTGGTGCTGCTGCTGGATGATGTGCAGTGGATCGACATCGCCAGCCTGCAAACGCTCGATCACCTGCTGCGTACCTGCGGCGCCATTCCGCTGCTGGTGGTGGTGGCGCACCGCGATCTCAGTTCGCTTTCTGACCCCAGCTTGCAGACCGCGCTGACGAGCCTGCCGGAAGCGGCGCAGCACGCCACGACGATCGTTCCGCAGCCGCTGTCGGTGAAGGCCGTGGCGCGCTGGCTCGGAGGGATTTTTCATGCCCGCAGCGCCGGCACCACCGATCTCGCCACGCTGATCCATGAAAAAACCGGCGGCAACCCGCTGTTCGTGCAGGAATTTTTCCGCCGCGTCGTCGATGACGGGCTGGTAGTGCACAACAAATACCAGGGTAAATGGCATTACGATCTTAAGGCGATCCGCGCCCGGCACTACACCGAAAACGTGGTGACGCTGGTGCTGGAACAGCTCAAGGAGATGCCTGACGAAACGCGCCGTCTGCTGGGCAGCATCGCCTGCCTCGGCTGCACGGGCGAGCTGGAGATGCTGTGCCGCGTGGTGGGGCTGTCTGCGGCGGAAATTCGCTACGCGCTTCACCCGGCGGTGACCGCTCAGCTGATTGTGCTGACGGAAAAAGAGTACGCCTTTACCCACGATCGGGTGCAGGAAGCCGCCTTTGCCCTGCTGGATGAGGGCGAGAAAAGCCATCTGCACTTGACCACCGCCAGCCTGCTGGCGGACGCCGCGCGCCAGGCGGCTGGCAATGAGCTGCTGTTCCGCGCGGTTCACCACGTCAGCGCCGCGCTGGACTGCGTCCAGCCTGCGCCGCAGCGCCAGAGATTCCGTGAGCTGAGCCTCCAGGCCGCGCGGCGTGCGAAGCGTACCGGCGATTACCTTTCCGCCCTGAGCTATATCCAGACCGCCAGAGCGCTGGGGAATGCGGGTCCGGTATCGGACTTTATGCTCGATATCGAAGAGGCGGGCTGCGAGTTTGCGCTCGGGCACCTGGAGCGTACGCGGGCGCTGTGCGATACGATCCTTGGTTCACCGGGCGGGCTGACAGAGAAAGCACTGGCGGCCAACCTGCTGGCGGAAGTCTATATGCGCCAGTCGGAGATACGCCTGGCGCTGGAGGCCTCGTTGTGCTGGCTGGGCGTGTTCGGGATCCAGGTGAGCCGCTACCCGGAAAATGCCGATTGTGACGAGGCCTGGCAGCAGTTCTGTGAACGCATCGCCGACGCGCCACAGAACCCGTTTTCTCAGCTGACGCTGATGAAGAATGCAGAGACTGAAGCGGTAATGAACCTGCTTTACAGCGCCAGTATGTTCGCCAGCTTTACCTGCCCACGGCTGCACTTTTTACTCCTGTGCCGGATGATGCACCTCACGCTCGACCACGGCATTACCGGAGCATCCACCACGGCGATGGCCTGGTTTGGCGTGCTGATTGGCCACCGCTACGCCGAATACCGTCTCGGGTTTGAGTACGGCACGCTGGCTCGCGAGCTGGTAAACCGCCACGGCTATGATGCCTATGAAGCCAAAACCCTGCTGCCGCTCGACCAGCTCAGCGTCTGGACCCAGCCGCTGTCGTACACTATCGAGTGCGCGAAAGCCTGTTTTACCTCAGCGGTAACGCACGGCGACACGACGATGGCCTGCTTCGCAGCCTGTCATCAAATCATTAACTTCCTCTCCCGGGGCGATCATCTGGACGGCGTGCTGACCAGCATCGATCGCGGTCTGGCCTTCGTGCGTAAAACGGATTTCCAGGACATTGAAACCGTTCTGCACATTCAGCGCCGCTACGTGGAGTTTTTACGCACGCCGGTGACGGGCACCTGGAGCGCCGCCCAGGCGCTGCCTGACGATCTGCTGCCCGCACCGCCGGAGCAGGCGCCCGAGCAGACGTCGACCATGCTGTTCTGGTACTGGCTCTATCGCGGGATGGCGCACTTTACCTGCGGCGAATATGCCGACGCGCAGGCGGATTTAGAGATGGCGGGCTGGTATGCGTGGTCCGCGCCGGGCCATATCCATCTGCTGGATTACCATCTTTACAGCGCGCTGGCCCTCTCGCGCCAGCTTACGCCGGAGACCTTTTCGGCGGATTATCGCCGCAGCATTCATCACCATTATGACAAAATTGCCCTCTGGGCGCGCATCAATCCGGGCACGTTTGCCGATAAAGAGGCGCTGATTTACGCCGAAATCGTCCGTCTGGACGGCATGAACAGCATCGCGCTGGAGCAGTATGAAAAGGCGGTGCGCCTCTCGCGGGAGGGCGGGTTTAACCCGATCAATGCCCTGGCGCACGAGCTGGCGGGGCGTTTCTCGCTGGCCTGCGGCTACCCGACCGCCTCCGACGCCCATTTCCGCGGGTCGATTGCCGCCTGGGGCCGCGCTGGGGCGCAGGCCAAGGTGCGCCAGCTGGAGCAGGATTTCCCGCACCTGCTGGCCACCGCGCAAAGCCGGGCGTATGAGTCGGTGGCGTTCGCCCAGGACGAGGTGATCCGCGATTTACAGAGCGTCATCAAAGCCTCGCGCGCCCTGTCTGAAGAGATTAACCTCGAACGCTTAATCGAAAACCTGATGACGCTGCTGCTCGAACGGGCCGGGGCGCAGCGCGGCCTGCTGCTGCGCGTCAGCGATAATCATATACCGGAAATTGAAGCCAGCGCCTGGACCAGCACCGACGGCGTGCGGGTGCGCATCGTGAAAGAGTCACCGATGGCGACGGACATGCCGCTGTCGGTGCTGGCCGCGGTGATCCGCACCGGGCAGGAGATCCGCACCGGCAAGCCGGAGGCGTTCCACCCGTTCAGCCAGGATCCGTATCTGGTGACGTCCGGCGCTGCCGTGATGTGCGTGCCGATGTTCAAGCAGGCGCGGCTGGTGGGCGTGCTGTATCTGGAAAACCGCCTGATGCCGGAGGTGTTTACTGCCGAGCACTCGCGCGTGGTCAGCCTGCTGGGCGCGCAGGCGGCGGTTTCGCTGGAGACGGCGCGGCTTTACGCCGAGCTGCTGGCGGAAAACATCCACCGTCGGCGCGTGGAGAAAGAGCTGCGCGCCAGCCAGACGTCCCTCATGCTGGGCGAGCAGATCAGCCACACCGGCAGCTGGCGCTGGGAGCTGGTGCAGGATCTGATGTTTATCTCTGAAGAGTACGCCCGCATTCTCGGCCTGCCGGAACAGCAAAAAATGCTGTCAATGGCGGAGTTTTTGACCTACGTCCATGAGGACGACTATGGCCGGATTGGCGCCCTCGTTAATCAGAGCGTGCGCGACGGGCTGTCCATGCGCGCGGAGTTTCGCATTATCCGCACCGACGGCTCCGTGCGCTACATTCTGGGGATTGGCGATCCGGTGGGCGTCGGCAGCGAGGTGAACGAGTATTATGGCATCATCACCGACATCACCAGCCAGCGGGCGGCGGAGGATGCGATGCGGGTGGCGCAGGCGGATCTGGCGCGGGTGTCCCGGGCCACCACCGTCGGGCAACTGACCTCCTCGATCGCCCACGAGATCAACCAGCCGCTGATGTCGATTGTCTCGAACGCCGGGGCGAGCCTGCGCTGGCTTGGCCGCGATCCGGCGCGGCTCGACAAGGTGCGCGAGGGGCTGGAAGAGATCGCCGCCGAGGGCGAGCGGGCGGGGGAGATCATCCGCAGCATTCAGTCCTTGACCCGCAAGCAGGATCCCACGCTTACGCGCATCGATCTGCACTTCCTGATCCACCACATTATTATGCTTTCCCGCAGCGAGCTTGAGCTGCGACACATTAGCGTTGATTACCTTTTAAACGCTCACGACAGTTTTATCATTGGCGACAGCGTGCAGATCCAGCAGGTGCTGCTTAACCTGGTGATGAACGCGGTGGAAGCGATGGCGGAGATAAAAGATCGCCCGTGCAGCATCACGATCTCCACCGCGAACTGCATTGAAGGAAAGGTGATCTTCGAGATTGCCGATACCGGCAGCGGCATTGAACCGGAGCTTACCGAGCGGATCTTCGACTCGTTCTACTCCACCAAGGCGCAGGGAATGGGGATGGGGCTGACCATCAGCGCCAGCATCATTGAGCGGCACCGGGGAAAACTGAGCGCGCGCCGCAGGGAACCGCACGGCACGGTGTTTGCCTTCGCGCTGCCGCTTGCCGGCCCGGAGGCGTAAGGGTTATTCCACGGCCTGGCTTTGGGTCAGGCGCTCGACGGCCCTGACCAGCTCGGCCACGGAACGAACCTGCATTTTCTCCATCACCCGGCGGCGGTGCACTTTTACCGTTATCTCGCTGACGCCCAGCTCGGCGGCGATCTGCTTGTTGAGCTTGCCGATGATGGCAAGCTCAAGCACCTCACGCTCGCGCGGGGTGAGGGACATATGGCGCTGCTTCAGGGCGTAGTGCTCTTTGTTGCGCACGGCGTTGTTTTCCGCCAGCTGAAGGGCGGATTCAATGGCGTCGAGCAGCGCGCTCGATTCGACGGGCTTGGTGAGAAATTCATAAGCCCCGCCTTTAATGGCGCGCACCGACATGGGAATAGTGCCGTGCCCGGTGAGAAAGATAATCGGGATCTCGCGTCCGCTGTCTTTGAGCGCGTCCGCCACCTCAAAACCCGAGATGGCGGGCATTTGCATGTCGAGGATCACGCAGGAGGGCAAATCGTCAAAGGGGTGCTGAAGGAAGGCTTCTGCCGAGGAAAAGCCAAGGGCGCGTAAATCCGCGGATTCCAGCAGCCTGATAACGGACTGCCTGACTGCATCATCGTCATCAACCACATAAACTATGTGTTCCATTCACCGCCCCGGTGTGCGCTCAGTAAATCATTGAGAATAAAAACGGCCCCGAAATGAACGTAAGGGACTGTTTGCTATGCTCATTCATACTAACACATTAATTATCATTATCATTTATCAATATGAAGATGATATGAAAGTGTAATAAAAATGTGGCGATTTAGTTAGTATCGAAACGCTGTTTTTAGAGACTTTCCGGTTGCGGAACCCGAACGCCCGCAAGGCGATATGCATCTTAACCCGCGATGTTTTTGAGTGAGGACGGAGACGGGTAAAACAGGCTACACTCTGGTTTTGAGCGCGACAAGCTGAGGACATAACAATGCACTACACACTGAAAAGCAGTGACGATAAAGAAAAAGCGGAAGGAACGACCGGCGCGGGCGCTCTACAGCAAAAACTGCTGGAATCCCGTTCGATTGTCATCTCCGGTGAGATTAACCAGGAGCTGGCCCAGAAGGTCATCACCCAGCTGATCCTGCTGCAAAGCGTCAGCAACGATCCGATCAAGCTGTACATCAACAGCCAGGGCGGCCACGTGGAAGCGGGCGACACTATCCACGACTTCATTAAGTTCATCCGTCCGGAAGTGCACGTGATCGGCACCGGCTGGGTGGCGAGCGCCGGGATCACCATCTTCCTGGCGGCGAAAAAAGAGCACCGCTACTCGCTGCCGAATACTCGCTTTATGATCCACCAGCCGCTGGGCGGCGTGCGCGGTCAGGCGACGGATATCGAGATTGAAGCGCGCGAGATCATTCGCATGCTGGAACGCGTGAACAAGCTGATTGCTGACGCCACCGGCCAGCCGCTGGAGAAAGTGAAGAAAGACACTGACCGTAACTTCTGGATGTCGCCGGCGGAAGCGCTGGACTACGGGATTGTGGGCAAGCTGATTACCCATTATGACGAGCTGAACCTGGATTAAGTTTTAGCCCGCGCGTGCGTCGGGTGACGGCTTCGCCATACCCGACCTACGCGCGCTCGTTTGACCCATGACAAGTTCCCCCCCAGCCGTCTCCCCTATAATCGCGCCTGTTTACCCTCTCACTGGTGCTAACCATGGCGTATCAACTGAACCTGAACTGGCCGGAATTTCTTGAAAAATACTGGCAAAAACAACCCGTTGTGCTGAAAAATGCCTTCCCAAATTTTGTCGATCCGATTACCCCGGACGAGCTGGCGGGTCTGGCGATGGAGCCAGAAGTCGATAGCCGCCTGGTAAGCCATGCCAACGGCAAGTGGCAGGCGAGCAATGGTCCGTTTGAGCATTTCGATAACCTCGGTGAAACCGGCTGGTCCCTGCTGGCGCAGGCGGTGAACCACTGGCATATGCCCGCCGCCGAACTGGTGCGTCCGTTCCGCGTGCTGCCGGACTGGCGTCTTGATGACCTGATGATCTCCTTCTCCGTTCCGGGGGGCGGCGTGGGGCCGCATATCGATCAGTACGATGTGTTTATCATCCAGGGGATGGGCAGCCGTCGCTGGCGCGTGGGTGACAAGCTGCCGATGCGTCAGTTCTGCCCGCATCCGGCGCTGCTGCATGTCGATCCGTTTGAGCCAATCATCGACGAAGATCTTGAGCCGGGCGATATCCTCTATATTCCGCCTGGATTCCCGCATGACGGCTTCACCCATGAAACCGCGCTCAACTACTCCGTCGGCTTCCGCGGGCCGAACGGCCGCGATCTGATCAGCAGCTTTGCCGACTACGCACTGGAAAACGATCTGGGCGGCGAGCACTACAGCGATCCGGATCTGACCTGCCGCGAACACCCGGGCCGCGTCGAGCAGTACGAGCTCGAGCGTATCCGCCAGATGATGATCGACATGATTAGCAAGCCGGACGAATTCACGAAATGGTTTGGCAGCTTCGTCTCCACGCCGCGTCACGAGCTGGATATTGCCGCCGCCGAGCCGCCGTATTCGGCAGACGAGGTGCTCGACGCGCTGCAAGGCGGCGAAACGCTCTCCCGCCTGAGTGGGCTGCGCGTGCTGAACGTCAACGGCAGCGTCTTTATCAACAGTGAACAGCTGGAAACGGCGGATATGAACGGGGCAGACTCGCTGTGCCGCTATACCGAGCTCGGCCAGGCCGAGCTGGGCGATGCGCTGAATAACCCGGCATTTGTAAACGAGCTGACCGGATTGATTAACCAGGGCTACTGGTTCTTCGACGAGTAACAGTAAGCGGCGTTTAGCCAGCCTAAACGCCGCTACGTTCAAACCAGCATGTTACACGCTTTCCAGTAGTTCAAAAGCCGCTCGTCGTCGCGCTCTTTCTCCGCTTTGATTTTCATCGCCTGGGCCAGATTCTCTCGCGATACCTCATGGCCTTTTTGCACGATGTCTAAGACCGCTTCACCAAGAGCCAGCGAAATTTCTGCCCGATTATTGTTGCGAATCGTCATAAATACCTCCTCGTTGGTTGCGATAATTTAATTATGAACGGGAAATAATCAGCCGGTAATAATTCATCTCATTCTTATTTTTTTCAATTTGGCGTTAAATAGACATTATATTCCATTCTGTCAATGATGTTTCAAAATGCTAATAAGCCTTTGAAGCCTGAATTTATGCGCTACAGTTAATTTCGTGCAACAGGCAAATAACCGAAACAGGAGAATGATTATGGTAGATAAAAGCGCAATTAAGGATCACACTCAGGTTGTCGCCAGCTGCGGAACGCACGTCGGGGTTGTGGACCATTTAGACGGTGAGCGTATCAAGCTTGCGAAGAGCGACCCGGAATCGGGCGGCAAGCACCACTTTATTCCTCTCGGCTGGGTCGATAAGGTCGAAGATAATAAAGTTGTCCTGACCAAAAACCATAAAGAGGTTTTTGCTGAGTGGCAGGAAGTATAAAATATATTTCTCGTTAAGAAATATACGCCTTCGCTCCGGCTTTGTCCGGAGCGTAATAGTATCTGCGCCCGGTGATTGCTGACATGGCAAAGGGATGGTACTGTTTTGCCTGACCTTTCCCCGACGCAGGCCCCGAATTATGCTCCAGAGTGAAAATAGATCAGCGAAACGCCTATTTTTTGTTGAGGATTTTCAGATATTCGGCGAGCGCTACGGCATCGACTACCGTTTCCCGCTGTTAAAAGGGGATCAGATCAGCGGCAGCCCGGTGTTGCAGGGGAATGTGGAAGAGATGACGCTCTCGTCCGGCATTTCGCTGACCCACTCCGACGTGCATGTATTACAACCCTACGAAACCACATCCCGCCACAGCAGCCCGCTCTATATGCTGGTAGTGCTGGAAGGGTGCGTTACGATCGCGCTCAATGGCATCGACTATCACGTTCGTCCCGGCATGGCGTTCAGCGCCCGTCTGAGTGAGGAACAGGTGATGAGCGCGCGTCACGACGCCGACAGCTCGCTGAAAACGCTCTCGTTTGGCGTGTACCCGCATGAAGCCGGGCGTGAAGCCCTGCTTGAGTCGCTGCTGCTGGAATGGCAAAACCTGAATACACCCACGTTTGTCTGGCACGTTCCCGAGTTTGTTATGTCAGGCATTCAGCATGCGCAGCAGCAGAGGGGAAGCGTGCTCGCGCGTAAGCTATTGCTGGAGGGGCTGATGTACCAGCTGCTCGGCCACGGCCTGAACCAGCGCCAGCAGCCCTGCCCGAGCCGCCCTGAGCATGCGCGCCTGGAACGTGTGCGGAGCATGCTGGAACAGTCTCCTGAACGGGATCATACTCTCGCGCAGCTGGCAGCCCTGGCTGCCATGAGCCCAAGCAGCCTGCGCAGTAAGTTCCGTCAGCGCTACGGCTGCACCCTCTTCGATTATCTTCGCGACTGTCGCCTTGCGCTGGCGCGCCGCTATCTGCTGGAAGGCCACAGCGTGCAGCAGGCGGCCTGGATGTGCGGGTATCAGCATGCCACTAACTTCGCCACCGCGTTTCGTCGTCATTACGGGATTTCACCGGGCGACGTGCGCAAACTCCGCTAACGTAATTTTGCCCATCGCGCGAACGCATCCCGTGCGGTTTAGCATCGCGCATACGTAACCTGGCGGCGCGCATAGCCGTTTGCATCCTCAAAAAGGTAATAATTCTTATTAACAATAAGAAATATCTCTGGAGAGGGTTATGTTTGCTAAATCGCGTCTGGCACTGCTGGTGGGATGGGTTACCGGTAGCGTCGCTTTTCCTTTACTGGCGCAGGATGCGCAAAAAACTGACACCGTGGTGGTGACCTCGCAGATGCAGTCTGCGGCCACCAAGCTTGAAACGCCGGATATTGAGACTCCGCAGTCGGTCTCTATCGTCACGCGCGAGCAGTTCGAAGAGCAGGGCGCAACCAGCGTGCGCCAGGCCGTGAGCTACACGCCGGGGGTCTACAGCAACCAGATTGGGGCGTCTAACCGCTTTGACTACATGGTGCTGCGCGGCTTCTCTGACGGCAGCCTGGACAACGTCTACCTGGATGGCCTGAAGATGATGGGGGACACCAATTCCCACAGCTCGCTGGTGGTTGATCCGTGGTTCCTGGACAGTATCGAAGTCGTGCGCGGTCCGGCCTCCGTGCTCTATGGCCGTTCATCGCCGGGCGGGATTGTGGCGCTTACCTCCCGTAAGCCGTCGTTCGATCCGGGCGGGGAGATCAAGCTCTTCGCCGGGAACAATAGCCAGCGTGGGGCGATGTTCGACGTCACCGGCCCGGTTGATGATAACGACCGCGTGGCGGTGCGCCTCAGCGGGATGACCCGCTATGCCGATTCCCAGTTCGATCCGCTGAAGGAAGAGCGTTACGCGCTGATGCCGAGCCTGACCTGGCGTATCACCGATAACACCCGTCTGGATCTGATGGCCTACCTGCACCGCGATCCGGAAGGCGGCAGCCACTCCGGCCTGCCGTATGAGGGCACGGTTGTGCCGCACAGCGGGAAGAAAATCTCCAACACGTTCTTTGAAGGTGAAGACGATTACGACAAGTACGATCGTCGGGAAAACATGGTCGGCTATAACCTTGAGCACCTGTTTGACAGCGGCTGGTCCGTGCGCCAGAAGCTGCGCTACCTGCACACCAAAGTGGAGCTGAACCAGGTGTATGCCGCAGGCTGGCTGAATGACACCGAGCTGAACCGCGGCTATTCCGGCTCCGACGAGAAGATGAACGCCATCACCCTGGATAACCAGGTCGACGGCAGCTTCGACACCGGGGCGGTGAACCACCGCGTGCTGATCGGCATGGACTACCAGGACCGCACCAACAACGTGACCGGCTACTATGGCGGCTTCCCGCCGATTGACGCCTTCCACCCGGTTTACGGTGCGAAGCCGGACTACATCACCCAGTACAGCAGGGAAAAGCATAAGCTTCGCCAGACCGGTTACTACCTACAGGATCAGATGTCCGTTGACCGCTGGCGCCTGACGCTCGGCGGGCGTTACGACCAGGTGAGCGTGTCGAACGTCGACAACTTCAACCACACCCGCAGCGATCTGGATAAAAACAACTTCAGCAGCCGCGCGGCGCTGCTGTATCTGTTTGATAACGGCGTTGCGCCGTACGTCAGCTACTCCACCGCCTTTACGCCGACCAGCTTTGCCGACGAGCAGGGCAATATCCTGGATCCGATGAAGGGCAAGCAGTGGGAAGCGGGCGTGAAGTATGAGCCAGAAGGGATGAACAGCCAGTTCAGCGCCTCGGTGTTCCGCATCAACCAGAAGAACATTGCTACCAAAGAGGAGCCGACCGATCCGTACCGTTCCATCGGTGAAATCGAATCCGAAGGCGTTGAGCTGGAGGCGATTGGTCAGCTGACAGACAGCCTGCGCATGCAGGCGGCGTATACCTACACGGATATTCGCTATAAGAAGAGCAGCCCGGAAGAGGAGGGCAAGCGCGCCGTCTATGCCCCGCGTAACATGGCCAGCGCCTGGCTGAGCTACGACGTCAAAACCGGCCCGCTGGACGGCCTGACCGTCGGCTCCGGCGTGCGCTATGTCAACGGGATCGCCAGCGATCGCCAGAACACCCATACGCTTCCGTCGTACACGCTGGTGGACATGGTCGTGGGGTATGACCTGTCGAAAGTGGGGCTCACGGGCGTGAGCGCGCAGCTGAACGTCAATAACCTGACGGACAAAAGCTACGTTGCGGCGTGTAACTCGCTCTCTTACTGCTATTTCGGTGCAGAACGCAGCATTGTGGGCAGCGTTTCGTGGAAGTTCTGAGTCGTTGATTTTGCCGGGTGGCGGCTTCGCCTTACCCGGCCTACTCTATTCCGTAGCGCCACCGGCGCTAAAAAACGTACTACTCCTCCATCGCAATCACAATCGCCTCGCCCATCTTCTTCAACGCCTCGCGATGCTTATCCGTCGGCGGCAGCGCCACGTTGATCCGCAGGCAGTTGCGGTACTTCCCTGATGCGGAAAACAGCGACCCGGCCGCCGCCTGGATCTTCAGGCGGCACAGCTGCTTGCTCACACACACCATATCCACCGTCTCCGGCAGCTCAACCCACAGCAGGAAGCTTCCCTGCGGGCGCGTGACGCAAATCTCCGCCGGAAAATACTGCCGCACCCAGCAGGTGTAGGTTTCCATATTGTGCTGATAAATCTGGCGCATCCGCCGCACGTGGCGATGGTAATGCCCGTCGCGAATAAACGCCGCCACCGCCATCTGCGTGCCCGGCACGTTAAACCCGCCCGCGGCGTACTTCATGTGCATTACCCGGTCGTAATAGCGGCCCGGGACAATCCAGCCGACGCGCAGCCCGGGCGCCACGGTCTTGGTAAATGAGCTGCACAAGATCACGCGGCCATCAATGTCCAACGAGTGAATGGTGCGCGGGCGCGGGTATTCCGCTGCCAGCTCGCCGTAGATATCATCCTCCACAATGACGATATCGTGCCGCTGGGCGAGCGCCAGCACCTGCCTCTTGCGCGCTTCCGGCATGATAAACCCGAGCGGGTTGTTGCAGTTGGGCACCAGGATCACCGCCTTGATCGGCCACTGCTCCAGCGCCAGCTCTAACGCCTCAATGCTGATCCCGGTCTCGGGATCGGTAGGGATTTCAATCGCCTTGATATCAAACCCGCGCAGCATCTGCATGGTACCGTGAAACGACGGGGACTCGACCGCCACGATGTCCCCCGGTTTGCACACGGAGAGCAGGGCAATGGACAGCGCACCGTGGCAGCCGTTGGTAATAACAATTTCGTTTGCCGCGACTGTAGAGCCGCCGTCCAGCATCAGGCGGGCGATCTGTTCGCGTAGCTCAAGGCGGCCGTCGAGCACGTCATAGCTCAGCATCTCGCTCGGGTTATGCTGCGCAAGGCGGCTCATCTCGCGCCACAGGGGCTTCAGGCTTGGCTGATTTACGTCCGGCGAGCCGCCGCCAAACGAAATCATCTCTTTGTCGGCGCGGGCATCCAGCAGCATCATCACCTCATCCCACTGGGTGACGTCAACCGGGCGCTGCACCGGGCGCGTCATCGCCGGGACGGGCGGCTGGGCTTTGCGTTTCGAGACGAAATAGCCGGAGCGCGGCTGAGGCGTGATCAGCTGAAGATTTTCGAGGATCTGGTAGGCCTGCTGTATGGTGCTGATGCTCACGCCGTGCTCCTGGCTCAGGGCGCGTGCCGACGGTAACCGCTCGCCGCTGCGATACAGCCCTTGTTCAATGCGTTCTGCCAGAAGGTTGGCGAGATGTTGATAGCGCGTCATGCTGTATCCTTTATTTTCACCATACAGATTATTAAACCAGTACAGATTGCCGCAAAAAACGGCATGCAGATACCGTTTTAGCGGATCTGTATGTTAAACAAAAGTTGTTTTTGCATCTGTATTGCGCAGGCCGATTTCCAGGATGATAACCCCACTGGCACAGTGAGGAGAGCATCATGGAATTCTACGAGAACCGTTCAAAACGTCCGTTCGTCGTATTTGTCTGGATCGGCAAAACGATCCGCAACTGGTATCGCATCAACCGGACCCGCCGCATCCTGAGCCAGATGAGCGACGAGCAGCTCAGGGACGTAGGGTTATCGCGATATGATGTATAACGCGGATCGTATGCCGGGTAAGGCGTAGCCGCCACCCGGCCATGTTCAGCTCAACAGTTCAAGCGTCTGCCGCTTCGGCCTTTTCAGTAAATCCACCGCCTCCTGGTACGTCCGCACGTTGTTATAGCCCATCACCAGCCCGTAGCGTTTACCCGAGCCGCGATACCACGCCGAGAGGGCATTTACCTGGAGCTGGTGTTCCTGCCAGCAGCGGGCGATCTCCCGGTCCGCGCTTCCCTTTGCGAGGAACGCGACAATATGCATCCCGCCGTCGTTTTGTTCGGTGAAGAACAGGTCACCATAGACCTCACGCAGGGCGGCTATCATCCAGTCGCGGCGGGTCTGATAGAGGGCGCGCATCTTCTTGAGGTGGCGAAAAAAATGTCCCTCGTTGAGAAACGCGGTGAGGATCTTTTGCGTCAGCACCGGCTGGCCGCTGGTGAGGATGTCCGCGCAGTCGGTAAACGCGTCGACAGTGCTGGCGGGCATCACCACGTAGCCCATGCGCAGCGACGGCATGATGGTTTTACTGAAGGTGCCCATAAAGATCACCCGGTCGTGCTGGTCGAGGCTTTTCAGCGACGGCAGCACCTTGCGGGTGTAGTGAAACTCTCCGTCGTAATCGTCTTCGACGATCCACGCCTCGTTCTGGCTGGCCCAGTCGAGCAGCTGCTGCTTGCGCGGCAGGGAGAGCGTTACCGCCAGCGGGCTCTGGTGCGACGGGGTGACAATGGCGAAGCGGGCATCGGGGTGATTGCGCAGCAGGTAGTCCGTATCCATCCCTGCGCGATCGACCGGCACCGTGTGCAGGCGGGGCACAATCCGCTTGAGCAGTTGCTGGCCCATAAAATAGCCCGGATCCTCAAACACCACCTTGTCGCTGCGGCTGGCGAGCGTGTCGAGGATCAGGCGCAGGCTGCCGCTGTAGCCGCTGGTAATCAGCACCTGTTCCGCGGTGCAGGATAACCCGCGCGAGATATTCAGGTAGCGGGCAATCGCCTCGCGCAGCGGATACCAGCCCAGCACCGGCGGATTGAGCATTTCATCCTGACGCATGGCGCGCGTCGCCTGGCCCGCCAGCAGCAGCCATTTTTTGTAGGGGAAGCTGTCGAGCGCAGGAATGCCAGGACGCAAAAAACCGGCCCGTTCGCGCTGGCTAATCAACGACGGTGGCAGCGTGCAGGTCGCTTGTTCTGCGGGGGCGTTTTGCGCGGGCAGCAGAAGATCCGGGTTAACCCGCGTCCCGCACGCGCCCTGGCTTACCAGATACCCTTCCCCCGTCAGAATGGCATAGGCCGTTTCAACGGTTTTTCGCGCGACCTTCAGCTCTTCCGCCAGCACGCGGATGGCAGGCACCTTGTCGCCGGGCTTCAGCACGCCGCGCGTGATGTTATCGCGGTAGCGGGTATAAATCTCGTGATAGCCCGGCTTCATGTCCTACCTCATTTCATGTTTTTTGTGTCTTTTTACTATGTCATTAACGGCGTAGATTTGCCTCATCGCATGACAAAAACGGCAAAAAAAGAGGAAAGACAATGAGCACTCGCGTAAACCACCACAAAGCCACACCTGCACTCGCCAACGCGCTTTCCGCCCTGAGCATGGAAGTGGCGAAAACCTCCATTGACCCGGCGCTGAAGCACCTGATCGACATCCGCGTGTCGCAGCTGAACGGCTGTACCTTCTGCCTGGATATGCATTCGAAAGAGGCCAAAATTGCCGGCGAGCGCGAGCTGCGCCTGTACCATCTGGCGGCGTGGCGCGAATCCCCGCTGTTCAGCGCCCGCGAGAAAGCCGCGCTGGCCTTCACCGAAGCGCTGACCCAGATTGGCGTTCACGGTGTAAGCGACGCGCTGTACCGCAGCGTGGCGGAGCACTTCTCGGACGTGGAGATTTCAGAGCTGAACTTCGCCATTGTCGCGATCAACGCATGGAACCGCCTGGGCATTACTTCCCGCATGGAGCCGGGCTCGCTGGATGCGGCATATGGGCTGAATAAGGCTAACCTGGAATAATCCTGATAACGTTGCGCTTACCGGGCCTGCAAAACACCGTAGGCCGGATAAGCGCAGCGCCATCCGGCAAACACTTCGCTCCTTACCGAAGCATCCACATCATTAGTCCTGCATTCTCTCCATAACATCACAACGGAGAGACCTTCATGATTGCAGTCCTTTTCGAAGCCAAAGCCGCGCCGGCGCATCAGGCGCGCTATTTGCAGCTCGCGGCCGAACTTAAACCCCTGCTGGCGGATGTTGACGGCTTTATCGATATCGAACGGTTCCAGAGCCTGACGACCGACGGCAAAATTCTTTCCCTTTCCTGGTGGCGGGATGAAGAGGCCGTCCGCCGCTGGAAGCAGAACGTTTTCCATCAGGCGGCACAGGCCGAAGGCCGGGAGTCGATTTTCTCTTTCTACCGTATTCGCGTGGCGCAGCTGGTGCGGGAGTACAGTTCCGAAACCGGAGGACACGCTTATGTATGACGTTCATGTGGTTTTCAACGACGGGCCCGGCGAGCTGGGTGAAATTGCGGCGGCGCTGGCAGCGCGCGGCGTGTCTATCCTTACTCAGTACAGCGACCATGCGAATCACCTTATTCTGCTGACGGATGATGATAAGCTGGCCGCAGAGATCACCGAGTCCTGGGCTACACATGTTAAAAACGAGCCAACCTCCTGAGAACAGCGCGGTGCTGGAACAGGCCATTGCGGCGGTGGCGGCGGCAATGGCCGATCCGTCGCGCGTGAAAATGCTCTGTGCGTTGATGGACGGGCGGGCGTGGACCGCGACCGAACTGAGCACCGCGGCGGACGTTGCGCCGTCGACCGCCAGCGGGCATCTCGCCCGGCTTGTAGACGGTCAACTGATTACCTGTCTGTCTCAGGGGCGGCATCGCTACTATCGCCTGGCGGGGCACGACGTGGCGGAGCTGGTTGAACAGATGATGGGGCTTTCCTGGCGCCGCATTGCGCCGCCGGAAACCACCGCGCCGAAGGCCATGCGGGAGGCGCGGACCTGCTACGACCATCTGGCGGGTGCGGTGGCGGTAAAGATCTACGATTTCATGCAGGTGGAAGGCTGGCTGGAGGCAGACGGTTCAGCGCTCACGCCGTATGGTCGGGAGCAGTTTCTGGCGCTCGGCGTTTCGTTAAACGCTCACCCGCGCCGCAAAGCCTGCTGCGCCTGCCTGGACTGGAGCGAGCGGCGGTTTCATCTCGGAGGCGAAGCCGGCGCGGCGCTGCTTATTTATCTGGAAAGCAAAGGGTGGATCCAGCGGGTGGCAGGGTACAGGGAGGTGGTGGTAACGGTGTCGGGGAAACGTGCCGTTCAGAGACTTTTTAGCCGCTAAGCTCCGCTGCGGGCTGATGCCCTCACCCCGGCCCTTTCCCACAGGGAGAGGGAGAATTTCATTTTCGCAATTCCTGCGCTTTAACTTCTCGTTTCTTGATACTTACCCTGATAACTATTATCGTAATGGCGTATTACGAGAGGATTTCCCATGCGTGAAGAAGATCTGTTTAGCCGCAGGCCGATGGGCATGCGGATGGCGATGGTCGTGCGTCAGTGGCGCGCCGTCATCGACGACGCCATTCTCGACACCGGGTTAACTCAGTCGAGCTGGACGGTGATGATGCAGCTTCATCAGCTCGGGGATAACGTCTCGGTCAGCGAGCTGGCGGAAGTGCAGGGTATCGAACTGCCCCCGCTGATGCGCACGCTGACGCAGCTGGAAAAGCAGGGTTATCTGCTGCGCACCGTCTCGCCATACGACAAGCGTATCCGGCTGCTGACGCTGACGCCCGAGGGCAAAGCCATCCTTGCAAGGCTCACTCAGGTGATCGAGACGTTTCAGGCGCGCGTATCGCAAAACATCGCGCCGGAACATATCGACATTTTCAGCGCCACGCTCAATCAAATCGCCTGCAATTTGCGGACAATCCGCGAAGAAGATAATAAGACCGAAAAATAATGACTCCTGAACAAAAGTTTGCCCGCTGGGTAAGGGTGAGTATTGCCTCTTTCCTGCTGATGTTTGTCTACTTTATCGTCGCGGATATCTGGATCCCGCTGACGCCGGACTCCACCGTAATGCGCGTGGTGACCCCGATGTCCGCGCGCGTCTCCGGCTATGTGGCGGCAGTACATGTCCACAATAACAGCCAGGTTAAGAAAGGCGATCTGCTGTTTGAGCTCGATCCCACGCCGTTTCGCAATAAGGTCGAAGCGGCGCAAATCGCGCTGGAGCAGGCGCGTCTGTCTAACGCTCAGCTGGATGCGCAGATTGCCGCGGCGCAGGCCAGCCTGAAAACCGCCGTGCTGACGGCGCGTAACGACAAGGTGACCTTCGACCGCTACCAGAAACTGAGCACCTTGCAGAACGTGTCGCAGGCGGATCTGGATAAAGTCCGCACCACCTGGCAGAGCAGCGAGCAGTCCGTCAGCTCGATTCAGGCGAATATTCATAACCTGCGCATTCAGCGCGGCGAGCGGGACGAGCACCGTAACGTGACGCTGCAAAAATACCGTAACGCGCTGGATGACGCGGAGCTGAATCTTGGCTGGACGAAGGTCTACGCCGAAGCGGACGGTACGGTCAGTAATTTGCAACTAAGCCCCGGTTTTTACGCCGCGTCCGGTTCTGCCGCGCTGGCGCTGGTGAACACCCAGACCGATATCGTGGCGGATTTCCGCGAGAAGAGCCTGCGTCATACCCACCAGGGGACCGACGCCGCCGTGGTGTTTGACGCCTTCCCGGGGCAGGTCTTCCGCGCCCACGTGACCAGCAGCGACGCGGGGATCCTCGCAGGCCAGGAGGCAGTGAACGGCCAACTTTCTGAACCGGAAACGTCCAACCGCTGGGTGCGTGATGCCCAACGCATGCGCATTCACGTGGCGCTGGATGAAGCCTTACCGAAGCCGCTGCCGACCGGCGCGCGCGCCACCGTGCAGCTCTATAATAGCGAAGGGCCGTTTGCGCGATTCTTCTCCGGGATGCAAATCCATCTGGTGAGCCTGCTTCACTATGTCTATTAGCACCCTGGCGCGGGTCTTTACCCCGCACGGCAACATTGTCTACACGGCAAACGACTTTCGCCAGACCCTGCGCATCGTCTTCGCCGGGATGATTGCGCTGAGCATTTCGAGCTTCTACAACACCAGCTACGGCGTGTTCTTCGTGGTCTACCCGATCATGCTCCTCTCGCTGGTGCCGGTATTTAACCGTCACGTGGCGAAGCAGTTTATCTTCAGCGCGTCGCTGAACTGCGTCGAAATGGTGATTATCATCGGCTATTTGTCGCAATGGCCAGTCATTATGACGCTGGTGGTGTTCGCCCTGTACGTGATGCGTTTTCGCTTTATGAGCAAGGGGCCGCTGTTCCTGTTCGGTTCAATGGGCGTGGTATGCCAGAGCGTGATGCTCAACTTTATGAGCTACCCCACCACTAACTGGCACACGCTTTTGTTCTCTAACATCGAAGCGAGCGTGATGGCGGTGTGTCTGAGCGCGCTGATGAATTACCTGCTGCCGGACGTTGAGCCGCGTAAGCCGCCGCCGCTGATCGAGAAAGACGATGCCCGCGTGCGCCACGAGTCGCTGCTCTCCGGCACCGTGGCGACGCTAATTTTCGTGGTTTTCCAGATAAGCGATCTCAGCGATTCCCTTTCAGCGCTGATGGCGGGCATTCTGATCCTGTTCCCGATGCACTATCGCGGCTCGGTGATCAGCTCTATCTGGCGCGTGGTCGGCGTGGTGCTGGGGTGTCTCTATATCCTCGTCGTTCAGCTTATTCTGTACGATCACAGCAGCCATATGCTGCTGATGATGCCGCTGATCGGCCTTGGGCTGGCGTTTGGGGCACGTCTGCACGTGATGGAGAAGGTCGGCGCCGGGGTAGGCTTCGCCAGTATTACCACCATCGGCATCATGTTCGGACAGAACATGCACCCGGACAGCGACCTGGTGTTCAGCGATCTGTACCGCATCACCTCCGTCACCTTCGCGCTGGTGGTCACCCTGACGATGGTCTTTCTGGTGCACCTGATCCTGAACCGCTTCGAGGCGACGCGCTACGTTATCGCGCCGCCAAAAGCGGATTAGTGCGCTAGCACGGCGGGCAGTTGCGAGAGTAAAAACAGGATCAGACCAATCGTCCCGCCTACCAGGGTGCCGTTTACGCGGATAAACTGTAGGTCTTTGCCTATGTTAAGCTCGATCTGGCGTGACATATCTTTGGCGTCCCAGCTTTTCACCGTGTCGCTGATATGGCGCGTCAGGAACGCCGCAAAATCCGGCGCGACACGGTGCGCCGCCTGTTCCAGATGCTCGTTCAGCGACGCGCGCAGGCTGGCATCATTCGACAGCGTCTCACCAAACCACAGCCCGGCGTTGGCAATGCGCTGTTTCACGCGCGAGTCCTCGCTTTGCATATCAGTCTTTAACCACTGGCGAAGGTCGGCCCACATTTCACCCAGATAACGGTTAAACGCTTCATCATTCTTCAGATAGTGCTTGATGTTGTCGGCTTTGGCCGCCATCTCCGGGTCGTTTTTCAGGTTGTCGATAAACTTCAGCGTGGCGCGATCAAATGCCCGGCGGATCTGGTGCGTACGGTCGTGGCTGATATCGTCCAGCAGCGTGTTGACCGCGTTCGACACCATCTCTGCGCTCTGATCGCCCAGCCACTCGGTGGGCAGCACCATCGCCTTGCGGGGATGCTCGGTTTTGAGCCAGTGGACGATCTGGTCAGAGATAAACTCCCGCGTGCTTTCCCGCTGAATCAGCGTTATCAGGCGGTTGATGATGGCGTCCAGCAGCACCTGATGGCGGTTGTTTTTAGTCATGCTTTCCAGCATCACGGCGCTGGTTTCGGTGAAATCGACCTTGTCGATAGCCTTATGCACCGCGCGTTTGAGCAGGCGCTGAATGCGCCCGTCGTCGGTCAGCTCAAGAAAACCGCTCATCACCTGCATCAGATGCAGCCCGACGCGCTGGGCGTTGTCGGGCTTGCTGAACCAGGCGCCAATCATCTGCGCCGGCTCGTAGCGGCGAATTAACGCGACCAGAGACTGGGTATCCAGAAACTTCTCCTGCACGAACTGGCCGAGATTGTCGCCAATCCGGTCCTTATTGCGCGGGATGATTGCCGTATGGCGTGAAATGAACGGAATGGGCACCCTGCGAAACAGCGCGACGACGGCAAACCAGTCAGCCAGCGCGCCGACCATCGCCGCCTCGGCAATGGCCTTCACGCCGCGTACCCAGAAGGTTTGCGGCAGGAACAGGGTGGTGATAAAGGTCGCAGCGGCAATCAGCAGCAGCGACAGCGCCAGAAGCTTGGCGCGTTTGAGTTCAGCTATTTTTTCCATGGGTTAAGGATAGAGTGAGACGGGGGGAATGTGCAAAAACCGCCACAGCACCCACCCGCCAAACCCCATCAGCACCACGCCCGCCGTGCGCTCAATCCACCACAGCGAACGGCTAAGCTTCTGTTGCACCGCCGATAGCCCCATCATCGACACCAGCGCCAGATCCCACGCCAGCACCACCATCACCATCCAGACGCCGCAGGTCGCCTGCTGAAGCAGCGTGACGTCCGGCCCGAGTAACGCCGTCATCAGCGCCAGGTAGAACAGCGCATTTTTCGGATTTAACAGCGCCGACCCCAGCCCCAGCAGGATCTGCTTCATCAGAGAAGGACACCGCTGTCGGGTTTCTGCAAGCGCCAGCGCCTGCGGTTGGCTGCGCACCAGATGCGAGCCGATCCACAGCAGATACAGCGCCCCGCAAAGCGCTATCAGCGTAAACAGCCAGGCAAACTGGCGCAGTGCGCTCCAGCCGATAATTACCAGTAAGATATACAGCCCGTTACCCGCGGCGATACCGA
Organism: Enterobacter genomosp. S; assembly: GCF_001631805.1. Lineage (NCBI taxonomy): Bacteria > Pseudomonadati > Pseudomonadota > Gammaproteobacteria > Enterobacterales > Enterobacteriaceae > Enterobacter > Enterobacter genomosp. S. The sequence continues at coordinate 284,316 of NZ_LVVA01000018.1, read as the reverse complement.
AGCACAACCCGGCGCTGCCGCGCAGTCGGTAGCGCGCGGCGTAGCCCACCAGCAGGAAGAAGTCCGGGCCCGGGCTTAACAGGGCGACAAAATGCGCCAGCGCCAGGGCGAGAAAAGCGGAAGGGAAGAACAGTTCCATAGCAACCTCGGTTAACAATCTGAGGTCAGCCTACGGTGATGCAAACGCTATTTATTGTCAGATATTGATCGGCCTGTCGCATACTGACGCGGCGTGGCCGCGGTATAGCTGACAAAGGTCTTATGAAAATGGCTCTGGTCGGCAAACCCGCTCTGGTAGCCGACGTCGGCAATGTCGTCTCCGGCACGTAGCCGCGCTTTGGCGAACTCCACGCGGGAGACGTTGAGAAAGCTGACCGGCGTCAGGCCGGTGTCCTGCCGGAAGGTGCGGATCAGCGTCTCCTTGCGCAGCGAGAATCGTTGGGCAAGGTCGTCAAGCGAAGGTGGTGCGGCCAGGTCGGCAAGAAATGCCTGCTGAAGGTGCTGACTGGTTGAGCGAAGCGCATCTGCGTTTTCCACACAGCGGGGAAGGGCTGAAAGCAGCGTGTCCACGGAGGCAGGCGACATCGCCTCAACGATATCAAGGTAGCGCTTAAAGAGCGCAGGGTCGCGAATCACCTGGAGCGCCAGAGGAAGAGCGGTGTCGTTATAGAGCATATGGTAGCTGCGCGGTTGCCCATTGACGGGGTTGCAGCTGTGCGGCGCGTAAGCCGGGATGACAATGAGGTCCCCGGGGTTGAGGATGTATTCTCTGTCATGACACACGCAGCAGGTCTGACCTTCCACAATCGCGCCGATGGAGAGCTGCGGATGACAATGACGCTTATAGGCCTGCGTGCTCTGCCACGTACTGCGCAGCTCTAGACCTGCGGCGCGATGAAAGGTCTGGCGGATGTGGCGGGTATCAGTCATAAGAGCTCCAGTGATGAGCTTTTTTTATACCATGTATGCGCCTGCCCTGGCAGCGCCTTACTAAGAACCTTCCGTATATACCCAACTTTACCTTCATAGCCAGTCACATTGACTACCCTTAATACCCTAAGCGGTAAAACAAGGAGATTCGATATGGCTTACCAGACAGTAAATCCTGCCACCAACCAGCTCATCAAAGAATACCCCTCACATACCGACGCGGATATTGAAGCGGCGCTGAAGGCGGCCGATGCGCTCTATCATTCGGACTGGGCGAAAGGCGACATCAGCCAGCGCCTGCCGGTGCTGCATAAGCTTGCCGACCTGATCGACGAGCGCACCGAGGAGCTGGCGAAAATTGCCAGTCAGGAGATGGGTAAGCTCATCGAACAAAGCCGCGGTGAAGTGAAGCTGTGCGCGCAAATCGCCCGCTATTATGCGGACAATGCGAAGCAGTTCCTGGCCCCGGTGAAGTATCCGTCTGAATTCGGGGAAGCGTGGGTGGAACATCACCCCATCGGCGTGCTGATGGCCGTAGAGCCGTGGAACTTCCCGTACTATCAGCTGATGCGCGTTCTGGCGCCAAACCTGGCGGCGGGTAACCCGGTGATCGCCAAGCACGCCAGCATCGTGCCGCACTGTGCCGAGACCTTTGCCCATCTGGTACGTGAAGCTGGCGCGCCGGAAGGGGCGTGGACCAACCTGTTTATCTCGTCCGATCAGGTAGCGAACATCATCGCCGACGATCGCGTACAGGGGGCGGCGCTGACCGGTTCTGAAAAAGCGGGTAGCGTGGTTGCGGCGCAGGCAGCGAAGCACATCAAAAAATCGACCCTTGAACTGGGCGGAAACGACGTGTTCGTGGTGCTGGACGATGCAGACCTGGAGAAGGCCGTGAAGATCGGCGTTAACGCGCGGCTTAATAACGCCGGGCAGGTCTGTACCGCGGCGAAGCGCTTTATCCTGCACGAGAGCATCGCAGACGCGTTCCTCGAGAAATTCACCGAGGCGTTTAAGCAGGTGAAGATCGGCGATCCGCTGGACGAAAGCACCACGCTGGGGCCGCTGTCATCGAAAGATGCGCTTGAAACGTTGACCAAACAGGTTAACGAGGCGGTCAAAAACGGCGCCACGCTGCACTATGGCGGCAAGCCGGTGCAGCGCGACGGGAGCTTCTTTGAGCCGACGATCCTGACGAACATCTCGCGCGACAACCCGGCGTACTTCGAAGAGTTCTTCGGCCCGGTGGCGCAGATGTACGTGGTAAAAAACGACGACGAGGCGGTCGCGCTGGCTAACGACTCACACTACGGTCTGGGCGGCGCGGTGTTCAGCCAGGATATCGAGCGCGCGAAGAAGATGGCGTCGCGTATCGAAACGGGGATGGTGTACATCAACTGGCTCACCGATACCGCGCCGGAGCTGCCGTTCGGCGGCGTGAAGCGCTCCGGTTACGGACGCGAGCTGTCGGACCTGGGGATCAAAGAGTTTGTGAACCAGAAGCTGGTGGTGGTGCGTAAGTGACGTAGTAATAAAAAACCTGCCGAAGGGCAGGTTTTTTTATCTATCAGGTGGCTTAGAAGCTCACGCCACCGCCAACATATGCGCCGTCAATCAGCGTGTGGTTTGGACGACCGTCTTTGCCATCAACGCTCACGTGGCGGTAGCCCACTTTCAGCGTAACCGGTTTGACCGGGGTCCAGCTTACGCCGCCGTTAGCTTCAACGTAGTTCTTCACGCTGTTGTTCAGGCCGTCTGGGGCAACGTAGCCTTCACCGAATACCCTGATGCTGTCGGTCAGGGCAACGTTCACACCACCGCCGACCGGGAACGCCACGCCGTTATCGCCTTTCTTCGGGCCAACGTAGAGGGCCTTAGCGCCTGCGTTCAGCATCACCGGGCCGACCTCGAAGTTGTAGCCTGCACCCACGCCACCGGTCGTGGTGCCGTCGTCGGTATTTTTCAGCCAGTTACCTTCGGTGTACAGACCAGAGGTAGATTTGCCCATTTCCACATTCAGGTTGGTAAAGTTTTTACCCTGCTCAATGCTGCCGCCCATTGCCAGTGCGGAGCCCGATACGGCGGTGAGTGCAGAAAGGATGAGAACGTTAAGCTTTTTCATGAGTGTTTCCTCGTCATCAAATTAATCTGAGGGCACCTTAACAAGGGATGTTTACGACTGCAAATGTGATGGGTATCGCAATTATATGCTGATTTTGTTGGGTTTTTTAACCTTAAATGTTGATGAGATGTTTGTAAGGCAAATCGTCAATCCCCAATCCATTCGCGTTTAGGGAAAGTTTATATTGTTGGCTAAACGTTTAATGAACGAGGTGAAGAAAGCCGTTTGAGGTGAATTAATTAAGTTTCTAATAATTTCCAAAAATATTTCAGCTGTCACAGATAAAGACAGAGGTTTACATTTCTGGTGACTGCTATACGTATTTCTTTGCCGATCCGCTGCCTTTACATGTCATTTTTCTGACACGTTTCTTCATTACGTTGTTGGCTTCACTTACTGGATGCTAACAATATGAAAAGAAAAATCATTCCTGTGCTAATCGGTTGTGCGCTCTCTTTCTCTGCCCTGGCGGGACAGCCAACCGCGGAGCGCTACGTCGTCAGCTTCCCCGAAGGCTCGCATGTCAAATACAGCGGTGCGTTTGCCAGCGCGTTTCCGAACGGGCTTCCTGTGGGGGTGGGTTCTGGTTTGCTGTTCACCGGCAAGCAGGGCGATACCCTGACCTTCGTGACCGTGACCGATCGCGGTCCAAACGCCGACGCGCCAAAGAAAGGCAAAAACGAAGCCAAAATTTTTGTTACGCCGGATTTCGCTCCGCTGCTGATGTCCATCCGCGTCCAGAACGGCAAAGCGGAGGCCGTGGATGCCCGCCCGCTGCATGATGATAAAGGCGAAATTAACGGCCTGCCGCTGGAAAGCGGCGTGATTGGCTCGACCAATGAAGTGGCGTTCAGCGACACCTTAAACGTGCTCAAAGGCGATAACCGCGGTCTGGATACGGAAGGCATCACGCCGGACGGGAAGGGCGGTTACTGGCTGTGCGATGAGTATGGTCCGTTCCTGATCAATATCGACAGCAAAGGGAAAATCCTCGCGATCCACGGCCCGCAGGCGGCGGAAGGGGAGAAATCCATTGCGGGCGGTCTGCCAAACATCATCAAATGGCGCCAGGCGAACCGTGGCTTTGAGGGCCTGACCCGAATGCCGGACGGGCGTATTATCGCCGCCGTGCAAAGCACGCTGGATATCGACGGTAAGAGCAAAAAGCAGGCGCTGTTTACGCGTCTGGTTAGCTTCGATCCGGCGACCGGGAAAACCGCGATGTACGGTTACCCCGTTGACAGCGCGGCCTACAGCAAAAACAGCGACGCTAAAATCGGCGATATCGTGGCGCTGGATAACCACACTATCCTGCTGATTGAACAGGGTGAGGATAAAAACGACGCGATGCGTAACCTCATCTACAAGGTGGATCTGAGCAAAGCGAGCGACCTGACCGCCTTCGACAAGCCGGGCGAGTACCCGGAGTTTGATGATGAGAAAACCCTGGCGCAGCGCGGCATTACCCTTGCTGCAAAAACGCAGGTCGTCGATCTGCGTGCTCTGGGCTGGCAGCAGGAAAAGGCCGAAGGGCTGGCGCTGATCGACGGCAAACGACTTGCGGTGGCGAACGATAACGACTTTGGCGTGAAGGTCGCGATGCAGAACCCGGTCGAGGGCAAGAAGCTGAAGGATTATCGGGTAAACGCGGAAGGCAAGCTGACGCTGGATGATAAACCGGTGGAGACTACGCTCAGCGTGACGCCGCTGAAGAAGCCGGAATCTGACAGCGAGCTGTGGATTGTGACGCTGCCGGAGGCGTTGAAATAGTACCTGGGTTTACCCCTCTCCCCAAAGGGGAGAGGGGATTGTTCGGTGCGGTTATTTCTTCAGCCCCGCAAACGCCGCCCGAATCTCCTCTTCCGGCAGCTGTATTCCAATAAACACCATCACGCTGTGCGGCGCTTCATCGCCCCATGGGCGATCCCAGTCGGCGCTGTACAGGCGCTGTACGCCCTGAAACAGCAGGCGGTTCGGTTCGCCGTCGATCCAAAGCATCCCTTTGTAACGCAGCAGCTTGTCGGCAAACGACAGCAGCAGGTTCTCCATCACGCGGGAGGCTTCGCTGATGTCCACCGGGTAGTCCAGCTCCACCACAATCGACGCCACGTCGTTTTGCCTGTCTCCCATAAAGTGGAAGCGCGGTTTCGTGGTGACGTTCTCTTCCAGCATAAAGCCGTTGGTATTGAACAGCTGTGACAGGTTGATATCGCCGTGCGTTACCGTGTAAATCGGCGCGCGCGAGTTAATGCGCGTCAGGCGCTCGCGGAGTTTTTCGCTGTCGCCTGCCACGTCGGTTTTGGTCAGCAGAATGCGGTCGGCGTAGCCCACCTGGGACTGGGCAATGGTGAACTGGTTCATCTGCTCGTCGGCGTGGACCGTGTCTACCAGGGCAATCACCCCGTCCAGCAGGTAGCGCTGGCAAAGAATATCGTGCGAGAAAAAGGTCTGAATAATCGGGCCGGGGTCGGCCATGCCGGTGCACTCGATCACCAGGCGGTCGAAGTCGATGTCACCGCGATCGCGGCTGTCGAGCAGGTCCAGCAGGGCGTCTTCCAGCTCGTTAGATCGGGTGCAGCAGATGCAGCCGTTGGTCAGGGTTTTGATTTGCGTGGCGCGGTCTCCGATTAATTGATCGTCAACGGAGACTTCGCCAAATTCGTTTTCGATGACGGCGATTTTGAAGCCGTGCTGCTCGTTCAGGATGTGGCGCAGCAGGGTGGTTTTACCGGCGCCGAGGAAACCGGTCAGCAGGGTAACGGCAATCGGGGTCATGGTCTCTCCTTTAGCAGCAGCGGACGCCGCCTTCTCCACTTCCGCCATAGCGCGCTTCCTGACGCTCGCGGAAGAATTCGGTGTAGGTCATGTACGGCTTATCCGGATGGTTAGTCTTCATATGCTCAACGTAGTTGTCATAGTCCGGAATGCCAATCAGCATCTTCGCCGCCTGACCGAGGTATTTTTTTGCTTCGCCTAAGTTACCAAACATAATGCATCCTGATAAGAAAAAGCCCGGCGGCGCGCAGCGATCCGGGCCTACAGTGACAGGCTTAATTAATGGTGGGAAGAGGTCTTCACGCCGCCTTCCGGCACCGGCACGTACGGGGTCTCTTTATCCGTACGGCCTTCGGCGTTGCGCACTTTCATCCAGGTTTTGATGCCGTAGAAGATAATGCTGTACACCACCACCAGGAACAGAATGCTCAGACCCGCGTTGGTGTAGTTGTTCACCACGATATGGTTCATGTTGGCAATCTGCTGCGCGGTCAGATCCGCGCCGCCTGCGGCAATCTTCTCTTTGTACTGGTTAGCCATGAAGAAGAAGCCTTCCAGCTGCGGGTTGGTGCTGAACAGCTTCAGACCCAGCGCCCAGGTGGTGCAGAGCAGCAGCCACAGCGCAGGAACCACGGTCACCCAGATGTATTCGGTGCGTTTCATCTTCACGAGAACAACGGTGCCCAGCACCAGAGCTACGGCTGCGAGCATCTGGTTAGAGATGCCGAACAGCGGCCACAGGCTTTTCACGCCGCCCAGCGGGTCTACAACGCCCTGATACAGCAGGTAACCCCACAGGCCTACGCAGCCCGCCGTACCCAGAACACCCGCCACCAGAGAGTCGGTTTTCTTCAGGAACGGCACGAAGTTGCCCAGCAGATCCTGCAACATAAAGCGGCCTGCACGGGTACCGGCGTCCAGCGCGGTCAGGATGAACAGCGCTTCGAACAGAATACCGAAGTGGTACCAGAAGCCCATGTCCGCCCACGGCAGCACTTTGTGGAACACGTGTGCGATACCTACTGCCAGCGTCGGCGCGCCACCGGCACGGTTCAGTACGGACGGTTCGCCGATGTCTTTCGCGGTCTGCATGATCTGCTCAGGCGAGATCACAAAGCCCCAGGAGCTGACGGTTGCCGCCGCGTGTGCGCTGGCCTCTTTCAGCTGGGCCATGATCAGCGCGGTATTTTCGCCGCCCATCTCATGCAGGTTTGGCATGGTGATGCCGAGACCCGCCGGTGGCGTGTTCATCGCGAAGTACAGGCCTGGCTCGATAATCGACGCCGCTACCAGCGCCATGATCGCCACGAAGGACTCCATCAGCATCGCGCCGTAACCGATAAAGCGCGCGTCGGTTTCGTTGGCCATCAGCTTCGGCGTGGTGCCGGAAGCGATCAGCGCATGGAAGCCTGAAACGGCGCCGCAGGCGATGGTGATAAACAGGAACGGGAACAGGGCGCCTTTCCACAGCGGACCGGTACCGTCAATGTACTGGGTCACCGCCGGCATTTTCAGCTCCGGGTTGATGATCACAATCCCGATCGCCAGCCCGACGATCACGCCGATTTTCAGGAAGGTTGCCAGGTAGTCACGCGGAGCCAGAATCAGCCATACCGGCAGCAGGGCGGAAACGAACGCGTAACCGATCAGCGCGAAGGTGATGGTGGTGTCCTTGAAGGTCAGCGCCGGGCCCCAGTACGGATCGTGCGCAATCACGCCGCCGAAGTAGATCGAGGCGACCAGCAACACGATACCGATGACCGACACTTCGCCCACGCGGCCCGGGCGCAGAAAGCGCATGTAGATGCCCATGAACAGCGCAATCGGTACGGTCGAGCAGACGGTGAAGACGCCCCACGGACTTTCGGCCAGCGCTTTCACCACGATCAGCGCCAGCACCGCGAGGATGATGATCATGATCAGGAAGCAGCCGAAGAGGGCAATAGTGCCCGGCACGCGGCCCATCTCTTCTTTGATCATCTCGCCCAGCGACGAACCGTTACGGCGCGAGGAGATAAACAGCACCATAAAGTCCTGCACCGCCCCCGCCAGCACCACGCCCGCCAGCAGCCAGAGCGTACCCGGCAGGTAGCCCATCTGGGCGGCCAGCACCGGACCGACCAGCGGACCCGCGCCTGCAATGGCGGCAAAGTGGTGACCAAACAGCACGTAGCGGTTGGTTGGCACGTAGTTCAGACCGTCATTGTTAATGACCGCCGGGGTGGCGCGCGTCGGGTCGAGCTTCATGACCTTTTGCGCGATGTATAAGCTGTAGTAGCGATAAGCCACAAGGTAGACAGAAACCGACGCGACCACGATCCACAGGGCGCTGACGTGCTCGCCCCGGCGCAATGCGACAACCGCCAGACAGAAAGCACCGAGGATCCCGAGTAAGGCCCAGGGCACGTGCTTGAGTAGTTTTTTAGTATCCATAGTAAGACCTGGTTTTTTATGTAAAGAAAAAAGGGTCAGGGTTCGTTGTGAGGAGGTATTGATTAATGCTGGAGCGATCGTGCCAGATCCCCGCGCGCGTAAAGCACGGTAAATGGGTGAGTGGTTGAAAGCGATGCGTGAGCGGTCAAAAGCGGGGGCGAGTGGTTAAGGCTCACCCCCGGCGGAAAGAAATATGTGATTGAGATCACTAAGGATAATCTGGCGCTTCGGGGCGTGGCCGTTCACGCCTGTGCGGAAACGCAGCGCTTTTTGTGCAATCGGATCAAACCGTGGCTTCCATCTCCATCATCACCGGGTGGAAACGGCGTTTGAAGTAGATCAGGCCGTGCCCCTCGCTGCTGAGAATGATGTTTTTTATTTCCACGAGATAGACCAGATGGGTGCCGATAGTTTGCACCTGGGTTATCTCCCCTTCCAGACTTGCCAGCGCGCCTTTCAGCACCGGCTGCGCCAGCGGGCCTTTCTGCCAGCAGGAGAGCGCAAAGCGCTCCTCCATGGCCATGCCCGTCATCCCGGCAAAGTGGCGGGCCATGATCTCCTGCTCGTGGTTCAGCACGTTCACGCACAGTTTGCCGTTGCCCTGAAAGACCGGGTTCATGGCGCTGTTGGCGTTGATGCAGACCATGACCGAGGGGGGAGTATCCGTTACCGAACAGACCGCGGTGGCGGTAATACCGCAGCGACCGGCGTCGCCCTCGGTGGTGACCACATTGACCGCCGCCGACAGGCTGGCCATCGCGTCGCGAAAACGCAGGCGTTCTTCAGATTGCATTGAAACCTCCCGCTGCGTTATTTCAGCAGCTTATCCAGCATGTTGATATCAGTGTTGTTGTGCAGGTGCGGCACGGTCCAGCCGTGCTGGTCGTACTCGGACATGCAGCGGTCAACCATCGCCATCATCTTGTCCATGTTGCCGGAGCTTTGCGCCTGACGCAGGCATTGCAGGCGGATCTCGTCCTGGCTTCCGGAGTAGTTAATCTCGTACAGCTCGTGGCGACCGCCAAATTCGCTGCCGATGGCGTCCCACATCAGTTTCAGAATCTTGATGCGCTCGACGTGATCCATCCCGTTGGAGCCGCGCACGTACTTCGCCAGATACTGGTCGATCTGCGGGTTGTTCAGGTCCCGCGCGCTGGACGGCAGGTAGATCAGCCCGGAGGTCACGTTGCGTTCGATGATGTTCTTGATCTTCGCGTAGGCCATTGGCGCCATCACGCGGTAGGTCTGCAATGCCGCGTGGTCAGGCAGGTACGCCCCGTTTACCCACGGCGTCGCTTCGGAGCACATGGAGTCGCTCAACGCCCAGAACATGTTGCGCCACGCCACCACTTCGCCGAGATCCGCCTGCACGCCGCGAAACTCCAGTGTACCGGTGCACTCCAGGGATTTCTTCAGCAGGGCGGTGATGAAGTCGAGCTTCACCGCCAGGCGCACGCAGGCCTGAAGCGGGTACATACGGGCGAAGCCACCCTCCATCGTCCAGCGACGGCAGCGGTCAAAATCGCGGTAAATCAGCACGTTTTCCCACGGGATCAGCACGTGATCCATCACCAGAATGGCGTCGTTCTCGTCGAAGCGGCTGGAGAGCGGATAGTCATACGGGGAGCCGGTTGCGCCTGCCACCATCTCGTACGAGGCGCGGGAGATCAGCTTCACCCCTTCGGCGTCCATGGGGGCGACGAACATCAGCGCGAAGTCCGGGTTTTCGCCCATCACCTGCGCGGAGCCAAAACCGATCATGTTGTAGTGGGTCAACGCCGAGTTGGTCGCCACCACCTTCGCGCCGCTGACAACGATCCCGGCGTCGGTCTCTTTCTCCAGCTTGATGTAAACGTCCTTCACCTCGTCCGCCGGCTTATGGCGATCGATCGGCGGGTTGACGATGGCGTGGTTAAAGTACAGGCCGGTTTCCTGAATGCGGATGTACCAGTTGCGGGCGTTCTGCTCGAACTGACCGTAGAAGGCAGGGTTCGCTCCCAGCGCGCAGCCGAACGCCGCTTTGTAGTCCGGCGTGCGCCCCATCCAGCCGTAGCTCAGGCGCGACCACTCGGCGATGGCGTCGCGCTGCTGGCGCAGGTCGTCGGCGCTTTTCGCCACGCGGAAAAATTTGTGGGTGTAGCCGCCGCTGCCGGTGTCGGTGCCCCAGCACAGCGTATCCTGCATGTCTGGCTTGTGCAGGGCGTCGTACATCTGGGCGATGGACGCCGCCGCATTGCGAAATGCCGGGTGGGTAGTGACGTCCTTAACGCGCTCGCCGTAGATATAAATCTCACGGCCATCTTGCAGGCTTTTTAAATACTCTTCGCCGTTTAACGGACGTTTGGTATCAGCGCGGAAATCTTCAGGCTTCATAGGGACCTCGTATCGGAAGATGATTGTTAAATTTATGTTTTGTTTTTGTTGTTTAATTGAAGCGTGAGAGGGGCGGAACGTGAAGGGACGATTGGGACAACGGCGGGTACTTTTCGGGCGGGATTGGGATTTGTGATCTGTGCGGGTTTTTGGCGGGTGGCGCTGCGCTTACCCGCCCTACAGACCGCGATGCGCTCAGGAAACCGGTACTTTCTGCGCCCGATACGCGCTGGGCGAGCAGCCCGTCAGGCGACTGAAAAACCGGGCGAAATAGGCCGGATCTTTAAATCCCAGCTGCCAGGCAATCTCGCTGACCGCGCTGTCGGAAAACAGCAGCAGACGCCTGGCCTCGCGCAGCTGCCGGTCGAAGATCAGCCGTTTCGGCGAGCGGTTGGCGAAGCGGCGGCAGATGTCCGTCAGGCGGGATTCGGTGAGGTGCAGTTCGCTGGCGTATTCCGGCACCGTCCAGTGCTGGTGATAGTGGGTGTCGATCAGCTGGGTAAAGCGCTGAAACAGCTTCAGCTCGCCGCGCATGCCGCTGGCCGCGTGGTCGTCGAGCTTCGCGTTGCGCAGCAGCAGGGTAAAGACCGCCTGCGCCAGAAGGACCAGCGTATGCTCACGGCCCGGCAGCTGCGCCGTGGATTCCCGGGCGATGAGCTGCCAGTAGTGCTTCAGCGCCGTCAGCTCGTCAGGCTTGTCGGCAAGCGACAGACAGATCCCCGGCAGGCCGAACGCTTCCCGCGTGCCGGGGTAGAGCACCTCCAGCAGCGGCCAGATGAGATCCTCGCGCACCGTCAGCACGTGCCCGTCGCTGTCGGATTCGGTGATAAACGCGTGCGGCACCGACGGCGGCGTCAGCACAAACAACGGCGCCTGCACCGAATAGCGGTGGTCGTCGAGCTGGAGCTCAATCTGCCCGGTGTCGAGAAAGTGCATCTGAAAGTACTGGTCGTGACGGTGCGCCTGCATGTCGCGACCAAAAAAGGCCGCCATGCGCGCGAACGACTGATAGTGCACGTCGTCGGTGCCCAGGCTTTCGTCGTACTCCTTGCTGATATCAATGTTGGCGATAGGGCTCTGGCACATGCTCGTTCCTCTGTTGAACCCGCTGCGTCATCGGGATGCGCGTCAGCACCAGCGCGCCGACCACCAGCAGACCCGCCACGAACCACAGCCCGGAGCTGAAGCTGCCGGTCGCGTCGCGCAGGATCCCAATCAGCAGCGGGCTGACGGCGGATCCGACGTTACCGATGGCGTTGATCACCGCCAGCGCCACCGCGCGGGATTGCAGGCTAATAACCCGATCCGGCGTGGTCCAGAATATCGCCATGGCGGTAAACGATCCGGTTGAGGCCATGATGATGCCAAGCAGCTGGATCAGGCTGTGATCGGTCGCGGAGGCCAGCATCCATCCCGCCGCTGCAAACAGGTACGGCAGGATGGTGTGCTTTTTTCGCTCTTTCAGCCTGTCGGAGCGGCGACTCCACCAGATCATCCCGAGGATGGTACAAAACTGCGGGATCGCCGCCAGCAGGCCAATCACGATATTACTGCTGCCGGTGTTGAAGCTTTGCAGGATCTGCGGCGTCCAGATGTTGATCGCACTCAGCGTATTGGTCAGACAGAAGTAGGCCAGCGTGTAGAGCAGCACGGCGGGCGTAAGCACCTCACGAAGCGTCGATCGCGGCGTGACGGATTGGGCGATGGCGACCTCCTGCTCGCGCGCGATCATCGTTTTCAGCGCCTGCTTTTCGTCCTCATCCAGCCAGGTGGCCTGATCCGGCGTGTCGTTGAGGTAAAACCAGGTCACCACGCCGAGCACCACCGACGGCAACCCCTCCAGCAGAAACAGCCATTGCCAGCCCTTCAGGTTCCACAGCCCGTCCATCGCCAGAATATACCCGGAGAGGATCGAGCCAAGCATCATGGTCACCGGCATGGCGATCATAAACAGCGCGTTGGCGCGGGCGCGGTGATAGGCCGGAAACCACCAGGTGAGATAGACCAAAATCCCCGGCAGGAAACCGGCTTCGGCAATGCCCACCAGCATGCGCAGGACGTAAAGCGTTTCGGGGCTGGTGGCGAACATGGTGCAGGTAGAGGCGATGCCCCACACCACCATGATCCCGGCGATCCAGCGGCGTGCGCCGACCTTCGCCAGCATGATGTTGCTGGGGATCCCGCACAGCACGTAGGTGACGTAAAACAGCGTCGCGGCCAGGCCAAACATGGTCGACGTGAGGCCCAGATCTTTGCCCATCGTCAGCCCGGCAAAGCCGATGTTGATGCGATCGAGAAACGAGAAAACAAACAGGATAAAGAGAAACACGATCAAACGACGGAACAGCTTATTTATTGCGCGATGTTCTACATCTTTATTATGCAGGGTTGAGGTCGTCATGTTGCGCTCCACATCGTACGTTTAGTAGACGGATTTATTGTTATCAACTGCTGTGATGACGTCGGTAAAGCGGGCCGCCAGCGCTTCGGCGCTGCGGGCGAGCAGGGTGGTATCCACGCCGACCGCCACAAACAATGCGCCGAGGCTGAGATAGCGTTTCGCCAGCTGTTCATTCGCCATCAGGATGCCGGGCGCTTTGCCCGCCGCACGGATCTGCGCGATCGCCTGCTCGATGGCGGCCTGCACCTCCGGGTGCTGCGGATTGCCGGCAAAGCCCATATCGGCGCTCAGATCCGCCGGGCCGATAAACACGCCGTCGACGCCTTCCACGTCCAGGATCTGCGGCAGGTTTTTCAGCGCCTCGCGGGTTTCGATCTGCACCAGCACGCACATAGCGTCGTTAGCCTGATGCAGATAGTCCGGGATGCGGTTCCAGCGCGACGCGCGCGCCAGGGCGCTGCCGACGCCGCGAATGCCCGCAGGCGGGTAGCGGGTGGCGCTTACCGCCAGCCGCGCCTCGTCAGCGTTTTGCACCATCGGCACCAGCAGGGTTTGCGCCCCCACGTCCAGCAGCTGCTTGATCTGCACCGGATCGTTCCACGACGGGCGCACTACCGGCTGGCTGGGATAGGGGGCGATAGCCTGTAACTGAGTTAACACGGTCTGCACGCTGTTCGGCGCGTGCTCGCCGTCGATCAGCAGCCAGTCAAAACCGGCCCCGGCCAGCAGCTCTGCGCTATAGCTGCTGGTCAGCCCCAGCCATAAACCGATTTGCGGGCGGCCCGCCTTCAGCGCCGCTTTGAATGCGTTTTGCATGGTCGCCTCCTTATACAAAGCGACAGCTGATGGAGCCCATGTTGCCGTAGTCAACATGGAAGGTGTCGCCTCTGCTGGCGGCAACCGGACGGGTAAACGAGCCGCCGAGGATGATTTGTCCGGGCTCAAGCTGCACGTCGTACGGCGCGAGCTTGTTCGCCAGCCACGCCACGCCGTTCGCCGGGTGGTTAAGCACGCCCGCGGCGACGCCGGTCTCTTCGATCACGCCGTTGCGGTAGAGCAGGGCGGAGATCCAACGCAAATCCAGCGCGTCGGGCTTAATCGGACGACCGCCGAGGATCACCCCGGCGTTGGCGGCGTTGTCGGAGATGGTGTCGAACACCTTGCGCGGGCGCTGGGTCTCCGGATCAACGTTGTGGCAGCGGGCGTCGATCAGCTCCAGCGCGGGGATGACGTAGTCCGTGGCGTTGTAAACGTCGAAGATCGTGCAGTTCGGGCCGCGCAGCGGTTTTGCCAGTACGAAGGCCAGCTCCACTTCGATACGCGGGACGATAAAGCGATCGACGGGGATGTCGCTGCCGTCGTGGAAGAACATGTCGTCCAGCAGCGCGCCGTAGTCCGGCTCGCTAATCTGCGAGCTGGCCTGCATCGCTTTCGAGGTGAGGCCAATCTTGTGGCCTTTCAGCACGCGGCCTTCGGCAATTTTCAGGCTCACCCATTCGCGCTGTACGGCGTAGGCGTCTTCGATGGTGATCTCCGGGTACTCCAGCGAGATCGCGCGGATCTGCTCCCGGGACTGTTCCGCCTGATGCAGGCGGTGGGCGATCAGGGTATGGGTGTGTTTATCGAGCATGGCGATATCCTGTTTTTGCCGGGTGGCGCATAGCGATCCCGGCCTACGTTCTTGGCCGTTGTAGGCCCGGTAAGCGAAGCGCCACCGGGCGAGCAGACGGCTACTTAAACAACGCGTGCACGTTGTTTTGTTTGTAGTTGAGCGTCGGATCGAGTTCTTCCATGGCGAACGACAGTGCGAGATAGCGCTCCGCCATCAGCGCCGCGAAATGGGTTTTGATCAGCGTAAACAGCATCTCCCCCACGGCTTCCCGGCTCTCCAGGCTCCGGCCCGCGCCGATCTTCAGCGTCATATGCACAAAGGCGTAATCATGCTTACCGTCCGCCATCTGCCAGGTGTCCAGCCAGTGGGCGCGGCTGCGAATGCCGCCGAGCGGGAAGATCCCCGTGGCGGCCAGCGCCTCGTTCACTTTGGCGAACAGCCCCGGCAGGTCGGCCTGCGCGCGGAGGTTGTCGGTACATTCAGCAATAAAGTGCGGCATAACGACTCCTTAAGCGGGCAGTGGGAAAACGGCGTTAACCTGGCCGGTGCCGGAGCTGGCGAACAGCTCAGTGAGGAACTCCACCTTGCCGTCGTATTTATCCCAGCCCAGCATCCCCAGCAGCATCACCGTGTCGTGCATGTTGCCCTCGCCGTAGCAATAGTCGGCATACTCCGGCAGCATGCTGCAAAACTCTTTAAACTGGCCTTCACGCCACAGCTTGACCACGCGCTCGTCCATCTGGCGGTCAAACTCGCGGGTGTAGCTGTTCATTCCTTCCTCGGCGCGCTGGTCGTCGATAAACCTGTGCGACAGCGAGCCGCTGGCGAGCACCGCCACGGTGCCGTCGTACTTTTCGATGGCGCTGACGATGGCCTCGCCCAGCCTGCGGCTGTCGGCGAAGTCGTGAACCGTGCAGAACGCCGAGATGGAGATCACTTTGAAGTGCTTATCCGCGTTCATGTAGCGCATCGGCACCAGGGTGCCGTACTCCAGCTTGAGGCTCGGGATGTTGTGCGCCTTGGCACGTACGCCGAGCTTCACCGCTTCGTCGGCGATCAGCTGCCCGAGCTCCGGGTTGCCGTCGTAGTCGTAGGTCATGTCGCGGATAAAGTGCGGCAGCTCGTTGCTGGTGTAGACGCCCGAAAAATGATCCGCACAGTTGATGTGGTACGCGCTGTTCACCAGCCAGTGGGTGTCGAACACGATGATGGTGTCCACGCCCAGCTCGCGGCAGCGCTTGCTGATCTCTTTATGCCCGTCGATGGCCGACTGGCGGCAGCCGTGGTTTTTCCCCGGCAGCTCGGAAAGATACATCGACGGTACGTGGGTGATTTTTGCCGCTAACGCTAGCTTGCCCATTGTCAGATCCCCCATTTTGGAATCGGATGGTCGCCCATGGAGATGCAGACGTTCTTCATCTCCGCGAACACTTCAAAGCTGTATTCGCCGCCTTCGCGCCCGGTGCCGGAGGCCTTCACGCCGCCAAACGGCTGGCGCAGGTCGCGCACGTTCTGGGTGTTCACGAACACCATGCCCGCTTCAATGCTGCGCGCCAGACGGAGCACCTTGCTGACGTCCTGGGTCCAGATGTACGACGCCAGGCCGTACTCCACGTCGTTCGCCAGACGCAGGCCTTCCGCCTCGTCCTTAAACGGCAGCAGGCAGGCCACCGGCCCGAAGATCTCCTCCTGCGCCACGCGCATGCGGTTGTCGACGTCCGCCAGCACCGTCGGGCGCAGGAAGTTGCCGCCTTTCAGGTGTGCAGGCAGATCCGTCGGTTTGTCCGGGCCGCCCGCCAGCAGGGTGGCGCCTTCCTCGATGCCGAGGCGGATATAGCCGGAGACTTTCTCCCAGTGCTGCTGGCTGATGAGCGCGCCAATCTGGGTGTTCGGATCGGTCGGATCGCCCACGCGCAGGCGATTGGCGCGTTCGGTAAAGCGTTTGACGAACTCCGGGTAAATGCTCTGCTGGATGAAGATGCGCGAGCCCGCGGTGCAGCGCTCCCCGTTGATGGAGAAGATGGTGAACAGCGCGGCGTCCAGCGCGCGCTCGATGTCCGCATCTTCAAAAATCAGCACCGGGGATTTGCCGCCCAGCTCCATGGAATATTTCTTCAGCCCGGCGTTTTTCATAATGTTGCGCCCGGTGGCGGTGCCGCCGGTGAAGGAGACGGCGCGCACGTCGTGGTGGCGCACCAGCGCGTCGCCTGCCGTCGCCCCGTAGCCCTGCACCACGTTCAGCACGCCCGCCGGAATGCCCGCCTCCAGCGCCAGCTCGCCCAGTCGGTCGGCGGTCAGCGGCGAGAGTTCAGACATCTTCAGTACCGCGGTGTTGCCCAGCGCCAGGCACGGCGCGACCTTCCAGGTGGCGGTCATAAACGGCACGTTCCACGGCGACACCAGCGCGCAGACGCCCACCGGTTGCACCAGCGTGTAGTTGAGCATCTTGTCGTCGACCGGGTAGGTTTTGCCGTTCATCTGCTGGCACACCTCAGCGAAAAACTCGAAGTTGTGCGAGGCGCGCGGAATGAGCACGTTTTTGGTCTGATGGATCGGCAGGCCGGTGTCGGCGGTTTCCATTGCGGCAATGTCCGGCACGTTCTGGTCAATCAGTTCGCCCAGGCGACGCATCAGGCGCGCGCGCTCCTTCATCGGCAGGTTGGCCCATTTCGGGAACGCCTCTTTAGCGGCGGCAACGGCCTGATGAATTTCCGCTTCACCGCCGGAGGCGACTTCTGCTAATACCTCGCCGGAGGCCGGGTTAGTGGTGTGGAAGTACTCACTTCCGGCGACGTTTTTACCGTTGATCCAGTGGTTAATCTTTTTCATTTTGCTGTCTCCTCGCTGACAATCCGGTTCACCAGGCGGCCCACGCCTTCCACTTCCACCACCACTTCATCGCCCGGCACCACGTCGGACAGCCCCTTCGGCGTGCCGGTGGCGATCATGTCGCCCGGCTGTAGGGTCATAAAATCGCTCAGATACGCAATCAGGTAAGGAATGCTGAAAATGAGATCGGCGGTGGTGCCTTCCTGACGCA
Source organism: Enterobacter genomosp. S (assembly GCF_001631805.1). NCBI lineage: Bacteria > Pseudomonadati > Pseudomonadota > Gammaproteobacteria > Enterobacterales > Enterobacteriaceae > Enterobacter > Enterobacter genomosp. S. The sequence continues at coordinate 266,630 of NZ_LVVA01000018.1, read as the reverse complement.
GTTCGCCGTTGACGTAAGTGCGAAGACGGAGGTTGTGCGGGTCAGGGATGGCTTCTTTTGGCACGATGTTCGGGCTGATGGGGGTTAATCCGTCGCGGCTTTTGACCCGCAGGTTCGGGCGGTAGTAGTTTTCCAGGTAGTCGCGGATGGCGTAGTCGTTGCAGACCGTATAGCCCGCAACGTAATCCATCGCCTCGGCTTCGCTCACCTTACGCGCGGTTTTACCGATAACCACCACCAGCTCCGCCTCGTAGTGCATGTATTCGATATTGTTCGGGCGCACCGAGGTCTGGTTGTCGCCGTTAAAGGTGTTCGGCGCTTTGATAAACACCAGCGGTTCGGTGGGCGGTTTGAAGTCCAGCTCGCTGGCATGATCGGCGTAGTTAAGACCGAGGGCGAACAGCGTGGCGTGTTCAGGCGTGCGGTGGGCAAGGGCGACGTCGCGCTCGTTCACTACCGGGTTTTCCAGCGGCGGGAAACCTTCTGCAAGAATGCGTACCCGATCGCCCGGGCGGATCTCCACGCGGCTTTGCGGCGTGCCGAGCAATATCGTATCGCCGGGGTTGAGGGTGGCGAATTCGCTCAGGGCGCTCAGCAGTTCGGCAGCGCTGCGGTGCAAATCGGCGGTGTTCCAGTGGTCCGCTTCGCGGCCGTTGATCTCGGTGATGATAGTCAGGTTGTCCACGTTATCAACGGCGACAGGCTCGCCGAGCGGGCAAAATCCATCCCGGCATTTGGCCTTAATGGCCGGGCGATAAAAGCTCTCCTCCGGCAGGCTGATTTCGTTGGCCAGCGCATACCCGGCGATGTACGCCGCCGCCTCTTCAGCGCGTACTTTGCTGGCGGTTTTTCCCACCACCAGCGCCACCGTCGCACCGCTTAACACCGTTTCCCCCTGCGGAAAAGGAATCGGTTCGCCTGCGCGGATAACGGTGTTATGTGGCTTGATAAACCACACCGCCGTTTTTGGCGGCACGTTATAGGGGGCTTTTTCAAACGCCTCTGCCCAGGCAGCACGCTGGCTCTGGTGGTTTAGCGCCACGGCAAAAACAGTACCTTTCATTCCCATACTCCTCAGACCGGATATCCGGTTTGGATTTCATTAATATGTTAATGATCTGGTTTTATGCTTTTGCCGAACGTTTCGCAATCAGAAGTGAATAATTTGTGATATGAGTAACAATAAATTTACATGAACAGGTAAATGTATCATTGAATCAATGCATTATAAAAATCGCGTTGTTTCTGTTAGACTTTTTAGGTAAAAACGTGCTGTTGATAAAAGCATCTGTTTTGAATTGTTTACTTGTTAATGATGTAAGGGGAAGGCTATGCATGATTCATTAACCATCGCGCTGTTGCAGGCACGTGAAGCGGCGATGGGCTACTTCCGCCCGATAGTGAAGCAGCATAATCTGACCGAGCAGCAGTGGCGTATCGTCCGCGTGCTGGCCGAGCATCCCTCCATGGATTTTCACAATCTGGCGTTTCGCACCTGCATTTTGCGCCCGAGCCTGACCGGCATTCTGACGCGCATGGAGCGCGACGGTCTGGTGCTGCGCTTAAAGCCTGTGAACGACCAGCGCAAGCTGTACGTGTCGCTGACGAAAGAAGGTAACGCGCTGTACCAGCGTGCTCAGGCGCAGGTGGAAGAGGCGTACCAGCAGATTGAGGCGGAATATACGCCGGAGAAGATGAAGCAGCTCACAGCGCTGCTGGAAGAGTTTATTGAACTCGGAAACCGACATATCGCCGCGCGGGACGAAGCGTAAAAACCCTAAATTCCAGGATGATTTTCGTAAAGTTTTCTCATGCCAGGCCGAATATTCTGTATCTGCCTGAGGAAAGAGAAAACATGTTAAACCGAATCAAGATTGTCACCAGCTTACTGCTGGTTTTAGCGATATTTGGCCTTTTACAACTCACGTCCGGTGGTCTTTTCTTCAATGCCCTGAAGCATGACAAAGAGAATTTCACCGTCCTGCAAACCATTCGACAGCAACAATCCACCCTGAACGGTAGCTGGGTGGCGCTGCTGCAAACCCGTAATACCCTGAACCGTGCGGGTATCCGCTACATGATGGATCAGAACAATATCGGCAGCGGCTCTACCGTCGCCGAGCTGATGCAAATTGCGTCTGCGTCCCTGAAGCAGGCGGAAAAAAACTGGGCGGATTACGAAGCGCTGCCGCGCGACCCGCGTCAGAGCGACGCTGCGGCGCTGGAGATTAAACGTAATTACGATATCTACCACGGCGCGCTGGCCGAGCTGATCCAGCTGCTGGGGGCAGGCAAGATCAATGCGTTCTTCGACCAGCCGACCCAGAGCTATCAGGACGGCTTTGAGAAGCAGTACGTCGCCTACCTGCAACAGAACGACGCGCTGTACCAGACCGCGGTTGAAGACAGCAACAGCTCTTACCGCCAGGCTATCTGGGTGCTGATTAGCGTGCTGGTTGCCGTGCTGGTGGTGATTGTCGCCGTCTGGCTGGGCATTAAGCAGGCGCTGATATCGCCGCTGAACCGTCTGATCGACAGCATTCGTCATATCGCCAGCGGCGACCTGGTGAAGCGCATCGACGTGGAAGGCTCCAACGAGATGGGCGAGCTGGCCGACTCCCTGCGCCATATGCAGGGTGAACTGGTGCGTACCGTGGGTGACGTGCGTAACGGCGCAAACGCCATTTACAGCGGCGCGAGCGAGATCTCGATGGGTAATAACGATCTCTCATCCCGTACCGAGCAGCAGGCTGCCTCTCTGGAAGAGACAGCGGCGAGCATGGAACAGCTGACTGCCACCGTGAAGCAGAACGCCGAGAACGCCCGTCAGGCGAGCAACCTGGCGCTGAGCGCCTCTGAGACGGCGCAAAAAGGCGGTAAAGTGGTGGATAACGTGGTGCAGACCATGCGCGACATCGCCGGTAGTTCGCAGAAGATTGCCGATATTATCAGCGTAATCGACGGCATTGCCTTCCAGACCAACATTCTGGCGCTGAACGCGGCGGTAGAAGCGGCGCGTGCGGGCGAGCAGGGCCGCGGCTTCGCAGTGGTTGCGGGTGAAGTGCGAAACCTGGCGCAGCGTAGCGCCCAGGCGGCGCGCGAGATCAAGAGCCTGATTGAGGACTCCGTTGGCCGGGTGGAAGTGGGTTCAACGCTGGTGGAAAGCGCCGGTGAAACCATGGGTGAAATCGTGAATGCGGTTACCCGCGTGACGGACATCATGGGCGAGATTGCCTCTGCGTCTGACGAGCAGAGCCGCGGTATCGACCAGGTCGGCCTGGCGGTGGCGGAGATGGATCGCGTGACCCAGCAGAACGCCTCGCTGGTGGAAGAGTCTGCGGCGGCGGCGGCGGCACTGGAAGAGCAGGCGAGCCGTCTGACGCAGGCCGTTGCGGTGTTCCGTATTCAGCAGGAGCAGATGAAGGCGCGCGAGTTCGCCTCCGCGAAAAGCGTTGCCGCACCGGTGATAGCGCGTAAACCGGCGACCGCAGATGCGGGTGATAACTGGGAAACGTTCTGATCGCGTACGGTTTGCCGGGTGGCGGCTACGCCTGACCCGGCCTACGGTGTGGGAACGCGTTTTTTGTAGGCCCGGTAAGCGCAGCGCCACCGGGCGATTTTACAGAGGCAGGCGCATGGCGCAGCGGGAATCATACGCTAAACCGTGCGCCGCCTCTTCTTCACGTTTCTGACGCAGCGCCGGCGTCAGCGTTATCATCATGTCAAACCCCAGATGCGCATAGAACGGCGCGTTCCACGGGACATCACGAAACGTCGTTAACGTCAGCGAGGCGAGCCCCAGCGCGCGGGCACGCTCTGCAACACGGTTAATCAACCGGCGTCCGATCCCCTGTCCCTGCCAGTCCAGATCAACCGAGAGTTCCACGATAAACAGCGATGATGGATGAGCTTCGGCGAGAATAAAGCCCACCGGGCACCCGTCAGCCAGCGCCAGCCAGCTTAATCCCCGCGCGGCATAGCCAAGGTGATCTTCAACGGCAATTACGTCGCCGTCGGCAAGCCACGCCAGCTCAGGAACGTCGCGAAACCGCTGCCCCGCCGCGCGTTCGATCGCGGGCAGGGCGGTTGCGTCATCGCCGGTAGTGGGGCGGATTTCAATGTTCATGGCGGGAAGTATAGCCTGAGCGACCGCTATTACTCCGAGCAAACCAGCACCGGCGAGTAAAAATTGCTGATCACCAGCGCGCTCTGCGGCGTGCGCTCTATCGTCAGGAGCCTTTTTTTCCCCAGCGTCAGGCCCGCGACGTACTTTTCAAACACCCCCGGCGGCATGGCGTCATGGCTGAAGCGCTCCACTTTTTGAATAATAATTTCATACAGCTCTCCCTCCACGTGCCGCCATTTAAACATCTCCTGACGAGAAACCTCCCAGCTTTTCGGGGCATTCTCGACAGTGCCGTTCAGCGTGATGTAGCCGGTTTTATCCGGGTGAAAACGCATTATGATCTCCCCGTTGAACGTGAATTCATGGTTGTCGCGCCTGTCGGAGAAGGTCAGGTTGCCATCGCAGGCCACCGACAGCGGGGGCGTGTAGTAATACCACGCCAGCGCGGCGCCCAGAAGCAGCAGATTGAGGACCAGTATTAGCCACACTTTTTTGTGTTTCATATCACCACTCGTAATAGTAAAGCGTACGACAGGCGCTGGCTTTATCGTGCGTGAGCGAGCACTGGGAAAGCACCAGCCGCCCTTCATGGCCGTAGAAAAGCGTTCTCTGAATGTGCATGTAAAAGATCGAATTTTTCAGACACGGGAGATGACCGTCCTGCTGGAGCTTTTGCGCAAGGGCAATCGCCCTGTCGTGGAACACATCCGCCAGCGGCGTAAAGGTGTAAACCGGACACGTGTCGATATGGGTAAGCAGGTGAATTTCACTCTGCGGAGCATCTGGCTTAACGGCCGTTATCCAGACGCACAGCGCAATAATCGCCAGCGTGAGCGCGCCGCAGAACAGCAGTTCCGGACGAACGCGCCGTGTCGGTTTCGCCGTTTCGCCCGCCGGCGCCTCTTCCTCCAGTGCCGTGACCGAAACGTCCGCGCAGAGCATAAAGCCCGTTTTCGGCACCGTGACGATAAACAGCACGTCGGGAACCAGGCTGGCCAGCATTTTGCGCAAGATGCTGATGTACTGGTTTAACGAGTTGTTGGATCCCTGAAGCCCGCGCCGATCCCAGACCTCATGGAGGAACGTTTCCCGTTCGACGACGTTCCCGTGATGCTTCACCAGCAGCTTCAGGATGGTATTGGCCGTACAGGTGAGGATCTGCGCATCCTCGTCCGGCGCATTAACAGGAGCAATGGTACCGTCCTCGTCGTTGTAAACGAGGGCGTCAGCAAGCAGGTATTTCATAAATTGTTGTAATAAAGCCAGAGATATTCAATTAAAAAAAACAGGCATTACGCCTGAGTAAACAGCGTTGTTGGTTATTTTAGCGCCACTGTTACCGATAACATTGATCCAGACGGTTTTTTTGGTGAGTTTAATAAGTCAGCGTGACTATCACGTCGTCAATAAACTCACCCGTCCCGCTCAGCGCCTGGGCCGGAACCTCCCCGTAAACGGTGAAGTCCTGCGTGCCGCCGGCGGGGTTGGTGACGTTCAGCGTATCGCCGCTGCTTTGATCGCCCCAGCGCTGTGTCGCTCCTGCATCCTGCCAGAGCCCATAGCGCAGGCACTGCCCCTCATCGTTGCAAAGCTGCCGCCAGTCGCCGCTGGCATGATTGCCTTTCCCCATAGCAAGCGTGAATGCGGTTCCGGCCGGGCAGCGCGTGGTGAGGGTCGCCGTCGAGCGCGTGGGGCGCAGCGCGGTGGTGCTGGTCAGGGTGCCGAAGTTCAGCGGGGTAACACGCTCTATGTAACATCCTTCGCTGATTTCGGCCTGGGCATTGCTCCCGCCCTGCACCTGTTCCCCCTCCGCAGAGCCGTCTGCACAGCTTTGCAGGGCATCCTGGCGGGTGGCGCTGTGCCAGGCGATGCGCAGGTTCATGTTGTAGTTGTAATAGTGGGTCGCGGGGAGCTGGCTTTGCCCCGCCGGCAGGGTGGCGATAAGCGGAAAGCTGCCGCTGACGCTGGCGTTGCTTCCCGCAGTAATGGTCTGCTGAATGAGATCTCCGCGGCTGGCGGGGCCCAGCTCCTGCGATCGCGCGAGGCCGTTAAGCAGGCGAAACAGCAGGGTGTACTGCTTTCCCTCCTGGTCGCCCGTCGAGAGCATCTGAAAGGGCGGGGCGTCGATGCTGCTCAGACAGACGTTGATGTACTCTGCCGTGCCGAAGTTATCGGCCTGACAGCTAAACTTTACCTCGGTGTTGGTCGAGGCGGCGTTACCCGGCACGACGTTGCCGAAGTTAATCACTGCGGGGGAGGTAATCCAGCACGCTGCCGCCATCGCCTTCATGGACAGCACAAGCAACAATGTTAACGGCGTTTTTATTGACACAGCTGTTCTCCAATATTGATTACGGTTGACGCGGTGCGCGGGGCCGGAAGCGTGACCCGGCACTCGCCTTCACCGGTTTTCACCACCAGCTCGCCGGGCAGGGGCGGATCTTCAAGCCAGATAAACCCGTCGCGACCCACGATAGTGGCACCGTGTGGCGTTGAAATGACGCTGCCCAGCGGCAGCGGCTGGCGGCGCCTGTCGACCAGCCGGGCCTGAACCGTCACGGCGCGGTGGACGTTAAAATCGACTTTTACCGCGCTGCTGTTGCCCGGTCTGGCATACATGTCGGTGACGGGAGCGATGACGTCGGGCGGCAGATCCAGCGGATCGATGCTGACTTTGCTGTTGTGATAGCGCGGCAGGTCGGTCAGCAGAAGGTATCCTTTCTCATCGGTCTCGCCCGCCCGGCGGTTTTCCAGCATCACCGGCACGTGCCCGATGCCGCGCGTGGAGACCAGTGCCAGGCCCTGCTGGCTGTAGCGTAAAGCGTGCAGGCTGTTGTCCAGCAGCGTCAGGCTGCCTTCGGCCGAGGCGTACTGGTTGACCGCGTTAGTGCTCTGCTCCAGCCCGACGTGCCACTCTCCGGCGCGGCCAAGGTAGCCCACGTCTGCATACCTTTCCCGGTTTTGGCCAAAGCCCTGCCCCAGCTGCCAGGACCAGCCGCCCGTCTGATTGTCTGGCTGGTGGCGATAGTCCACGCGCGGCCTCTCCCGGCTGGCCTGAACCGAGAGGGTATTCTGGCGGCCCAGCGGGACGGAGAGCATAAGCTGGATGTTGCTCGACCCGTCCGTAAACGAGCGGGTATAGCTCAGCGTGGTAGAGAGATGGGCCGGGAGCGAAACGGACCAGGAGGCATTGAGATAGCGCTGCCGGTTGCCCTGTATATTTTGCTGCACCCAGCCCGCACCCAGCGTGCCGAAGTGGGGAAATGCGTGGCTGACCCATACGCTGTCGCTGCGTCGGACGGGCTCGGCCCCGCTCATGCGAGCGTTATCGGCGAAGGCAGCGTCGGTGCGAACGGTGCTGGCGGAAAGCCCCGTCCCGCTGCCGTTCCACTGCCAGCCGATGCCCCACTGCATCCCCTTACCGTAGGTGCTGTCGCTCAGGGCGACGTGCGGGCTGAGAATGCCCGCACTGGGGGAGATCAGCCAGTCCGCGCCTGTTCCCACGTTGCGCAGCTTTCGCTGCTGTTCCGTATGCAGCGCCAGCGTTAGCTGGTTGTTCACGCCATAGCGCCAGCCGGCGTCGAGCATCGGCGAGGCGGCATAATCATCGGAGCGCAGCGAATAGTTTTGCCGCATCCAGCCGATGTCCAGCGAGCCGCTGCTGAGCCCCTCCGCCAGCATTCCCGGCGCGCCGTACAAATCGAGCTGAACGGTGCGCCGCTGGCCGTTGATGTCGGTAATCACCACCTGCGCCTGCCCGCTGCCGGTAAAGGCGGGCAGGGTATCGAGCAGAAAATCTCCTGGCGTTACCTGCTGGCTGCTCTGCTTAAGGCCGTCGATGTAAAGATCGACCGTTGAAGGCAACACGGCCGTGTCACTGTAACGGCTGCGCGGTTCGGTGTTGAGCTGCGGATTGAGCTCAAAGTTGCGCGCCCAGTGCAGCCCGCCGAAGCGGACCTGGCGGCTCCAGCGGGTGCCGGTAGTGATGCTGTCCCCCAGGGCCAGGCTGGTCAGCGAGTCTGTGTAATCCCGCTGCCAGCGGGTTTCAAGGCGCGTATGGGTGGGGCGACCCGCGCTGTTTTCCTCCCCGGCATGGCTGGAAAAGCTGCTGCTGAACAGGCCGGGCAGCGGCCCGGAGGCGGACAGCGTGGTTTGCGCGTTAAGCTGGCGTTTTCCCTCGGACTCGCTGGCATAGAGCGCGTACCCGAGCGTAAAAGCGCTGACGGGCTGCGCTTCAGAATAGCGGTACTGCGAGGGAGGCCTCCCGAACGTCACGTGCTGCTGACCCTCAAGCGCCTTCGCCTCGGCGCTGATGGACACCTGCTGCGAAAGCACGTCGAGGCTGACCTTCAGGCCCGGCAGGGACGTGAGTTCAACCCACTCGCTGCGGCCTTCCGGGGCACGAAGCCCCAGCTTTGCGATGTCGCTGCGGCCAATCCATAGTGCGTCGCCCTCTACGCGGCAAGCCCACAGCTCGCCGCGCGGGGCGTGGTTTACGGTAATGGCCAGCCACTGAACGGCGTCAACCGGAGGTTCAGCCCGGGCTGCTGGCAGCATGAGCGGTAGCCAAAGCAGGAGCGCGAGCAGCGAGCGGGCGCAGTGGGATCTGGCTGGCATGGCGATCGTCATTGATGTAGGCGCGTAACGCGCTGAGCGCGTGGCGTGGAGTTTGCTTAAGCGGCACAAGTGCGGTCTGTCCCGGCAGCACATAGCCCGCCAGTCCTTTGACTGCGGCAGCAACCTGCCCGTCGGCCGTCAGCACCTGAAGGTGGCTGAGGCGAATATGGCGGTTTCCGGCGTTATAGCAGCGCAGCGTGGCCGGAATGTCGGCCTGTTCGCAGCTCAGGACAGCCTGGCTGACGGGTGTTGTCTGGCTTCCGGCAATGAAGACCGGAATCGAGTAGCGCAGCAGGAAGTGGACCGCGCTGGGGTTGGCCGCACGGGACGCGGCGTCTGGCAGCTCATCGATGATCAGCCGGTAGCTTTGCTCCTGTTCATGAGCACCCGGCTGCATCACGATAATACGCACCAGTTGCTGCTGGCCCGGCGCCAGCGAGGTCATCGCCGGGCTGCTGACGACTTCCTCGGTCGCTTCCAGCACATCCTTGCCGTTTTTCTGGGACCATTCGTACACCCGTATCTGAGCGTGGATGGCCGTTTTCCCGCTGTTCGTGAGGTAAACGGCCGTTGCGCGTTGACCGCTCTGCATGTCGAGCGTCACGGGCGCGACCTGAAGCGTGGCGGCCAGCGCGTAGCGTGACAGCAGCGCCAGCATCATGAGCCAGATAATGAAGCAGGGAAGAAAGCGACGCACGATCAGTACTCCAGGTTTAAGGTCACATCGTCGCTGTAGGTACCCGCCTGGGCAGTCGTCAGGGCGCCCGCATCAATCACGCCATACAGCGTCTCTTCCTGTTTCATCCCGTTGCCGGTATCGGTGAGCCCCCCGGTGCCGGTGATTTGCGTCTGTTTGCCTTCGTCAGCAAACAGCTTCCACGCAATCTTTTGCGCGCCCGTTTCGCCGTTTTCCGGCTTCAGCCAGAAGGTGCCGTTCTCGCTGCTGTCGCTGCTGGTCGCGGAAAGCGTGAACGGGGTACCGTTGGTGCAGACGATATCAACCTGCGTCCTGGCCTCAATTTCACCGGCTTCATCCGTACCGTGGCGCGAGAAGTTAAGATCGTTGGCGTTGAGGGTGCAGGACTTTACCACCTCCAGTGAGACGTGCATCGTCGCGCTCGCGGTGCTGTTGTCTGCGGCGATCGCAGCGGCAGGAAGCAGGAGAACTGAACAACATACAGCGGTGGAGATAATTCTCATGATTGTATTTCCTAACGTGATTAACGGTGCATTGACAAAGAAGAGGACTGTGCGTCCAGCAGGCAGAGCTTTCGATGAAACTCCGCCAGGGTATGGCAGCAAAATTTGTTCATCGCGTTACGCTTGTGGGTGTAGATCGTTTTTGGCGATTTATTAAGGATTTGCGCGATACGTGCCGGGCTAAATCCTTTATGAAACAGCATGCAAACCCGCATCTCCTGATACGTCAGCGTGGCGGTGTTTTCGAAGGTGAAGGTCGTGTCGCTAAAGCAGTGGCTGAGTTGGGCAAGCGATACATTGTCCGCCACCGCTCTCGCCCGCTCGCCGCGCAGGAAGGCGTTGACGTCGCTGACCCGGTCCGCATCGGTAAATACCAGCCAGTCCGCGCCGGCATGCGTATCCAGCAGGCGCTCCTGTAGGCAAACAAGCCCTTCCGGGCTCGTGTTTTTGATCCAGTACATATCAGGGCGAGGGGTGACCGCCGTCGAGATGAGCCACTCGAGACCAAGCCATAAATAGGTGTTTTCGCTCAGGACGATGACCTGATAGCCAGCGTTAACGATACAGGACGTCACGATCTGCCCCACAGATAACCCTGGCCGTAATCGGCCGCGCTGGCGCGGGCCAGTGCGAAATCACCCGCGGTTTCGATGCCTTCTATCAACACCTTGCCGCCGAGACGTTTGCACTGGCGGGTGAGTTGCAGAAACTTTTCCCGCTCAGTGCGTCCGCTCCAGAAGGTATGCTTGTCAATTTTTACGCCACAGAAGCGGATCTGGCTGGCAAGCAGGTCGGGAAGAATGTCTTCGCACACATCGTCGGCCCACACTTCTATTCCCCACTGGTGCAGCGTGGTGATGCACGTCCGCAGGGCCCGGCTTTGCGTATCGTCAAGGTGTACCAGCCTGTGAAGATCGGTGACTTCGATAGCAAGCCTCTCCGGGCTGGGCGTCTCTTCTTTCAACCTGTCCAGGAAGTCCGTTTCCAGCAGCAGATCCGTCGTCGCGTTGAGATAATATTTGTCGCCCGCTTCGCAGAACATGGCATGACGAAGCTGCGCAAAGAAATGCGCTTTACGCTGCGTCGCGGACATTGAGCAAAAATAGTCTTCGAGATCGACGTGAGGCATCGCCGTCGACAATACCTCCCAGGCAATGACGTTTTCGCTGCGCAGTGCCCGGATGGATTCGAACTTGTAGCCGGTTAGCATGATAAAAGTGCGTAACGCTCCGTGGTGAATTCAGAAGCTGCACATTTTATAAATGATGAATTTGGCGGGATATTTATAAATAAAAATTGCTTATATATGGTGTTTTAATCTAATTTATAAACATTATAAAGGATTATATAATTTCATAAGTGCCCGGCTGGAAGCCGGGCTTTGCGCGCATTAGCCGTTGTTTTTGACGATTTTGATTTCCACCATGCCGATCCCAAGCTGGCGCGGGGCATGGCCGAGGATATTTCCTTCGTTAGTGGACTGCGGGTCTGGCGGCACGATCACCAGCGTATTGCTGCGCGAGGGATTATCAAAATGCAGCGTGCTGGTGGAGACATCATTGCCCAGCGTCAACATCTGTTCTTTATCGCCGACGCGCACCGGAATAGGGCGGTTTGCATTGGGACCAAATGCCCTGGCGGTGATCACCAGATCGAATTTTTCCGGCAGTGGATGGGTATATTCAATTTTCACCTCATCCCCCAGCTGTGCGTTAGACCAGCGCCCCCAGGATTCGGGACGCGAAATTCCGCTGAACTGCTTCACCTCTTCCGGCGCGCCGGCAACATTGAAGATGAAGCTGTCAGCTTTGTAGCGAATGTCGTTGTCGACGATTTTCAACAGGTCAACGTTGCGCTGATAGCGTGCGGTATCAATGACCGTATCGTTAAACGCGGTTTTTCCCTGCCACTGCGGCTTGTCAACGTGTTGCACGGTCTGCTCACCGCCAAGTTGCCCCTGAGAAACGCACCAGTCGGTGGACAGCGACAGCTGTTGCGACCAGAGTTGACCCATTTTGTAGCACCTGTCGACCCAGACGAAATTATCGCGCGGGGCGAATTCCGCCAGCTGGAAGCGCAGCGGCGCGGAGTATTCGCTTTCCGGCAGCGGCTCGACGCGCTTATCCGACACGCGAAGCAGCAGAGGCAGGCGGAAATGGCTACCGGAGAAGGCGATCGTTTTTTTATCCCGATCGATGGTGAAATCGTTTATCTCTTTCGGGAAGTTCCACAGGCGAATGATATCCGGCTTCCAGGCGAGGATTTTTTCCTTCATGTTGAGGAAGATTTCCGACAAGGACTGTCCTGACAGCGTGCTGCGGCCCAGGCCGATAAAGTTGTCGCCGCCCAGAATGTCGAGCACGGTAGCACCGTTATCCATCGAGTTACGCTTAGCGGCAATGACCTCCTGCTGCGGTTTATCGCCGCGCAGTATAAAGAACAGGTTGCTGCGATCGTGCTTGTTCAGCTCATCCCAGGCGCTGTTTTTCATCGCCAGATGGTCAGACGACACGACGATGACCGTATTTTTGAAATAGGGCGACGCTTTAATTTTCTCGATTAACGCCGCGATATGCTCCTGGCTACAGGTTACGGCGCTGAAGGACTTATTGTTTTTGCCGTCTATTTCGTAGCTCTTACGCTTACAGGTGCGCGAGACGAAACCATCCGGGTGGTGCGTGTCAACGGTCAGTGCAAACAGCGAGAAGCGTTTACCGGCGCGAGAAAGCTCCTCAAATTTCTTCCAGGTTTCATCCAGAACGGTATCGTCGTAAAAGCCCCAGTCGTTGCGGTAAGCCGGATCGGCCACGGTAATTTTCAGCTCTTCGGAACCGTACAGGTGATCGAAACCGTGGGATTTCAGGAACACGTCTTTCCCGGCGAAGCGCAGGTTAGCGCCCTGCATAAAGTAGTTTTCATAGCCCGAGTTTTTCAGGATATCGCCGAGGCATACGTTCTGCGGGAAGAAGCTCGACATTGAGGCGGAGGCATTACCCTCAAACGGGGCGAACAGTGGGATGCCGCACTGGGAGGCCACCATCCCGGCAATGGTGTAATCCGTGCCGGGCAGCTGCGCGGTGTGGCTGAAGTCGAGGCCCTGATTCTTCAGCGCGCCAAGCTCCGGCGTCAGGTTCGGAAACGCCTCGTTGTCAAACCAGGTGCGCTCCAGACTCTCCCCGTAGATGTAGACCAGGTTGAGTGTGGGGTTGTCGATTTTTTTCGCCGGCTCTTTGTAGTAGGCCACGAAGTCCGGATCGCCATCGCGCGACTGGGATTTTACCAGCTCGGTAATCTGATGGAAGGCCGGGCTGGCATCCACGGAGGCCAGCGCCAGGCACAGCGCCAGCAGGCTGTAGCCATGATGGTGAGGGCGGTGACGGCGACGGCGCAGCACCCAGGCCAGCGCAGCGAAAATGCCCACCAGCGCGACCACCAGCCCCAGGCCGGGGAGAATGTATTTGCCCACGCCTGCGCCGGTGAGACTGTTCGTCAGGGTGTAGAGCACCGCGTCGTTAATACCGTCGCCGGTAAAGTAATCGCTGGCATATAAGGTAATGTTTAAAACAATAAAAATGCCGAGCACGACCAGGGTGGCAACAAACCACCAGGTGTGACGACCGGCTTTCCAGGCATAAACGCCGATGGATGCCAGAAAAAGGACAAGGGATAGTAACTCTGACAACAGCAGATCCTCATCATGCCAGACGCTTAGCCGGCTAATAGCTTATTTTTTGGGTAATACACTGTAATTGCGATGTCGCTTAGCTGCAATTTTAGTGTCACGAAAGTGTGCTGTGGTTAGGATTTGGTTTATAAAACCGGTTTTTTGAGGACGGTCGCATCCTGACAGACAGACGCTGAGGCGGTAGAGAAGGTAAAAAATGCACGCTTCACGCCGCGCTGAAGGACTAACGTCATAAACGCGGCGTGTTGTGGCAGAAAACGGGGGTCAGGAGAGGAAATTAACGCCCTGTTTCAGCACCAGATCGCAGGCTTTTGTTTTCACCTGTTTTGCCAGAGAGGAATTTCCAAGGGTGCTCAGGTTCAGCTGCTGACCATTTTGCGCGTTCAGCAGGCCCTGAATACCGTCCATATAGTTGGTATCCGCTTTCTGCTCCTGGGTGTCCAGGCCCAGCTTGCCCAGCACCTGATTCTTAATGTTTTCGGTATCGGTCACGGACGCCAGCTTCTGCTTCGCACAGTATTCCAGGATGCCCGCTGCGTTGTTCATCGTGCCGGCGCTCAGGCTCTGGGAACTGTTGCCCAGCAGGCCGGTGAGGGAAGCAGCGGACAGCCCGCCCTGAGACGTGCCGCTCTCTTTGGTTAACGCATTCGCCGCGCTGGAAAGCGACTCCTGCCATGAAGCGGCCTGCGCTGCGCCAGCCACCAGCAGGGCGCCAGAAAGAATGCTGATAAGAAACTGTTTTTTCATAATGACTTACTCAATAGGGCCGGAAGGGGCTCCAGTATATACCTCTGCTCCTCCGGCGCTCCCTGGAAATGTCTTAATACTCTTTGCCGGTGACGCGGCTGCGGTAGCTGTCCCAGTCGAAGATGACGTACAGGCTGTTGCCCAGCTTCATGCGGTCCATCACCCGCTCGCCCAGCAGGCGGGTCATCTCGTCGATATTGTGGTTCGTCAGCATACCGGTGGGGCGTTTTGACGACGAACGGCGATCGACAATCTGGTTGATGATCACTTTTTCGTAGCGGGATTCGGTCTGGACGCCGATCTCGTCGATCACCAGCAGATCCACGTTACTTAAATCATTCAGCAACTGCTCTTCGCTGGTTTCGCGGTTGCTGAAGGTGTCCTTCATGGCTGACATGATGTCGGCCACGGTGATAATCAGCACTGATTTCCCGCGCAGCAGCAGCTCGTTGCAGATAGCGGCCGCCAGGTGATTTTTCCCGGTGCCGGGCTTGCCGCTAAAGATGAAGCTGGCGATGTTGCCGTCAAATTCATCCACGTACTGGCGCGCCTGGTTAAGGGCGTTCATCTGCCCCTGCGATTCGACCTTATAATTGTCGAAGGAGCAGTTCTGGTGCAGGGGGCGAATGCCCGAGCGGTTAAAGGTGCGCTGCATTTTCATCGCGCGGTTTTCGCGGGCGAGGGCAGCCGCACGGATTTCACCCTGCTCTTTTTGCCACGCCAGCAGCTCTTCACCGGTGGTGAAGGCGGGCTTCACGTTAGCTGGCATCATCTTCTGCAAACGTTTCATCAGGTCGCCGACGTTTTTCATTTCGCACCTCGGAATCCATCAGGAATTTTTTTGTCCGGTTCTGAAAAGGCATTGATATCACGTTTTGGCTGGCCGTTGGTGCTGGCGCGGTTGATTTGCAGGCTGCGCGCAAGCTTTTGCTGCCACTGAACGTGGTGGAATACTTTCCCTTCAGCCTGCCAGTAAGCGGTAAAGGCCGCCAGCTCTTCCGGCGTCGCGGGCTGCGAGAGGGCTATTCCCCATAAGGCCGCCTGGCGCTGAAAATCGGCATCCGGCTGCCAGCCAGCGTACATGGGAAATTTCCCCATCGGCACGGTCACCGGGGCGCTGGTGGGTTCGTCAAAAAACTGATTATCCAGCATAACGTCACTTGCCGGACGCGAGAGCCTCGCTTCAATGTCCAGAAGCTGCGCCAGACGTTCCGGCGTGACCGCATAAAACGCCGGGGCGTTGTCGGCAAATACCGCGAGCGTGCCGCCTTCGGCGCGCGTCAACGCACCGCGAGGGTCGCGCATAAAGGCATCAATGCCAGCAATGCTGGTGGTCAGGATTCTGGAGGACATAACACTTTCTCAACTGATTACTACGGGCGTGATTGAGGGTTATGGTAGCACAGAGAGAGGGGAGGTAAGGAGAGGATTTCCCCGGTAGCGCAGCGCCACCGGGGCAACAATTACAGGCGCTGTTTACGCGATGATGTTGAGCGTCACGTCGATATTGCCGCGCGTTGCGTTAGAGTACGGGCATACGATGTGGGCGGCATCCACCAGCTTTTTGGCTTCCGCAGCGTCCATCCCTTCAACGTGGATGTTCAGCTTCGCTTCGATACCGAAACCGGTTGGCAGCGGCCCGATCCCCACTTCGCCTTCAATAAAAGCGTCTTTTGGCAGGGCGAATTTGTCGCGGGCTGCAACGAACTTCATCGCGCCCAGGAAGCAGGCAGAGTAGCCCGCCGCGAACAGCTGCTCAGGGTTAGTGACTTCTCCCCCCATGCCGCCCATCTCTTTTGGCACGCCCAGCTTGACGTCCAGGACGCCATCGGAAGAGGTTGCGCGACCGTCACGGCCTCCGGTTGCTTTGGCTTTGGCAGTGTAGACAACTTTTTCTAAAGACATGGCAGGTTCCTCATCTTGTGTTTAAGTGTGCTATTAAATAGCGCGCGATGTATATGGTTAAAAATAGACGCGTAAAGTATAGCCTTACGCGCGATGCAGCTGTTGGCGCAGCAGTTCGAGCTGTTGTTTAAGTGCCAGCATGGTGTCGGTATCACACTGCGCGGCGCAGCCCACGGCATGCGGGATCGTCACGGCCTGCTGTTGCAGATCCCGACCCGCGTCGCTCAGGGTGACGGCAACCTGACGTTCGTCCTGACGGGAGCGCTGGCGGGAGATCAGTCCTGCGCTTTCCAGGCGTTTCAGCAGGGGCGTCAGCGTGGCAGAATCCAGAAACAGCCGCTCGCCAATGTCCGACACCGTAATATCATCCTGCTCCCACAGCACCAGCATCACCAGGTATTGCGGATAGGTCAGGTTAAGCGGTGCCAGCAGCTGCCGGTACAGCTTGTTAAGCGCCAGGTTTGCCGAATAGAGGGCAAAACAGAGCTGGTTATCCAGCAGAAGCGCATGAGTGGTGTCGTTCGTTTTTGTGTCCATGAAATGAATATAGATAGTGCGCGATACAATTGCAAGCGATTTTATTATACACGCGGACGTTTACGGTAAAGCCATAATCCGGGTATCGACAGACCGATTGAGAGCGCGCCCACAATCGACGAGGCCTTGAGGAAGTTGCTCAGGAGCAGAATCATTTGAGGTTCGCTGTAGCCAAAGTGGCTGATTTTTACGGCGGAAATCATTGCCGTATAGGCCGAAATGCCCGGGAACATAGGAATGACTGCCGCCACGGTGAACACCTTCGGGTGTGCCAGATACCAGCGTGACCACTGGATACCGATGCTGCCGACCAGCATGGCGGCGATAAACGTCGACCATTCGATATTAAAGCCCGCGGTCATCATCACCATACGCGAGCCGTGGCCAATGGCGCCGAGCAGCGCGCACCAGGGTAACGCACGCTGTGGGACGTTAAACACCATCGCAAATCCAACGGCGGGAAGGGCTGCCAGAAGCATGTCCTGCGCCAGTGCGAGCAGAAAATCTATCACGCCCATCCGCGTAACCCCCACATCGTCATTGCCATGACCACCCCGATACAGGTTGCCAGCGTCAGCAGGCTGGCTATCGCCCAGCGCGCCAGACCGGTGTTGATATGGCCTTTAAACATATCGGCGACCGCGTTGATTAAGGGAAAACCCGGCACCAGCAGCAATACGCTGGCGGCCATCGCAACCGTAGGCGTGCTGGCGAAGACGGGCTGGCGTAGCAGCAGACCGGAGACGGTTGTCGCCACAAAGGCCGTAATGCAGAAGTTAATCTGCGGATGCAGCTGCCTGTGCGTCAGAAGCTGGCGGACGTACATCGCGATGCTGCTGGCAAAGAAAGTCACCACCGCGCCGTCCCACCCACCGTCGTTGAGCTTACAGAAGCAGGCGCAGGACAGCCCCACCATCAAAACAACCAGCCAGCGCGGATAGCGCAGGGGGTTGATTTGGTTGAAACGTTTTTCTATCTCCCGGAGATCGAGCAGCTTGTGTTCGGCAAGGATCACGATGTGCTGCACTTCCGTTACCACGTGCATGTTAATGCCGCGATCGTGATTTTTACGCGTGGAGGTCAGGCACTGTCCGTCCTTAATGGTGGTCAGCACAATGGCATTTGACGAGATGGAACTCTCAACGCTGTCCATCCCCAGCGCCAGCCCGAGGCGCGTGGAAAGTTCTTCAACAAGGGCGCTTTCGGCTCCGTGCTGTAAGAGAAAAAGCCCGCACTGAATACATAGCCGCGTTGCGGCACGCTGCGTAGACCGATCTGCCTGCATGAAACGCCCTGAAAAGAAGAGAGATTGCTTACTTTTAACACAAAGTGCGGTGCCCGTTGTGCTGGGCCAGATCAAGATTTGTGCGATTGGCAGCGCGTCTGAAGTCGGGAAGAGAAAGCGTATTTTATTTATTTAATGAATATAAACGAAGAACATATATAAACAGTATATTAAGTATTTCTAATTTCATATTGTCGATATTTTCAGGTGCTTTTAATTAAATATTTATGGTCTTTGTGCGATATTAAGCCTGTATTGGGCGTTTCATAACCCATGTGACATATTTTAGAAATTGCGAGTATTAAGCCATTTTGTACTCAGGGATGCAGACGTGTTTAACCTCGTAGGGTTTTCACGTTATTAAATTAATGTATTAAAGACATGGAGGGTCTATGTTGCCATTGAATGGTAAACACGGAGTTGTGATCAGTAGAGTACCCGTAATGCAAAATGGGTTAGGGGGCGTCATGACGCGCCATTTTCCCGATTTTGAGATCACGTACTGCCGTTCGATGCAGGAGTTGACGCTACTCCAGCTGCGTCGCGCTGGGGTCGTTATTGCCGATATTTCGGGTGAATATCGTAATCCGCGTGGCACGCTTGAGCAGTATTATGGATTAATGAATCAGTACCGGGATATTCACTGGATTTTCCTTGTCTCGCGACCTCTTTATCCGCTTGCGGTAGAGCTTCTTATGCGCCCGGAAAGCACGCTGCTTTCGGATATGGAACCAATTGAAGGCGTTATTAACGCTATTCGCGCGGGCAGTGAACGTGCCGAGCGAATAAGCCAGACGTTATTAATACCAGAAAATCCTGATATTGAAGAAGAGAGTGAGCAAACGATCGCGCTCACCTACTCTGAACGTAAGGTGTTGCGTTTATTAGGTAAAGGTTGGGGAATCAACCAAATAGCCACGCTGCTGAATAAAAGTAATAAAACGATCAGTGCACAGAAAAACAGTGCAATGCGCCGCTTATCATTGCGCAGCAATGCCGATATGTACGCGTGGATAAGCAGTACTCAGGGTATGCGAGAACTCAGTTTAATGTCGGCTTATGGAGAGTTTGAGGAATGGAAAAGACCACTGCAACAAAACATATCGCCGTCATCGAAAGTTGCTCAATGAGTGCTGTGGGGCTGAGGCATCTCTTTGCGATGCCCGCCCTGAGCCATTACCAGGTGCATTTGTTTAGCAGATTCGACAGCTTCAAAGCGGCGCTCTCGGAAATCTCATTCTTTGCGGTAATTTATTCATTGTCTGATGAGCGTGAGGAGCGGCGAAACTGTCTGGCCTGTTTGCGGGATCTCACCTTCACCCACAGCGACGTCCAGCGTATCGTGCTGGCTTCGGATGAAATGGAGGCGAGGCTGGTCAGCCATCTTTCGCCTTCTCGCTTACATGGGATCATCAGTAAATCGGTTCCGCTAAAGCACTTATTGGAGGGGCTGGAGACACTGCTCAGCGAAACACATCAGGTGAATGACAACGTGTTTAATCATTGGTATGTGAGCCAGAATCGCATGCTAAGCCCAACCGAAAGAGCCATTCTGCGCTATATGTCATCGGGTTTTTCGATCCCTGAAATAGCGGCACAGCTTGAACGCAATATTAAAACCATTCGGGCGCATAAATTTAACGCAATGGTAAAGCTGGGCGTCAATTCTGACGTGGGATTGCTGGATGCGGCGGATATCCTGGCGCATCTTCCCGTCAGGGAAGTGCGTCGTTCCGCTCTCACCGTTCCTTCATTCTCTTAGCGTTAAGAGGTGCGCCAGAGTGCTTCTGGCGCAACGTTCAAATACAGACATCAACCCATTTTGCTGCGGTCAGTTCCGCCATTCTGTCGGGCGAGATACGTACCGCGCTGTGGATGGCACCCGCTGCGGGTAACACTTCCGCATACTGTTTTAATGTGATGTCACAGTACACAGAGAGAGGGTTTTCCAGCCCGAAAGGGCAAACGCCGCCCACAGGATGACCCGTCAGGGTGACGACCTCATCGCTGCTGAGCATGCGGGCTTTTGCACCGAATGTCTCTTTGAGCTTTTTGTTATCAAGACGCGCATCGCCTTTTGCGACCACCAGAATCACGTCATTTTTAATCTTCAGTGATAGCGTTTTGGCAATCTGGCCGGGTTCAACGTTGTGCGCGGCAGCAGCAAGTGCAACAGTCGCTGTGCTTTGATTAAGCTCAATGATCTCTATATCCGGAGCGTGTTCGGCGAAAAACTGCTGTACAGACTGCAAACTCATTGATTCCTCCTGACAAATATCCTGCGTAATCTGTCATAAGAATTTAGTCGCTGTAAATATCCCTTAAGTAACAAATATTGGTCAGGGTCGATTTCTGGATCGTCTTCACATTCACAGAAACCGGTTACAGTAACCGGTTGCAGAGCGTGATGCAGAGATTAATACTGAGGGTGTAACTTCCCCTGTATCTAATAATAAGAGCTAATTATGAAACCATTCCGTTTGAGCAGTACCGCGGGTACACGATCCGGCAAGGTTGTGACGCTGAATTATGGAACAACGTGTGACGTGAGAACGTCCGAAACGAACGTCTGACAGGAGATCTGCTATGTCTGCCAACCATGCTGCATTTAATCTGATTTTCCGCTTCGTTGAGAATTACGTCAGCCCCGTTGCCGGGCGGATCTCTTCTCAGCGTCATGTGATGGCGATTCGCGACGGGTTCATCTCGGCGATGCCGTTTATGATCGTGGGTTCGTTTTTGTTAGTGTTCGCTTATCCTCCTTTTTCGCCTGATACCACCTGGGGTTTTGCCCGTGCCTGGCTGGATATGGCGAAGCAGTTTGAAGGACAAATTCTGACGCCGTTTGATATGACGATGGGCGTGATGTCCCTTTATATCTGTGCGGCTATCGCCTACAACCTGGGCAAACATTACGTTAAAACCCATCAGTTGGATCCTTTCATGTGCGCCATGCTGTCGCTAATGGCGTTTTTGCTGGTGGCGGCTCCTAAAACCAAAGGCGCTTTGCCGGTCGATAGCCTGGGAGGGACCGGGATTTTCACCGCGATTCTGGTGGCGATTTATTGCGTTGAGATGATGCGTTTTCTGAAGGCACACAACATCGGGATCCGCCTGCCGGACCAGGTTCCGCCGATGATCAAAAACTCGTTTGACCTGCTGATCCCGGTACTGGTGGTGGTATTGACGCTTTATCCGCTGAGCCTGCTGATCCAGTCGCAGTTCGGCATGCTGATCCCGCAGGCCATTATGTCGATCTTTAAGCCGCTGGTCTCTGCGGCTGACTCGTTGCCTGCCATCCTGCTGGCGGTGCTGATTGGCCACCTGCTGTGGTTTGCCGGGATACACGGCGCAGCGATTGTCTCCGGGATGCTGCAAATGTTCTGGCTGACCAACCTGGGGGCGAACCAGACCGCGCTGGCCGCGAGCCTGCCTTTGCCACACATCTTTATGGAGGCCTTCTGGACGTTCTTTATCGTTATCGGTGGGTCAGGCGCGACGATGGGGCTGGTGTTCTGCTACCTGCGCAGCCGCTCCGCGCACCTGCGTTCGATTGGCCGCCTCAGCGTGGTGCCGAGCATATTCAACATCAATGAACCGGTGATTTTTGGCACGCCGATTGTGATGAACCCGGTGTTCTTTATTCCTTTCCTGCTGGCACCGATGGTCAACGCCGTGCTGGCCTGGGCAGCGATGAAGTTTGATCTGATTGGTCGCGTGATTTCCGTGGTGCCGTGGACGGCGCCGGCGCCGGTTGGTGCGGCCTGGGCGCTGGGCTGGGATTTCCGCGCCGCCATTCTGGTGCTTGTCCTGGCCTGCGTTTCCGCCATTATCTATTTCCCGTTCTTCAAGGTGTACGAGAAGCAGCTGCTTCAGCAGGAAGCGGAAGAAGCACAGCGTAACGGGGAAGAGGAAAATCAGCAGATAGCGTAGGTAAAAGCAAAACGGCAACGCAGGTTGCCGTTTTTAGTGTTTGTTGCTTCTCCCCCGTGGGTGAGGGCAACAGGCCGGGCCAAACTACTTAAGCGTACAATCGCCGCACTGCTGCACGTCCGGCAGACGGTAGCGCTGACAGCAAGTACGACGCACCAGAAGTCCCTCACGCGGAACGACGGTGCGGTAAAGAGGGTTATCCCGTCCATTCGAAAGCTGTTTGGCAAAGAAACAGCTCTGACGCAGCGCATCCACTTTTTCGTCGCCGAGCAGCGGCTTCATCTCCGTCAAATACCAGTGGATAAGATATCCGGTATTACTCCAGATCAGTTTGCCGTTAATCTCTCCGGTCGCTTCCAGGGCATCCACTACCGGAATCAGCGCGCGCGTAATCAGCGATTCCATACGCGCCTGCGCAGACAGGTGCATCGCGCTGCGATCCTCATGCACGTCAATCCAGAAACAGGCAGCGCGCCCGGTTTCATGAAATTCGACGTGGAAATGCTCCGAAGAGAGATCAAGCATGGTTTCCTGGGTCAACAATGCCATCATGATCGGCGGCACCATCAGCCCGATGTACCACTGAGCCCAGAGGGAAAGCAGCGGTTTGTTTTCCCGCGCAAGCGTAGGCTGATTACGGTAGATATGATCGGAATAGGTCGCCAGAAGAGAGCGCAGCTCGGCAGGACGTTGCCACTGGGACAGCGTCAGAGCATGATGCGGGGGGGCTTCATCCAGCTTGATGAAATCCAGAAGATGGGCGCGCGTTACGGCGATTTTTTCCCGAATGGCGTCCGCAAGCGTCGTCTCCCCGGCGGAGAGTGGAGCGCGCCAGAGCAGGGGCTCAACGATGTGTGCAGTACGAGTCGCCATAGTGTGGATTACAAATCTAAATGATAATGATTGCCAATCCTAACTATAGATAAAACCGAGCGCAAGAGATTTATCCCGGCTCTGTGAGGGGGGTCAGGCGATATGCAGCTCTTCGCTCATCAGAATGCTGTTACGTCCCATGTGCTTGGCTTCATAGAGGGCTTTATCGGCTTTCGCCAGCGCACCCTCAACGTCTTCACCTTCGTACAAGGCAATCCCAATACTGATGGTCACGTTAGTGGCCACGCTTTCGTTAAACATGTGGGGGATTTTTAGATCGTAAACTTTCTGGCGTATGCGTTCTGCCGTCTGGCGTGCTTGCTCCAGCGGGATGTTACTCAACAGAACCATAAATTCTTCCCCGCCAAACCGGGCGACCACGTCGCGTGAACGCACTGCATCGCGGATCGCTGCCGAGACCCGGATCAACGCCTGATCGCCCATCATATGGCCGTAATGATCGTTATAGGCTTTAAAATGGTCGATATCCATCAGCAGCACGAAGTGCTCGCCGCCGTCGGGCGTGGGGAGATTCTCCAGCCGGCTTTGCAGCCCGCGACGATTATACAAGCCGGTCAGCGGGTCCATCATGCTGAGATCTGTCAGGGTTTCGCGCTCCTCCAGCAGCTCAGAGAGCAGCTCCTGAGCGAAACGGTCGTTGCGCCGCTGGATCACGTGATGAATGCCAATGGCGACCATGGGCAGCGCGAAGAAATAGGTCATTCTCAGCCAGTTTTCGGCGGGGCTTAACCACAAGCAGATAATAAACGCGGGTAATGAATGTAGCGTAAATGCTTTGATATTACTGGCAAACGCCAGAGCCCCTATAAAAAGCACCGTTAAAAGCGCCATCATTAAAAACGGCGCGCGATCGTGCGTGATAACCAAAAATTTAGAGACGATCTGCCAGGACCATAAAAAGCCGAAAATCGCGGAAACTGCGGGAATATTTATTTTCCGCGCGCTGTTTTTCCAGTGCCAGATGAGTAAGCTCGTGCTGATAGTCAATACGGCAACCAGAGGCACCGATAACACGCGCACGGAATAGAGCGGGTTTGTTATCGAGAACAGCGCTGAGGCGGCATTCAGAAATAAAAATAAACGTAAAGATAACTGATATTTCTTGTTGACCAAAGACAGCCAGGATTGTGATGTCATATGCGTGCGTTTTTATTAAAACTCAATTAAAACAATGCGCCAGGCGTTATTTATTCGTTATGGATGCAAGGAAATTGAATTCTTATTATCAGAAAAACTTTATAGAAAGTTAACAGGTGTGCAATTTATCACCTTACACATTCTCTGTCATTATGGGAAAGCGAATGTCGAGGCAATTTGTGCCCGCGCATGCTGACAGGTGATAATTATTATCATATGATATTGGTTATCATTATCAGTGCGAGAGGATAAACCATGTTGAGCAAAGCGCTGGGAAGTGGGTGGGGGATATTACTGCCTGGTGTCATCATTGGCGGCCTGACGTTTGCCGATCTCTCCATTGACGTCTGGAAGGCGATCATTGTTTCAGGGCTGCTGGTGACGTCTGCGATGATCTGGCATAAACAGCTTCGGCATTACGTGCTGCTGCCATCTTGCGTTGCGCTGGTCAGTGGAATACTGGTGATTTTGATGAGTCTGAAATAGCCGGGAAAAACAAGAGGTACTGCCGGAGGGATGTAAGATAATTGGTGCGAGGGGGGGGACTTGAACCCCCACGTCCGTAAGGACACTAACACCTGAAGCTAGCGCGTCTACCAATTCCGCCACCTTCGCATACCATCGACACTGTAAAAGTATCGTAACCACGGAGGCGCATTCTAGATGTTTTCAGCTTTACGTCAACAGAAAATTGCGCACGTTGTTTTGATTGCTGCAAAAATGGGCGATGGCAGCGTCAGCCATCGCCGGACAAAGGCGGGGTTTACTTTTTCGCCTGGCGCGTCATTACGGTGCGATACACCTTAAAGCGGCCCGTCTGGGCGATCACCTCGTGGAAGCCAAAGGTTTCATCCAGCACTTTCGGATAGGCCAGGAAGGCGTTCGCCACGATACGCAGCTCGCCGCCGCTGTTAAGGTGACGGGTTGCGCCACGGATCAGCGTTTGCGCCGCTTCAAGGCTGGTCTCCATCCCGTCGTGGAACGGCGGGTTAGAGATGATCATATCAAAGCGGCCGGTCACGTCGGAGAAGACGTTGCTGGCAATAACGTCGCCTTCGATACCGTTCGCCGCAAGCGTGGCGCGGCTGGCTTCCACCGCCGGAGCGCTCACGTCACACAGGGTTAAACGCACCTTCGGCGAGTGGCTGGCGAGAACCGTTGACAGCACGCCCGCGCCACAGCCAACGTCCAGCACCTTGCCTTTGGTGTGCGGCGTCAGGGTGGACAGCAGCAGCTTGCTGCCTGTATCGAGCGCGTCACGGCTGAATACGCCCGGCAGCGTTTTGATGGTGAGGCCGTCGAGCTGATACTCGTCCCAGAAGGTGTCGGCATCAAAGGTTGTCTGTTTTTCCAGACGGCCATGATACAGGCCGCAGCGACGGGCGCTGTCGATTTTCGTCAGCGGCGCGTAGGCTTCGAGCATCTGCTCTGCGCTACGCACTCCGCTGCGGTTTTCACCGACGACGAAAATATCGCAGCCGACCGGCAGCAGAGAAAGCAGGTTCATCAGCTGGAACTGGGCTTCCGGTTTGTTCTTCGGCCAGTAGTAAATGAGCGTATCGCAGTCAGCAATATCGCTCTGCTCCGCCACCAGGCTAAAGCGCGCGCGCTCGCCCATCTGGCGGCTCAGCACCTGCCAGTGGTGGTAGTACTGGGTGTGGGCACGGCTTTCAGCACAGTCGAAACGCGCGGGCAGGTCATCCTGCATATCTCCGGCAAACAGAATACGGCTTTCTTCGAAATCATCACTGTGACGCAGCAAGACTTCACTTGCCGGGGTAAATGCAGACATGAATTGTTCCTCAATAAACTCAGGCGGGGATTATAGTAGGTAGATGGCGCAGTTTCGACACATTTGCTATATTTGCGCGCCTGAGAGACAGGAGTTTTCGCTATGACATCCCGACGAGACTGGCAGTTGCAGCAGCTGGGCATTACCCAGTGGGCTTTGCGTCGCCCGACGGCGTTGCGGGGCGAAATCGCCATCTCCATCCCGGCGCATGTCCGCCTGGTGATGGTGGCAGACGCGCCGCCTGCACTGAATGAACCCCTGATTGAGGATGTCCTTCGCAGCCTGAAGGTGACAAACGATCAGGTATTACAGCTGGCGCCCGAAAGCGTCGCGATGCTTCCCCCTGACAGCCGCTGTAACAGCTGGCGAATCGGGGCGGTGGATGAGCTACCCCTTGAAGGCAGCCAGATCAGCTCGCCAGCGCTGGACGAACTGAAAGCCAACCCACAGGCGCGTAGCGCGCTATGGCAACAAATTTGCGAATATGAACACGATTTCTTCCCTCACGACGGCTGACCTGACCACCGCGTTCGCGATTGAAACCCGCGCCCATGCCTTTCCGTGGAGCGAAAAGACGTTTGCCAGCAATCAGGGCGAACGCTATTTAAATCTGCGCCTGGACGTGGACGGCACCCTGGCCGCGTTTGCCATTACGCAGGTTGTTCTGGACGAAGCGACGCTGTTTAATATCGCGGTCGATCCCGCTTTCCAGCGCCGCGGGTTGGGCAGAGAACTGCTTGAGCACCTCATTCGTGAGCTGGAAACCCGTGACGTTTTCACTCTGTGGCTGGAGGTGCGCGCGTCTAATGTCGCCGCCATCGCACTTTATGAAAGCTTAGGCTTTAACGAGGCGACCATCCGCCGTAACTACTACCCCACCGCAGAGGGACGTGAAGACGCCATTATCATGGCTCTGCCGATTGGATAACGAAAATAAGGTTGTAACGATGAAATGGGACTGGATTTTCTTTGATGCCGACGAAACGCTGTTTACATTTGACTCGTTCGGCGGCCTACAGCGGATGTTTCTCGACTATAGCGTGACCTTCACCGCTGAAGATTTTCAGGACTATCAGGCGGTGAATAAACCGCTGTGGGTGGACTACCAGAACGGAGCCATCACTGCGTTACAGCTTCAGCATCAGCGTTTTGACGCGTGGGCGGAGCGGTTAAAAGTCAGTCCAGGGGCGCTGAACGAGGCGTTCCTGAATGCGATGGCGGATATCTGCGCGCCGCTGCCCGGCGCCGTTTCCCTTCTGGATTCGCTCAAAGGAAAGGTGAAGCTTGGGATCATCACCAACGGCTTTACCGCGCTTCAGCAGATCCGCCTTGAGCGTACCGGTCTGCGCGATCATTTCGACGCGCTGGTGATCTCCGAGCAGGTGGGCGTACCGAAGCCGGATCCGCGTATTTTCGATTATGCGCTGGTGCAGGCTGGCAATCCTGACCGCGATCGCGTGCTAATGGTGGGCGATACCGCAGAATCTGATATTCTGGGTGGTATGAGATCGGGTCTGTCGACCGTCTGGCTGAACGCGCATGGTCGCGAGCTGCCGGAAGGCATCGAGCCGACATGGACCGTCACGTCATTGAACGAACTGGAGCAGCTCCTGTGTAAACAATGATTGCCTGCCCCCTGTTGATGGGTAAAATAGCCGCATTTTTCGTATTCCATGATGCGCGGCCTGCTGCCGCGCCTACCTAAGAAGAATTGATTATGACGTTGTCTC
This sequence comes from Enterobacter genomosp. S, assembly GCF_001631805.1. Taxonomy (NCBI): domain Bacteria; kingdom Pseudomonadati; phylum Pseudomonadota; class Gammaproteobacteria; order Enterobacterales; family Enterobacteriaceae; genus Enterobacter; species Enterobacter genomosp. S. The sequence continues at coordinate 239,042 of NZ_LVVA01000018.1, read as the reverse complement.
CTTATCTGCAAGAGGTGGCCAAACGCCGCACTTTTGCCATTATCTCGCACCCGGATGCCGGTAAAACGACCATCACCGAGAAGGTGTTGCTGTTCGGACAGGCGATCCAGACCGCGGGTACCGTTAAAGGCCGTGGCTCCAGCCAGCATGCAAAATCTGACTGGATGGAGATGGAAAAGCAGCGTGGTATTTCGATTACCACCTCCGTGATGCAGTTCCCGTATCACGACTGCCTGGTGAACCTGCTGGACACCCCGGGGCACGAAGACTTCTCCGAAGATACCTACCGTACCCTGACGGCGGTGGACTGCTGCCTGATGGTGATCGACGCCGCGAAAGGTGTTGAAGATCGTACCCGCAAGCTGATGGAAGTGACCCGTCTGCGCGATACGCCGATCCTCACCTTTATGAACAAACTTGACCGTGACATCCGTGATCCGATGGAGCTGATGGATGAAGTGGAAAACGAGCTGAAGATCGCCTGCGCGCCCATCACCTGGCCGATTGGCTGCGGCAAGCTGTTCAAAGGGGTTTATCACCTCTATAAAGACGAAACCTACCTGTACCAGACCGGTAAGGGCCACACCATTCAGGAAGTCCGTATTGTAAAAGGTCTGGACAACCCGGAGCTGGACGCCGCCGTCGGTGAAGAGCTGGCCGCCCAGCTGCGCGATGAGCTGGAGCTGGTGCAAGGCGCCTCTCACGAGTTCGACAGAGAGCTGTTCCTGAGCGGTGAAATTACCCCGGTCTTCTTCGGTACCGCCCTCGGCAACTTCGGCGTTGACCATATGCTTGACGGTCTGGTTGAGTGGGCCCCGCAGCCGATGCCGCGCAAAACCGATACCCGTGAAGTCGAAGCGAAGGAAGAGAAGTTCTCCGGCTTCGTCTTTAAAATTCAGGCCAACATGGACCCGAAACACCGCGACCGCGTCGCCTTTATGCGCGTAGTGTCCGGTAAATACGAGAAGGGCATGAAGCTGCGTCAGGTGCGTATCGGCAAAGACGTAGTGATCTCCGACGCGCTGACCTTCATGGCGGGCGACCGTTCGCACGTGGAAGAAGCCTATCCGGGCGATATCATTGGTTTGCACAACCACGGTACCATTCAGATTGGCGATACCTTCACGCAGGGCGAAATGATGAAGTTCACCGGTATCCCGAACTTCGCGCCGGAACTGTTCCGCCGCATTCGCCTGCGCGATCCGCTGAAGCAGAAGCAGCTGCTGAAAGGCCTGGTTCAGCTTTCCGAAGAGGGGGCTGTACAGGTGTTCCGCCCAATCGCCAACAACGATCTGATCGTGGGCGCGGTGGGTGTGCTTCAGTTTGACGTGGTGGTTGCCCGTCTTAAGAGCGAGTACAACGTGGAAGCGATTTACGAATCGGTGAACGTGGCGACCGCGCGCTGGGTTGAGTGTTCAGACGTGAAGAAATTCGAAGAATTTAAGCGTAAGAACGAAGTTCAGCTGGCGCTGGATGGCGGCGATAATCTGACCTATATCGCCCCAACCATGGTGAACCTGAACCTGACGCAGGAACGTTATCCTGACGTTCAGTTCCGCAAAACGCGCGAGCATTAATTCCCTCTCAGAGCACGGCAGCCGCCGTGCTCTTCTTTAATTCCTGTGTTATTAAACCCTTGCGGAATGTTCTTAATTCAACGCAATTTTTCGCTATTCGTTCGTTTTTTCCCCAATTCTGAATGCACCCCCGTAATTGTGATCTATATTTAACTCAGTGTTTAGCACCGGGCATGGATGAATTAACTGTTCAATGCATGTCCACTGGTTCTCCATTTCGCCCGTGTGTTAATTCGCAATATATAAAACCAAGATTTAGGGAAGTATGTCGCCCAAATAACGGGCAAAACACAGGAATAAATCGATGAATATGACAAGACTGAAGATTTCTAAAACTCTGCTGGCTGTAACGTTGGGTAGTGTCCTGGTAAGCGGTTCTGCTCTGGCGGAAACCAGCACCATGGATAAAGCGCAAAATACCGCCAATACCGCAGGGGAAAAAATCGATAGCTCTATGAATAAAGTCGGTAATTTCATGGATGACAGCTCTATCACAGCAAAAGTGAAAGCCGCACTGGTGGATCATGAATCCATTAAGAGCACCGATATTTCTGTTAAAACCGACAACAAGGTTGTCACCCTGAGCGGTTTCGTTGAAAGCCAGACCCAGGCCGAAGAGGCCGTTAAAGTGGCCAAAGGCGTTGAGGGCGTAAGCTCCGTCAGCGACAAACTGCACGTACGTGACAGCAAAGAGTCTTCGGTGAAGGGTTATGCCGGAGATGCAGCAACTACCAGCGAAATCAAAGCTAAACTGTTAGCGGACGACATCGTGCCATCCCGTATGGTGAAAGTTGAAACCACCGATGGTGTGGTCCAGCTGTCCGGTACGGTTGAGAACCAGGCACAAAGCGATCGTGCTGAATCAATTGCGAAAGCGATTGATGGTGTGAAAAGCGTTAAAAATGATCTGAAAACGAAGTAAAGCAGCACCACTCGCCCGTCTGGCTTAAAGCCGCGGGCGAAATAAAAACGACTCTGGAAAAACGCCGGTGAGTGGCCTGAGCGCTCACGTTTAGCGGCCGACATTAACTATGGTAAAGGAGAGGCTTATGTTTCGTTGGGGCATTATATTTCTGGTTATCGCGTTAATTGCCGCCGCATTGGGCTTTGGTGGACTGGCGGGTACCGCGGCATGGGCAGCGAAAATTGTCTTCGTCGTCGGTATTATTCTGTTCCTGGTGAGCCTGTTTACGGGTCGACGTCGCCCGTAGCAAACGCAATATTCATTAAACAAACTCAAGCCAGTCCTCGTGACTGGCTTTTTCTCGTTTGAGAACCGGCAGGGATCTGCGTTACTGTGTCTGAACTTAATAATGAAAACAGGAAGGCAGAGGTGGGGCAGCGAATTCCCGTGACGCTCGGCAATATTGCGCCGCTGACGTTAAAACCATTCTATGCAGGCCAGCTTGCGCTGGTCTGTGAAGGGGGCGGACAACGCGGTATTTTCACAGCAGGTGTGCTGGACGAATTTATGCGCGCTGAGTTTAACCCGTTCGATCTCTATTTCGGCACCTCTGCCGGGGCGCAGAATCTCTCTGCCTATGTCTGTAACCAGCCCGGCTATGCGCGCAAAGTGATTATGCGCTACACCACCTCCAAAGCGTTCTTCAACCCGGTACGTTTCGTGCGCGGCGGGAACCTGATCGATCTCGACTGGCTGCTGGATACCACCTCCAGCCAGATGCCGCTGGCCATGGATACCGCTTCACGACTGTTCGATACCGGAAAAGAGTTCTGGATGTGCGCCAGCCGCGGCGACGACTATTCGCCGGGTTACTTTTCGCCGCAGAAAGAGAACTGGCTGGATATCATCCGCGCCTCCAGCGCGATCCCCGGTTTCTACCGCACCGGCGCGCTGCTTGAGGGGATCAGCTATCTTGATGGCGGTATTAGCGACGCGGTGCCGGTACAGGAGGCGGCGCGGCGCGGGGCGAACACCATTGTGGTGATCCGCACGGTGCCTTCGCAGATGTATTACACCCCACAGTGGTTTAAGCGTATGGAACGCTGGCTGGGCGACAGCAGCCTGCAACCGCTGGTAAATATCGCAAAGCAGCATGAAACGACCTACGGCGCGATGCAGCGCTTTATTGAAAAACCCCCGGGCAAGCTGCGCATCTTTGAAATTTATCCGCCTAAGCCGCTGCTGAGCATGGCGCTGGGCAGCCGGCTGCCTGCGTTGCGTATGGACTACAAAACGGGGCGGCTGTGCGGGCGTTACTTCCTGGCGACCGTCGGGAAAATGCTGGCCGAGCAACCGCCTCTTCATCGGCATAAAAGCATCATATTGCCGCCCGCCGTTGTGGCCAATGACGCGGTGGCGATGCCGCTGGTGGATGCGCCGCAGGCCAACGATAGCCTACTCGATAACGAGGATCTGGCGTGACGCACTGCTTTATCGATACCCATTGCCACTTTGATTTTCCCCCGTTTAGCGGTGAGGAAGCAGTAAGTATCGCGCGCGCGGCTCAGGCCGGCGTGAGGGCCATTATTGTCCCGGCTATTGAGGCGGCGAGATTTGAGAACGTCCTGGAACTTGCCCGCGTTCACGATGCGCTGTACGCCGCGCTGGGTCTGCATCCGATCGTGATTGAGCACCATCTTGATGAACATATCGACAGGCTGGATGCCACGCTGCAAAACGCAGATAAGAAGCTGGTTGCCATCGGAGAGATCGGCCTCGATCTCTATCGTGAAGATCCGCAGTTTGAACGCCAGCAGACGATCCTGGATGCGCAGCTCCGGCTGGCAAAGCGCCACGATCTGCCGGTGATCCTCCACTCCAGACGTACCCATGACAAACTGGCGATGCACCTGAAGCGCATCGATTTGCCGCGCACGGGCGTGGTCCACGGTTTCGCCGGCAGCCTTCAGCAGGCGCAGCGTTTTATCGGGCTGGGCTATAAGATTGGCGTCGGCGGCACCATCACCTATCCGCGAGCCAGCAAAACCCGCGACGTGATGGCGCAACTCCCCCTGTCTTCGCTCCTGCTGGAAACGGATGCGCCTGACATGCCGCTGAATGGTTTTCAGGGCCAGCCCAACCGCCCGGAGCAGGCGGCGCGCGTTTTTGACGTGCTGTGTGAACTGCGTCAGGAGCCTGAAGAGGTGATTGCCGGCGCGCTGCTGGAAAATACGCGCGCGGTCTTTGGCATCACGCTATAGATAAAGGGCCGGGCGGATCACCGTAATGTGCTGCTGCTCCAGCGCCCGCACCAGCGGCTCGACGTCCTCCGGCGTGGCGCTCCGCCATCGTGCCGCCTCCCCGTAAACACCATGGGCATGAAACGCGTTGATCCGCACCGGAACCTTCCCTAAGGAGTGGATAAAAGCGGTCAGCGATGGCAGATGTTGCAGATAATCACACCGATCGGGGATCGCCAGCAGGCGCAGCTCCGTCAGGCGATGACGATCGGCCAGCCAGCGTATGCTCTGCTTGATCAGCGGATTTTCGCGCCCGGTCAGAAAACGGTGATGCTCATTGCCCCAGGCTTTCAGATCCACCATCGCGCCGTCAAACACCGGTAGCAGCTTTTGCCAGCCGGTTTCGCTTAACAGGCCGTTGCTGTCTACCAGGCACGTCAGATGGCGCAGGGACGGATCGGCTTTGATCGCGGTGAACAGCGCCACCACAAACGGCAGCTGTGTGGTGGCTTCACCCCCGCTGACGGTCACGCCCTCGATAAAAGGCGCGGATGTGCGGACCCGGGCGAGGATCTCCTCGACGCTGTAGCGCTGCGCCATCGGCGTCGCCTGCTGCGGACACAGGTGCAGACAGGTGTCGCACTGCTGACAGTGACTCTCCTGCCACCAGACGCGCCCGGCCTGAAGAGTCAGCGCGTCATGAGGGCAGTGAGGAACGCACTCGCCGCAGTCGTTGCAGCGCCCTATCGTCCACGGATTGTGGCAGGTTTTGCAGCGCAGGTTACAGCCCTGGAGGAACAGCGCCAGGCGGCTACCCGGTCCGTCCACGCAGGAGAAGGGGATGACCTGACTAACTAAAGCGCATCTGCTGTTCATGGCTAATCACGCGCGGCTGACGTTCCAGAATACGGGTATTGCGCGCGGCCTCCTCGCCGAGCCAGGTAGTGTTGGTGCGCGATCCTTCCTCGCGGTATTTCTCCAGATCCGACAAGCGAACCATATACCCGGTAACGCGTACCAGGTCGTTTCCGGCCACATTCGCGGTGAACTCACGCATACCGGCATTGAACGCCCCCAGGCACAGCTGCACCACCGCCTGAGGATTGCGTTTGACTGTCTCATCCAGGGTAAGAATATCGCTGATCCCCGAGTGATAGTGTTTATGGTGCGGCGCTACGGCGAGCAGGTGGCTGATGGGATCCGGCTCGTCACCGTACGGCAGACGCGCCCCCGGCGTGGTGCCCGAATCGGAGCTGATGCCTGACTGGGCATGCAGCATTGCGCGATGCTGCCAGCCGTGTTTCACCGGCGTGTTTTCAACAAACGCCGCAAGCTGTTCACTGATGCGGTAGCCCAGCGCATTGGCCTGCTCGCTTTTACCGTACCGTCCCGCTATGCCTGCTTTCTCGCACAGCACGTTCACCGCTTCGGCCAGGCCGTACATGCCAAACATCGGCACAAAACGATCGGCATCAATCAGCCCCTCTTTCACCAGGAAGCTATTCTCAAAGAAGCCGGACTGCTCATATAAAAAATCGCAGCGCGCATCGATTATTGCGATTTGCTGCTGACAGTAGTGGGGCAGGGTACGGGTGAAAAAGTCTTCCGGGGAGTGGCTGTGCTCCGCGATCGCTTTCAGGTTAAGGCGCACCAGCGTGCTGCCGCCGCCCGCGAGCGGCAGGGAGTTGTAACAGCTCACCACGCCATAGCGACCTTTTGTGAAAATTTTATCATTTACCGGACCGTTGGAAATATGCGGCTTGCTGCACTCACAAATGTTTTTCGCCACGCTCAGCAGCAAATCGTCGGGGGTAACGTCCGGGTCGTAGATAAAGGTCAAATTCGGTGCAACCTGCTTCAGTTCAGCATCTGCGCGCAGAATGGCGCGGGTGACGGGCGTATCCGCCGGGCCGATATTGGCATGCATAAAGGCGTCTGGCAGGGTGCGGTCCAGATAGCGCCAGAAACGTTTTATTCGGCTATCGATTTCATCCTGTGTTAGAATTTTAACATAAGGGCTGAGGATTTCATCAAGCTGGCCCAGATAGACCGGCATGGACGTGACGGACGGAACGTGGTGGTAAAGGATAGTGAGCAGCGAGAGGGCATCATCCAGATCGTTCGCCCCTTCCAGCTCCAGCCATTCTGAACCGTTAGCCAGGAATTTAGCGTAATCCGGCAGCACGTAGCGCGGTTTGTAAGGCGCATGGCCTTCGAACATGTCGCAGATAAATCCCTCATCCAGCGCGGCGCGTGCCGCCTCTGGCAGAGCGGGATAGGGCAGATTGTTTTCCGCTTCCAGCGCCAGAAAATGACGTTTTTGTTCCGGGGTTAACACCGGGCTTGTCACAATGTGCTGGCATCGTTGTTGCAGGGCGTCGGGCATGTTCAACTTCCTTGAGGGTTCTGCGGATGGTGAACGAATTGTAGAAAGCCAGCCCGTTGGCGCTTTTGATCCGACAGGGGGTATCGCTGCTTTAGTCAGCGGTTGACGCATGAAAATTTGAAGAAGATCTCATTACAGTAATGCAAATTTGCACACAGTTTTCATTAACTGTGATGAATGTCGAAGTGTAGAGGCGGGTGAATGTTAGAATACTCACAGACCCGCAAGGTAAAATTGATACGGCACTGCCGTTGGAGAATGTTATGACCGATTTAACTGCAAGCAGCCTGCGCGCGTTGAAGCTGATGGACCTGACCACCCTGAACGATGACGACACTAATGAAAAAGTCATCGCCCTGTGCCATCAGGCGAAAACGCCAGTGGGTAACACCGCCGCCGTTTGTATCTACCCGCGCTTTATCCCGATTGCCCGCAAAACGCTGAAAGAGCAGGGCACGCCGGACGTGCGCATTGCAACCGTGACTAACTTCCCGCACGGCAATGACGACATTGAGATTGCGCTGGCGGAAACCCGCGCGGCGATTGCCTACGGCGCAGACGAAGTTGACGTGGTCTTCCCGTACCGCGCGCTGATTGCCGGCAACGAGCAGGTTGGCTTTGACCTGGTGAAAGCCTGTAAAGACGCCTGTGCGGCGGCAAACGTGCTGCTGAAAGTGATCATCGAAACCGGCGAGCTAAAAGAAGAAGCGCTGATTCGTAAAGCATCTGAAATCTCCATCAACGCTGGCGCAGATTTCATCAAAACCTCTACCGGTAAAGTGCCCGTCAACGCCACGCCGGAAAGCGCGCGCATCATGATGGAAGTCATTCGCGATATGGGCGTATCCAAAACCGTTGGCTTCAAACCTGCGGGCGGCGTACGTACCGCCGAAGACGCGCAGCAGTTCCTGGCGATTGCCGACGAACTGTTTGGCGCTGAGTGGGCTGACTCCCGCCACTACCGCTTCGGCGCGTCCAGCCTGCTGGCCAGCCTGCTGAAGGCGCTGGGTCACGGCGACGGTAAGAGCGCAAGCAGCTACTGATTGCCAGACAATGCCGGATGACGCTTCGCTTATCCGGCCCACAGGATCGTAGGGCGGGTAAGCGTAGCGCCACCCGCCACAACTCCCCCGATTCCGCATGGAGGTTACCGTGTTTCTCGCACAAGAAATTATTCGTAAAAAACGTGATGGTCTTGCTTTAAGCGACGAAGAGATCCGCTTCTTCATCAACGGCATTCGTGACAACACCGTCTCAGAAGGGCAGATTGCTGCCCTGGCGATGACCATTTTCTTCCACGATATGTCGATGCCTGAGCGCGTGTCGCTGACCATGGCGATGCGAGATTCAGGAACCGTTCTGGACTGGAAAAGCCTCAACCTCAACGGCCCGATTGTGGACAAACACTCCACCGGCGGCGTGGGGGATGTGACTTCGCTGATGCTCGGCCCTATGGTGGCAGCCTGCGGCGGTTACGTTCCCATGATCTCCGGGCGCGGCCTGGGCCACACCGGCGGTACGCTCGACAAACTGGAAGCCATTCCGGGCTTCGATATCTTCCCGGATGACAATCGCTTCCGCGACATTATTAAAGACGTTGGCGTGGCGATTATCGGCCAGACCAGCTCTCTTGCGCCGGCAGACAAGCGTTTTTACGCGACGCGCGATATTACCGCCACCGTAGACTCCATTCCGCTGATCACCGCCTCTATCCTCGCCAAAAAACTGGCGGAAGGGCTGGACGCGCTGGTGATGGACGTGAAGGTGGGCAGCGGCGCGTTTATGCCGACCTATGAACTCTCTGCTCAGCTTGCCGAAGCGATCGTTGGCGTCTCCAACGGCGCAGGCGTGCGCACCACCGCGCTGCTGACCGACATGAACCAGGTGCTGGCGTCCAGCGCCGGTAACGCGGTTGAAGTGCGCGAGGCCGTGCAGTTCCTGACGGGTGAATACCGCAACCCGCGCCTGTTCGACGTCACCATGGCGCTGTGCGTGGAGATGCTGATTTCCGGCAAGCTGGCCAAAGACGATGCGGAAGCCCGCGCGAAGCTTCAGGCGGTGCTTGATAACGGCAAAGCGGCGGAGATCTTTGGCCGTATGGTGGCGGCGCAGAAAGGCCCGACCGACTTCGTGGAAAACTATGCGAAATACCTGCCAACCGCGATGCTCAGCAAGGCGGTCTACGCGGACAGCGAAGGTTTTGTCTCCGCCATGGACACCCGCGCGCTCGGCATGGCTGTCGTGTCTATGGGCGGCGGTCGTCGTCAGGCATCGGACACCATTGATTACAGCGTCGGCTTTACCGATATGGCCCGTCTGGGCGACAGCGTTGACGGTCAACGTCCGCTGGCGGTGATCCACGCGAAGGACGAAGCCAGCTGGCAGGACGCGGCGAAAGCGGTGAAAGCGGCAATATCTCTTGACGATAAAGCACCGGAAACCACACCGACGGTCTATCGTCGTATCACTGAATAGCGGTATACTGATCTGATCGCATTTTTATGAAGCACTAAGTACGGAGAACAATTATGAAACGTGCATTTATTATGGTGCTGGACTCATTCGGCATCGGCGCAACCGAAGATGCAGAACGTTTTGGTGACGTGGGTTCCGATACCCTGGGTCACATCGCGGAAGCCTGTGCAAAAGGCGAAGCGGATAACGGTCGTAAAGGCCCTCTGACTCTACCTAATCTGACCCGCCTCGGGCTGGTAAAAGCGCATGAAGGCTCTACCGGTAAAATCGCAGCTGGTATGGACGGTAACGCGGAAGTGGTGGGCGCCTACGCCTGGGCGCACGAGCTCTCTTCCGGGAAAGATACCCCGTCCGGCCACTGGGAAATTGCCGGTGTGCCGGTGCTGTTCGACTGGGGTTACTTCTCCGATCACGAGAACAGCTTCCCGCAGGAGCTGCTCGATAAGCTGGTGAAGCGTGCCAACCTGCCGGGCTACCTCGGTAACTGCCACTCTTCCGGCACCGTGATTCTGGATCAGCTCGGCGAAGAGCACATGAAAACCGGCAAGCCGATTTTCTACACCTCTGCTGACTCCGTGTTCCAGATTGCCTGCCACGAAGAGACGTTTGGCCTGGATAAACTCTACGAGCTGTGCGAAATCGCCCGTGAAGAGCTGACCGAAGGCGGCTACAACATTGGCCGCGTGATCGCACGTCCGTTTATCGGCGACAAAGCGGGTAACTTCCAGCGTACCGGTAACCGTCACGACCTGGCCGTTGAGCCACCGGCACCTACCGTGCTGCAAAAGCTCGTCGACGAGAAAGGCGGTCAGGTTGTTTCCGTGGGTAAAATCGCGGATATTTACGCCAACTGCGGCATTACCAAAAAGGTCAAAGCGACCGGTCTGGATGCGCTGTTCGACGCCACCATCAAAGAGATGAAAGAAGCGGGCGATAAGACCATTGTCTTCACCAACTTCGTGGACTTCGACTCCTCCTGGGGCCATCGTCGCGATGTAGCCGGTTATGCGGCAGGCCTGGAGCTGTTCGACCGCCGTCTGCCAGAGCTGATGGAGCTGGTGGGAGAAAATGACATTCTGATCCTGACCGCCGACCACGGCTGTGACCCAACCTGGACCGGTACTGACCACACCCGCGAGCACATTCCGGTGCTGGTGTACGGCCCGAAAGTAAAACCGGGTTCGCTGGGGCACCGTGAAACCTTCGCGGACATCGGCCAGACGATTGCGAAATACTTTGGTACGTCTGACATGGAATATGGCAAGGCTATGTTCTAAACGGATTGGGTGCGGCCTGATGCCCTCACCCCGGCCCTCTCCCACAGGGAGAGGGAGAACAGAATGTAGGCCGGGTAAAGCGTAGCCGCCACCCGGCAAAAACAACAATGTAAAAGGAACTGAAGATGGCAACTCCTCACATTAATGCAGAAATGGGTGATTTCGCTGACGTCGTATTGATGCCGGGCGACCCGCTGCGCGCGAAGCACATTGCAGAAACCTTCCTCGAAGACGTGCGTGAAGTGAACAACGTTCGCGGCATGCTGGGCTTCACCGGTACCTATAAAGGCCGCAAAATCTCCGTTATGGGCCACGGCATGGGTATCCCGTCCTGCTCCATCTACACCAAAGAGCTGATCACCGATTTCGGCGTGAAGAAAATCATCCGCGTAGGCTCCTGCGGTGCGGTGCGTATGGACGTTAAGCTGCGTGACGTGGTGATCGGCATGGGCGCATGTACCGACTCTAAAGTTAACCGCATCCGCTTTAAGGATCATGACTTTGCGGCAATCGCTGACTTTGACATGGTGCGTAACGCGGTTGACGCGGCAAAAGCGCTGGGCGTTGACGCGCGCGTGGGCAACCTGTTCTCTGCCGATCTGTTCTACTCGCCAGAAGGCGACATGTTTGATGTGATGGAAAAATACGGCATCCTGGGCGTGGAAATGGAAGCGGCGGGTATCTACGGCGTGGCGGCTGAGTTTGGTGCGAAAGCGCTGACCATCTGCACCGTGTCTGACCACATCCGTACTCACGAGCAGACCACCGCTGCCGAGCGTCAGACCACCTTCAACGACATGATCAAAATCGCGCTGGAATCCGTTCTGCTGGGCGATAAAGAGTAAGAGCTGTTGTGCCGGGTGGCGGCTTCGCCTGACCCGGCCTACGTTTTGCAGGCCCGCTAAGCGCAGCGCCAGCGGGCTTTTTTACTAGCGTACTGCCTGCGCAATCCATGCTGATAAGTCCCGCAACTCTTGTTCCTGTTCCGGGAAATCAACAAGTAACGCGTCACACTCCTGTTGCAGCATATCCGCCCGGTACAAACAGCCCTGCAAACGTGCCGCCAGCGCCTCCAGCGGTGCCGGATTCAGGCTATCGGTAAACACTTGCGTACGGGAGATATGACCTTTTTCCACGTCAAAGTGCAGCTCCACGCCGCCCCAGGTGAAGCGCTCGTCCAGCAGGTGTGAAAACGCCGGTGCCTGGCCGAAGTTCCACTCCCAGCTGCTCTGGCGGGCAAAGGTTTCAGCGAAGTTGGGCAGGTCGGGGGTCTTATCCGGCGAAATCACTTCCGCCTCCACGCGCTCGCCGTAATGCTCAAAGAAGGCTTCACGGATCGCATCGCAAATTTGCTTGTGGGTAATGCCCGGCAGCAGTTCCACCAGATTCGTCACGCGACCGCGTACGGAGGTGATCCCTTTCGCCTGGAGCTTTTTCTTGTCCGGGTTGAGGTAGTTTGCCAGACGGCTCAGGTCGGCGTTCAGCAGCAGGGTACCGTGGTGGAATCCGCGATCCGGGGTTTCGCGGTAGGCGGAGCCTGACACTTTCCGATTGCCCTCGGGCGTTTTCACGACCAGATCGTTACGTCCGGAGGCTTCGGCCTTCACGCCGAGCGCATTGAGCGCGTTGAGGACAATAGAGGTCGAGATGGTTTTATCGTATTCCGGCTTGCCCGCCATAAAGGTAAAGCAGGTATTGCCCAGATCGTGAAACACTGCGCCACCGCCGCTGCTGCGGCGGGCCAGGCGGACGTTGTCCTCTTCCATACGGCGGGTGTTACACTCTTTCCAGGGGTTTTGCGCGCGGCCAATGACGACCGTATCGGCGTTGCGCCAGAGAAACAGCACGCGCTGGGTGGCGGGCATCTGGCGGAAGATGCACTCTTCCACCGCCAGGTTAAACCAGGGATCGTAAGAGTCAGAGATAAGCAGGCGTAACGTCGTCATGGCAGAGTTCCTTTTCCGAATCATCTGCCTACTTTATCACTATTCTTTCTTCTCGCTCTCTTCCTCTTCGGGAACCGGCTTACTGGCGGTTAGCAGGAATGGCGACTGCTGCCAGCGGGTGCGCTTGCCCTGAAGCAACGTGCGCGCCAGCACGACGCCAATCGCCAGCGAGAGGAGCAGCATCAGGCGCAAAATATTGGTGGTGTTATCCACCTGTTTGGCTTCGGTTGGCAGGGTGTGGGTATCGAGCGTCAGGCGTAAATAGCCGAGCGGACCATTTTTGCCCTCAATAGGTTCGACGATTTGCTGATTGAAATAACCGCCGGCTTTTTTGCCGTCCAGCGCCAGCCTGTCGCGCACGTCGACATGCTCACCCGCGCGGGCAATCAGGTCGCCCTGTTCATCGTACACGCCCGCATCCAGAATGCGGCTGTTTTCCGTGAGCTGTCGTAACACCAGGGCTATCCGCTTGTCGTCCGGCGTTTCGGTGCGCATAGACGGCGCAACGTTAAGCGTCACCTGGCGCGCCAGCGTGCGGGCCAGCTCTTCAAACTGCGGGTTACGTTGCCGTTGGTGATTCTGGCTAAACCAGGATGCCCCCTGCATCAGCGCCACTAACAGGGCGAGACAGATAAGGACGATCACGGCGCGATGAAGCCGGAATTTCAGTTTTGCGCGAGCCATATTCCACCTGCTGAAAATTTACGGCTTAATGTTGCCAGAAGTGATGGTTACAGGGTAGCCTCATGCGTTATTTTCCCTCGGGAACCTTCCGGCGCGAACGAAATTACAGGAGCTTCAATGCCGAACATTACCTGGTGCGACCTGCCAACGGATGTCTCTTTATGGCCAGGATTGCCGCTCTCGTTAAGTGGCGATGAGGTGATGCCTCTCGATTACCACGCTGGCCGTAGCGGCTGGCTGCTGTACGGACGCGGCCTGGATAAGCAGCGCCTGACCCAGTATCAAACCAAACTGGGCGCAGCGATGGTCATCGTTGCGGCCTGGTGCGTGGAAGATTATCAGGTCATTCGCCTCGCGGGTTCCCTGACGCAGCGCGCCACGCGCCTGGCGCACGATGCCGGGCTGGACGTTGCCCCGCTCGGCAAGATCCCGCATCTGAAAACGCCGGGCCTGCTGGTGATGGACATGGACTCTACCGCCATTCAGATCGAATGTATCGACGAGATCGCTAAACTGGCGGGCAGCGGCGAACTGGTGGCGGAAGTCACCGAGCGCGCGATGCGCGGCGAGCTGGATTTCACCGCCAGCCTGCGACAACGCGTGGCGACGCTGAAGGGAGCCGATGCGAACATTTTGCGTCAGGTGCGCGATGAACTGCCCCTGATGCCGGGGCTGACGCAGCTGGTGCTCAAGCTGGAGACGCTCGGCTGGAAAGTGGCGATTGCCTCCGGTGGGTTCACCTTCTTTGCCGATTACCTGCGTGACAAGCTGCGTCTGACCACCGTGGTGGCAAACGAGCTAGAGATCATGGACGGCAGGCTGACCGGTCAGGTCATCGGCGACATCGTGGATGCGCAGTACAAAGCCAGAACCCTGACGCGCCTGGCGGAAAAGTATGAGATTCCGGTCGAGCAGACCGTCGCCATCGGCGATGGCGCGAACGATCTGCCGATGATCAAAGCTGCCGGTCTGGGTATTGCCTACCACGCCAAGCCAAAAGTGAATGAAAAGACGGAAGTTACTATCCGTCACGCTGACCTGATGGGGGTGTTCTGCATTCTCTCCGGCAGCATCAACCAGAAATAACGGTCTGCGCTGTAGGCCGGGTAAGCGTAAGCGCCACCCGGCACGCAGGCTGCACAGAAATAACGAGGTAAACCGTGGCGAAAGCTCCAAAACGCGCATTTGTCTGTAATGAATGTGGTGCGGATTATCCGCGCTGGCAGGGGCAATGCAGTGCCTGTCATGCCTGGAACACCATAACCGAAGTGCGTGGTGTGGCGGCTTCGCCGAGCGTGGCCCGCAATGAGCGTCTGAGCGGCTATGCGGGCAATGCAGGCGTGTCGAAGGTACAAAAACTTTCGGATATCAGCCTTGAGGCGCTGCCGCGCTTCTCAACCGGATTCAAAGAATTTGACCGCGTGCTCGGCGGCGGCGTGGTGCCGGGCAGCGCGATTCTGATCGGCGGTAACCCGGGGGCGGGGAAATCGACCCTGCTGCTGCAAACGCTCTGCAAGCTCGCCGAACAGATGAAAACCCTGTACGTGACGGGTGAAGAATCCCTCCAGCAGGTGGCGATGCGCGCTCACCGTCTCGGCCTGCCGACCGGTAACCTGAACATGCTGTCGGAAACCAGCATCGAGCAGATCTGCATGATCGCCGAAGAAGAGCAGCCGAAGCTGATGGTCATCGACTCCATCCAGGTAATGCACATGGCGGACATCCAGTCCTCGCCGGGCAGCGTGGCGCAGGTGCGTGAGACCGCCGCTTACCTGACGCGCTTTGCCAAAACGCGCGGCGTGGCGATTGTGATGGTGGGCCACGTCACCAAAGACGGTTCGCTGGCGGGTCCGAAGGTGCTGGAGCACTGTATCGACTGCTCGGTGATGCTCGACGGCGATGCGGACTCCCGCTTCCGTACCCTGCGCAGCCACAAAAACCGCTTCGGCGCGGTGAATGAACTGGGCGTTTTTGCCATGACCGAGCAGGGGCTTCGCGAAGTCAGCAACCCGTCGGCCATCTTCCTGAGCCGCGGCGATGAGATCACCTCCGGCAGTTCGGTAATGGTGCTGTGGGAAGGGACGCGTCCGCTGCTCGTCGAAATTCAGGCGCTGGTGGATCACTCGATGATGGGCAACCCACGGCGGGTGGCGGTCGGTCTGGAACAGAACCGCCTGGCGATCCTGCTGGCGGTGCTGCACCGTCACGGCGGCCTGCAAATGGCGGATCAGGATGTGTTCGTCAACGTGGTCGGTGGCGTGAAGGTGACCGAAACCAGCGCGGACCTGGCGCTTCTGCTGGCGATGGTCTCCAGCCTGCGCGACAGGCCGCTGCCGCAGGATCTGGTGGTGTTTGGCGAAGTGGGGCTGGCGGGCGAAATTCGCCCGGTGCCGAGCGGACAGGAGCGTATCTCCGAAGCGGCAAAACACGGCTTCCGCCGCGCGATTGTTCCGGCCGCCAACGTGCCGAAAAAAATCCCGGAAGGGATGCAGGTTTTTGGCGTTAAAAAACTCGCAGATGCGTTAAATGTCTTTGACGACTTATAATTACGTATTCGATTTTGCAGGAGGCACCGTAATTTATGTCATCATTTGACTACATCAAGACCGCGATCCGCCAGAAGGGCTGCACGTTGCAGCAGGTGGCGGACGCCAGCGGCATGACCAAGGGCTACCTGAGCCAACTGCTGAACGCCAAAATCAAAAGCCCCAGCGCGCAGAAGCTTGAAGCGCTGCACCGTTTTCTGGGGCTTGAATTTCCGCGGATGCAAAAGAACATTGGCGTGGTGTTCGGCAAGTTCTACCCGCTGCATACCGGGCACATCTACCTGATCCAGCGCGCCTGTAGCCAGGTCGACGAGCTGCATATCATCATGGGCTACGACGAAACCCGCGATCGCCAGCTATTTGAAGACAGCGCCATGTCGCAGCAGCCCACGGTGCCGGACCGCCTGCGCTGGCTGCTTCAGACGTTTAAGTATCAGAAAAATATTCGCATTCATGCCTTTAATGAAGAGGGCATGGAGCCGTATCCGCATGGCTGGGACGTGTGGAGCAACGGCGTCAAAGCGTTTATGGAAGAGAAGGGCATTACGCCTAACTGGATCTACACCTCTGAAGAGTCCGATGCGCCGCAGTTCCGCGAGCATCTGGGCATTGAAACCGTGCTGATCGATCCTAAACGCACCTTTATGAACATCAGCGGTGCGCAGATCCGTGAGAACCCGTTCCGTTACTGGGACTATATCCCGACCGAGGTGAAGCCGTTCTTCGTGCGTACGGTGGCGATCCTTGGCGGCGAGTCGAGCGGCAAATCGACGCTGGTCAATAAGCTGGCGAATATCTTCAACACCACCAGCGCGTGGGAGTACGGACGCGATTATGTCTTCTCACACCTCGGCGGTGACGAGATGGCATTGCAGTATTCCGACTACGATAAAATTGCGCTGGGACACGCCCAGTACATTGATTTTGCGGTGAAATACGCCAACAAAGTCGCGTTTATTGATACTGATTTCGTTACCACGCAGGCGTTCTGTAAAAAGTACGAAGGACGTGAGCACCCGTTTGTGCAGGCGCTGATTGACGAATATCGCTTTGACCTGGTGATCCTGCTGGAAAACAACACGCCGTGGGTGGCCGACGGCATGCGCAGCCTGGGCAGCTCGGTGGACAGGCGCGAGTTCCAGACCATGCTGGTTGAGATGCTTAACGAAAACAACGTTGATTTTGTGCATGTTGAAGAGTCGGACTACGACACCCGTTTCCTGCGCTGCGTCGAGCTGGTGAAGGAGATGATGGGGGAGCAGGGTTAGGGTGAGGGGAACTATCCACTCAGAACTCAACCACTACCTCCCCACGCATATACCCCTGCGGCGCAATCATTTCACTGACCTGTGCTCCTCGATGAAATGCGTCTTGTTGAGGCTAGTCTGGTAAGGGATCAGCTGCGTGATAAGATGGACAATCCAGAGCTCACCGTTCGCACGGGGTGAACAATCATGTTTAAACAGCTTCAGGATATGGCGCTGTTTGCGCTGGTGGCAGAAATGGGCAGCTTTACCGCGGCGGCGCTGAAAGCTGAGCTGCCGAAATCCAGCGTCAGCCAGCGCATCAGCCAGCTTGAACAGCAGGTGGGGATCCGTCTGCTGAATCGCACCACGCGCAGGATCAGCCTGACGTTCGCGGGCGAGCACTATCTGGTGCACTGTCGCGAGATGCTGGCGGCCAGCGAGCGGGCGGAATATGCCATTCAGCGCCTGCGCGAAAACCCCAGCGGACGGCTGCGTATGACGTGTCCGGCGGGGATTGGCGCGACCCTGCTGGCGCATATGAATGCCGAATTCCAGCTTCGCTATCCTGACGTTTCGCTCGATGTCTCAATTTCAGATGATGTCCTCGATCTTGTGGAATCGGGTTTCGACGTTGCCCTGCGAACCGGGAAACCTCAGGACTCTTCCCTGATCGGCCGCATGATAGGGCACTGTCCACGCTACATGCTGGCATCGCCCGACTATCTGGCGCGCCGGGAGCCGTTAACCCATCCCCGACAGCTGGTGGATCACCGCTGTATTACCCATAAATCCTGGGCTGAGTGGTTGTTGCAGAGCGAGAGCGAGGATTATCGCTTTCTGCCGGATAACGCCCATCTGACGGATAACCTGGTGTACGCCCGCGAATGCGCGATTGCCGGGGCGGGGATCACGCTGCTACCCGCATTCCTGCTGGAAGACAAAATCAAGAGGGGCGCGCTGGTGAAAGTGCTGCCGGAGTGGAGCGTTGAGGGAAACGATCTGTGGCTGGCCTATCCGAGCCGTAAGCTCAATTCGCCCGCGCTGATGAGCTATATCGAGTTTGCGATGCAGTTTGACGAGGTGAAGCGGTATTACGTTGGCAAATAAAAAAGCCGGGTGGCGGCTTCGCCTTACCCGGCCTACAAACAGCGCAGAACCGTAGGCCGGGTAAGCGTGAGCGCCACCCGGCTTTTTTGGGCACTTACTTAGCAATACGCTTGTACTTAATACGCTTCGGCTCCAGCGCGTCAGCGCCCAGCGTGCGTTTCTTGTACTCTTCGTATTCGGTGAAGTTACCTTCGAAGAACTCCACTTTACCTTCGTCCTGGTAGTCCAGGATGTGGGTCGCGATACGGTCAAGGAACCAGCGGTCGTGCGAGATAACCATGGCGCAGCCCGGGAACTCCAGCAGGGCGTTTTCCAGTGCGCGCAGGGTTTCGATGTCCAGGTCGTTGGTCGGTTCATCGAGCAGCAGAACGTTGCCGCCAACCTGAAGCAGTTTCGCCAGGTGCAGACGACCACGCTCACCGCCGGACAGTTCGCCCACGCGTTTACCCTGGTCGGTGCCCTTGAAGTTAAAGCGGCCAACATAGGCGCGGCTTGGCATCTCGGTATTGCCGATACGCATGATATCCAGCCCGCCGGAGACTTCTTCCCACACGGTTTTGCTGTTGTCCATCGCGTCGCGGAACTGGTCCACGGAGGCCAGCTTCACGGTCTCACCCAGGGTGATAGAGCCGCTGTCAGGCTGCTCCTGACCGGACATCATACGGAACAGGGTCGATTTACCCGCGCCGTTCGGACCGATAATGCCCACGATCGCACCTTTCGGTACGGAGAAGGTCAGATCGTCGATCAGCAGGCGGTCGCCGTATGACTTACGCAGGTTGGTCACTTCAACCACTTTATCCCCCAGACGTGCTCCTGGCGGGATAAACAGTTCGTTGGTTTCGTTACGCTTCTGGTATTCGGTGTTGTTCAGCTCTTCGAAGCGCGCCAGACGGGCTTTGCCCTTAGACTGACGGCCTTTCGCGCCCTGACGAACCCACTCCAGCTCTTTCTCGATAGACTTGCGACGGGCCGCTTCCTGAGACGCTTCCTGCGCCAGACGCTGATCTTTCTGCTCCAGCCAGGAAGAGTAGTTGCCTTCCCACGGAATACCTTCACCGCGGTCCAGCTCCAGGATCCAGCCTGCCACGTTGTCGAGGAAGTAACGGTCGTGGGTAATTGCCACCACGGTGCCTTCGAAGTCGTGCAGGAAGCGCTCCAGCCAGGCCACGGATTCCGCATCCAGGTGGTTGGTCGGTTCGTCGAGCAGCAGCATGTCTGGTTTTTCCAGCAGCAGGCGGCACAGCGCCACGCGGCGGCGTTCACCACCGGAGAGATTCGCGATTTTCGCATCCCAGTCCGGCAGACGCAGGGCATCGGCCGCGCGCTCCAGCTGCACGTTCAGGTTGTGACCGTCGTGCGCCTGGATAATTTCCTCATATTTGCCCTGCTGAGCGGCCAGTTTGTCGAAGTCCGCATCCGGCTCGGCGTATTTGGCATACACTTCATCCAGACCTTTCAGCGCGTTAACCACCTCGGACACCGCTTCTTCCACGGATTCACGTACGGTGTGTTCCGGGTTCAGCTGAGGTTCCTGCGGCAGGTAACCGATCTTGATGCCAGGCTGCGGACGGGCTTCACCTTCGATGTCTGTATCGATGCCGGCCATGATGCGCAGCAGGGTGGACTTACCGGCACCGTTGAGACCCAGCACACCAATTTTTGCGCCCGGGAAGAAGCTCAGCGAGATATTTTTAAGAATATGACGTTTCGGCGGGACAACTTTGCCGACACGATGCATGGTATAAACGAATTGAGCCACGTTGGACTTCGCCTCTTTTATCGTGATGAGAATGAATTTCAGCCTCGAAGTGTAGCCTTTTTCACGCCCTAATCCCAGCCAGGAACGTCGGGAGTGTTAAAACGTGCAAGAAAGGTAAAAAAGTGTCCACGACGTGGCGCGTTGTAGGATGCCTGGTTAGCATAAGTTGAGGTAACTTTGACGTGGCAAGACGCTGCAACTAACGAAAAACAATGAGGAAGAGCTTGTGGAAAAAGCCAAACGGGTGGTCTGGCGTCTGCTGGCTGCCAGCGTATGCGTAATGGCGGTAAGCCAGGCGGTGCATGCCGATTCACTGGATGAACAACGTAACCGCTATGCCCAGATTAAACAGGCATGGGACAACAAGCAGATGGATACCGTGCAGGCGCTGATGCCGACGCTTAAGGATTATCCGCTGTATCCGTACCTTGAGTATCGCCAGATCACGGACGATCTTATGAATCAACCGACCGTCACCGTGAATAACTTCATTCAGGCGAACCCGACCCTGCCGCCCGCGCGCACCCTGAAATCCCGGTTCGTGAACGAGCTGGCCCGTCGTGAAGACTGGCGCGGCCTGCTGGCCTTCAGCCCGGATAAACCGGGTGCGACGGAAGCGCAGTGTAATTACTATTATGCGAAATGGGCGACCGGTCAGCAGGAGGAAGCCTGGGCCGGGGCGAAAGATCTGTGGTTGACGGGCAAAAGCCAGCCAAACGCCTGTGACCCGCTTTTCAGCGCCTGGCGCGCCTCGGGCAAGCAAGATCCGCTCGCTTACCTGGAACGCATTCGCCTGGCAATGAAGGCCGGAAACACCCGGCTGGTCAACGTGCTGGCGGGCCAGATGCCAGCGGATTATCAGACCATTGCGTCTGCCGTTATCGGTCTGGCAAACGATCCCAACACCGTGCTGACGTTTGCGCGTACCACCGGCGCGACCGATTTTACCCGTCAAATGGCGGCGGTGGCCTTCGCCAGCGTGGCGCGTGACGATGTGGAAAACGCGCGGCTAATGATCCCGCAGCTGGTGCAGGCCCAGCAGCTTAATGACGATCAAACCCAGGAGCTGCGCGACATTGTGGCGTGGCGACTGATGGGCACGGATGTCACCGACGAACAGGCGCGCTGGCGTGACGATGCGGTGATGCGTTCAAACTCCGTTTCGCTGGTGGAGCGCCGCGTGCGCATGGCGCTGGGCATGGGCGACCGCCGCGGCCTTAATACCTGGCTGGCGCGTCTGCCGATGGATGCCAAAGAGAAAGATGAGTGGCGTTACTGGCAGGCGGACCTGCTGCTGGAGCGTGGCCGTGAAGACGAAGCCAAAGCGATCCTCCACTCCCTGATGCAGCAGCGCGGATTCTACCCGATGGCGGCGGCACAGCGTCTGGGCGAGGAGTACACGCTGAAGATCGACAAAGCGCCCGCCAACGCGAACCCGGCGCTGACCCAGGGGCCAGAAATGGCCCGCGTGCGCGAGCTAATGTACTGGAATCTGGATAATACCGCGCGCAGCGAGTGGGCCAATCTGGTCACCAGCCGTACCGTCGATGAGAAGGCGCAGCTTGCCCGCTACGCGTTTGATAATCGCTGGTGGGATCTGAGCGTACAGGCGACGATCGCCGGCAAGCTGTGGGATCATCTTGAGGAGCGTTTCCCGCTGGCGTACAACGATCTCTTTGAGCGCTACACCCGCGACAAAGATATCCCGCAGAGCTACGCAATGGCAATCGCGCGCCAGGAGAGCGCCTGGAACCCGAAAGTGCGTTCTCCGGTGGGGGCCAGCGGCCTGATGCAGATTATGCCGGGCACCGCGACGCACACGGTGAAAATGTTTAATATCCCGGGGTACAGCAGCCCGTCCCAGCTACTGGATCCGGATACCAACATCAACATCGGTACCAGTTACTTGCAGTACGTCTATCAGCAGTTCGGTAATAACCGCATCTTCGCGTCAGCGGCGTACAACGCAGGGCCTGGGCGCGTGCGGACGTGGCTCGGCAACAGCGCAGGGCGACTCGACGCCGTGGCGTTCGTTGAAAGCATTCCGTTCTCGGAAACGCGCGGATACGTGAAGAACGTGCTGGCGTATGACGCCTACTATCGGCACTTCATGGGGGAAAAAGATGCCCTGATGAGCGATGCCGAGTGGCAGAGACGTTACTGATCGGCGTGGGTTGTGTTATGCTGTACTCGTTAATGAGTACAAGAGGCAGCATAACATGACCCAGCATTCCCCGTATTCCTCGGCCATGGCCGAACAGCGTCATCAGGAGTGGCTTCGTTTTGTGGAGCTGCTTCGACAGTCTTATGACAAAGATCTGCATTTACCGTTGCTCCAGCTGATGCTGACGCCAGACGAGCGTGAAGCGCTGGGTACGCGGGTACGCATTATTGAGGAACTGCTGCGCGGCGAAATGAGCCAGCGCGAGCTGAAAAACGAGCTGGGCGCGGGCATCGCGACGATCACCCGTGGATCGAACAGCCTGAAGTCTGCGCCGGTTGAGCTGCGCCAGTGGCTGGAAGCGGTATTGCTGAAAAACGCCGGATGACGGCTTCGCCTTATCCGGCCTACAAACTTAACGATAAATCGCGTTATGAAACGGGCTCAGCGCCAGGATCACCGCCTGATGGTAAACCCCTGAACGCGTGAGCTTACCCGCCGTAAAGACGCCAATCGCCCCTTCTTTACGCCCAATTTCATCAATGCCGGTGTACTGTGACATCACTGGCCCGAGCGCTTCACCTGCGCGGACTTTTTCCAGAATGACCTCCGGCAGCGGCAGGGTGGCTGAACGCGCTTCGCCGCGCTGCTCGCGGCTTTCGATGACAACCCAGCTAAAGGTTGCCCCTTCGTCGATGCCCGCTTCAATCGCGACCCAGAAGTCAGCGTCGGGTGCGGCGGCTTTTGCATTCGCCACGCGATTTCGTGCGCCAGCGCGCGTTTCCTCGCTGCCAAACGGCTGTTCCGGCACGCCACTCTCGACGCCGACGGCGTCAATATGGCAGGATCCTTCGCCGAAGATCTCTTCAAATGCCCTTAGAATTGCCTGAATTTTGGCAGGATTGGTGGTAGCAGAGATAACATGGTGCATAATTAAGCTCGATTAAAAAATTCATCGCAGTATAACGGAAAAAAAGCATGTTACAGGTATACCTTGTTCGCCACGGTGAAACGCAGTGGAACGCCGAGCGACGTATTCAAGGCCAGTCAGACAGTCCTCTCACCGACAAGGGTGTGCAACAAGCGTGGCAGGTGGCGGAGCGCGCCAGAACGCTGGGCATCACTCACGTTATCTCCAGTGATTTGGGCCGCACGCAGCAGACGGCACGCATCATCGCCGATGCCTGTGGCTGTGACGTCACCCTCGAACCGCGCCTGCGCGAGCTGGATATGGGTGTGCTGGAAAAACGTCCTATCGATACGCTGACGGAAATCGAAGAAGGCTGGCGTCGCATGCTGGTGAACGGTACCGAAGATGGTCGTATTCCTGAAGGGGAATCCATGCAGGAGCTGAGCGTGCGTATGCATGCCGCGCTGGCGGAATGCCTCAAGCTTCCGGCAGGCAGCCGTCCGCTGCTGGTGAGTCACGGTATCGCGCTGGGTTGCCTGGTGAGCACCATTCTGGGTCTGCCGGCTTACGCCGAGCGCCGTTTACGTCTGCGCAACTGTTCCATTTCCCGTATCGACTATCAGGAAAGCGCCTGGCTGGCATCGGGGTGGGTGGTTGAAACGGCAGGGGACATTTCGCATCTTGATGCCCCTGCACTGGACGAATTACAGCGTTAACGACGTACCGGAATCAGGAATTCCATACGCAGATTGATAGGGCCTTCTTCCGGTTTAGCATCCTGTGCCGGATAGTAGCGCTCAATGTCCTGACCTTTACGGCGATTCAGATTCAGCATCGGCATGCAGGTCCCGTAAACGGTCAGGATGAACTCCTGTACGCCCGTTCCTAACCCTTCGTATGAGAACATTACATATTCGCCGCCTTCCAGCACGACAGGCTGCGAGCCATGAATGTACCCGTTCGCCATGTCAGGCGTGAGCGCCGTGGTATAAAACACCTCCTGCTCGTCGTCTTTTTCCTGGCTTGGATGCGTTTCGTTCAGGCCATACAAAATCGGCGGGATCGCCGGCGCGTGGCTTAAAAATTCGCGCCAGAACTGAACGCGCATCTGATGGCGGAACTCGGAGATCTGCTCCAGGGAACAGGAGTAGCTCTGGGTGGTGCCGACCAGGTGCGTTTCCGGCAGGGTGATGATTTCATATTTCGGCATCGCGAACTCGCCCAGACGCAGCGGCGGACGCATACCAAAGGAGCTCCAGTCAGGCGAGCGACGATAAAGCGCTGGCGTTAACGAGAACTGTTTCTTAAAGGCGCGGGTAAAGGTTTGCTGTGAATCGAAGCGATATTGCAGAGCAATATCGAGGATGGGTCGCGCGGTCAGACGCAACGCAACAGCAGACTTTGATAACCGACGTGCACGAATATAGGCACCGATAGCATGACCGGTGACATCCTTGAACATCCTTTGCAGATGCCACTTGGAATAGCCTGCTTTTGCCGCCACATTATCCAGTGACAATGGCTGGTCGAGATGACCTTCCAGCCAGGTGAGCAGGTCGCGAATAATTCCAGCCTGATCCATATACTATCCTCATCCTTAAAACTGCCGCAGGTGCCTGTTTACAGGTTAGCGGATAATAGCATTTTTTGACGTTTTAGCATTCAGTGTTTTTTTTGCGCATAAATGCTTTTTGTGGGGGGTTATGTGCGGATATATTCTAATCCTGTGATCTTGCTACATTTTTAGCTAACGTGTTGAATAATCGCTCAGCGTAATTTTTTATGAATGGTAACAATATGAAATACAAGGCTTTACTCTTTACGGCGTTGGTACTCATGGCGGGAAGCGCAGCGCAGGCTGAACAGGTGGGCTCTGTGGATACCGTGTTTAAAATGTTTGGGCCGGACCACAAAATTGTGGTGGAGGCCTTTGACGATCCGGATGTTAAAAACGTCACCTGCTACGTCAGCCGGGCAAAGACGGGCGGGATTAAAGGCGGACTGGGGCTGGCTGAGGATACGTCTGACGCGGCCATTTCCTGCCAGCAGGTTGGCCCGGTTGAATTGAGCGACAAAATTAAAAACGGCAAAGCGCAGGGCGACGTCGTATTCCAGAAACGGACCTCGCTGGTGTTCAAAAAGCTACAGGTGGTGCGTTTCTACGATGCGAAACGCAACACGTTAGCTTATCTGGCTTATTCCGACAAAGTCGTGGAAGGCTCACCGAAAAACGCGATCAGCGCGGTGCCCATTATGCCGTGGCATTGATAAAAAAAACGGCGCAAATGCGCCGTTTTTTACTGCGTGACGGGAGGATTATTCCTGTAGGTCACCGCAGAAACGATAGCCTTCACCATGGATGGTGGCGATGATTTCCGGCGTATCAGGCGTAGATTCGAAATGTTTACGAATGCGACGGATGGTAACGTCAACGGTACGATCGTGTGGCTTCAACTCACGACCGGTCATTTTCTTCAGCAGTTCTGCACGGGACTGGATCTTGCCCGGGTTTTCGCAGAAGTGCAGCATCGCGCGGAATTCACTGCGCGGCAGTTTATACTGCTCACCGTTCGGGCTAATCAGCGAACGGCTATTGATATCAAGTTCCCAGCCGTTGAATTTGTAGCTGTCGACGCTACGACGCTCTTCACTGACCGTACCCAGATTCATGGTGCGGGACAGCAGGTTGCGTGCACGAATGGTTAACTCGCGTGGGTTAAACGGCTTGGTGATGTAGTCGTCCGCGCCGATTTCCAGACCAAGAATTTTATCAACCTCGTTGTCACGGCCTGTCAGGAACATCAACGCGACGTTCGCCTGTTCACGCAGTTCGCGCGCCAGAAGAAGGCCGTTTTTGCCCGGCAGGTTGATATCCATAATCACCAGGTTGATATCATTTTCAGAAAGGATCTGATGCATCTCTGCGCCATCGGTCGCTTCAAAGACATCGTAGCCTTCTGCTTCGAAAATGCTCTTTAACGTGTTGCGTGTTACCAACTCGTCTTCAACGATAAGAATGTGCGGGGTCTGCATGTTTGCTACCTAAATTGCCAACTAAATCGAAACAGGAAGTACAAAAGTCCCTGACCTGCCTGATGCATGTCGCAAATTAACATGATCGGCCTAACGTGACTAAAGTACGTAATTGCGTTCTTGATGCACTTTCCATCAACGTCAACAACATCATTAGCTTGGTCGTGGGTACTTTCCCTCTGGACCCGACAGTGTCAAAAACGGCTGTCATCCTAACCATTTTAACAGCAACATAACAGGCTAAGTGACACCGGACACCCAATAAAACTACGCTTCGTTGACATATATCAAGTTCAATTGTAGCACGTTAACAGTTTGATGAAATCATCGTAGCTGAATGCTAGCCTTTGTCACAATTTTTCAATAAACCAACTAGTTGCGGACATTGATTGATAAACGATACGAATCCAATCAGAAAAGAGTATTCGTATAGTCATTATCATTACAAAACATAAGGATAATAGACTTCTGTTAACATTCTAACTGATTGTTCAGCCACAAAATAGTTTAGCTTTTTTTAATTGTTATGAAACGCTATTTCGGTGATTTGTGTTGCAAAATTGTAAATTCGTGCTGCGTAATATGTTGAAGTGAATCACATTTTTATCTGCTAACTGATTAAAAAGAGAGCATAAATGCATCTGTCTATTGTGCTGGTGGCACCAGCAAGAGCTGAAAATATTGGCGCTGCGGCGCGTGCCATGAAGACCATGGGTTTTACCGATTTGCGTATCGTGGACAGCACGGCGCATCTGGAGCCTGCCGCACGGTGGGTAGCGCACGGTTCGGGTGATATTCTCGATAATATAACCACTTACGCGACGCTCGCTGACGCCCTGCACGATATTTCGTTTACCGTCGCGACCACCGCGCGCAGCCGGGCGAAGTTTCACTATTACGCCACGCCTGCTGAACTGGTGCCCATGCTGGAAGAAAAAAGCCAGTGGCTGGAGAAAGCCGCGCTGGTGTTTGGGCGCGAAGATTCGGGGCTGACGAATGAAGAACTGGAGCTGGCTGACGTGC
This sequence comes from Enterobacter genomosp. S, assembly GCF_001631805.1. Lineage (NCBI taxonomy): Bacteria > Pseudomonadati > Pseudomonadota > Gammaproteobacteria > Enterobacterales > Enterobacteriaceae > Enterobacter > Enterobacter genomosp. S. The sequence goes on along the minus strand of NZ_LVVA01000018.1, from coordinate 211,764 downwards.
TGACGGGCGCGCCGATGGTGGCGGATTATCCATCACTCAATCTGGGCCAGGCGGTGATGGTTTACTGCTATCAATTAGCATCCTTAATACAAATTTCTCAGCCACCGGTGACAGAAACGGATGAAAACCAGCTGGCGGCCCTGCGCGTTCGCGCTGACAAACTGCTTATGCAGCTGGGCGTGGCTGACGATCGGAAAATGGTGGACTGGTTGCAGCAGCGCCTGGGACGTCTGGAACAGCGCGATACGGCAATGCTGCACCGATTGCTCCATGATATTGAAAAAAAATTATCCGAGTAAAATGCTGCTATAAGTTTTTAATATGGCCGATCTCGCTGATAGCTGGGGTTGCATATGGGGTATTCGGATGAAAATAAATCTGCTCGCAGCGGGACGTGAGAATGCCCCAAATTGTGATCAAATTAAAAATTCATTGACTTAAGGTGCCCGATCCTTTAACCCTAAAAGAATAGAGCACAGACAGATAATAATGACAGAGTACACAACATCCATGAAACGCATCAGCATCACCACCATTACTACAACCACCATCATTACCACAGGTAACGATGCGGGCTGACGCGTACAGGAAAAACAGAAAAAAGCCCGCACCTGAACAGTGCGGGCTTTTTTTTCGGCTAAAGGAAATGAGGTAGAACCATGCGAGTGTTGAAGTTCGGCGGTACGTCAGTGGCAAATGCGGAGCGTTTTCTGCGCGTTGCCGATATCCTGGAAAGCAACGCCAGGCAGGGGCAGGTTGCCACCGTGCTCTCTGCCCCGGCCAAAATCACGAACCACCTGGTGGCGATGATTGAAAAAACCATTGGTGGTCAGGATGCACTTCCGAACATCAGCGACGCTGAGCGTATCTTCACCGAGCTGCTTCAGGGGCTGGCAGATGCCCAGCCGGGCTTCCCGCTGGCGCAGCTGAAAACCACCGTTGAACTCGAATTTGCCCAGATTAAACATGTCCTTCACGGTATCAGCCTGCTGGGTCAGTGCCCGGACAGCATCAACGCGGCACTGATTTGCCGGGGTGAAAAACTCTCCATCGCCATCATGGCGGGCGTGCTGGAAGCGCGCGGTCACTGCGTGACGGTCATCGATCCGGTTGAAAAACTGCTGGCGGTGGGCCACTACCTCGAATCCACCGTCGATATTACCGAATCGACCCGCCGTATCGCCGCGAGCAAAATCCCCTCTGACCATATGATCCTGATGGCGGGCTTTACCGCCGGGAACGAGAAGGGCGAATTAGTCGTGCTGGGCCGTAACGGCTCTGATTACTCCGCCGCCGTGCTGGCCGCGTGCCTGCGCGCAGACTGTTGTGAGATCTGGACTGACGTCGACGGCGTTTATACCTGCGATCCGCGCCAGGTGCCGGACGCCAGGCTGCTGAAGTCCATGTCGTATCAGGAAGCGATGGAACTTTCCTACTTCGGCGCCAAAGTACTTCACCCGCGCACCATCTCCCCGATTGCCCAGTTCCAGATCCCATGCCTGATTAAAAACACCGGTAACCCGCAAGCGCCGGGCACGCTGATTGGCGCCAGCGCGGATGAAGATGACCTGCCGGTGAAGGGCATTTCAAACCTCAATAACATGGCGATGTTCAGCGTCTCCGGCCCGGGGATGAAGGGGATGGTCGGCATGGCTGCACGCGTGTTTGCCGCCATGTCCCGCAACGGGATCTCTGTTGTGCTGATCACCCAGTCCTCTTCCGAATACAGCATCAGCTTCTGCGTACCGCAGGGTGATTGCCTGCGCGCCCGTCGCGCGCTGGAGGAAGAGTTCTATCTGGAGCTTAAAGAGGAGCTGCTGGAGCCGCTCTCTATTCAGGAGCGTCTGGCGGTGATCTCCGTCGTTGGCGACGGCATGCGCACCCTGCGCGGTATCTCTGCCAAATTCTTTGCCGCGCTGGCGCGGGCTAATATCAACATCGTGGCGATTGCGCAGGGCTCTTCCGAGCGTTCAATTTCAGTTGTAGTCGATAACGACGATGCCACCACCGGCGTGCGCGTGGTTCACCAGATGCTGTTCAACACCGATCAGGTCATCGAGTTGTTCCTGATTGGCGTCGGCGGCGTCGGCGGTGCGCTGCTGGAGCAGGTGAAGCGCCAGCAGGAGTGGCTCAAGAAAAAGCACATCGATCTGCGCGTCTGCGGAATTGCGAATTCGAAAGCGCTGCTCACTAACGTCCACGGTCTGAACCTGGAAAACTGGCAGGCGGAGCTGGAAGAGGCGAAAGAGCCGTTCAACCTGGGTCGCCTGATCCGCCTGGTGAAAGAGTATCACCTGCTCAACCCGGTGATCGTCGACTGTACCTCGAACCAGGCGGTGGCCGAACAGTACGCCGACTTCCTGCGCGAAGGTTTCCACGTGGTAACGCCGAACAAAAAGGCCAATACCTCGTCGATGGATTACTATCACCAGCTGCGCCTGGCGGCGAGCAAGTCGCGCCGCAAGTTCCTGTACGACACCAATGTCGGCGCCGGCCTGCCGGTCATCGAGAACCTGCAAAACCTGCTGAACGCGGGCGATGAATTGCAGCGTTTCTCCGGCATCCTCTCCGGCTCCCTGTCGTTTATCTTCGGTAAGCTGGATGAAGGCATGAGCCTGTCGGAAGCCACCCGTGCCGCGCGCGAGCTGGGCTACACCGAGCCGGATCCGCGCGACGATCTCTCCGGGATGGACGTGGCGCGCAAGCTGCTGATCCTGGTGCGCGAAACGGGCCGCGAGCTTGAGCTTTCGGATATCGTGATTGAGCCGGTGCTGCCAGCGGAATTTGATGACAGCGGTGACGTCAGCGCCTTTATGGCGAATTTACCTCAGCTTGACGATGCCTTTGCCGCACGCGTGGCGAAAGCCCGTGATGAAGGTAAGGTATTGCGCTATGTTGGCAACATTGAAGAGGATGGCGTTTGCCGGGTGAAGATTGCCGAAGTGGATGGCAACGATCCGCTGTACAAGGTGAAAAACGGCGAGAATGCCCTGGCGTTCTACAGCCACTATTATCAGCCACTGCCGCTGGTGCTTCGCGGCTATGGCGCAGGGAATGATGTAACGGCGGCGGGCGTGTTTGCCGATCTGCTGCGTACCCTGTCATGGAAGTTAGGAGTTTAAAATGGTTAAAGTATATGCCCCGGCTTCCAGCGCCAATATGAGCGTCGGATTTGACGTGCTGGGCGCGGCGGTGACGCCGGTGGACGGTTCGCTGCTGGGCGATACGGTAACGGTTGAGGCGGCAGAGCGCTTCAGCCTGAATAACGTTGGCCGTTTCGCCAGTAAGCTGCCGCCTGAACCACGCGAGAATATCGTTTATCAGTGCTGGGAACGCTTCTGTCAGGAGATCGGCAAAAACGTGCCGGTCGCCATGACGCTGGAAAAAAGCATGCCGATTGGCTCGGGACTGGGCTCCAGCGCGTGTTCGGTAGTCGCCGCGCTGGTGGCGATGAACGAGCACTGCGGCAAGCCGCTGAACAACAGCCGTATGCTGGCGCTGATGGGCGAGCTGGAAGGGCGCATCTCCGGCAGTATTCACTATGATAACGTCGCACCGTGCTTCCTCGGCGGCATGCAGCTGATGATTGAAGAAAATGGCATCATCAGCCAGCAGGTGCCAGGGTTTGATGAGTGGCTGTGGGTGCTGGCGTATCCGGGCATCAAGGTCTCTACCGCGGAAGCGCGTGCGATCCTGCCTGCGCAGTATCGTCGCCAGGACTGTATCGCCCACGGGCGTCATCTGGCGGGCTTTATCCACGCCTGCTACACCCGCCAGCCGCAGCTGGCGGCGAAACTCATGAAAGACGTGATTGCCGAGCCGTACCGCACGAAGCTGCTTCCTGGCTTTAACGAGGCGCGACAGGCTTCAATGGATATCGGCGCGCAGGCATGCGGCATCTCCGGCTCCGGCCCGACGCTGTTCGCCCTGTGCGACAAACCAGACACCGCGCAGCGCGTGGCGGACTGGCTCTCTAAACACTACCTGCAAAATCAGGAAGGCTTTGTTCATATTTGCCGTCTGGACACGGCTGGCGCACGAGTACTGGGATAACGAATGAAACTCTACAACCTTAAAGATCATAACGAGCAGGTCAGCTTCGCGCAGGCGGTCACGCAGGGGCTGGGCAAAAATCAGGGGCTGTTTTTCCCGCACGACCTGCCGGAATTCCAGCTGACCGAAATCGATGAGCTGCTGAAGCAGGACTTTGTCACCCGCAGCACCAAAATTCTGTCTGCGTTTATTGGCGATGAAATCCCGCAGGAGCTGCTGGAAGAGCGCGTGCGTGCGGCGTTTGCTTTCCCGGCTCCGGTTCAGCAGGTGGAGCCGGATGTCGGCTGTCTGGAACTGTTCCACGGCCCGACGCTGGCGTTTAAAGACTTCGGCGGCCGCTTTATGGCGCAGATGCTGACCCACATCAGCGGCGACAAACCGGTGACGATTCTGACCGCGACCTCCGGCGATACCGGTGCGGCGGTGGCCCATGCGTTCTACGGCCTGAAAAACGTCCGCGTGGTGATCCTCTATCCGAAGGGCAAAATCAGTCCGCTTCAGGAAAAACTTTTCTGCACCCTCGGCGGCAACATTGAAACCGTGGCGATCGACGGCGATTTCGATGCCTGTCAGGCGCTGGTGAAGCAGGCCTTCGACGACGAAGAGCTGAAGGTGGCGCTGGGTCTGAACTCCGCCAACTCGATCAACATCAGCCGTCTGCTGGCGCAGATCTGCTACTACTTCGAAGCGGTGGCGCAGCTGCCGCAGGACGCGCGCAATCAGCTGGTGGTTTCCGTGCCAAGCGGCAACTTCGGCGACCTGACGGCGGGCCTGCTGGCGAAATCACTCGGTCTGCCGGTGAAGCGCTTTATTGCCGCCACTAACGCCAACGACACCGTGCCGCGCTACCTGAAAGACGGGAAATGGGCGCCGAACGCGACGCAGGCCACGCTCTCCAATGCGATGGATGTGTCACAGCCTAACAACTGGCCGCGTGTGGAAGAGCTGTTCCGCCGTAAGGTCTGGCGTCTGGGCGACCTCGGCTACGCTGCGGTGACGGATGAAACCACCAAGGCGACCATGCGTGAGCTGAAAGCCGTGGGCTATACCTCTGAGCCGCACGCGGCGATTGCTTACCGTGCGCTGCGCGACGCGCTTCAGCCGGGCGAGTATGGCCTGTTCCTCGGAACCGCTCATCCGGCGAAGTTTAAGGAGAGCGTGGAAGCGATCCTGGGTGAAACGCTGCCGCTGCCAAAAGAGCTGGCCGAGCGCGCCGATCTGCCGCTGTTGTCCCATGAGCTGCCGGCAGATTTTGCGGCACTGCGTAAGCTGATGATGACCCGAGCGTGAGTTTGTTGCCCGGTGGCGGCTACGCCTAACCGGGCCTACAAGATCCACAACGACCCCATTCGTAGGCCGGGTAAGCGCAGCGCCACCCGGCAACGACAGCTCCGGTCCGTAGGCCGGGTAAGGCGCAGCCGCCACCCGGCTTTTTTTATGGAGAAATTAAGGAGAAAAACAGCAGGAAAAAAGCAGAAATTCCCAATAAATGCGGCCACTTAGCGTTTAGGATTGCAGAGAATAACATCCGCCGTTCCCATCACGTACTCTCCTTACATCGGCCCACGCTGGGCAAGAAGAATAAGGAGTCATCTATGTCTACACTGAAACCTGCACTCATCGCGCTCTCACTGATGCTGGTCGCTCCTATGGCGGTGCAGGCCGCTGAGATCATCCTCGTGCCTGCGGTAAAGCTGCAAATTGGCGATCGGGATAATAACGGACACTACTGGGATGGCGGCCGATGGCGCGACCATGACTGGTGGAAAGCGCACTATGACTGGCGCGACAACCACTGGCGTCCGCACGATGAACATCGCGATCGTCACGATCGCCACCGTCATGACGATCATCGTCCGGGCCCGGACAGGAAACACCATTAACACAAACCCCGCCAGCTGGCGGGGTTGTCTTTTATTGCTCGTGACGCTTAAACACCAGCTCGTTTTTGCCTGACGATGCCTCGTCGAAGAAATACCCTTCGCTGTTAAAAGCGGTGAGCTGCTCCGGCTTTGTCAGGCGGTTTTGAATGATGAAGCGGCTCATCAGACCGCGCGCTTTTTTGGCGTAGAAGCTGATCACTTTAAATTTGCCGTTCTTCTCGTCGAGGAACACCGGCTTGATAATGTGCGCATTCAGCTTTTTCGGCTTCACCGATTTGAAGTACTCATCGGAAGCCAGGTTGATCACCACGTTATCTCCCTGGGCTTGCAGCGCCGCGTTAAGCTTGTCGGTGATCGTATCGCCCCAGAAGTGGTACAGATCTTTGCCTTTGGCGTTTTCCAGGCGAATACCCATTTCCAGACGATACGGCTGCATCAGATCCAGCGGGCGCAGTACGCCATACAGGCCGGACAGCATGCGCAGATGCTGCTGGGCAAAATCGAAATCGGCTTCGCTAAACGTTTCTGCTTGCAGGCCAGTGTAGACGTCACCTTTAAAGGCCAGCAGCGCCTGGCGCGCGTTGTCGGGCGTGAAGTCAGGCTGCCACTCGTGAAAACGGGTGGCGTTCAGGTCGGCGAGTTTATCGCTGATGCTCATCAGCGAGGCGATCTGCGGAGCCGACAGTTTACGCGCCTCGTGGATCAGCTGTTGCGAGTAGTCCAGCAGTTCCGGCTGGGTATAACGCTCAGTGGCGAGCGGGCTCTGGTAGTCGAGCGTTTTTGCAGGTGAAATCAGAATCAGCATATCCAGTCCTTGCAGGAAATTTAGAGCGACTTTAACAAAAAATCGCCCTGATTTGATCGATAGCTGTTATTGCCGCGGCAAATCATCCCAGGTGCCGGGGGCAATTTGTGACTCGATTTCGGGATAGCGTGTGGCGTCAAAGACGGGCGGCACGCCAAGCTTGCGCTGACGCAGATAATCCCGCGCGATCAGCGCCACAACCGGTGAAAGCAGCAAAATGGCCGTCAGGTTAGTGATGGCCATCAGCGCCATAATGACGTCCGCTATTTGCCAGACCATCGGCATGCTGAGCAGGGAGCCGACGAACACCATCCCCAGCACAGCCGCGCGAAGGACGTTGCGGGCCAGACGCGAATCGACGTTCAGAAAGACAAGGTTGTTTTCGGCATAGATATAGTTCACCGCAATCGAGCTGAAGGCAAAAAGCCCCACGACAAGGGCGACAAGACCGGCGCCCCAGCCGCCAACGAGTGAGACCAGCGCCTGTTGTACCCAATGAATGCCTGCCGTACTGCCGGATGGATGTTCAACGGCGCCGGCCAGCAGCATTATCATCGCACTGGCGGAGCAGATAACAATGGTGTCCGTGAAGACGCCAATCATCTGCACAATGCCCTGCGCGGCGGGATGCGGAGGCCAGGATGCGGCCGCGGCGGCGGCATTTGGCGTGGAGCCCATTCCCGCTTCGTTGGAGAACATCCCCCGCTGAAACCCGGCAGTGAGGGCCTGGCTAACGGTATAACCCAGTGCGCCGGACGCCGCTTCGCGCCAGCCAAACGCGCTTTTGAAGATGGTGGCGATGACGTTCGGCACCTCGTCGATATGTATCGCGCATACCAACAGGCTGGTGGACACCCACAGCAGCGCCATCAGGGGAACCAGCCACTGCATCAGGCGGGCAACCCCTTTAAGCCCGGTCACAATGGTCAGCAGGGTGAGAAGGGCAAGCGCGCCGCCCGTCAGCCACTCCGGACAATTGAAGGCAAAGCGCAGCGCGTGGGCGACGGAATTTGCCTGAATGGTGTTGAAAATCAGGCCATACGCCACCAGCAAAAAGATCGAGAACAGAACGCCCATCCAGCGCATTCCCAGCCCGCGAGCCATATACCAGGCAGGTCCGCCGCGAAACTGGCCTTTGCTGTCTTTTTCTTTGTAGAGCTGGGCCAGCGAGCACTCAGCAAAGGCGGTGGCCATGCCGATAATCGCCGTTACCCACATCCAGAACACCGCGCCCGGACCGCCCGCGCCGATCGCCAGCGCAACACCGGCCAGGTTACCGCTGCCGATGCGTGCGGCGAGGCTGGTACAGAGCGCCTGAAACGAGGTCAAACCGCCCGGTTGTGGGGTGACGCTGTTTTTCAGACTTCTGCCAAATTTGCGGATATAGCGAAACTGAATCATCCCGCTGCGCCACGTAAACCAGATACCTGCCCCTGAAAGCAGGTAAATCATGATCGAACCCCAGAGGACTTCGTTGATAAAGAAAAAGAAATCAGGCACTAACGTCCCTCTTGTTGATGCCAACGTGAATATGTAAGCGCTACCACTGATTGTGCATGCTGTTACTTAGCAGCCTGTTAATATTGTGAGTTTATCATACTCTGCCTAAGCGCACTGTCTGCGGTTGCGCTGCCTCTCACTCGTGTTATCATCAGGGCAGACCGGTTACATCCCCCTAACAAGTAAACCTGTCATTTTTCCGCTGCTGGCAGGCTGTCGGTAGTGTGAATTATCCAGGGAACGTTAAAAGAGAAACACTATCATGACGGATAAATTGACCTCCCTTCGTCAGTTCACCACTGTCGTCGCTGACACCGGAGATATTGCGGCAATGAAGCTGTACCAGCCGCAGGATGCTACAACCAACCCTTCTCTGATCCTTAACGCTGCGCAGATCCCTGAGTATCGCAAACTGATCGACGAAGCGGTGACCTGGGCGAAAGCGCAGAGCAATGACCGCGCGCAGCAGGTTGTGGATGCTACCGACAAACTGGCGGTGAACATCGGTCTGGAAATTCTGAAACTGGTTCCTGGCCGTATCTCAACTGAAGTTGATGCTCGCCTGTCCTACGACACCGAAGCGTCTATCGCCAAAGCAAAACGTCTGATCAAACTGTACAACGATGCGGGCATCAGCAACGACCGTATCCTGATCAAACTGGCCTCTACCTGGCAGGGCATTCGCGCCGCCGAGCAGCTGGAAAAAGAAGGGATCAACTGTAACCTGACTCTGCTGTTCTCCTTCGCGCAGGCGCGTGCCTGTGCCGAAGCTGGCGTATACCTGATTTCTCCGTTCGTGGGCCGTATTCTGGACTGGTACAAAGCCAACACCGACAAGAAAGAGTACGCGGCGTCTGAAGATCCAGGCGTGATTTCCGTGACGGAAATCTACGAATACTACAAACAGCACGGCTATGAGACCGTTGTGATGGGCGCAAGCTTCCGCAACGTCGGTGAAATCATCGAGCTGGCCGGCTGTGACCGCCTGACCATCGCCCCTGCGCTGCTGAAAGAGCTGGCAGAAAGCGAAGGCGCTATCGAGCGTAAACTGTCTTACACCGGTGAAGTGAAAGCGCGCCCGGAGCGCATCACGGAATCCGAGTTCCTGTGGCAGCATAACCAGGATCCAATGGCAGTAGACAAGCTGGCGGACGGTATCCGTAAGTTTGCTATCGACCAGGAAAAACTGGAAAAAATGATCGGCGACCTGCTGTAATCATTCTGCGTGACCGGGCTCCCGGTCACGCGTCTTTCCCCCCGCCTCTGTCTGAATTTTCTCTCTGCGTGTATCATTCCCATTAATCAGTACTTTTTGAATGGAATGGATATGAATACCTTACGCATCGGCTTAGTGTCGATTTCTGACCGCGCCTCCAGCGGTGTTTATCAGGATAAAGGCATCCCTGCTCTGGAAGAATGGCTGGGTAGCGCGCTGACTACCCCGTTTGAGATCCAGACTCGCCTGATCCCGGACGAGCAGCCGATCATCGAGCAGACCCTGTGCGAGCTGGTGGATGAGATGAGCTGCCACCTGGTGCTGACGACGGGCGGAACTGGCCCCGCGCGCCGCGACGTGACGCCTGACGCGACGCTGGCTATCGCCGATCGGGAAATGCCGGGCTTCGGTGAACAGATGCGCCAGATCAGTCTACACTTTGTTCCGACGGCCATTCTTTCCCGTCAGGTCGGTGTGATCCGTAAACAGGCGCTGATCCTGAACCTGCCGGGGCAGCCGAAGTCGATCAAAGAGACGCTGGAAGGCTTAAAAGCCGAGGATGGCAGCGTCATCGTCCACGGCATCTTTGCAAGTGTACCGTATTGTATACAGCTGCTTGACGGTCCGTACGTTGAAACTGACGACAAAGTGGTAGCAGCATTTCGTCCTAAAAGCGCACGCCGCGAGACAATCTCCTGAAGTTGATTAAAATGTGACATTAGCGCCAGCGGCAGTAGCGTGTAAATGGATTTACGATATAGTAATTTTTTCTTTACTATTGCTGTAAAAATAAATCCACAACACACGCACAATGGTTCGCTATGTCACATAACGCCCGACCTCTGAATCGACAGGACTACAAAACCCTCACGCTCGCTGCCTTAGGCGGCGCGCTGGAGTTTTACGACTTCATCATCTTCGTTTTCTTCGCCGCCGTCGTGGGTGCGCTGTTCTTCCCGGCCGATATTCCGGAATGGCTGCGCCAGGTACAAACCTTCGGCATTTTCGCTGCCGGGTATTTGGCGCGTCCGCTGGGCGGCATCGTCATGGCGCACTTTGGCGATCTGGTCGGGCGCAAGAAGATGTTTACCCTCAGTATCCTGCTGATGGCCGTGCCGACGCTGGCCATTGGCCTCTTGCCGACCTATGCGTCGATGGGCATTATCGCTCCGTTATTGCTGCTGCTGATGCGCGTGCTCCAGGGCGCGGCCATCGGTGGAGAAGTGCCGGGCGCGTGGGTGTTTGTCGCCGAGCACGTCCCGGCGCGCCGCATCGGCATTGCGTGCGGAACGCTGACGGCCGGGCTAACGGTTGGCATTCTGCTTGGCTCCGTGGTTGCTACCCTCATCAATACCAGCATGACGCAGCAGGCCGTTTACGACTGGGGCTGGCGGATTCCTTTCCTGCTGGGGGGGGCGTTCGGGCTGGTGGCGATGTACCTGCGTCGCTGGTTGCAGGAGACGCCAATATTTCTGGAAATGCAGCAGCGGAAGACGCTGGCACAAGAACTGCCGGTGAAAACGGTGGTGGTGCGGCACAAAAAAGCGGTGGTGGTGTCGATGCTGCTCACCTGGCTGCTGTCTGCGGGTATCGTGGTGGTCATTTTGATGTCGCCGGTCTGGCTGCAAAAGCAGTACGGTTTTGCGCCTGCGGTAACGTTGCAGGCGAACAGCATCGCGACGATTATGCTCTGCTTTGGCTGTCTGGCCGCCGGGCTGGCGGCGGATCGTTTTGGTGCCAGCGTGACCTTTATCGTCGGCAGCCTGCTGCTGGCCGCGTCGAGCTGGGCTTTTTATCATCTGGCGGGCACCCATCCTGAACAGCTGTTCCTGCTGTACGGCATCGTTGGGCTGTGCGTGGGGGTCGTTGGTGCGGTACCGTACGTGATGGTCCGGGCCTTTCCGCCGGAGGTACGCTTCACCGGGATCTCGTTCTCTTATAACGTCTCGTATGCCATTTTCGGTGGGCTGACGCCAATAGTGGTCACGATGTTGATGGGCGTGTCGCCGCTTGCACCAGCGTGGTACGTGCTGGCGTTATCCCTGATGGGGCTGGTATTGGGGATATGGCTTCGTCAGTCTGGAGGTTATCGTGCCCGCGATGCGGGCACGACAGAGGGATCAGTGTTTTTCACCAATCGGTAATACGGTGCGACCGAACTGCTCGTTCAACACTTCACCCATTGCCAGGTAGATAGCGCTTGCGCCGCACACCAGACCGACCCAGCCGGCAACGTGAACGATGCCTTCGTTATCCGCCAGGTGACCCATTGCCAGCAGGGCGAACAGCACGGTCAGGCTCAGGAAGACGAATTGCAGCGCGCGGTTCGCCTTCAGGGTGCCGAAGAACATGAACAGGGTGAAGACGCCCCACAGTCCCAGGTATACGCCCAGGAAGTGGGCGTTTGCCGCATCCGCCAGACCCATTTTAGGCATCAGCAGAATCGCGACCAGCGTCAGCCAGAACGAACCGTAAGAGGTAAAGGCGGTTAAGCCGAAGGTATTGCCTTTCTTATATTCCAGCAGGCCCGCGAAGATTTGTGCGATACCGCCGTAAAAAATGCCCATCGCCAGGATTACGCCGTCCATCGGGAACATCCCGATGTTATGCAGGTTCAGCAGAATGGTGGTCATGCCAAAACCCATCAGGCCCAGCGGAGCCGGATTAGCCAACTTAGTGTTGCCCATAAGTCCTCAAAAAAATCATCATTAAAATGGTGAAATGGTTAAACCCGCGTCAGTTCTACCTGACAGGGCGCGGCATCATAATGGGCGGCATCGGCGCCGTCTATGATCTCATCAGGGTGAAATTAAAAATTTTTTTATGTCTCCCCCTTGATGGATGACGTTGCGACCCCATCTTGTAAGCAACCGCAGTGTGTGGACCTGAAAAAAATCAAATCTGGGCAGTTGAAAAAGCACGTTCTGCCCTTATTACAGGTACACAACCACATGTTGACTGAATTTTTAGTGGAGACGTTTAGATGGGTAAAATTATTGGTATCGACCTGGGTACTACCAACTCTTGTGTAGCGATTATGGATGGCACTACTGCACGCGTGCTGGAGAACGCCGAGGGCGATCGCACCACGCCTTCTATCATTGCTTATACCCAGGATGGTGAAACTCTGGTTGGTCAGCCGGCTAAACGTCAGGCAGTGACAAACCCGCAAAACACCCTGTTTGCGATCAAACGCCTGATTGGCCGCCGCTTCCAGGACGAAGAAGTTCAGCGTGACGTTTCCATCATGCCTTACAAAATCATCGCAGCCGATAACGGCGATGCATGGCTTGATGTGAAAGGCACCAAAACGGCACCTCCGCAGATCTCTGCTGAAGTGCTGAAGAAAATGAAGAAAACCGCAGAAGATTACCTGGGCGAACCGGTAACTGAAGCTGTTATCACCGTACCTGCTTACTTCAACGATGCTCAGCGTCAGGCAACCAAAGATGCTGGCCGTATCGCAGGTCTGGAAGTAAAACGTATCATCAACGAACCAACCGCAGCGGCGCTGGCTTACGGTCTGGATAAAGAAGTCGGCAACCGTACTATCGCGGTGTACGACCTGGGTGGTGGTACTTTCGATATCTCTATTATCGAAATCGACGACGTTGACGGCGAAAAAACCTTCGAAGTTCTGGCAACCAACGGTGATACCCACCTGGGTGGTGAAGACTTCGATACCCGTCTGATCAACTACCTCGTTGACGAGTTCAAGAAAGATCAGGGCATTGACCTGCGTAACGACCCGCTGGCGATGCAGCGCCTGAAAGAAGCCGCTGAGAAAGCGAAGATCGAACTGTCTTCCGCTCAGCAGACCGACGTGAACCTGCCGTACATCACCGCAGACGCGACCGGTCCTAAACACATGAACATCAAAGTGACTCGTGCGAAACTGGAAAGCCTGGTAGAAGACCTGGTGAACCGTTCTATCGAGCCACTGAAAGTTGCATTGCAGGACGCTGGCCTGTCCGTGTCTGACATTCAGGACGTTATCCTGGTAGGTGGTCAGACCCGTATGCCAATGGTTCAGAAGAAAGTGGCTGAATTCTTTGGTAAAGAGCCACGTAAAGATGTGAACCCGGACGAAGCGGTAGCTATTGGTGCTGCGGTTCAGGGTGGTGTATTGACCGGTGAAGTGAAAGACGTACTGCTGCTGGACGTTACCCCGCTGTCTCTGGGTATCGAAACCATGGGTGGCGTGATGACTCCGCTCATCAACAAAAACACCACTATCCCGACGAAACACAGCCAGGTGTTCTCTACCGCTGAAGACAACCAGTCTGCGGTAACCATCCATGTGATTCAGGGTGAGCGTAAGCGTGCGGCGGATAACAAATCTCTGGGTCAGTTCAACCTGGACGGTATCAGCCCGGCACCACGCGGTATGCCACAGATCGAAGTCACCTTCGACATCGATGCTGACGGTATCCTGCACGTGTCTGCGAAAGACAAAAACAGCGGTAAAGAGCAGAAGATCACCATCAAGGCATCTTCTGGCCTGAACGAAGCGGAAATCGAAAAAATGGTTCGTGATGCCGAAGCTAACGCGGAATCCGACCGTAAGTTCGAAGAGCTGGTTCAGACCCGTAACCAGGGTGACCATCTGCTGCACAGCACCCGTAAGCAGGTTGAAGAAGCGGGCGATAAACTGCCAGCGGAAGACAAAACTGCGATCGAAACTGCACTGAGCGCGCTGGAAACGTCTCTGAAAGGCGAAGACAAAGCGGACATCGAAGCGAAGATGCAGGAGCTGGCACAGGTTTCTCAGAAACTGATGGAAATCGCTCAGCAGCAGCACGCACAGCAGCAAGCGGGCGCTGATGCTTCGGCGAACAACGCGAAAGACGACGACGTTGTCGACGCTGAGTTCGAAGAAGTGAAAGATAAAAAATAATCGCCCTGATGCAGGGTAATTAATCGGCACGGGCGTAGGAGAATTCTCCACGCCCGTGCTCGCATGTTAAGGGGCTTAAAAAAACCAATGGCAAAGCAAGACTATTACGAGATTTTAGGCGTTCCGAAAACTGCGGAAGAGCGTGAAATCAAAAAGGCGTATAAGCGCCTGGCCATGAAATATCATCCGGACCGCAATCAGGGTGACAAAGAGGCTGAAGCCAAATTTAAAGAGATTAAAGAAGCCTACGAAGTCCTGACCGACGCGCAAAAACGCGCGGCTTATGACCAGTATGGTCACGCGGCCTTTGAACAGGGCGGCATGGGCGGCGGTGGATTTGGTGGCGGCGGCTTCGGCGGCGGCGCTGATTTCAGCGATATCTTTGGTGATGTATTCGGTGATATCTTCGGCGGCGGTCGTGGTCGTCAGCGCGCGGCGCGCGGCGCAGACCTGCGCTACAACATGGAGCTGACGCTGGAGGAAGCGGTTCGCGGCGTTACCAAAGAGATCCGTATTCCGACGCTGGAAGAGTGTGACGTTTGCCACGGCAGCGGCGCGAAAGCGGGGACTCAGCCACAAACCTGTCCAACCTGTCACGGTTCCGGACAGGTGCAGATGCGCCAGGGCTTCTTCGCGGTGCAGCAGGCGTGTCCGCACTGTCACGGTCGCGGTACGCTGATTAAAGATCCGTGCAACAAGTGTCACGGCCACGGTCGCGTTGAGAAAACCAAAACCCTGTCCGTTAAGATCCCGGCAGGCGTCGATACGGGCGACCGCATCCGTCTGGCAGGCGAAGGCGAAGCGGGCGAGCACGGCGCACCGGCAGGCGATCTGTACGTTCAGGTTCAGGTGAAGCAGCACGCCATTTTCGAGCGTGAAGGCAACAACCTGTACTGCGAAGTGCCGATCAACTTCGCGATGGCAGCGCTGGGCGGCGAAATCGAAGTGCCGACGCTGGACGGTCGTGTGAACCTGAAGGTGCCGGGCGAAACGCAGACCGGCAAGCTGTTCCGCATGCGCGGCAAAGGCGTTAAATCCGTTCGCGGTGGCGCGCAGGGCGACCTGCTTTGCCGCGTGGTAGTCGAAACGCCAGTTGGCCTGAACGACAAGCAGAAACAGCTGCTGAAAGAGCTTCAGGAAAGTTTTGGCGGCCCGACGGGTGAGAAAAACAGCCCGCGCTCCAAAAGCTTCTTCGATGGCGTCAAAAAATTCTTCGATGATTTAACCCGCTAACCCGTCAGCTGGTTACTATCCTTTAAAGCCCGGAAGCGATTCCGGGCTTTTTCTTTACAGCGTTATTGCTCGGTTAAACTGAATCCATACCCAATATTAATCTGTTTTTACCGATCTGTTTGCGCTGATATTATGGTTTTACCGAGGTATTGTTGTAAAAGAGAGAATTAACGTGAAATTACTACACCGTTTCTTTAGCAGTGAGGCATCCGGCGGCGTCATCCTGATTATTGCTGCTGCGGCCGCCATGCTGCTCGCCAATATGGGTATGACGCGCGATCTCTATCACGCATTTCTGGAAACGCCCGTCGAGCTGAAGGTCGGGGCGCTGGAAATCAACAAAAACATGCTGCTTTGGATCAACGATGCGCTGATGGCGGTATTTTTCCTGCTGGTGGGCCTGGAGGTCAAACGTGAGCTGGTGAGCGGCTCGCTTGCCAGCCGTCAGCGCGCGGCGTTCCCTGCGATCGCGGCGATTGGCGGGATGATCGTTCCGGCGCTGCTCTTCCTCGCGTTCACGTGGCAGGATCCGGTTGCGCGCGACGGCTGGGCGATCCCAGCCGCAACGGATATCGCGTTTGCGCTCGGGGTATTAGCCTTGCTCGGTAGCCGCGTCCCGGTAGCACTGAAAATTTTCCTGATGGCGCTGGCGATTATCGATGACCTGGGCGCTATCGTGATTATCGCGCTGTTCTACACCAGCGATCTGTCCGTTCTTTCGCTGAGCGTGGCGGCCGTGGCTATCGCGGTGCTGGCGTTGCTGAACGTCTTCAACGTCCGACGCACGGGCATCTATATTCTGGTGGGAATGGTGCTGTGGACGGCAGTGCTGAAATCCGGCGTGCACGCTACGCTGGCGGGCGTCATCGTTGGTTTCTTCATCCCACTGAAGGAGCATGACGGCAAATCGCCTGCCAGACAGTTAGAGCACGTGCTTCACCCGTGGGTAGGCTTTATGATCCTGCCGCTGTTTGCGTTTGCCAACGCGGGCGTTTCCCTGGCAGGGGTGACTTTGGACGGCCTCACCTCCGTGCTGCCGCTGGGTATTATCGCCGGTCTGTTTATCGGTAAGCCGCTGGGCATCAGCCTGTTCTGCTGGCTGGCGCTGAAGCTTAAGCTGGCGTCATTGCCAAACGGGACCACCTTTAGTCAGATTATGGCCGTCGGGGTGCTGTGCGGTATTGGATTCACCATGTCGATCTTTATCTCGACGCTGGCGTTTGGCGCAAGCGCGCCTGAGCTTATCGTCTGGGCGAAACTCGGCATTCTTATCGGGTCGCTGCTGGCCGCGATTATCGGCTATACCTTGTTGAAGGTGAAGTTGTCCGGACAGGCTGCCCGGGCATAACGGGAAACCGGGAGGAGGGAAGCCTTCTCCCGATAAACTATCAGGGAGTGAAAACGTGATGTCTCATTTGAACTACAACCATCTCTATTACTTCTGGCATGTCTACAAGCAGGGCTCGGTCGTGGGAGCCGCAGAGGCGCTCTACCTGACGCCACAGACCATTACCGGGCAAATCAAAGCCCTGGAAGAGCGCTTGCAGGGCAAGCTTTTTAAGCGGAAAGGGCGTGGCATTGAGCCGAGCGAACTGGGTGAGCTGGTGTTCCGTTACGCGGACAAGATGTTCACCCTGAGCCAGGAGATGCTGGATATCGTTAACTATCGCAAAGAGTCTAACCTGCTCTTTGACGTGGGCGTGGCGGATGCGCTATCCAAACGGCTGGTAAGCGGCGTGCTGGATGCGGCGGTGGTGGAAGATGAACAGATTCATTTACGCTGCTTTGAGTCCACCCACGAGATGCTGCTGGAACAGCTGAGCCAGCATAAGCTGGATATGATTATTTCGGATTGCCCCATCGACTCCACCCAGCAGGAAGGCTTGTTCTCGGTGAAAATTGGCGAGTGCGGCGTCAGCTTCTGGTGCATCAATCCGCCACCGGAAAAACCGTTTCCGGCCTGCCTGGAAGAGCGTCGCCTGCTGGTGCCGGGAAGACGGTCAATGCTCGGACGTAAGCTGCTGAACTGGTTTAATTCCCAGGGGTTGAACGTGGAAATCCTCGGCGAGTTTGACGATGCCGCGCTGATGAAGGCCTTTGGCGAGGCGCACAACGCGATCTTCGTTGCCCCGACGCTGTACGCGCACGATCTCTATTCAGACGACAAGATTACGGAGATTGGCAGGGTGGAAAACGTGATGGAAGAGTATCACGCCATATTCGCCGAAAGGATGATTCAGCACCCCGCGGTGCAGCGTATCTGCAACCGGGACTACTCGGCGCTGTTTACGCCACCGGCAATCTGAAGACATAAAAAAACCCGCGTTAAGCGGGTTCTTTCAAACAAGCAACAACAAGTGGCGATTAAGCCAGTTTGTTGATCTGCGCGGTCAGGTTTGCTTTATGACGCGCTGCTTTGTTTTTGTGGATCAGACCTTTAGCAGCCTGACGATCCACGATTGGTTGCATTTCGTTAAATGCGTTCTGCGCTGCAGCTTTGTCGCCAGCTTCGATTGCTGCGTATACTTTCTTGATGAAAGTACGCATCATAGAGCGACGGCTTGCATTGTGCTTACGAGCCTTTTCAGACTGAACGGCACGTTTCTTAGCTGATTTGATATTAGCCAAGGTCCAACTCCCAAATATGATCTATGTGGACAATTCAAAGGCCGAGGAATATGCCCTCTATACCTTCTTTTGTCAATGGATTTGTGCAAATAAGCGCCGTTAATGTGGCGACGCTACGTTACGTAGTGATGGCGCAGGATTCTACCAGCTTGTCGTTCGTGAATACAGCTTTTCGGCGTAAAAAACGCTGTTCGCGGGCAGATTTTTTTGCTGTGAAAGGTCAGCGTGATGAAATCATACGGCTTTCTGTTTCGCGTGAACAATCGCCGGTTAACCTTAACCGCTGTACAAGGTATACTTTGGCGATTTTCACTGTTTTGAGCCAGTCATGAAGCTGATACGCGGCATACATAATCTCAGTCAAGCCCCGCGCGGGTGCGTGCTGACCATTGGTAATTTCGACGGCGTGCATCGTGGGCATCAGGCGCTGTTGCAGGGATTGCGTAAAGAAGGCGAGGCGCGAGGCCTGCCCGTCGTGGTGATGATTTTCGAGCCTCAGCCGCTGGAGCTGTTTGCGGGCGAGAAATCCCCCGCACGGCTGACCCGCCTGCGCGAGAAGTTACGCTATCTGGCGGAGTCCGGCGTGGACTACGTCCTGTGCGTACGTTTCGACCGTCGATTTGCCGCGCTGACCGCACAAAACTTTGTCAGCGATCTGCTGGTCAGGCAGCTTGGCGTGCAGTTCCTCGCGGTAGGGGATGATTTCCGCTTTGGCGCTGGTCGTCAGGGCGATTTCTTGTTATTACAGAAGGCTGGTCTGGAGTACGGGTTTGACGTCACCAGTACCATGACCTTCTGCGAGGGCGGCGTACGCGTCAGCAGCACGGCGGTACGCCAGGCGCTGGCGAACGATGATCTGGACACGGCAGAAACGCTGCTGGGCCACCCGTTCACGATTTCAGGTCGCGTGGTCCATGGCGATGCGCTGGGCCGCACGATAGGTTTCCCGACGGCGAACATACCGCTGCGTCGTCAGGTCTCCCCGGTTAAAGGGGTATATGCGGTGGAAGTGGCAGGACTGGGCGAGAAGCCTTTCTACGGCGTCGCCAACATTGGCACGCGTCCAACGGTTGCCGGTGTGCGTCAACAGTTAGAAGTACACCTGCTGGACGTTGTAATGGACCTCTACGGTCGCCATATAGATGTGATACTGCGTAAAAAAATACGCAATGAACAGCGATTCGCTTCGCTGGACGAGCTTAAGGCGCAAATCGCGCGAGATGAATTGACGGCCCGCGAGTTTTTTGGGCTTTAGAACCGGCTTAACTGCCTACGTGATAAATACGGAACCGAGAATCTGATGAGTGACTATAAATCAACCCTGAATTTGCCGGAAACAGGGTTCCCGATGCGCGGCGATCTCGCCAAGCGCGAACCGGGAATGCTGGCGCGTTGGACCGATGATGACCTGTACGGCATCATTCGTGCAGCCAAAAAAGGCAAAAAAACCTTCATTCTGCACGATGGCCCTCCATATGCGAATGGCAGCATTCATATTGGTCACTCTGTAAACAAGATTCTGAAAGACATTATCGTGAAGTCCAAAGGACTCGCGGGATATGACTCGCCTTACGTTCCGGGCTGGGACTGCCACGGCCTGCCAATCGAGCTGAAAGTTGAGCAAGAGTATGGCAAGCCAGGCGAGAAGTTCACCGCCGCTGAGTTCCGCGCGAAATGCCGCGAATATGCTGCCACCCAGGTTGACGGCCAGCGCGCAGACTTTATCCGTCTGGGCGTGCTGGGCGACTGGTCGCACCCGTACCTGACCATGGACTTCAAAACCGAAGCCAACATCATCCGGGCGCTGGGCAAAATCATCGGTAACGGTCACCTGCACAAAGGCGCTAAGCCGGTGCACTGGTGCGTGGACTGCCGCTCTGCGCTGGCTGAAGCCGAAGTGGAGTATTACGACAAAACGTCTCCTTCTATCGACGTGGCTTTCGAAGCGGTCGATCAGGACGCGATCAAAGCTAAATTCGGTCTGCCTGGCGTAAGCGGCCCGATCTCGCTGGTTATCTGGACCACTACCCCGTGGACGCTGCCAGCCAACCGCGCAATCTCTCTCTCTGGCGAGTTTGAGTACGCGCTGGTGCAGGTTGACGGCCGCGCGGTTATCCTGGCGAAAGATTTGGTTGAAAGCGTGCTGAAGCGCGCGAACATCACCAACTACACCGTGCTGGGCACCGTGAAAGGCGACGCGCTGGAGCTGATGCGCTTCAAACACCCGTTCCTGGACTTCGACGTTCCGGCGATCCTGGGCGACCACGTCACGCTGGACGCGGGTACCGGTGCGGTGCATACCGCTGGCGGTCACGGTCCTGACGATTACAACATCAGCCTGAAATACGGTCTGGAAATCGCCAACCCGGTTGGCCCGGACGGGTCTTACCTGCCTGGCACCTACCCGGCGCTGGACGGTATCAACGTCTTTAAAGCCAACGACATCATCGTTGAGATGCTGCGTGAGCGCGGTGCGCTGCTGCACGTTGAGAAAATGCAGCACAGCTATCCGTGCTGCTGGCGTCACAAGACGCCGATCATCTTCCGTGCGACCCCGCAGTGGTTCGTCAGCATGGATCAGAAAGGCCTGCGCGAGCAGTCCCTGAAAGAGATCAAGGGCGTGCAGTGGATCCCTGACTGGGGCCAGGCGCGTATCGAATCCATGGTGGCTAACCGTCCTGACTGGTGTATCTCCCGTCAGCGTACCTGGGGCGTGCCGATGTCGCTGTTCGTGCACAAAGAGACGCAGGAACTGCATCCGAACACCCTGGAACTGATGGAAGAAGTGGCGAAGCGCGTTGAAGTTGACGGCATTCAGGCGTGGTGGGATCTCGACGCCCGCGACATCCTGGGCGCGGACGCGGATAACTACGAGAAAGTGCCGGATACCCTGGACGTGTGGTTCGACTCCGGTTCAACCCATGCCTCTGTGGTTGACGTGCGCCCTGAGTTCGCCGGTCACGCTGCCGACATGTATCTCGAAGGCTCCGACCAACACCGCGGCTGGTTCATGTCATCGCTGATGATCTCCACCGCCATGAAGGGCAAAGCACCTTACCGTCAGGTACTGACCCACGGCTTCACCGTGGATGGTCAGGGCCGTAAGATGTCCAAGTCCATCGGTAACACCGTTTCGCCGCAGGACGTCATGAACAAGCTGGGCGCGGACATCCTGCGTCTGTGGGTAGCCTCTACCGACTACACCGGCGAAATGGCGGTGTCTGACGAGATCCTGAAACGTGCTGCCGACAGCTATCGTCGTATCCGTAACACCGCGCGCTTCCTGCTGGCGAACCTCAACGGGTTCGATCCGGTAAAAGATATGGTTAAGCCCGAAGAGATGGTCGTGCTCGATCGCTGGGCGGTAGGCTGCGCGAAAGCGGCGCAGGAAGATATCCTGAAAGCGTATGAGTCTTACGATTTCCACGAAGTGGTGCAGCGCCTGATGCGCTTCTGCTCCATCGAGATGGGCTCGTTCTACCTCGACATCATTAAAGACCGTCAGTACACCGCGAAAGCGGACAGCGTGGCGCGCCGCAGCTGTCAGTCTGCGCTGTACCACATCGCAGAAGCGCTGGTGCGCTGGATGGCGCCGATCATGTCCTTCACCGCGGATGAAATCTGGGGTTACCTGCCGGGCGAGCGTGAGAAGTATGTCTTCACTGGCGAGTGGTACGACGGTCTGTTCGATCTCTCCAGCACCGAAGCGATGAACGATGCCTTCTGGGACGAGCTGCTGAAAGTGCGTGGCGAAGTGAACAAGGTTATCGAGCAGGCGCGTGCTGACAAGAAAGTCGGCGGCTCTCTGGAAGCGGCAGTAACCCTGTACGCCGAACCGGAACTGGCGGCGAAGCTGACGGCGCTGGGCGATGAATTACGATTTGTCCTGTTGACCTCCGGTGCGAAAGTTGCGGATTATGCTGACGTGTCTGCTGATGCTCAGCAGAGCGAACTGCTCAAAGGACTGAAGGTCGCACTGAGCAAAGCCGAAGGTGAGAAGTGCCCGCGCTGCTGGCATTACACTACCGATATCGGCCAGGTGGCGGAACACGCAGACATCTGCGGACGCTGTGTAAGCAACGTCGCCGGTGACGGCGAAAAACGTAAGTTTGCCTGATGAGTAAAACTCTCTGTTCAACAGGACTGCGCTGGCTGTGGCTGGTGGTGCTGGTGCTGATTATCGATCTGGGCAGCAAGTTCCTGATCCTCCAGAATTTTTCTCTGGGGGATACGGTCCCGCTGTTCCCGTCGCTTAACCTGCACTACGCCCGCAACTACGGCGCGGCGTTTAGTTTCCTGGCCGACAGCGGTGGCTGGCAGCGCTGGTTCTTCGCAGGTATCGCAATGGGTATCTGCGTTGTGCTGGCGGTGCTGATGTACCGCTCGAAAGCAACGCAAAAGCTGAATAACATCGCCTACGCGCTGATCATTGGCGGCGCGCTGGGCAACCTGTTTGACCGCCTGTGGCACGGCTTTGTGGTCGATATGATCGACTTCTACGTCGGCAACTGGCACTTCGCGACCTTTAACCTCGCCGATAGCGCAATTTGCATCGGTGCGGCGTTAATTGTGCTGGAAGGCTTCTTGCCTAAACCGGCGGCGAAAGAGCAGGCGTAACCAAACCAGCCGGGTGACGCGTAGCGATCCCGGTCTACGGTTAATGTAGGCCCGGTAAGCGCAGCGCCACCGGGCAAAACAAGCGAGCAATTTGCATGTCTAAATCCGTACAGAGCAACAGCGCGGTACTCGTTCACTTCACGCTGAAGCTGGATGACGGTTCCACGGC
This sequence comes from Enterobacter genomosp. S, assembly GCF_001631805.1. Classification (NCBI taxonomy): domain Bacteria; kingdom Pseudomonadati; phylum Pseudomonadota; class Gammaproteobacteria; order Enterobacterales; family Enterobacteriaceae; genus Enterobacter; species Enterobacter genomosp. S. Next base: position 188,763 of record NZ_LVVA01000018.1, on the reverse strand, counting down.
TGAATCCACCCGCAATAACGGCAAACCGGCGCTGTTTCGTCTGGGCGATACCTCCCTGTCTGAAGGCCTTGAGCAGCAGCTTCTGGGTCTGAAAGAGGGCGAGAAAAAGGCGTTTTCGCTGGAGCCGGATGCGGCATTTGGCGTGCCAAGCCCGGATCTTATCCAGTACTTCTCGCGCCGTGAGTTTATGGATGCGGGCGAGCCGGAAATCGGAGCGATTATGCTCTTTACCGCTATGGACGGCAGCGAAATGCCTGGCGTGATCCGCGAAATCAACGGGGACTCCATCACCGTTGACTTCAACCATCCGCTTGCCGGGCGTACCGTTCATTTTGATGTTGAAGTGCTGGAGATCGATCCGGCACTGGAGGCCTGAAATGCAGATCCTGTTGGCTAACCCGCGCGGTTTTTGCGCCGGTGTAGACCGCGCTATCAGCATTGTTGAAAACGCGCTGGAAATTTACGGCGCGCCGATTTACGTGCGTCATGAAGTGGTACACAACCGCTACGTGGTCGACAGCCTGCGCGAGCGCGGGGCGATTTTCATCGAGCAAATCAGCGAAGTGCCGGACGGCGCGATCCTGATCTTCTCCGCGCACGGCGTATCGCAGGCCGTGCGTAACGAAGCCAAAAGCCGCGATCTGACCGTCTTCGACGCCACCTGTCCACTGGTCACTAAGGTCCATATGGAAGTGGCGCGCGCCAGCCGTCGCGGTGAAGAGTCGATCCTGATTGGTCACGCCGGTCACCCGGAAGTCGAAGGCACCATGGGCCAGTACAGCAACCCGGAAGGGGGGATGTACCTTGTTGAGTCACCGGAAGATGTCCTGACGCTGAACGTGAAAAACGAAGCGCGTCTGTCGTTTATGACCCAGACTACGCTCTCCGTAGACGACACTTCAGACGTGATTGACGCCCTGCGCCAGCGCTTTCCGAAAATCGTCGGGCCGCGTAAGGATGATATCTGCTACGCCACCACTAACCGTCAGGAAGCGGTGCGCGCGCTGGCGGAACAGGCGGACGTGGTGCTGGTGGTCGGTTCAAAAAACTCCTCTAACTCTAACCGTCTGGCCGAACTGGCACAGCGAATGGGCAAGGCGGCGTTTTTAATAGACGACGCAACGGACATACAGGAAGCGTGGGTTAAAAACGCGGCCTGCGTCGGCGTCACCGCAGGGGCTTCTGCGCCGGATATCCTCGTGCAAAACGTCATTGCCCGCCTGCAAGAGCTGGGCGGTGGTGAAGCCGTTCCGCTCGAAGGCCGCGAAGAGAATATCGTCTTCGAAGTGCCGAAAGAGCTGCGTATCGACGCCCGCGAAGTGGAATAATTTCTTTTCTGATGAAAGGCCAGCACCTCCTGTGCTGGCCTTTTTTTTGCTCCGGACTTTATCGTGACGACAAAATCATGTCTTTTACTGATATCTGAATCGGTTTCACGTTAAATTCTAATTATTGGTGTTTTCAGTTGGCAGCCTTTACGAAGGCTGGTTAATCTGAAAACGGTTTACATCATTTTAACGTAAGAGAATAACTATGCATGATGCACAGATCCGTGTCGCCATTGCGGGCGCGGGTGGACGTATGGGTCGCCAGCTGATTCAGGCGGCAATACAAATGGATGGCGTGGCCCTCGGCGCGGCGCTGGAGCGTGAAGGTTCATCCCTGCTGGGATCCGATGCGGGTGAACTGGCCGGCGCGGGCAAGACAGGTGTTACCGTTCAGAGCAGCCTTGATGCGGTGAAAGATGACTTTGACGTGTTCATCGACTTTACCCGTCCGGAAGGTACTTTGACTCACCTGGCGTTTTGCCGCCAGCACGGTAAAGGGATGGTGATTGGTACCACCGGCTTCGATGATGCGGGTAAACAGGCCATTCAGGATGCAGCCACCGACATTGCGATTGTCTTTGCCGCGAACTTCAGCGTAGGCGTTAACGTCATGCTGAAGCTGCTGGAAAAGGCGGCGAAGGTGATGGGCGACTACACCGACATTGAAATTATTGAAGCGCACCACCGTCATAAAGTTGATGCTCCATCAGGCACGGCGCTGGCGATGGGCGAAGCGATTGCTTATGCAATGGATAAAGATTTAAAAGACATCGCAGTCTATTCCCGTGAAGGGCATACCGGAGAACGCGTGCCGGGCACCATTGGTTTCGCAACCGTACGGGCGGGCGATATCGTCGGCGAACACACGGCGATGTTCGCCGATATTGGCGAACGTGTTGAGATTACGCATAAAGCGTCAAGCCGCATGACGTTCGCCAATGGCGCAGTACGCTCCGCATTGTGGTTGAAATCGAAAGAAAATGGTCTTTTTGATATGCGAGATGTGCTTGATCTCACTAACTTGTAAGAGTTATTACCCATCGTGATGTGGTTATTGCAGTCGTAATGTATTGATTGCATAGGGCAATAATTTATTGCCCTCTTATTTTATCTGTTTTGTATGAAATTTTGTTTTTAATGGTCATAAACCTGGGTTTTATACCATTGTTCTGTGAACTGAATGTAAATTTTGACCATTTGGTCCACTTTTTATCGCTCCCGCCTCTCAAATTCCAAAAAACCTACCGCGCAAGCGTTTTCCAGGATGATTTACCTGATCTTTTTGCCCTTTAAATCCCATTCAAGGCGCCAGTCCTGCAAAAGAATAAACAAAATACCCGTTTTAAGTTGACTTTTACATGCCAAATCCCCAGAATGCCGCCGTTTGCCAAAAATCCGCTGGCAACACATTTGCATTGATTCATGACGTGGTTATGAATTAATATGCAAATAAAGTGAGTGAATATTCTCTGGAGGGTGTTTTGATTAAGTCAGCGCTATTGGTTCTGGAAGACGGAACCCAGTTTATCGGTCGGGCCATAGGGGCAACGGGTTCGGCGGTTGGGGAAGTCGTTTTCAATACTTCAATGACCGGTTATCAAGAAATCCTCACTGATCCTTCCTATTCTCGCCAAATCGTTACTCTTACTTATCCTCATATCGGCAATGTCGGCACCAACGCGGCTGACGAAGAATCCTCTCAGGTACATGCGCAAGGCCTGGTCATTCGTGACCTGCCGCTGATTGCCAGCAACTTCCGCAACACCGAAGATCTTTCTTCTTACCTGAAGCGCCATAATATTGTGGCGATTGCCGATATCGATACCCGCAAGCTGACGCGTCTGCTGCGTGAGAAGGGTGCACAGAACGGCTGCATCATCGCAGGGGATAACCTCGACGCGACGCTGGCGCTGGAAAAAGCGAAAGCCTTCCCGGGCCTGAACGGTATGGACCTGGCGAAAGAAGTGACCACGGCGGAAGCCTACAGCTGGACGCAGGGGAGCTGGACGCTGGAAGGTGACCTGCCGGAAGCGAAAAAAGAGAACGAACTGCCGTTCCACGTGGTGGCCTATGATTTTGGCGCCAAACGCAACATCCTGCGCATGCTGGTTGACCGCGGCTGCCGACTGACGGTGGTTCCGGCACAAACGTCCGCTGAAGACGTGCTGAAGATGAACCCGGACGGCATCTTCCTTTCTAACGGCCCAGGCGACCCGGCGCCGTGCGATTACGCTATCGACGCCATCAAGTCCTTCCTCGAAACCGATATCCCGGTATTTGGCATCTGCCTCGGCCATCAGCTGCTGGCGCTGGCGAGCGGAGCGAACACCGTGAAGATGAAGTTTGGCCACCACGGTGGGAACCACCCGGTGAAAGACATCGACAACAACACGGTGATGATTACCGCGCAGAACCACGGCTTTGCCGTCGATGAAGCCTCGATGCCCGCTAACCTGCGCGTGACGCACAAATCCCTGTTCGATGGCACCTTGCAGGGTATCCATCGCACCGATAAGCCTGCGTTCAGCTTCCAGGGCCACCCTGAAGCCAGCCCGGGCCCGCACGATGCCGCGCCGCTGTTCGATCACTTCATCGAACTTATCGAGCAATACCGTAAGACTGCTAAATAATCAGGAGCTGAGAAGACCATGCCAAAACGTACAGACATAAAAAGCATCCTGATCCTTGGCGCTGGCCCGATCGTGATCGGCCAGGCCTGTGAATTTGACTATTCCGGTGCGCAGGCGTGTAAAGCCCTGCGCGAAGAGGGTTACCGCGTCATCCTGGTCAACTCTAACCCGGCCACCATCATGACCGACCCGGAAATGGCAGACGCGACCTACATCGAGCCAATTCACTGGGAAGTGGTACGCAAAATCATTGAAAAAGAGCGTCCGGACGCGGTGCTGCCAACCATGGGCGGCCAGACGGCGCTGAACTGCGCGCTGGAGCTGGAGCGTCAGGGCGTGCTGGAAGAGTTCGGTGTGACCATGATCGGTGCAACCGCTGACGCGATTGATAAAGCTGAAGACCGTCGCCGCTTCGACGTGGCGATGAAAAAAATCGGCCTCGACACCGCGCGTTCCGGTATCGCACACAATATGGAAGAAGCGCTGGCCGTTGCGGCTGAAGTAGGTTATCCGTGCATCATCCGTCCTTCCTTCACCATGGGCGGAACCGGCGGCGGTATCGCCTACAACCGCGAAGAGTTTGAAGAGATTTGCGAGCGCGGCCTGGATCTCTCCCCAACCAAAGAGCTGCTGATTGATGAATCGCTGATTGGCTGGAAAGAGTACGAGATGGAAGTGGTGCGTGATAAAAACGACAACTGCATCATCGTCTGCTCCATCGAAAACTTCGATGCGATGGGGATCCACACCGGCGACTCCATTACCGTTGCGCCAGCCCAGACGCTGACCGACAAAGAGTATCAAATCATGCGTAACGCCTCGATGGCGGTACTGCGTGAAATTGGCGTGGAAACCGGCGGCTCTAACGTGCAGTTCTCGGTGAACCCGAAAACCGGTCGTCTGATCGTTATCGAAATGAACCCGCGCGTCTCCCGTTCCTCCGCGCTGGCCTCCAAAGCCACCGGCTTCCCGATTGCGAAAGTGGCGGCGAAGCTGGCGGTGGGTTATACCCTCGACGAGCTGATGAACGACATCACCGGTGGCCGCACGCCTGCGTCCTTCGAGCCGTCCATCGACTACGTTGTGACTAAAATTCCTCGCTTTAACTTCGAGAAATTCGCGGGCGCGAACGACCGTCTGACGACCCAGATGAAATCTGTCGGTGAAGTGATGGCGATTGGCCGCACACAGCAGGAATCCCTGCAAAAAGCGCTGCGCGGCCTGGAAGTGGGCGCGACCGGCTTTGACCCGAAAGTGAGTCTGGACGACCCGGAAGCGCTGACCAAAATCCGCCGCGAGCTGAAAGACGCGGGTGCAGAGCGTATCTGGTACATCGCCGATGCCTTCCGCGCGGGCCTGTCCGTCGACGGCGTATTTAACCTGACTAACATCGACCGCTGGTTCCTGGTGCAGATTGAAGAGCTGGTGCGTCTGGAAGAGAAAGTGGCGGAGCTGGGCATCAACGGCCTCGATGCAGACTTCCTGCGCATGCTGAAGCGTAAAGGCTTCGCCGATGCGCGTCTGGCTAAACTGGCGGGCGTGCGTGAAGCGGAAATCCGCAAGCTGCGCGACCAGTATGACCTGCACCCGGTTTACAAGCGTGTGGACACCTGTGCGGCAGAGTTCTCGACCGATACCGCGTACATGTACTCCACCTATGAAGACGAGTGCGAAGCGAACCCGTCCGTCGACCGCGACAAGATCATGGTGTTGGGCGGCGGTCCAAACCGTATTGGCCAGGGCATCGAGTTCGATTACTGCTGCGTACACGCCTCGCTGGCGCTGCGCGAAGACGGTTACGAGACCATCATGGTCAACTGTAACCCGGAAACCGTGTCGACCGACTATGACACCTCCGACCGCCTCTACTTCGAGCCGGTAACCCTGGAAGACGTCCTGGAAATCGTGCGCATAGAGAAGCCAAAAGGCGTGATCGTGCAGTACGGCGGCCAGACTCCGCTGAAGCTGGCGCGCGCGCTGGAAGCCGCAGGCGTGCCGGTTATCGGCACCAGCCCGGACGCGATTGACCGCGCGGAAGACCGTGAGCGTTTCCAGCAGGCGGTTGACCGTCTCAAGCTGAAACAGCCGGCGAACGCCACCGTGACTGCCATTGAAATGGCCGTAGAGAAGGCGAAAGAGATTGGCTACCCGCTGGTGGTGCGCCCGTCCTACGTGCTGGGCGGCCGCGCGATGGAAATCGTCTACGACGAAGCCGACCTGCGCCGCTACTTCCAGACGGCGGTGAGCGTTTCCAACGATGCGCCAGTGCTGCTTGACCGTTTCCTCGACGACGCGGTTGAGGTGGACGTGGATGCCATCTGCGACGGCGAAATGGTGCTGATTGGCGGCATCATGGAGCATATCGAGCAGGCGGGCGTGCACTCCGGTGACTCCGCCTGTTCTCTGCCGGCCTACACGCTGAGCCAGGAAATTCAGGACGTGATGCGCCAGCAGGTGCAGAAGCTGGCCTTTGAGTTGCAGGTTCGTGGCCTGATGAACGTTCAGTTCGCGGTGAAAGACAACGAAGTTTATCTGATTGAAGTCAACCCGCGTGCGGCGCGTACCGTACCGTTCGTCTCTAAAGCGACCGGTATTCCGCTGGCGAAAGTGGCGGCGCGCGTGATGGCTGGCCAGACGCTGGCGCAGCAGGGCGTCACCAAAGAAATCATCCCGCCGTATTACTCGGTGAAAGAGGTGGTGCTGCCGTTCAACAAATTCCCGGGCGTTGACCCGCTGTTAGGGCCAGAGATGCGCTCGACCGGGGAAGTGATGGGCGTGGGCCGTACCTTCGCAGAAGCGTTTGCCAAGGCGCAGCTGGGCAGCAGCTCTACCATGAGAAAATCGGGCCGTGCGCTGCTCTCCGTTCGCGAAGGCGATAAAGAGCGCGTGGTTGACCTGGCCGCCAAGCTGCTAAAACAGGGCTTCGAGCTGGACGCAACCCACGGTACGGCGATTGTGCTGGGCGAAGCGGGTATCAACCCGCGTCTGGTGAACAAAGTGCATGAAGGTCGTCCGCACATTCAGGACCGCATCAAGAATGGCGAGTACACCTACATCATTAACACCACCGCAGGTCGCCAGGCGATTGAAGACTCCAAGCTGATTCGCCGCAGCGCGCTGCAATACAAAGTGCACTACGACACCACCCTGAACGGCGGTTTCGCGACGGCCATGGCGCTGAATGCGGATGCTACCGAGAAGGTGATTTCGGTGCAGGAAATGCACGCACAGATTAGCAAGTAACCCCCATTGCCCGGTACCGTTCGGTTGCCGGGCAATTTTCCCATCTTAAGAACCTTCTGGTTTTTCATCCGCTTTCAGTCAGTTAGCCTAAAATGGTTAGGTCGATAACGAAAATTCAACTGAGAGCAGGGGAAAACACCATGCAAAATAAACTACTGATCGCTTCCGTTCTGGCTGCCACCGCAATGTTCACCGTAGCGGGTTGTTCGTCCAATCAGGCCGTAAAAACCACCGATGGCAAAACGATTGTCACCGACGGTAAACCGCAAGTGGATGACGATACCGGGCTGGTGTCGTACAAAAACGCCGAAACCGGTCAGACTGAACAGATTAACCGCGACCAGGTGAAATCTATGGGCGAGCTGGATAACTAATTCAGTTTTCTGACGTTAGCCCGTCAATAATATTCACTATTAGCCTGTTGAATTACTGTCTACACTCTTCTGATAAAAGAAGGCAGTAAAACAACAGGCTACTCAATGATTCTGATAATTTATGCGCACCCTTATCCGCAGCACTCGCACGCGAATAAGCGGATGCTTGAGCAGGCAAGGACGCTCGAAAACGTAGAAATACGTTCCCTCTATCAACTCTATCCCGATTTTAATATCGATATCGCCGCCGAACAGGAGGCGCTCTCTCGTGCCGATCTGATCGTCTGGCAGCATCCGATGCAGTGGTACAGCACGCCACCGCTGCTGAAATTGTGGATCGACAAAGTCTTCTCGCACGGTTGGGCATACGGACACAACGGCAAAGCGCTTCAGGGCAAAAGCCTGATGTGGGCCGTAACCACCGGCGGCGGTGAAAGCCACTTTGAGATTGGCGCTTTTCCGGGATTTAAGGGGCTGGCGCAGCCGCTTCAGGCTACCGCCCTTTACTGTGGCCTGACCTGGCTTCCGCCTTTTGCAATGCACTGTACCTTTGTCTGCGATGATGAAACCTTGCAGGCGCAGGCTCGTCACTACAAACAACGTTTACTCGAGTGGCAGGAGGCGCACAATGGATAGCCATACGCTGATACAGGCGCTGATTTACCTCGGCGCGGCGGCATTAATTGTGCCGGTAGCGGTGCGTCTGGGGCTGGGATCGGTCCTCGGCTATCTGATTGCCGGATGTGTCATTGGCCCCTGGGGCTTCCGCCTGGTGACGGATGCCGAGTCGATCCTGCATTTTGCAGAGATCGGCGTGGTGCTGATGCTGTTTGTGATTGGCCTGGAGCTGGATCCGCAGCGGCTGTGGAAGCTGCGCGCTTCGGTATTTGGCGGAGGCGCTCTGCAAATGCTGGCCTGCGGCCTGCTGTTGGGCGGATTCTGTATTTTGTTAGGCATGGAGTGGAAAGTCGCGGAGCTGATCGGCATGACGCTGGCGCTCTCCTCGACGGCGATTGCCATGCAGGCAATGAACGAGCGTAACCTGACGGTTTCGCAAATGGGTCGCAGCGCCTTTTCCGTTCTGCTGTTCCAGGATATTGCCGCGATCCCGCTAGTGGCGATGATCCCGCTGCTGGCAACCAGCGGCGCGTCAACGACGCTGGGAGCGTTTGCCCTCTCGGCGCTGAAGGTGGTCGGCGCGCTGGCGCTGGTGATCCTGCTGGGCCGCTACGTAACGCGTCCGCTGCTGCGCTTTGTTGCGCGCTCTGGCCTGCGCGAAGTGTTCAGCGCCGTTGCGTTATTCCTGGTGTTTGGTTTTGGTTTGCTGCTGGAAGAGGCCGGGCTGTCGATGGCGATGGGTGCCTTCCTCGCGGGCGTTTTACTGGCAAGCTCCGAATATCGGCACGCGCTGGAAAGCGATATCGAGCCGTTTAAAGGGCTGCTGCTGGGGCTGTTTTTCATCGGCGTCGGGATGTCTATCGACTTCGGAACGCTGGTCACCCATCCGCTGCGCATCATCATTCTGCTGGTGGGCTTCCTGGTTATAAAAATGACCATGCTGTGGCTGATTGCCCGTCCGTTAAACGTGCCAAAACCGCAGCGCCGCTGGTTTGCCGTGCTGCTGGGGCAGGGGAGTGAGTTTGCGTTCGTGGTCTTTGGCGCGGCGCAAATGGCCAACGTACTCGATCCGGAATGGGCAAAAGCCTTGACGCTGGCGGTCGCGCTGTCGATGGCCGCAACGCCGATCCTGCTGGTGCTGCTGACGCGTCTGGAAAAAGCGGGAAGCGAACAGGAGCGAGAAGCCGACGAGATCGACGAAGAACAGCCGCGCGTAATCATCGCTGGGTTTGGCCGCTTCGGGCAAATCACTGGCCGTTTACTGCTCTCCAGCGGTGTGAAAATGGTTATCCTCGATCACGATCCCGACCATGTCGATACGCTGCGTAAGTTCGATATGAAGGTGTTTTACGGCGATGCGACCCGGGTTGACCTGCTGGAATCCGCCGGCGCGGCGAAGGCCGAGGTGCTGATTAACGCCATCGACGATCCTGAGACCAGCATGCAGATGGTTGAGCTGGTCAAAGAGCACTTCCCGAATCTGACGATTATTTCCCGCGCGCGCGATGTGGATCATTACATCCGGCTGCGTCAGGCGGGAGTGGCGGCACCGGAGCGTGAAACCTTCGAAGGGGCGCTCAAATCGGGCCGCATGGCGCTGGAAAGCCTGGGGCTTGGTGCGTATGAAGCGCGTGAGCGTGCCGATCTGTTCCGTCGTTTTAATCATGAGATGGTGGAAGAGATGGTGGCGATGGCGAGCAGTACGGCAACCGAACGCGCAGCGGTGTTTAAACGCACCAGCACCATGCTGACGGAAATCATTAACGAGGATCGTAATCACCTGTCGCTGGTTCAGCGCCACGGCTGGCAGGGGACGGAAGAGGGCAAGCATACCGGTAATCCGGAAGATGAACCGGAGAGTAAACCCTCTGCGTGAAGTGGAGTTGCCAGCAATATTAAAAAATTTCTAATTCTTTACCCTGCCGCCAGTCGACGAAAGATTAAGCTTTCCGTATAGTGGCGGCAATTTTTTGCATCCGGGAAATTTTCAATGATCAGTCTGATTGCAGCGCTGGCGGTAGACCGCGTTATCGGCATGGAAAACGCCATGCCGTGGAACCTGCCTGCCGATCTCGCATGGTTTAAACGTACGACGTTAAACAAGCCGGTAGTGATGGGCCGCCTGACCTGGGAGTCGATTGGTCGTCCATTGCCAGGGCGTAAGAATATTGTGATCAGTAGCCAGCCGGGCACAGACGATCGCGTTCAGTGGGTTAAGTCCGTTGATGAAGCGATTGCCGCCTGCGGTGATGCCGAAGAGATCATGGTGATCGGCGGCGGTCGTGTTTATGAGCAGTTCCTGCCAAAAGCGCAGAAGCTGTATCTGACCCACATTGATGCGGAAGTGGAAGGGGATACGCATTTCCCGGATTACGATCCGGATGAGTGGGAGTCCGTGTTCAGCGAGTTTCACGATGCGGATGCGCAAAACTCACACAGCTACTGCTTCGAAATTCTGGAACGTCGTTAACGGTTTTATCCTCTCCCGGTGGGAGAGGATAAACATCCTCAGGAAGCGACCGCTTCACCCTCACCTAAGTCCAGCTGTCGGTTTGATGGCTGCACAAAATAAGTTTTATCTTCCCAGCGTAAGCAGGTTAAATCCCCACCCCAGCAGCATCCGGTATCCAGCGCATAGATATTTTCCGGCGTACCTTTCCCTTCCAGCGAGGCCCAATGGCCAAATACCACGCTGTATTCATTCGTCACGGGGCCCGGAATGGCAAACCACGGCTTAAGCGGCGCAGGGGCATTTTCCGGCGTATCTTTGCAATACATATCCAGTTGCCCGTTCGGGAAGCAGTAGCGCATCCGCGTAAACGCATTGGTGATAAAACGCAGTCGCGCAAGGCCGCTGAGGTCATCACTCCAGTTGTTCGGCATGTCGCCGTACATCGCATCGAGGAAGAACGGATAGGAGTCGCTCGCCAGCACCGCTTCCGCGTCGCGCGCGCAGGTTTTTGCCGTCTCAAGATCCCACTGAGGCGTGATGCCGGCATGGGCCATCACCAGTTTTTTCTCTTCGTCAATCTGGAGCAGCGGCTGGCGACGCAGCCAGTTGAGCAACTCGTCGGCGTCCGGTGCTTCCAGCAGAGGGGTAATACGATCTTTCGGCTTATTACGGCTGATCCCGGCGTATACGGCCAGCAAATGCAGATCGTGGTTGCCCAGCACCAGCCGCACGCTGTCGCCCAGAGATTTGACATAGCGGAGGACGTCCAGCGAGCCTGGACCGCGCGCCACTAAGTCGCCTGTGAGCCAGAGCGTGTCCTGCCCGGGAATAAAGTCGACCTGTTTTAATAATGCGATCAGTTCATCGTAGCAACCGTGAACGTCGCCAATCAGATATGTAGACATTAGATTAATGAATAAGTGTAGGTACGGCGAGACGGAATACGGGAATGGCAATGCGGAAGGCATTACCGTCGGCATCGACCATTTCATAATGGCCCTGCATGGTGCCCAGCGGCGTTTCAATTACCGCGCCGCTGGTGTACTGATACTCTTCGCCAGGGGCGATATGAGGTTGTTCACCGACCACACCTTCACCCTGGACTTCAATTTCACGGCCATTGCCGTTGGTGATAAGCCAGTAGCGCCCGAGCAGCTGCACGGGCATCCGCCCCAGATTGCGAATGGTTACGGTATAAGCAAAAACAAAACGTTCTTCATCCGGTGTGGATTGGGACTCAATGTAGACGCTTTGAACCTGAACACAGACGCGGGGCGAATCAATCATGGCTTAGCTCTCCTTCGGCGGCGCATTGTCGCTGATGTAATTAGCCAGTTTGCAGTACTGCTCAACGGAAATATTTTCCGCACGCATTGCCGGGTCGATACCCAACTCAGCTAACACGTCAACGGTAAACAGATTGCCAAGGCTGTTACGAATCGTTTTACGACGCTGGTTAAAGGCTTCAGTGGTAATACGGCTCAGCACGCGCAGGTCTTTGACCGGGTAAGGCATCGTTTTATGCGGCACCAGGCGTACCACCGCAGAATCCACTTTTGGCGGCGGCGTGAACGCGGTAGGCGGTACTTCTAATACCGGGATCACGTTGCAGTAATATTGCGCCATCACGCTTAAACGACCATACGCCTTACTGTTCGGCCCTGCAACCAGACGGTTAACGACCTCTTTTTGCAGCATGAAGTGCATGTCGGCAATGGCATCAGTATAGCTAAACAGATGGAACATCAGCGGGGTGGAGATGTTGTACGGCAGGTTACCGAACACGCGCAGCGGCTGGCCCATTTTTTCTGACAGTTCGCCGAAGTTCATGGTCATCGCATCTTGCTGATAAATCGTCAGCTTCGGCCCGAGGAACGGATGCGTTTGCAGACGCGCGGCCAGATCGCGGTCAAGTTCGATAACGGTCAGTTCGTCAAGGCGTTCGCCTACCGGCTCGGTCAGCGCGGCAAGACCCGGGCCGATTTCGACCATGGCCTGGCCTTTCTGCGGATTAATGGCAGAGACGATGCTGTCGATCACGAACTGATCGTTGAGAAAGTTTTGCCCGAAGCGTTTACGGGCTAAGTGGCCCTGATGGACTCGATTAGTCATTGAGTATTAACAATCATTTTGATGGCGAGATTAAGCGCCGTAATAAAACTGCCGACATCTGCTTTTCCCTGGCCTGCCAGATCCAGCGCAGTACCGTGGTCAACGGACGTTCGAATAAAGGGTAAACCGAGGGTGATATTCACTCCGCGGCCAAAGCCCTGGTATTTTAGCACGGGCAGACCCTGATCGTGGTACATCGCGAGCACGGCGTCAGCATTATCCAGGTATTTGGGCTGGAAAAGGGTGTCGGCAGGCAATGGCCCGCTGAGGTTCATCCCCTTCGCCCGCATCTCTTCAAGTACCGGAATGATGGTGTCGATCTCTTCGGTGCCCATATGTCCGCCCTCACCCGCGTGCGGATTCAGGCCACATACCAGCACATGCGGCTGCGGAATGCCGAATTTGGTTTGCAGATCGTGATGCAAAATGCCGATGATCTCACGCAGGAGTTCAGGCGTGATGGCATCCGGAATGGCTTTGATGGGCAGGTGAGTCGTGACCAGCGCAACGCGCATTTCTTCGGTTGCCAGCATCATGACCACTTTCGGGCTGTGCGAACGCTCTTCGAAAAATTCGGTATGCCCGGTAAACGGAATGCCCGCGTCGTTGATTACGCCTTTATGCACTGGACCGGTGATCAGGGCGGCAAATTCGCCCTTCAGACAACCGTCACAGGCGCGCGCCAGCGTCTCGACAACGTAGTGGCCGTTTTCAGTGTGTAACTCACCGGGGACAACAGGTGCACGAAGCGGAACAGAGAGCAGGGTGAGGGTGCCAGCCTGCTGCGGTGCGGGCTGTTGGCCTTCAACGTAAGGGATGAGCGTTAAAGGCAGACCGAGCAAGGCTGCCCGGTCTTGTAACAGTGTTGCATCAGCGCAGACAACCAGCTCGACCGGCCAGCTGCGCTGGGCGAGCTGAACCACAAGGTCAGGCCCAATCCCGGCGGGTTCACCGGGAGTGATCGCAACACGATGCGGCTTCATCAGTTGCTCAGAACCTTCACGTAAGCGCTGGCGCGTTGTTCCTGCATCCAGGTTGCGGCTTCTTCAGAGAACTTACGGTTGAACAGCATGCGATACGCTCGGTCTTTCTGTGCCGCGTCGGTTTTATCCACGTTGCGGGTGTCCATCAGCTGGATCAGATGCCAGCCGAAGGAAGAGTGCACTGGTGCGCTCATCTGGCCTTTGTTCAGCTTCATTAACGCATCGCGGAAAGCCGGATCGTAAATATCGGCTGCCGCCCAACCCAGGTCACCGCCCTGGTTAGCAGAGCCAGGATCCTGAGAGAACTCTTTTGCCGCTTTATCAAAGGTGGTTTTACCGCTCTTGATGTCTGCTGCGATCTGTACCAGCTTCGCACGGGCCTGATCGTCAGTCATGATCGGAGACGGTTTAAGCAGGATATGACGCGCGTGAACTTCGGTGACGGAAATGTTCTGGCTCTGGCCGCGCAGATCGTTCACTTTCAGAATGTGGAAGCCCACACCGGAACGGATTGGACCGACGATGTCGCCTTTCTTCGCCGTGCTCAGCGCCTGTGCAAACAGGGATGGCAGCTCCTGAATACGCCCCCAGCCCATCTGGCCGCCTTTCAGCGCCTGCTGGTCAGCAGAGTACGTGATGGCCAGCTTGCCGAAGTCATCGCCATTACGCGCCTGCTCAACGATAGCGCGCGCCTGGCTTTCTGCCTCAGCCGCCTGATCGGAGGTTGGGTTTTCCGGCAGTGGGATCAGGATGTGGCTCAGGTTAAGCTCGGTGCTGGCATCATTCTGATTACCTACCTGTTTTGCCAGAGCTTCCACTTCCTGGGGCAGGATGGTGACGCGGCGACGGACTTCATTATTACGCACTTCTGAAATCAGCATCTCTTTACGGATCTGATTACGGTAAGTGGCATAGCTGATGCCGTCATAGGCCAGGCGGCTACGCATCTGATCCGGGGTAATGTTGTTCTGCTTTGCGATGTTGGCAATCGCCTGATCGAGCTGCTCGTCAGAGATCGTCACGCCCATTTTCTGGCCCATTTGCAGGACAATCTGATCCATGATCAGACGTTCCAGGATCTGGTGGCGCAGCGTGGCGTCATCCGGAAGTTGTTGACCTGCTTCGCCCGAGTTGAGCTTTACAGATTTCATCAAACCGTCAACGTCACTTTCAAGTACGACGCCGTTGTTAACCACAGCCGCGACTTTATCGACAACCTGTGGGGCCGCGAAGCTGGTATTCGCAACCATAGCGACACCGAGTAGCAGCGTTTTCCAGTTCTTCATACTTTTTCCATTTCAATTAACCGCAAAGCGGATTACGTTGTAAATCAAGCACATTACAATGAACTACGATACGGCAGAATGTTCGAGCGCAGCATCTGCTGCGTGCCCAGACCGTAGTTAGAACTCAGGCCGCGCAACTCGATATTAAAGCCAATCACGTTATCGTATTTGCCCTGACTGTTTTGCGTATCCCAGCCGTTAAGTTTGCGTTCGTAACCGACACGTATTGCGTAACAGCAGGAGTTATATTGCAGACCTAACATCTGGTCGGCAGGTTTTTGGGCATTCGTGTCATAGTAGTAGGCCCCGACGACTGACCAGCGATCGGCGATCGGCCAGCTCGCGGCAGTACCTACCTGTGAAATACCGTCTTTGTATTGGTCCGTATTCGCATAGTTAGGCAGCGTTGCCTGGATATACTCCGGGCTGGCGTAACGATACGTCAACTGCAACATGCGGTCTTCATCACGACGATACTCAATGGCAGCGCTGCCCGTCGCGATATTGTCCAGTCGTGTATCGTACTGAACACCACCGCGCAGACCCCAACGATCCGTCATGCGCCAGTAGGTGTCGCCTGCCCATACCAGTGAGCCCGTTTTGTTGTCTTTCTCCCAGTTAATGTCATCATCACCGGTACGAGACTCGGTGAAATAGTAGATTTGACCAACAGAAACGTTAAAACGTTCAACGGCAGCATCATCATAAACGCGCGTTGTGACGCCGGTCGTTAACTGGTTAGCAGACGCAATACGGTCAAGGCCGCCGTAGGTACGGTCACGGAACAGGCCGCTGTAGTCTGATTGCAGGAAAGACGAGTCGTAGTTTTGAATTTTGCTCTGATCGCGATAAGGCACGTAGAGATACTGCATACGTGGCTCAAGCGTCTGGGTGTATCCATCGGCGAGAAGGCCCATATCACGTTCGAAGATCAGCTTCCCGTCCATTTTGAACTGCGGAAGCGTACGGTTTACCGACTCTTCAAGATCGGTGCCATAGCGTTTGTTATACCAGTCCAGATTCTTCTGCTGGTAGTGGGTGGCCATCAGCTTGGCTTCGGTGTTGAGGCTCGCCCAGTCGTTTGACCATGGCAGATTGATCGTCGGCTCGATATGCAGACGCGTTGATTCCGGCATATCCGAGTTGGTGTTGACGAAATGAACCGCCTGAGCATAAACGCGCGTGTCGAAAGGACCCACATCGTTCTGATACCAGTTCACGTCCAGCTGCGGCTCTGCACCGTAGGTACTGCGCGATTGCGTATCAAATACCTGGAACTGCTTGGTCGACACGGTGGCGTCAAAGTTCTCAATGGCGTAGCCCACGCTAAATTTCTGCGTGGCGTAACCGTCGGTACTGGACCCGTATTTAGAGTCAAAGTCGTTGAAGTAATACGGATCGCTGACCTTGGTATAGTCGACGTTGAAGCGCCATACCTGATCCAATACCCCGGCGTGCTTCCAGTAGTACATCCAACGGTGCTTATCACCTTCGGAAGGATGCTCGTCCTGGAACACTTTATCTGATGGCAGATAATCGAATTCCATCAGACCCGCGCCCGCCCTGGTCAGATAGCGGAACTCGTTCTCCCACATGATGTTACCGCGCTTGTGGATATAGTGCGGCGTGATCGTGGCGTCCATGTTGGGCGCAATGTTCCAGTAGTACGGCAGGTAGAACTCAAAGTAGTTCGACGTGCTGTACTTGGCGTTCGGGATCAGGAAGCCCGAACGACGTTTGTCGCCCACCGGCAGTTGCAGGTAAGGACTATAGAAAATCGGCACTGGGCCAAGCTTGAAGCGGGCGTTCCAGATCTCAGCGACCTGTTCTTCACGGTCGTGAATCACTTCACTGCCCACGACGCTCCAGGTATTTGACCCTGGTAAACAGGACGTAAACGTGCCGTTTTCGAGAATGGTGTAGCGGTTTTCGCCGCGCTGCTTCATCAGGTCTGCGGTTCCGCGACCCTGACGGCCCACCATCTGGTAATCACCTTCCCAGACGTTGGTATCTTTCGTATTCAGATTTGACCAGGCTTTCGGACCTTTCAGGATGACCTGATTGTCGTCATAGTGCACATTACCCAGCGCATCCACCGTACGGACAGGCGCCTGGGCACCTTCCGGTTGCTTCTGGTGCAATTGCACTTCGTCAGCCAGCAGACGGCTGTTTCCCTGGTTAATATCGACATTGCCCGTAAAGGTCGCGTTGTCAGGGTAATTACCTTTTGCGCTGTCGGCATTAATGGTGACGGGTAAGTTATTCGTATCGCCTTTCACCAGTGGGCGATTGTAACTTGGGACGCCAAGCATACACTGCGAGGCGAGATCGGCTGCGAGCCCCTGTTGGCTATACAGGGCGGTGCCAATCATTGTGGCCAGAAGGGTGGGGATACGTTTTTTCATACGTTATATTTTATTGTTCCGTCATCAGTGGCTACGGCTTACAAACGCTCAGAGACTATCTTACTCATCAGCGCAGTACCAGCGTTAATCCTGCCCGTTTGCGCGCCAGAGTGTTAGGCTCGCTATCGAATGACGAGTATGATAATGCAAATTATAGGCGATGTCCCTCAATTGACCGTGGCGCGACCACTGTAATGATGGCGTTGCGTCGGCCAGGAACATGACCATTCGGGGAGTATATGCAGTATTGGGGTAAAATAATCGGCGTTGCGTTCGCAATTATTATGGGTGCCGGATTCTGGGGCGTCGTTCTTGGCCTCATTATCGGCCACATGTTTGATAAGGCACGCAGCCGCAAAATGGCCTGGTTTGCCAACCAGCGCGAGCGCCAGTCACTCTTTTTCTCCACCACCTTCGAGGTGATGGGGCATTTAACCAAATCAAAAGGGCGCGTAACGGAAGCCGACATTCAGGTCGCCAGCGTCTTTATGGACCGCATGAATCTGCACGGCGAATCACGCATCGCGGCGCAGAATGCGTTCCGGATTGGTAAATCAGATAACTACCCGCTGCGAGAAAAAATGCGGCAGTTCCGTAGCATCTGTTTCGGGCGCTTTGATTTAATTCGGATGTTTCTGGAAATTCAAATCCAGGCCGCTTTCGCGGATGGCTCTCTGCATCCGAATGAACGGGACGTCTTATACGTGATTGCCGAAGAGCTGGGCATTTCCCGCATGCAGTTCGACCAGTTCCTGCGCATGATGCAGGGCGGTGCGCACTTTGGCGGCGGTTATCAGCAGCAATCGTCCGGCGGCTGGCAGCAGGCGCAGCGTGGCCCTACGCTTGAAGATGCCTGTAACGTCCTCGGCGTGAAGCCGTCTGACGATGTCACGACCATCAAACGCGCGTATCGTAAGCTGATGAGCGAGCACCATCCGGATAAGCTGGTGGCGAAAGGCCTGCCGCCAGAGATGATGGAGATGGCGAAACAGAAAGCGCAGGAAATCCAGAAAGCCTACGAGCTGATTAAAGAGCAGAAAGGTTTTAAATAAAAAAAGGCCCGACACAGCGTCGGGCCTTTTTTTCAGAAGTCCACCGGGGCTTTGAACGTCATGGTGTTGCCGAAAGCAGGGTGGGTGATGGTGAGCGTCTGCGCATGCAGTTGCAGGCGCGGCGCTAACGCCAGCGCTTCCGGCGGCGCATAGAATCTGTCCCCCAGAATGGGGTGGCCCATCGCCAGCATATGCACGCGCAGCTGGTGGGAGCGCCCGGTAATCGGTTTCAGCAGGACGCGCGCGGTGTTATCCAGCGCGTACTCCAGCACTTCATACTCGGTTTGCGCGGCCTTGCCGGTTTCATAACACACCTTCTGCTTTGGCCGGTTCGGCCAGTCGCAAATCAGCGGTAAATCTACCAGCCCTTCCGCCTGCGCCGGATGGCCCCACACGCGGGCGACATACTGCTTCTTCGGCTCGCGCTCGCGGAACTGACGCTTAAGTTCGCGCTCCGCAGGTTTATTCAGCGCCACCACAATCACGCCGCTGGTGGCCATATCCAGACGATGGACAGACTCGGCCTGCGGATAATCGCGCTGAATGCGCGTCATCACGCTGTCCTTGTGCTCATCCAGACGGCCCGGCACGGACAACAAGCCGCTTGGCTTGTTGACCACCATAATGTGCTCATCCTGATACAGAATGACCAGCCACGGTTCCATCGGGGGATTGTAGGGCTCCATTACCATCTTGCGCTCCGCTTACTGATGCGTCACAACGATAAGACGCAGGGCGTCGAGACGCCATCCCGCCTGATTCAGGCTTTCCAGCACCTGCTGACGGTTGCTCTCTATCGCGGCCAGTTCATCGTCACGAATGTTCGGGTTCACCGCTTTCAACGCTTCCAGACGCGACAGTTCAGCTGACAGCTTCTCGTCGGCTTCGCTGCGCGCCGCATCGATCAGCTCTCTGGCCGCTTTTTCGGCCTGAGCTTCACCCAGTTGCAGGATGGCATGCACGTCCTGCTGCACTGCATTCACCAGCTTGCTGCCGGTATGGCGGTTGACCGCGCTCAACTGGCGGTTGAAGCTTTCAAACTCCACCTGGCCGGCCAGGTTCGTACCGTTTTTATCCAGCAGCAGACGCACCGGCGTTGGCGGCAGGAAGCGGTTAAGCTGAAGCTGTTTCGGCGCCTGCGCTTCCACAACGTAGATCAGCTCCACCAGCAGCGTGCCCACGGGCAACGCTTTGTTCTTCAACAGGGAGATGGTGCTGCTGCCGGTATCGCCGGAGAGGATCAGATCCAGACCGTTGCGGATCAGCGGGTGCTCCCAGGTGATGAATTGTGCGTCTTCGCGGGACAGCGCCACATCACGCTCAAAGGTGATGGTGCAGCCATCTTCCGGCAGGCCCGGGAAATCCGGCACCAGCATGTGATCGGACGGGGTCAGGACGATCATGTTCTCGCCGCGATCGTCCTGATTAATGCCGACGATGTCGAACAGGTTCATGGAGAAGCTGATCAGGCTGGTGTCGTCATCCTGTTCTTCAATACTTTCGGCAAGCTGCTGCGCTTTTTCACCGCCGTTGGAGTGGATTTCGAGCAGGCGGTCGCGACCTTGCTCCAGCTGGGCTTTCAGCGCGTCGTGCTTCTCGCGGCAGGATTTGATCAGCTCATCAAAGCCGTCGGTATTTTCCGGCGCCGCGAGATAACCGATCAGATCGCTATGCACCTGGTCATAAATGGTGCGGCCCGTCGGGCAGGTATGTTCAAACGCATCCAGACCTTCGTGATACCAGCGAACCAGAACGGACTGGGCGGTTTTCTCCAGATACGGAACGTGGATCTGAATGTCGTGCGCCTGACCGATACGATCCAGACGGCCGATACGCTGCTCCAGCAGATCCGGGTTAAACGGCAGATCAAACATCACCAGATTGCTGGCAAACTGGAAGTTACGGCCTTCAGAACCGATTTCGGAGCACAGCAGAACCTGTGCGCCGCTGTCCTCTTCACCAAACCAGGCCGCAGCGCGGTCGCGCTCGACAATGGACATGCCTTCGTGGAACACGGCGGCGCGAATGCCTTCGCGCTCGCGCAGAACTTGTTCCAGCTGAAGCGCGGTGGCAGCCTTGGCGCAGATCACCAGCACCTTCTGGGAACGGTGCGCGGTCAGGTAGCCCATCAGCCACTCCACGCGCGGATCGAAGTTCCACCAGGTGCCGGTATCGCCTTCAAATTCCTGATAAATCTGCTCCGGGTAAAGCATGTCGCGCGCGCGATCTTCCGCCGATTTACGGGTGCCCATGATGCCGGAGACTTTAATCGCGGTCTGATACTGGGTCGGCAGCGGCAGCTTGATGGTGTGCAGCTCGCGTTTCGGGAACCCCTTCACGCCGTTACGGGTGTTGCGGAACAGCACGCGGCTGGTGCCGTGACGGTCCATCAGCATATCGATCAGCTCTTTACGCGCGGATCCCGCGTTATCGCTGTCGCTGTTCGCAGCCTGAAGCAGCGGCTCGATATCCTGCTCGCCAATCAGATCGCTCAGGGTGTTGAGTTCATCATCAGAGAGACGATTACCTGCCAGCAGCAGCGCGACGGCATCCGCCACCGGACGGTAGTTTTTCTGCTCTTCAACAAACTGCTCGAAATCGTGGAAACGGTTCGGGTCGAGCAGGCGCAGACGGGCGAAGTGGCTCTCAAGACCCAGCTGCTCCGGCGTTGCGGTCAGGAGCAGAACCCCCGGTACGCGCTCGGCAAGCTGCTCGATCGCCATGTATTCGCGGCTTGGCGCATCTTCGCTCCAGACGAGGTGGTGGGCTTCGTCGACGACCATCAGATCCCATTCAGCATCGCACAGATGCTCCAGGCGCTGCTTGCTGCGGCGCACGAAGTCCAGGGAGCAAATGACCAGCTGTTCGGTTTCAAACGGGTTATCCGCGTCGTGCTGGGCTTCGGCATAACGCTCGTCGTCGAACAGGGAGAAGCGCAAGTTAAAGCGGCGCAGCATCTCGACCAGCCACTGATGTTGCAGCGTTTCCGGCACCACAATCAGCACGCGCTCGGCAGCGCCAGAGAGCAGCTGCTGGTGCAGGATCATGCCGGCTTCGATGGTTTTACCGAGGCCCACTTCGTCAGCCAGCAGCACGCGAGGCGCATGGCGACGGCCCACGTCATGGGCGATGTTCAGCTGATGGGGGATCAGGCTGGTACGCTGACCGCGCAGGCCGCTCCACGGCATGCGGTACTGTTCACTCTGGAACTTACGCGCGCGGTAGCGCAGGGAGAAGCGATCCATTCGGTCGATTTGCCCGGCAAACAGACGGTCCTGCGGCTTGCTGAACACCAGTTTGCTGTCGAGCAGTACTTCACGCAGGATGACATTTGTCTCGTCGGTATCAAGGCGCGTTCCGATGTAGGCGAGCAGTCCATTCTCTTCTTTTACGTCTTCAACCTTTAGCTGCCAGCCGTCATGGCTGGTCACGGTATCACCCGGATTGAACATTACGCGGGTAACAGGGGAGTCATTGCGAGCGTACAGGCGGTTTTCACCGGTAGCAGGGAAAAGGAGGGTAACCATGCGCGCATCGACGGCAACGACGGTTCCTAATCCAAGTTCGCTTTCTGTATCGCTGATCCAGCGTTGACCAAGTGTAAAAGGCATAGTTGTTCGGCTCTAATCTTTAATTGCAGGCAATAGTTCGACCCCCGTCAAAAAAGACGGTCATCGAAAAATGGGTCCGGGAATGGAAAGGGCGCTATGGTACTGGATGGCAACGGTTTCGTCACGCGTCAAAATAGCCCAAGTTGTCCTGTCACTAGTGTAGCAAAGTCGTCGTCGATGAACGGTAAAATTCCCTCCGCAACCGGCTGAAGCTGGCGGGTCAGGTAGTGATCGTAATCGAGAGGCGACTGTTGATAATCAACGGGTTCCGGTCCGTTCGTTGTCCAGACGTATTTTATCGTCCCCCGGTTCTGATACTGCGGCGCGCGTCCCCGACGAACGTTCTCTTCGTCCGCCAGCCGCGCGGCGCGCACGTGGGGCGGGACGTTGCGCTGGTACTCCACCAGCGGGCGGCGCAGGCGCTTGCGATACACCAGCCGGTCATCCAGCTCGCCGGCCATCAGGCTGGCGATGGTTTCGCGGATGTAGTCCTGATAGGGCTCGTTGCGGAAGATCCGCAGGTAGAGCGTCTGCTGGAACTGCTGGGCCAGCGGCGTCCAGTCAGTGCGCACCGTCTCCAGCCCCTTAAACACCATTCTCTGCTTTTCACCCTCCAGGATCAGCCCGGCGTAGCGCTTCTTGCTGCCCTGGTCGGTTCCGCGAATGGTTGGCATTAAAAAGCGGGTGAAATGGGTTTCAAACTCCAGCTCTAACGCGCTGGTTAACCGCTCTTTTTGCAAAGTTTCGCGCCACCAGTCGTTCACAAAGGCGACCAGATCTTTGCCGATTTGCGCGGCGTCGTCTTCCGAATGGGCGGCTTTCAGCCAGACAAAGGTGGAGTCGGTATCGCCATAAATGACGTCATAGCCCCGGGATTCAATCAGCGCTTTGGTCTGGCGCATAATCTCGTGCCCGCGCATGGTGATAGACGACGCCAGACGCGGATCAAAGAAGCGGCAGGCGCTGGTACCCAGCACACCGTAAAAGGCGTTCATAATGATTTTCAACGCCTGCGAGAGCGGTTTGTTGCCGTGGCGTTTCGCCTCGTCGCGGCCGTGCCAGATGTTTCCCACGATTTCCGGCAGGCAGTGTTTTTCGCGCGAGAAGCGTGCCCCAAGAAAACCTTCAGTGCTGTGTTCATCATCTGGCTGCGCCATCCCCTCCACCAGCCCTACCGGGTCAATCAGGAAGGTACGGATAATTGACGGGTACAGGCTTTTGTAGTCCAGCACCAGAACCGAGTCATACAGTCCTGGGCGGGAGTCCATCACGTAGCCGCCAGGGCTGGCCTGCGGCGGCACGTCACCGAGGTTAGGGGCGACGTAGCCCGCGCGGTGCATCCGCGGGAAATAGAGGTGGCTGAAGGCCGCTACCGAGCCGCCGTGCCTGTCGACCGCCAGGCCGTTCACCGTTGCGCGCTCCAGCAGGAACGGCATGATCTCGGTTTTGTGAAAAATCTGCGTTACCAGCTCACAGTCCTTCAGGTTATAGGTGGCGAGCGCCGGCTTATCCTGGTTAAAGCGCCGCTCAATCTCGTCCATTCTGTCCCAGGGATTGTCGATGGATTTCCCTTCGCCGAGCAGCTCCCGGGCGACCGCTTCGAGGGAGAATGACGAAAAGTTCCAGAAGGCGGATTTTAGCGCCTCGATGCCGTCGAGAATCAGGCGACCATTGGCCAGGGCAAAGAAAACGCCGTTTTTGAAACCATGCTCACGCCACTCCAGCTCACTGTTGCCGCGTCCCAGTATTAAGGGAATGCGGTAACGTTCGGCATGTTTTTGCAGCACGCGCAGGTCAAACTGGACGACGTTCCAGCCGATCAGCACGTCCGGATCGTGCTCGGCAAACCACTGGTTAAGTTTCTCCAGCAGCTGCGGGCGGCTGCTGACGTACTCAAGCTGAAAATCCAGCGCGGACGCATCGCCGTTCGGTGGCCCGAGCATATAGACTACCCGCTGCCCGCAGCCTTCCAGGCCAATGCAGTACAGTTCACCGTGGCGGGTGGTTTCGATGTCCAGCGAGACCCACTTGAGCGGGGGGCGATAATTCGGGTTAGGCTTAAGGCGCGCGTTCACGAGACTGCCATTCTGTTCCGCGCCGTCTACCCAGACGGGCGCGGTAATAAACCGCTCCATCAGAAAACGTTCCGGCGGGCGAATGTCCGCTTCGTAGAGCGTTACGCCCGCTTCGCGCAGCAGCTTTTCGTAGCGCATCAGCTGGCGATGGGCGCGGCAGTAAAGGCCATACACCGGCTGACGGTGGAAATCTTTTAGCTCAAGAGGCGTGAGGCGCCAGCCGTTTTCACCGCGCAGCAGCTGCTTTACCTTCTCGACGTGGCCTTGAGGGATAAACGCCACGGACTCCTGAGGCGGCAGGGTAACGTGCAGCGGGCCGTTATCCGTCGCCAGCCAGAACGCAACCTCGGTGCCCTGAGGGGTATCCCGCCAGTGTCGGGTCAGTAAAAAGCCTTCTTGCGCCTGTGCCACGCTGCGATCCCACAAAACAAAACCAGGCCTGATTATAGCCTGGTTTGCTGTGTTTTTATACAGCGTTTATTTTGCGATTTCAAAAAACTCAAGTTCCAGAGTGTTGCCTTTTTTATATACACAATAGCGTTGATAATCATTGCTGTAATCGTTATGGTTTTTATAAACCCATGCACAGTTATATTTGCTAATCCCTTTGAATTTATTAATGAAGTTAAATATTTTTTGTTCCTGCTTAGTAATGTCTTTTATGTTTTTATATTGGATGCTTACTATTGTTTCTTGATGATCGATATCATAGCTATAGCTAAACATCATATCTGTTGATAATTGTGGCGCGTCTTTTAGCGCATTAGGGGTATAGAGCCACCATGAGAATAAATCATCACGTTTGTAATGATGGTCTCCAGATTTAAATGTAAAAGCACTAAAGAAAAATAAAAAAGGAGCCAGGAGCAAGACTGCGAGAATAAACATGTATCTTTTCATGATTCACCAACGACTTACTGGTGTATGAGGATTTAGTAGAAAAAATAATGGCCTTTCAAAAGGGGATGTTGAGTAAGTTTTACTGTTTTTTATTGATATGGTTCCGTAAAGTTCATGATTTAGTTGATTGTCTTTGCGAAAGTAGCTTTTTATGCGGCTGTTCTTATATTCATTAAAGAGTAATCCTGAGTTTGCGTGGTCTAATGGATTTATATAATTCATCCATTTAGGCAGTTCTCTTTTAATAGGCTCGCCATATTTAAAGGGCACCTTTTTTTGAAATAAATAAGGAGCAAATTTTCTGTTCTTAAACTGTCCGGGTGAACCACTTGCATCCCATATCTGAATTGCTGTCTGATATGACACAGGTTTTGCTAGCCAGAGTGGATCGGGGCCAGAACCAAAAACACGATAAAAACCAACTAAATCTGAAAGTAAGTCTTCCGCACTAAAACCGCTGTCAGTATACCAGCGAAAGAGGAGGGAATTTTGCCATGCTTCGAATCTTTTTGCCGTCCCATACATTAATGTCAAGGCGACTCTTGCTTTCATAAATGGGGAAAGGCATGAGCGAACCATAATTTTTGTAAAGACGCCTGTATGAAAGGATAGATCCATGCCTAAAATGGTTTTACGTGCTATCATTTCCTGATTATAGGAAACCGGGAAATACCAATCATTAAATTCTTTATAGTATGTCGAGTGCCATTCTTGATCTAGTTTGCTTTTTAACCTTCCCGCATCATCCCCTTGGGCATGACCTAAATCTACCCATCCTAATTCTTGGGTGTAAATAAGGCCATTTTTTTTTGTGGTTGCGAATGCCCCGTCAGTAATATCTTTCCTGTTGCTCATCTATCAATCTCCTTTTCGATACGTTGTTGTAACAAAAGAAATGTTGATGAGCAAATATCATGTTTTTATCTTTCAATTATTAATAATTAATTTGATGAATGGTAAAGATGCCTGATGTTCAGACATCTTTACCATAATTATTGCCCGTAGTACGCCTTCGCGCCGTGCTTGCGAAGATAATGCTTATCAAGCAGGGTTTGCTGCATATCCGGCAGCTGCGGTGCCAGCTGGCGGCAGAAGATCCCCATGTAGGCGATTTCCTCCAGCACTATCGCGTTATGCACCGCGTCTTCCGCATTTTTCCCCCAGGCAAACGGGCCGTGGGAGTGCACCAGCACGCCGGGCATTTGCGCCGCGTCGATTCCCTGTTTTTCGAAGGTTTCGACAATCACGTTACCCGTTTCCCATTCGTACTCACCGTTAATTTCCGCATCGGTCATCAGACGCGTGCAGGGAATGGTGCCGTAAAAGTAGTCCGCGTGGGTGGTGCCGGTGGCCGGAATGGACTGGCCCGCCTGCGCCCAGATGGTCGCATGGCGCGAATGGGTATGCACGATGCCGCCGATAGTCGGGAAGGACTGATACAGCAGACGGTGGGTGGGCGTATCGGACGACGGTTTTTTGTTACCTTCCACCACCTCACCCGTTTCGATGCTGACCACGACCATATCCTCTGCGGTCATCACCGTGTAATCCACGCCCGAAGGCTTGATCACGAATACCCCTTTTTCCCGGTCAACGGCGCTGACGTTGCCCCAGGTCAGGGTCACCAGGTTATGTTTTGGCAGCGCCAGGTTAGCTTCAAGTACCTGACGTTTGAGATCTTCTAACATGGTTGTCTCCAGTGCCGGATGGCGCTTCGCTTATCCGGCCTACAGGATCGTAGGCCCGGTAAACGCAGTGCCACCGTGCATTGCGTACTTAGCGTTTTGAACCGTAATAGACTTCGTTCCAGCGCAGCGCGTCTTTAAAGGCTGGCAGACGGGTGTCGTTATCAATCACGGTCAGCTCGATATCGTGCAGCTCGGCAAACTGGCGCATATCGTTCAGGTCCAGTGCGTGGCTGAAGACGGTGTGGTGCGCGCCACCCGCCAGGATCCACGCCTCTGACGCGGTTGGCAGGTCCGGCTGCGCTTTCCACAAGGCGTTGGCGACCGGCAGCTTCGGCAGAGAGTGCGGGGTTTCAACCGCATCGACGCAGTTCACCAGCAGGCGGAAGCGGTCGCCGAGGTCGATCAGGCTGGCGTTGATGGCCGGACCGGTACGGGTGTTAAAGATAAGACGGGCCGGATCCGCTTTGCCGCCAATGCCGAGGTACTGCACGTCAAGGATCGGTTTCTCTTCAACCGCGATAGAGGGACACACTTCCAGCATGTGCGAGCCGAGCACCAGATCGTTGCCGTTCTCGAAGTGGTAGGTGTAGTCCTCCATAAAGGAGGTGCCGCCCTGTAGACCGGTCGACATCACCTTCATGATGCGAAGCAGAGCGGCAGTTTTCCAGTCGCCTTCGCCCGCAAAGCCGTAGCCCTGCTGCATCAGACGTTGTACTGCCAGACCCGGCAGCTGTTTCAGGCCGTGCAGGTCTTCAAATGTAGTGGTAAAGGCGTGGAAACCGCCCTGTTCCAGAAAACGCTTCATGCCCAGCTCAATGCGTGCGGCATCCAGCACGTTCTGGCGCTTATCGCCGTTGACTTGCGCCGCAGGCGTCAGGCGGTAGCTGCTTTCATATTCATCTACCAGCGCGTTAACGTCACCCTCGCTGATGTCATTCACCACCTGCACCAGGTCGCCCACCGCCCAGGTGTTGACGGAGAAGCCAAACTTGATCTGCGCGGCCACTTTGTCACCGTCGGTGACCGCCACTTCGCGCATGTTGTCGCCGAAACGCACCACCTTCAGGTGACGGGTGTCCTGCTTAGAGACCGCCTGACGCATCCAGGAGCCAATGCGTTGTTGTGCCTGGCCGTCCTGCCAGTGGCCGGTCACCACGGCATGCTGCTGGCGCATGCGCGCGCCGATGAAGCCGAACTCGCGGCCGCCATGCGCGGTCTGGTTCAGGTTCATGAAGTCCATGTCGATGCTGTCCCACGGCAGGGAAGCATTGAACTGAGTGTGGAATTGCAGCAGCGGTTTGTTGAGGATTGCCAGGCCGTTGATCCACATTTTGGCCGGTGAGAAGGTGTGCAGCCACACCACCAGACCGGCGCATTTGTCGTCGTAGTTGGCATCGCGGCAGATGTTGGTGATTTCGTCCGGCGTCGTCCCCAGCGGCTTTAGCACCAGTTTGCACGGCAGTTTGGCTTCCGCGTTCAGGGCATTCACAACGTGCTCCGCATGTTTCGTCACCTGCTGCAACGCTTCCGGCCCGTACAAATGCTGGCTGCCAATCACAAACCACACTTCATAATTATTAAAAATGGTCATTATCGTGTCCTTAATGTGTCAGGGTTGCCGTAGTGTCCGCGGTACTTTTGGCCGGGGCGGCGACAGGGAGATAGTGAAGTTCGGCGCTTTTTGCCCATTGCTGGTAGCGCTGATAAAGCTGTTCAAAGCGTTGTGCCTGCTGAGGCTGCGGCTGGAGCGTACTTTCGACGGCGCTCGCCATATGCTGTTGCGCAGTCGGGATATCCGCATGCACGCCTGCGGCCACGGCGGCGAAAATCGCGGCGCCCAGCGCACAGCACTGATCGGAGGCCACTATTTGCAGCGGCCGGTTCAGCACGTCGCAGCAGGCCTGCATAATCACCGGGTTTTTACGGGCGATACCGCCCAGCGCCATCACGTTGTTCACGTCGATGCCCTGTTCGGTGAAGCACTCCATAATGGCGCGCGCGCCGAACGCGGTGGCGGCAATCAGGCCGCCGAATAGCGCGGGCGCGTCGGTTGCCAGGTTGAGATCGGTGATCACCCCTTTCAGGCGCTGGTTCGCGAACGGCGTGCGGCGACCGTTGAACCAGTCCAGCACCACCGGAAGGTGGTCGAGGGACGGATTTTTTGCCCAGGCTTCGGTGAGCTGCGGCAGAAGCTGTTTTTTGCTCGCCATAATCTGCGCTTTCAGCTCAGGATGCGCGGCAGCCAGCTGATCCAGCGGCCAGCCGAGCACGCGGCCAAACCAGGCGTAGATATCGCCAAACGCGGACTGACCGGCTTCAAGGCCGATAAAGTCCGGCACCACGCTGCCGTCAACCTGACCGCAGATCCCTTTTACCGCGCGGTCGCCGACGCTGGCCTTATCTGCCGTCAGAATGTCGCAGGTGGAGGTACCAATCACTTTCACCAGCGTGTTAGGCTGCGCACCCGCCCCCACGGCGCCCATGTGGCAGTCGAACGCGCCGCCGGAAATGGTCATGTTTTGCGGCAGACCGAGACGCGTCGCCCACTCTTCGCAGAGCGTGCCGACCGGAATATCGGCGGTGAAGGTGTCGGTAAAGAGCGGGTATGTCAGGTTTTTGTTGATGATCGGGTCAAGCTCATCGAAGAACGCTGCCGGAGGAAGACCGCCCCAGCCTTCATGCCACAGGGATTTATGCCCGGCGCTACAGCGACCACGGCGGATATCCTGCGGGCGAGTGGTGCCGGAAAGCAGGGCGGGCACCCAGTCGCACAGCTCAATCCATGATGCCGCGGCCTGGGCGACCGAAGCGTCCGCGCGGGTAACGTGCAGGATTTTGGCCCAGAACCATTCGCTGGAGTAGATGCCGCCTATGTAGCGTGAGTAGTCGGTTTTGCCCGGCTGATGGCATAAGCGGGTGATGGCTTCCGCCTCTTCCACGGCGGTATGGTCTTTCCACAGCACGAACATGGCGTTCGGGTTGTCGGCAAACTCCGGGCGCAGCGCCAGCACGCGGCCTTCAGCGTCCACCGGAGCTGGCGTTGAACCGGTGCTGTCGACGCCAATCCCCACGACGTCGGCCCGCTGGGCGTCCGTCAGTTCAGCCAGCACGGTTTTGATCGCCGCTTCCATCGATTCAATGTAATCGCGCGGGTGGTGACGAAACTGGTTGTTTGGCGCATCGCAATAGCGCCCCTCTTGCCAGCGCGGATACCACTCAACGCTGGTTGCTATCTCCTGGCCAGTCGTACAGTCCACTGCCAGCGCGCGAACCGAGTCGCTGCCAAAATCGAGGCCAATTGCAATTGCCATGGTGTTGCTCCATCCGAAACAGGTATGGAAGAACATTAGAGACTGGGGACAAAAATCGTCAGGCAGGATCCGCTAATCTTATGGACTAAATTGCTGTAGCAACGGAAAGTGTGACGCCGTGCAAATATTCAATGTGGACATTTCTGCCGCACTTATAGACACTTTTGTTACTGCTTCTCTGCCCGTGTCGGCAGAAAAATCAGGGGAAAAGGCTGAAACATGGCGGACGTAAAAGAGGCGTGATGCTTTTTGGATCTTTTCGCGGGCCATTTTTATACTGCTTTTATCGATATGGACAAATGGTTTCCTTCAGGACCCTTTGGAGAACTGAATCTATGGCCGAACCGCAAAACGATCCCCTGCTGCCGGGATACTCATTTAACGCCCATCTGGTGGCGGGGCTGACGCCAATTGAGGCCGAGGGATATCTCGATTTTTACGTCGACCGACCGCTCGGCATGAAAGGGTATATTCTGAACCTGACCGTACGTGGTGAAGGGGTGATCAAAAACGGCGATCGGCAGTTTGTTTGCCGCCCGGGCGATATGCTGCTGTTCCCGCCGGGGGAGATCCATCACTACGGGCGTCACCCGGACGCCAAAGAGTGGTATCACCAGTGGGTCTATTTCCGCCCGCGCGCCTACTGGCAGGAGTGGCTCTCATGGCCAGCTATTTTCGCGCAAACCGGTTTTTATCGTCCGGATGAGGCGCATCTGGCGCAGTTTCGTGAGCTGTTCGCACAAATTATTGAGGCGGGGCAGGCTGGCGGGCGCTATGCCGAACTGCTGGCAATCAACCTGCTTGAGCAGGTGCTGCTGCGCCGCATGGAGGCGATCAACGAATCGCTTAACCCGCCGCTGGATAACCGCGTCCGTGATGCCTGTCAGTACATCAGCGACCATCTGGCCGACAGCCAGTTTGATATCGCAAGCGTCGCCCAGCACGTCTGTCTTTCGCCGTCTCGCCTGTCACACCTGTTCCGCCAGCAGCTTGGCGTGAGCGTGCTCAGCTGGCGTGAGGATCAGCGCATCAGCCAGGCGAAACTGCTGCTCAGCACCACCCGAATGCCTATCGCCACCGTCGGACGTAACGTGGGCTTTGAAGATCAGCTCTATTTCTCTCGCGTGTTTAAGAAGTGCACCGGCGCCAGCCCCAGTGAATTTCGCGCGGGATGTGAATAATCGGTAAAAAAAGCTAAACATACAGGTGAACTCAGAAAGCACCCTGTAAACTATTCAGACAATTGTTGCCTTGACGCGGTGCAGGGCGCTAAGCAGAATCGCTGATTCGTTTTCTGACCGGAATAGTTATGCAGGCATTGCTGGAACATTTTATTACCCAGTCCGTTATGTATTCGCTCATCGCCGTGGCGCTGGTGGCGTTTCTGGAATCGCTGGCGCTGGTCGGGCTGATCCTGCCCGGCACCGTGATGATGGCGGGGCTTGGGGCGCTTATCGGCAGCGGTGAGGTCAATTTCTGGCAGGCGTGGATGGCCGGGATTATCGGCTGTTTGCTGGGGGACTGGATCTCCTTCTGGCTGGGCTGGCGCTTTAAGAAGCCGCTGCACCGCTGGTCGTTCATGAAAAAGAACAAAGCGCTGCTGGATAAAACCGAGCATGCGCTGCATCAGCACAGCATGTTCACCATCCTCGTGGGGCGCTTCGTTGGCCCAACGCGTCCGCTGGTGCCGATGGTTGCCGGGATGCTGGACCTGCCCGTCGCGAAATTCGTGGTGCCGAACATCATTGGCTGCGTCTTCTGGCCGCCGTTCTACTTCCTGCCGGGTATTCTGGCAGGCGCGGCTATTGATATCCCTGACGGTATGCAAAGCGGTGAGTTCAAATGGCTGCTGCTGGGAACGGCGGTACTGCTGTGGCTGGCGGTCTGGCTCTGCTGGCGGCTATGGCGCAGCGCGAAAGCCAGCGTCGATCGCCTGACGCGCTATCTCCCGCGCACGCGCCTGCTCTGGCTGGCCCCGCTGACGCTGGGCGTGGCGGTGGTAGCGCTGGTCGTGCTGATTCGTCATCCGCTGATGCCGGTGTACGGCGAAATCCTGCTGAAGGTGGTGAGCCGTTAAGGTGTTTTCCCTCTCCCCGTGGGAGAGGGCCAGGGTGAGGGCGTCAGACCGCACGAATGCCCAACAATGAAGACGCCCCCGTGTTACCACTCAGAAGTTCTTCTGTTTCTCCATCCCACAAAATCCGTCCCTCCGCGATCACTACCGATCGCGGCGCGATGCGTGCGGCATCTTCAATGCTGTGCGAGACCATCAGCATTGTGATCTGCTGGCGCTGGCAAACCTCCTCAACCAGCGAGAGCATCTCCTGACGCAGGGCCGGATCAAGGGCCGAGAAGGGTTCGTCGAGCAGCAGCAGCGGCTGTTCGCGCACCAGACAACGTGCCAGCGCCACGCGCTGACGCTGGCCGCCGGAAAGCTCGCAGGGCAGTCTGGAAATCAACGCGGACAGGCCCATTTGTTCGGCAATCGCCGCCAGCTTCTGACGCTGCGCAGCATTGAGTTTTAACCCCGGATCGATTCCCAGCGCGATGTTCTGCCACACCGTAAGGTGATTAAACAGATTGTTTTCCTGAAACAGCATCGACACCGGGCGTTTAGCCGGCGGAGCGTAGGTATACTCGCCATTATCAATGACGATCGACCCGCTGGCAGGCTGCAAAAAACCGGCAATCAAATTGAGGAGGGTACTTTTTCCGGCCCCGCTTGGGCCAAGCACCGCAATTCGCTCTCCCTGACGAACGGAGAGGGTAAAACGCATGGGCAGGTGCTCGTAAAGCCAGGTTACATCAGTCAGTTTTAACATCACGCCCCGGAAGTTTTTCGATAACGGTAAATAAGGCAAAGCACAGCAGCAGCAGGAGCAGCGCCGTGACGGCACCGTCCTGGCTGCGGTAGGAGCCAATTTGCTGATAAAGCCAGAACGGCAGCGTGCGGAAATCCTCGTTGCCAAAGAGGGCCACCACGCCAAAATCCCCGATCGACAGCACGCAGGCGAAGGCCATCGCCTGGGCGAGCGGCCGTTTCAGGGCGCGTAGTTCAACCACTTTCAGCCGTCGCCAGCCCATAATGCCTAGGGACTGACACAGGGCGCTGTACCGGCTGTTAACATCCCGCATCGGGTTTTCCAGCACCTTCAGCGCATACGGGATGGCCATTAAGGCGTTGGTAAAAATGACGATGCCATCGGCGCTTTCCGGCAGGCCGATGGTGCTGTTAAACAGTAAAAAAAAGCCGGTCGCGAGCACGATGCCCGGCATCGCCAGGATCAGCATACCCGTCAGTTCCAGCGCGTGTCCGGCTTTGCGGGCATGGCGCGCGTACAGCTCGCGGCTGCTCCAGAGCAGCATCATGGTCAGGATCACGCACAGGAGCCCGGCTGCCAGCGCGATGCGCAACGAGGTCCACGTGGCCTGCCACAGGACCGGCTGTTGCAGTACCGACACCACATTCCTGTTGAGGCCATCGGCGAACACGGCCAGCAGCGGCGGCAGCAGAAGCAGGAGCGCCAGCGCGATCAGCATCACGTCCGAGATGCGGCTATGCATGCTGTCCTGCGGATCGCGCCAGCCGGAAAGGTTATTGCTTCCTGCGGGGATCGCTTTGCTCAGCCGCTGGCTGAGTAACACCAGCGCCAGGCAGCACACCATCTGCACGATCGCCAGCAACGCGGCGCGCCCCGGATCGTAGTCGTAGCTTAACGCCTGATAGATCGCCAGCTCGATGGTGGTGGCCTGCGGCCCGCCGCCGAGCGAAAGGACGGTGGCAAAGCTGGCGAAGCAGAGCATAAAGATCAGCGCGGCAACCGGGGCGATCTGGCGTCGCAGCCACGGCCATTCGACAAAACGGAAGAACGACCAGCCGCGCATGCCAAGCTGGGCGGCAATCTGTCGCTGCTCGCCGGGAATGTTCTCCAGCGCCTGTAAAAACAGGCGCGTCGCCATCGGCATATTGAAAAAAATATGCGCCAGCAGAATGCCCTTCAGGCCGTAAGGGGAGAAGGTCCATTCCAGA
Source organism: Enterobacter genomosp. S (assembly GCF_001631805.1). NCBI lineage: Bacteria > Pseudomonadati > Pseudomonadota > Gammaproteobacteria > Enterobacterales > Enterobacteriaceae > Enterobacter > Enterobacter genomosp. S. The sequence goes on along the minus strand of NZ_LVVA01000018.1, from coordinate 154,665 downwards.
CCAAGCAGGTTGAAGAGGGAGGCCAGCCAGCCCTGGCGACCGTATACGCTCAGAATCCCGAACACCGCCACCAGCACGGGCAGGATCAGCGTCATGGCGCACAGGCGCAGCAGGGCCAGCCTGCCGGGGAAACGTCTGCGATAGAGGGCACGCGCAAGGAAAATGGCCGGGATGACTGACAGCAGCGCGGAGAGAAACGCCTGCCAGAAGGAGAAACGGATAACGTGCCAGAGATAGCTATCGTGCCAGAGCGCGAGCAGATCGCTCTCTGGCGCGTTGAACCACAGCGCGAGAAACGCGCCCAGACTGACGACCACCATCAGTATGGCGGCAATCAGTCCGGGCACTAACCAGCCGGGGATCAGCGGCTGACGGCGCGTTGCCATTCGCTTATCCATGCGGCGCGCTGAGCGGCAACCTGCTGCGGCGTAAATTCCAGCGCGGTCTGCGGTTTGTTCAGCTTCTCAAAGCCTGCCGGCAGCGCCGCGTCGGTAACCGGGTACATCCAGTTGCCCGTCGGAATGGCGTTCTGGAATGCCGGGGAGACCATAAATTTCAGGAATTTTTCGGCCAGTTCCGGCTGCTTGCTGGCAGCGGTCCGCGCCGCCACTTCCACCTGGAGATAATGCCCTTCGGCAAAGTTCGCGGCGGCGTAGTTATCTTTCTTCTCGGCAATAATGTGGTAGGCCGGAGAGGTGGTGTAGCTCAGCACCAGGTCGCTTTCGCCTTTCAGGAACAGGCCATAGGCTTCGCTCCAGCCTTTAGTGACCGTAACGGTTTTCGCAGCCAGCTTCTGCCACGCCTCCGGCGTTTTGTCGCCGTAGACTTTCTGCATCCACAGCAGCAGCCCCAGGCCCGGCGTGCTGGTGCGCGGATCTTCATAAATCACGCGCCATTTCTGGTCGCTTTCGACCAGCTCTTTCAGGCTCTTCGGCGGGTTCTTCAGCTTGTTTTTATCGTAGACGAACGCAAAGTAGCCGTAATCGAAGGGAACGAAGGTGTCGTTTTTCCAGCCGCCCGGCACGTTGACGGCATCTGCCGCTACGCCGCTTTTGGCAAACAGTCTGGTTTGCGTGGCGGCTTCCAGCAGGTTGTTATCCAGCCCGAGCACCACGTCGGCCTTGCTGTTTTTGCCTTCCATGCGCAGACGGTTGAGCAGCGACACGCCATCTTCCAGTGCCACGAACTTCAGCTCGCAGTTGCAGTCGGCTTCAAAGGCTTTTTTCACCGCTGGGCCGGGGCCCCAGTCGGCGGAGAAGGAGTCGTAGGTATAGACCGTCAGAACAGGCTTAGCAAAAACAGGCAGCGCAAACAGCGCCAGCAGAGGAAGAACGTTTTTTAACACTTTGCACCTCAGGGTTGAGTGGCAAAGGATTTTGAGAAACAGCCTCAAATCCCTTCGCCGGCGTTATCCGGATCAGGTTCGACGGGTATTATCTCAGCGCACATCAGTGATGCAGCACCCCGTTGAGAACGGCGCTATTGTAATGATTTGGTGAATATTACGAAAGCGTTATGGCTCCGGCGGCGCAAACCACGCGGATTTAAAATCAAACCAGCCCAGGGTGTTCATCCGCAGGCCACGCATGCTGCGCTGCCCCTGGATCAGTAGCCAGTGGTGAATTAACGGTACGATCGTCTGCCCGGCCAGCAGCTCCTGGCACCAGGCGGCCAGATCCATCTCTCCTGCCCGCCACCTTGCGGCGTCCTGCTGCCAGTCCCGGCTGATGCAGTGCTGAATAAGAGGCACTTCATACAGGTGTGAAAAGAGCGAGAAATCCAGCGGCAGCGTGAAGTTCGCGCTGTTGAGCCAGATATCGCTGATCACATCCCCGCGGTGCCACTCATCATAGTCCACTTCCTGTATCGCCAGCGTCACGCCCTCGGCCGCGAGCAGCTTACTCATGATCCTCGCGATAAACCGGTGCTCAATATGATCGCGATAGTAGCTGAGGGTGATGGTCTCCAGCCCGGCAGGTTTCTCGCTGTGGACCGGCTGTGCATGATGCCAGCGCGGAAGCAGGCCATAGGCCGGGAACCACCAGGTCTGGTATTGCTCTTCAGCGTGATAAATCAGGTTAGCGGGAGCCAGAATATGGCTGATCCACTTGCGGACGTCGTGATTCGCCCCGCGATGGCTGCGGCTGTCAAAAAGCAGATAGTAGCAACCCTCTTCCAGGCGACTCTCGAACGCCTTTTCGCTGGTTGTTGGCCCCTCCAGGGTGAGGCCTGCGCTAAGCTCTTCGTTGAGATCCGGTAACACCCAGACGTTCACTTCGTCGATCAGCGCCCGATAGCCAAAATAGTCATCAAAGGCGCGGATCTTCAGCTGATTGCTGTTATTGCGCGTAACGGAGTAGGGGCCTGTACCAATCGGCTGGCTGGAAAAATTGTTCAGGGATCGCCACTCGGCAGGCAGGATCATCGAGGGCACATAGCCCAGAAGCCATGGAAGCCAGTTGTCCGGCTGCGATAGCTCAATATCCAGCGTCCAGGCCGTTGGGGAGTGGATCCGCGTGATATGCGAATAGAGCGGCAGCGTGCGGGCGCGCTCTAAAGAGGCGATAACGTCACGCATTTCCAGCTCGCGTCCATGGTGGAAATGAATGCCGGGTCGTAAAAAGAAGCGCCAGTGCAGCGGGGAAAGCTGCTGCCAGTGGTGGGCGATATCCGCTTCCAGTTCCCCGTTTTCCTCATTTATTTTCGTCAGGCCGCTGAATATCTGCCGTGCCATATGAGTTTCTGAGCGACGCAGCGCCGTACCGGGCAGCAGATTTTTCATTGGGCGGTAGTAAAGCACCCGCAGAATGTGGCGTCCCTGGCGAAAGCTGCGTCCCAGGTGCGAGACCAGCATCTGGCGCACGGCGGCTTTGTCGCCCACCAGCTGGACCAGCTGATCGATGCGGTCCTGCTCCAGCAAGTCCTCCGCCCGCTGCTGCTGCAACGCCAGGCCGGTATAAAGGAACGTCAGGCGCGAGCGCTTGCCGCGTCCCGCCTCCGCTTCCCAACTGAGCCAGCCGTGCTGCTGCATGGTGTTGAGGAGGGTGCGCATATGACGCCGGGAGCAGTTAAGCAGCGCGGCCAGTTCGTTTAGCGTAGTCTCCTGCGACTGCCCCTCGCAGCACTGCCACAGGCGGATGAATTGTTGTTGCAGACGACCGGAAGGCATAAAAGAGGAACTCCTGACAAAAAACCAGCAATTTATTTATCCCTATATTAGGCCAATAATTCTTCCCGATGAAGCGAGGAGGTAAATTATGAAGAGGTCTACCGCACGTCAGTTTTATCAGCACTATTTTTCAGCGACAAAGGGAGTGTCCTGGCTGGCCCGCCAGTGCGCAGAGCAGCGGCTGAGAATCCTGGAAGATCTGATGCAGTGGGACGTTACGAAACCGACCTCTTCTCGCTAACTCGCCTCGATCATGTGTGACTGAGTATTGGTGCTAATCACCCGCCAGCAAAATGTTTTTGCTGGCTTTTTTCGTTTACTATTTCACCCAAATTCGATTCGCTTTCACAAGGACTTGCGCATGCTCTGGTTGATGACGATGGGGCGACGCCTGAACGGCGTGTACGCCGCTTTTATGCTGGTGGCCTTTATGATGGGCGTGGCCGGTGCGCTACAGGCACCGACGCTGAGCCTGTTTCTCAGCCGCGAGGTGGGGGCGCAGCCGTTTTGGGTGGGGCTGTTCTATACCGTCAACGCCATTGCCGGGATCCTCGTCAGCCTGTGGCTGGCGAAACGATCTGACAGCCGGGGCGATCGCCGCAAACTGATCCTCTTTTGCTGCGCCATGGCCGTGGGCAACGCGCTGCTGTTTGCCTTCAACCGCCATTACCTGACCCTCATCACCTGCGGCGTGCTGCTGGCTTCTCTGGCGAACACCGCCATGCCGCAGCTGTTCGCCCTGGCCCGGGAGTACGCCGATAACTCGGCGCGGGAAGTGGTGATGTTCAGTTCGGTGATGCGTGCCCAGCTCTCTCTCGCGTGGGTCATCGGCCCGCCGCTGGCGTTCATGCTGGCGCTGAACTACGGTTTCACCGCCATGTTCTCCATCGCCGCGGGGATTTTTGCCATCAGCCTGGCGCTGATTGCCTTTGCGCTGCCGTCGGTGGAACGCGTGGAGCAGGCGTCGGACAAGCCCATCACGCAGGTAAGTGGCTGGCAGGATAAAAACGTCCGCATGTTGTTTATCGCCTCCACGCTGATGTGGACCTGCAACACCATGTACATCATCGACATGCCGCTGTGGATCAGCAGCGATCTGGGGCTGCCGGACAAGCTTGCGGGGATCTTAATGGGTACCGCTGCCGGGCTGGAAATTCCGGCAATGATTCTGGCGGGATATTACGTCAAGCGCTTCGGAAAACGCAAAATGATGGTGATGGCGGTTGCCGCCGGGGTGATGTTCTATATCGGGCTGATCTTCTTCCACTCGCACAACGCGCTGCTGGCGCTGCAACTGTTTAATGCCGTGTTTATCGGGATTGTCGCCGGGATAGGCATGCTCTGGTTCCAGGATCTCATGCCTGGACGCGCTGGTTCGGCGACCACGCTGTTTACCAACAGTATCTCAACGGGCGTAATTCTGGCAGGGGTGATTCAGGGGGCGCTGGCGCAAAGCTATGGTCATGCATCCGTGTACTGGGTAATAGCGGCGATTTCGATTGTCACGCTGGTGTTGACGTGCCGGGTTAAAGACGTTTGATTCTGGAAGGCGGCTTCACGAAATGAAACGATTTTCTGACAGATACAGAGAAGGCGCATAGAGTGCGTGACGGGTGCTTGAGGCTGTTTGCCTCAGGCTTTCGCAAGAGACAAACAGTGGAGAGTCCCACATCAAAAAACTGATGGGGAGACCAACTTCACAACGATCATTGCTCTTCATTGCCGAAAAGCAATAAGGAGGCTGGAATGCCAAAACGTACTTGCCTCAACGCACCCTTATCAATGGCCCGCGCCCTGCGGGCCATTGCTTCTACCCCATAAACGCAGGCTGTTTTTTCTCGTAGGCGGAGATAGCCTCTTCGTGTTGCAGCGTCAGGCCAATGCTGTCCAGACCGTTCAGCATGCAGTGGCGACGGAACGCGTCAATGCTGAAGCTATAGGTTTTATCCCCGGCTTTCACCACTTCCGCTTCCAGATCCACCTCAAACGAAATCCCGGGATTCGCCTGCACCAGCGCAAACAGTTCATCGACCTGCTCGTCGCTCAGCGTCACCGGCAGCAGCTGGTTGTTGAAGCTGTTGCCGTAGAAGATATCCGCGAAGCTCGGGGCAATAACCACCTTAAAGCCATAGTCGGTCAGCGCCCAGGGCGCGTGTTCACGCGACGATCCGCAGCCAAAGTTTTCCCGCGCCAGCAGAATCGACGCGCCTTTGTATTCCGGAAAGTTCAGGACGAACTCCGGGTTGGGCACTTCGCCTTTGTCATCGAGGAAACGCCAGTCGTTGAACAGGTGCGCGCCAAAGCCCGTGCGCGTCACTTTCTGCAAAAACTGCTTAGGAATGATCGCGTCCGTATCAACGTTCGCGGCGTCCAGCGGGACAACACGGCCCGTATGTTGGGTAAATTTCTCTGCCATGATTGTCTCCTTATTTCAGGCTGCGAATATCGGCGAAATGACCGGTGACTGCCGCGGCGGCGGCCATTGCCGGGCTGACCAGGTGGGTGCGTCCACCCCGGCCCTGTCGGCCTTCGAAGTTACGGTTGCTGGTGGATGCGCAACGCTCACCCGGATTCAGGCGGTCGTTGTTCATCGCCAGACACATGGAGCAGCCCGGCAGGCGCCACTCGAAGCCCGCGTCGATAAAGATCTTATCCAGACCTTCCGCTTCCGCCTGGGCTTTCACCGGACCGGAACCCGGCACAACCAGCGCCTGCACGCCCGGCGCCACTTTGCGACCTTTGGCAATCTCTGCCGCCGCGCGTAAATCTTCGATACGGGAGTTGGTGCAGGAGCCGATGAACACCTTATCAATGCTCACGTCAGTCAGCGGTACGCCGGGTTTCAGCCCCATATAGGCCAGCGCTTTTTCCGCACTGGCGCGTTCGACCGGATCGGCGAAGGAAGCCGGGTCAGGAATGCTGTCGTTGACGGAGATGACCTGGCCCGGATTGGTGCCCCAGGTGACCTGGGGGGCGATCTCTTCCGCCTGCAACGTCACCACGGTATCAAAAACTGCCCCCTCATCCGTTTTCAGGGTTTTCCAGTACGCGACCGCGTCGTCAAAATCCTGTGCTTTCGGGGCATGCAGACGCCCCTTCACATAGTTGAAGGTGGTTTCGTCCGGTGCGACCAGCCCTGCCTTGGCACCCATCTCAATGGCCATATTGCACAAGGTCATACGGCCTTCCATGCTCAGCGCCTGGATAGCGTCACCGCAAAATTCAACCACGTGACCGGTGCCGCCTGCGCTGCCGGTTTTGCCGATAATCGCCAGCACGATATCTTTCGCGGTGATACCCGGTGCGGCTTTGCCCTTCACCTCAATCTTCATGGTTTTGGCGCGGCCCTGTTTCAGGGTCTGTGTCGCCAGAACGTGTTCAACTTCAGAGGTGCCAATCCCGAACGCCAGCGCGCCAAACGCGCCGTGCGTCGCGGTATGGGAGTCGCCGCATACGATGGTCATGCCCGGCAGCGTAATACCCTGCTCAGGTCCCATCACGTGGACGATCCCCTGATACGGGTGGTTCAGATCGTACAGCTCCACGCCAAATTCGTTGCAGTTCTTGATCAGCTCCTGCATCTGGATGCGCGCCATCTCGCCGGAAGCATTAATGTCTTTGGTCTGGGTGGAGACGTTGTGATCCATCGTGGCAAAGGTTTTACCCGGCTGACGCACCGGGCGCTTGTGCGCACGCAGTCCGTCGAAGGCCTGAGGGGAGGTCACTTCGTGCACCAGATGGCGGTCAATGTACAGCAGCGGGGTTTCGTCTGGCGCCTCGTGGACAACGTGCGCATCAAACAACTTCTCATATAACGTTTTAGCCATGATTACACCCCTTCAGCGACATAGCGGGCAATGATGTCGCCCATTTCATCGGTACTGACTGCCGCCGTGCCGCGTGCTAAATCACCGGTACGGACGCCTTCTTCTAACGCGCGGTTAATGGCGTTTTCAATTGCGGTTGCTGCATCGCCTGCATCCAGGCTGTAGCGCAGCAGCAGGGCCAGCGAAAGAATTTGCGCAATCGGGTTGGCAATGTTTTTGCCTGCGATATCCGGCGCGGAGCCGCCCGCCGGCTCGTACAGGCCAAAGCCTTCTTCGTTCAGGCTGGCAGAAGGCAGCATGCCCATCGAGCCGGTAATCATTGCGCACTCGTCCGAGAGAATATCGCCGAACAGGTTGGAACACAGCAGGACGTCAAACTGTGACGGGTCCTTGATCAGCTGCATCGTCGCGTTGTCGATGTACATGTGCGACAGCTCAACGTCCGGGTACTGCTTAGCCACTTCGCTGACGATTTCGCGCCACAAAATAGACGACTGGAGTACGTTCGCTTTATCGATGGAGGTCACCTTGCGGCGGCGTTTGCGCGCAGACTCAAAGGCGATATGGGCGATACGTTCAATTTCAAAACGGTGATAGACCTCGGTATCAAACGCTTTTTCATGCTGGCCGCTGCCTTCGCGGCCTTTTGGCTGACCGAAGTAGATGCCGCCGGTCAGCTCACGCACGCACAGGATGTCGAAACCGTTGGCCGCGATATCCGCGCGCAGCGGGCAAAACTCTTCCAGCCCCGGGTACAGCTTCGCCGGACGCAGGTTGCTGAACAGCTTGAAATGTTTACGCAGCGGCAGCAGCGCGCCGCGCTCAGGCTGCCCGGCCGGCGGCAGGTGTTCCCACTTCGGGCCGCCCACGGAGCCAAACAGCACGGCATCGGCATTTTCACAGCCTTCCACCGTTGCATTTGGCAGTGGCGTACCGTGGTTATCAATCGCAATACCGCCCACGTCGTAGTGGCTGGTGGTAATTTTCATCGCAAAACGCGAGCGAACGGCTTCCAGTACTTTCAGCGCCTGTGCCATCACTTCCGGGCCAATACCGTCACCCGGCAACACGGCAATATGGTAATTCTTCGACATCACACGGTTTCCTTGTTGTTCTCTTTATTCTGAGCTTTGCGTTGCAACTCTTTTTCGACTTCAGCGGCGCGCCAGATGTTGTTCAGGACATGCACCATCGCTTTTGCGGAGGATTCGACAATATCTGTCGCCAGACCCACACCGTGGAAGCGGCGACCGTTGTAGTTGACGACGATATCAACCTGGCCCAGGGCATCTTTGCCGTGCCCTTTTGCCGTCAGGTCGTATTTCACCAGCTCTACGTCGTACTCGGTAACGCGGTTAATCGCCTGGTAAATGGCATCCACAGGGCCGTTACCGTTGGCGGCTTCCGCTTTAATTTCCTCGCCGCAGGCCAGCTTGACGGAGGCGGTAGCGATATCGCTTGAACCTGACTGCACGTTGAAGTAGTCCAGACGGAAATGCTCTGGCTCTTCCTGCTGCTTGTTGATGAAGGCCAGCGCTTCCAGGTCGTAATCGAATACCTGGCCTTTCTTGTCGGCCAGCTTCAGGAAGGCGTCGTACAGCTGATCCATGTTGTAATCGCTGTCCTGATAGCCCATCTCTTCCATACGGTGTTTCACCGCAGCGCGGCCAGAGCGTGAGGTCAGGTTCAGCTGAACCTGGTTCAGACCGATGGATTCCGGGGTCATGATTTCGTAGTTTTCACGGTTCTTCAGCACGCCGTCCTGGTGAATACCGGAGGAGTGGGCGAACGCGCCGGTTCCAACAATCGCCTTGTTAGCCGGGATCGGCATGTTGCAAATCTGGCTCACGGTCTGGCTGGTGCGCCAGATTTCGTTGTGATTAATGCGGGTGTGCACGTTCATGATGTCTTTGCGCACCTTGATCGCCATGATCACTTCTTCCAGCGAGCAGTTGCCGGCACGTTCCCCAATGCCGTTCATTGCGCCTTCAACCTGACGCGCACCGGCGTGGACGGCGGCGATGGCGTTACCCACCGCTAAGCCCAAATCATCGTGGGTGTGCACGGAGATGATGGCTTTATCAATATTTGGCACGCGGTCGTACAGGCCGGTAATGATGTTGGCGAACTCAAACGGCATGGTGTAGCCGACGGTGTCCGGGATGTTGATGGTTCTGGCACCGGCGTTGATGGCGGCTTCCACCACGCGGGCCAGATCGTCAATCGGCGTGCGGCCAGCATCTTCACAGGAGAATTCAACGTCATCGGTGTAGTTGCGTGCGCGCTTAACCATGTATACCGCGCGTTCAATGACCTCATCCAGCGTACTGCGTAACTTGGTCGCAATGTGCATAGGTGAGGTGGCAATGAACGTATGGATTCGGAAGGCTTCTGCAACTTTCAGGGATTCCGCGGCCACATCGATATCTTTCTCAACGCAGCGCGCCAGGCCGCACACGCGGCTGTTTTTGATGGTGCGGGCGATGGTCTGCACAGACTCAAAATCACCCGGCGAGGAGACAGGAAAACCAACCTCCATTACGTCTACACCCATGCGTTCCAGGGCCAGCGCAATTTGCAGTTTCTCTTTAACACTCAGGCTCGCCTGTAATGCCTGTTCACCGTCACGTAAAGTAGTATCGAAAATAACGACTTGCTGGCTCATGGGTTAGGTCCTTGTCAGTCTTAGGGCGCCTTGCTACGAGCATAAAAAAACCCGCGCAGTGGCGCGGGTTTTTAGTTTTACTGAAGACGATTCAACGCTGAATTTCGCCCGCCAGTCTACCGCGCACAGTGGATGCGTTTAGTAGTAGTAGACCGGTGAAACGAAGGGTGCGAATCATGAATCGTGCTCCAGGTGAATGCGTTATGCTTTTAGTGGTACTGGATACGCTGACGCATGTCAACCCCTCACAGGCAAAACGGCTATTCAGTACAGGGTAAGTACGTTAGCTAATTGTGCTGGTTTTGGCATGGCTAATCGACTTTATTGTCTATTATTGGACTGAAGATTCATCTCTGGAATAACTTGAATAGAATTGGTAGCAATTGAACACAGTATTTTTACCGACACGCTGTGAAAAGAAAACAGTTGCATGTTGTTGATTTATAAGTGACGTGAATGGGTTTCGGGTAAGTAAGCAATCAATATTGATATCGGTATGTTAATGAAATTGCGGTGTATGCCATTAATAGTTTAATAATACTTAAGTCATTATTCACGAGGGCAGTGATTGTGTATTTGTCTGGTTTATGGTTTCATGCCTTTATTAAAGTTTAAGATATCATTCGAACGTTTTTAGCACTTCATTTTTGGGAGGCGTAATGCCACTCCAGAAACGAGGGGTCTTTATATATTCCGAATTTTAAACAATTCTCTTTCGCTTGTTGTATATGCATGGTAAATCATATTTTTCGAAGTTATTACTGTACTTTGGCAAAGGGAATTTAGCGTGACGGTGGAGTCAGAAATGCCAGAAAATAATATTAACCAACCACAGACTTATGATGGGGTTAAGCCTCAGTTACGCACAGTGGATCTTAACTTGTTAACTGTATTTGATGCAGTGATGCAGGAGCAGAATATTACGCGAGCAGCGCAATCTCTGGGAATGTCGCAACCTGCCGTGAGTAATGCCGTAGCCAGGCTTAAGGTGATGTTTAACGACGAGTTATTCGTTCGTTATGGACGAGGAATTCAGCCTACGGCGCGTGCATTCCAGCTATTCGGTTCGATTCGTCAGGCGCTACAGCTGGTTCAAAATGAGCTTCCCGGTTCGGGCTTTGAACCCTTAAGCAGTGAGCGAGTTTTCCATCTCTGTGTTTGCAGTCCGTTAGACAATTATTTGACGTCTGTTATATATAATAAAGTTGAACAGATCGCCCCAAATATTCACCTCGTTTTTAAATCATCATTAAATCAAAACACTGAGCACCAGCTTCGTTATCAGGAAACAGAGTTTGTTCTGGGCTACGAAGAGTTCCGGCGTCCAGAATTTGCCTGCGTTCCATTATTCAAAGATGAAATGGTATTAGTTGCCAGTAAAAAACATCCCCGTATGAATTCGCCGCTGCGTGAAAGCGATGTTTACAGCGAGCAGCACGCCGTTGTTGCGCTTGACCGATATGCTTCATTCAGTCAGCCGTGGTATGACACCGCCGATAAACAAGCCAGCGTGGCCTATCAGGGGATGGCCATGGTCAGCGTATTAAACGTCGTTTCTCAGACCCATTTGGTCGCCATCGCACCGCGCTGGCTTGCTGAAGAGTTCTCCGATTCGCTGGACCTGCAAATTTTACCTCTGCCGCTCAAGCTTAATAGCCGTACCTGTTTCCTTTCATGGCATGAAGCCGCGGGTCGGGATAAAGGGCATCAGTGGATGGAAGAGCTGCTGATCGCTATTTGTCGTCGCTAAGTTCGGGTGAATAAGCCGCATGGTGTCATGCGGTTTATGCTGTGATTTTTCATACGGGCAAAATTTTATTCTGCTTTCATTTTTTTCACTCACGCAGACATGTTCAAAAATAGATGATTTCCTGATCCCTCCTCTTTTTAAGAGATGAATTATTAATCTCTCCACGCATTGCAGACGAATACACCATATTCGTATCTGTCACCTGTTTATTCTGCTTTTCTTACCCCTTCCCGCTTCCGGTTTGCTAATTGCCTGCCTCATAACGAGCGGTTAAGGTAGCAATCACTCTGCAAATTATAAGATGGGTTAACCCTGTCAGAAGACGGCGCGGAAATGAATTCTGTAGACCGTCTATAACAAAAGCCTGGAGGCAAAGCATGGAGATGTTGTCTGGCGCGGAAATGGTCGTCCGATCGCTTATCGATCAGGGCGTGATGCAGGTGTTCGGCTATCCTGGCGGCGCGGTTCTCGATATCTATGACGCGCTGCACACGGTAGGCGGTATCGATCATGTTCTGGTTCGTCATGAACAGGCCGCTGTGCATATGGCTGACGGTCTGGCCCGCGCCACGGGCGAAGTGGGTGTTGTGCTGGTCACTTCCGGGCCGGGGGCGACCAATGCCATTACCGGCATCGCGACGGCGTACATGGATTCCATTCCGCTGGTCATTCTTTCCGGACAGGTGGCGACGTCACTGATTGGCTATGATGCGTTTCAGGAGTGCGACATGGTGGGGATCTCACGCCCCGTGGTGAAGCACAGCTTTCTGGTTAAGCAAACTGAAGACATCCCGGGCGTACTGAAAAAAGCCTTCTGGCTGGCGGCCAGCGGTCGTCCCGGGCCAGTGGTCGTCGATCTGCCAAAAGATATTCTCAACCCGGCAAATAAACTGCCTTACCTGTGGCCTGACTCGGTGAGCATGCGTTCGTACAATCCAACGACGCAAGGGCACAAAGGCCAGATTAAGCGTGCGCTGCAAACGCTGCTGGCTGCGAAAAAGCCGGTAGTCTATGTGGGCGGCGGCGCCGTCAATGCGGCCTGTGAAACGCAACTACGCGAACTGATCGAGAAGCTTAATCTTCCTGTCGCGTCATCGCTGATGGGGCTGGGGGCATTCCCGGCTACCCACCGTCAGGCGCTGGGCATGCTGGGTATGCATGGCACCTATGAAGCCAATATGACAATGCACAACTCTGATGTCATTTTTGCCGTCGGCGTACGTTTTGACGATCGCACCACCAATAACCTGGCGAAATACTGTCCGAATGCGACGGTGCTGCATATTGATATCGATCCTACCTCTATCTCTAAAACGGTGCCGGCGGATGTACCGATCGTGGGTGACGCCCGTCAGGTGCTGGAACAAATGTTGGATCTGCTGGCGCAGGAATCCGCGTCTCAACCGCTGGACGAGATCCGCGACTGGTGGCAGCAAATCGAGCTATGGCGGAGCCGTCAGTGCCTTAAATACGACACGCACAGTGAGAGCATCAAGCCGCAGGCGGTGATCGAAACGATCTGGCGTCTGACGAACGGCGATGCGTATGTGACGTCTGACGTGGGCCAGCATCAGATGTTCGCTGCGCTGTATTACCCGTTTGATAAACCGCGTCGCTGGATCAACTCAGGCGGGCTGGGCACGATGGGCTTTGGCCTGCCTGCCGCGCTGGGGGTGAAGCTGGCGTTGCCGAACGAAACGGTCATCTGCGTAACGGGTGACGGCAGTATTCAGATGAATATTCAGGAGCTTTCTACCGCGCTGCAATATGAGCTGCCAGTGCTGGTGCTGAACCTGAATAACGGTTACCTCGGCATGGTGAAGCAGTGGCAGGATATGATTTATTCCGGCCGTCACTCTCAGTCTTATATGAGGTCACTTCCGGATTTTGTCCGTCTGGCTGAAGCCTATGGTCATATTGGCATGCGGGTAACCGCTCCGTCAGAGCTGGAAGCGAAGCTCGGCGAAGCGCTTGAGCACGTTAAAAACAATCGCCTCGTCTTCATGGACGTGATTGTTGACGGCTCAGAACACGTTTATCCGATGCATATTCGCGGCGGTGGTATGGATGAAATGTGGTTAAGCAAAACGGAGAGAACCTGATATGCGCCGGATATTATCTGTATTACTGGAAAATGAGTCGGGCGCACTGTCGCGCGTCATTGGGCTTTTTGCGCAGCGTGGCTACAACATTGAAAGCCTGACCGTTGCACCGACCGACGATCCCACGCTCTCCCGCATGACGATCCAAACCGTCGGTGATGCGAAAGTGCTTGAGCAGATCGAAAAGCAGCTTCATAAGCTGGTGGACGTGTTGCGCGTCAGCGAGCTGGGGCAGGGGGCTTACGTTGAACGTGAAGTGATGCTGGTGAAAATCCAGGCCAGCGGTTACGGCCGTGAAGAGGTCAAACGTAACACGGATATCTTCCGTGGGCAGATCATCGACGTCACGCCTTCTATATATACTGTGCAGCTTGCCGGAACGAGCGATAAGCTGGACGCATTCCTGGCGACTGTCAGGGATGTGGCAAAAATAGTTGAAGTTGCGCGCTCTGGCGTTGTTGGCCTCTCGCGCGGCGATAAAATCATGCGTGAGTAGCGCAAAAGGTTCGCCTCTTTCAGCCCGGTAGCCAAAGCCGGGCTTTTTTTTGCGTAATCCGCCGATAACGTAGACAAAAGCGGTTGCCGTGAAGGCTATTCTGCGTTTAGATGTTAAAATATTTAACCATAACCTTGACAAGGCCATGGACTTTTTTCTTTTTTTGAGAGGCAATTGTGAAACTGGATGAAATCGCCCGGCTCGCCGGCGTGTCGAGAACCACGGCCAGCTATGTGATTAACGGTAAAGCAAAGCAGTATCGTGTCAGCGATAAGACCGTTGAGAAAGTGATGGCAGTCGTTCGTGAGCATAATTACCATCCGAATGCTGTCGCCGCAGGTTTACGTGCCGGGCGCACCCGCTCAATTGGTCTGGTGATCCCGGACCTGGAAAACACCAGCTATACCCGCATCGCCAACTATCTGGAACGTCAGGCTCGCCAGCGTGGCTATCAGCTGCTGATTGCCTGCTCCGAGGATCAGCCCGACAACGAAATGCGCTGCATTGAGCATCTGCTGCAACGCCAGGTTGACGCTATCATCGTGTCGACCTCTTTACCACCGGAGCATCCTTTCTATCAGCGCTGGGCGAACGATCCGTTCCCTATTGTGGCGCTGGATCGTGCGCTTGACCGCGAGCATTTCACCAGCGTTGTGGGTGCCGATCAGGACGATGCAGAAATGCTGGCTGCCGAGCTGCGTACCTTCCCGGCTGAAACGGTGCTGTATCTTGGCGCGTTGCCTGAACTCTCCGTGAGCTTCCTGCGTGAACAAGGGTTCCGTGCCGCATGGAAAGACGATCCGCGTGACGTTCACTATCTGTATGCCAACAGCTATGAGCGCGAAGCGGCTGCTCAGCTGTTCGAGAAATGGCTGGAAACGCACCCCATGCCGCAGGCCCTGTTTACCACCTCGTTTGCCCTGTTGCAGGGGGTCATGGACGTCACATTACGTCGCGATGGCAAGCTGCCATCCGATCTGGCGATTGCGACCTTCGGCGATAACGAACTGCTCGACTTCCTGCAATGTCCGGTGCTGGCCGTGGCCCAGCGTCACCGCGACGTCGCCGAGCGGGTGCTGGAAATCGTTCTGGCAAGCCTGGATGAACCCCGTAAACCGAAACCCGGGCTGACGCGCATCAAACGTAATCTTTATCGGCGCGGAATTTTGAGCCGCCATTAATCTCTCAGCGGGGGGAGTGAAAACTGCCCCTTAGCTGTACATTTATTACGTAAAATAAAATCCGGATAAAAATTAAGATTATTCCTTATGAAAGATAGCCTGCTATTTTTCTGAATCTTTTTTAGCTTATAAAAGCCGCTTTATTGCTTTATAAAAGATTTTCTTTGTATTGTTTTGTTACAAACAGACGCCAGCCGATGAATATTCAGTCATTTTTTAAAACGTCTCCAGCCCTTACGGCGCGTGAAGGGCAACTTATCGCCTTATCGCTCATCTGAGGCTGTCCTCACCCGCCAATATGTCTTAAAATGCTGCCCGCGTCGCAAACTGACACTTTATATTTCCCTGCGATGATATTGAGTGAGTCTTAACGCTCGTGTGCATATTCGGTTTTTTTCTTACAAATATTCATAACGTTAATTTTGCCTCGCCAGTTGTGTAGTTATTAGCCAGGTCACTCTTACTCTGTAAATACGGTGCTTTCGCCCGGGTATAGAGAGAGTCCTGGCTTGACAAGCTTTTCCCTCGCTCCGTAAACTCCTTCAGGTGGGAATTTGTGGGTTAAAGTGGTGAGGAGGGGTGAGGCTGGCATGTTCCGTGGAGCAACGTTAGTCAATCTCGACAGCAAAGGGCGTTTATCGGTACCAACCCGATACCGCGACCAGCTGATTGAGAACGCTTCGGGTCAACTGGTTTGCACCATTGACATCAACTCCCCCTGCCTGCTGCTTTACCCTTTGCCTGAATGGGAAATCATTGAGCAAAAGCTGTCGCGACTGTCGAGCATGAACCCGCAGGAACGCCGCGTGCAGCGGCTGTTATTGGGTCATGCCAGTGAATGTCAGATGGATAGCGCCGGGCGATTATTGATTGCGCCGGTGTTGCGGCAACATGCCGGTCTGACAAAAGAAGTGATGCTGGTCGGGCAGTTCAACAAGTTTGAACTGTGGGACGAAACGACCTGGTATCAACAGGTCAAGGAAGATATCGACGCTGAGCAATCTGATTCCGCAACATTGTCGGAACGGTTGCAGGACTTGTCACTATAAATATGATGGAAAATTATAAACATACAACGGTGCTGCTGGACGAGGCCGTTAACGGCCTGAATATTCGTCCGGACGGCATCTATATCGATGGCACTTTTGGTCGCGGTGGTCACTCGCGTTTGATCCTCTCTCAGCTTGGAGCGGAAGGACGCCTGCTGGCAATTGACCGCGACCCGCAGGCGATTGCCGTTGCGCAAACCATCGATGACCCTCGCTTTTCCATCGTGCATGGACCTTTCTCTGCGCTTGCGGATTATGTTGCCGAGCGCGGCCTGACCGGCAAAATCGACGGGATCCTCCTCGATCTTGGCGTCTCTTCACCACAGCTTGATGATGCAGAACGCGGCTTCTCCTTTATGCGCGACGGCCCGCTGGATATGCGTATGGACCCCACCCGCGGTCAGTCTGCCGCTGAGTGGTTACAAACCGCCGACGAAGCGGATATCGCCTGGGTGATCAAAACCTTCGGCGAAGAGCGTTTTGGCAAACGTATCGCGCGCGCCATCGTTGAGCGCAACCGTATTGAGCCAATGACTCGCACCAAAGAGCTGGCAGAAGTCATCGCGGCGGCAACGCCGGTGAAGGATAAGCACAAACATCCTGCGACCCGTACCTTCCAGGCGGTTCGCATCTGGGTAAACAGTGAACTGGAGGAAATAGAGCTGGCGCTAAAAAGCTCGCTCGGCGTGCTGGCCCCAGGTGGGCGGTTATCGATCATCAGCTTCCATTCGCTGGAAGATCGCATCGTGAAGCGTTTTATGCGTGAACAGAGCCGCGGTCCACAGGTTCCAGCGGGGCTGCCGATGACGGAAGAACAACTCAGGAAACTGGGCGGCCGTCAGTTGCGAGCATTAGGCAAGTTGATGCCGGGCGAAGAAGAGGTGGCAGAGAATCCACGTGCCCGTAGTTCAGTGCTGCGCATTGCAGAGAGGACGAACGCATGATCGGCAGAGTGACAGAGACCCTAAGCAAAGTTAAGGGATCGTTAGGAAGCAACGAGCGCCATGCCTTGCCTGGCGTGATCGGCGACGATCTTTTGCGGTTTGGGAAGCTGCCACTCTGCTTGTTCATTTGCATCATTGTGACGGCAATCATGGTGGTCACTACCGCGCACCATACTCGTTTATTGACTGCGCAGCGCGAGCAGATGGTGCTGGAACGCGATGCGCTGGATATTGAATGGCGAAACCTGATCCTTGAAGAAAATGCGCTCGGCGATCACAGCCGGGTTGAACGGATCGCAACGGAAAAGCTGCAATTGCAGCATGTTGATCCTTCGCAGGAAAATATCGTAGTACAAAAATAAGGGAAAACGCGACGCATGAAAGCAGCGGCAAAAACGCTAAAACCAAAACGTCAGGAAGAACAGGCCAACTTTGTCAGTTGGCGTTTTGCGTTGCTTTGCGGCTGCATTTTACTGGCGCTGGGTTTCCTGCTGGGCCGCGTGGCGTGGCTGCAAATCATCGCGCCCGACATGCTGGTGCGTCAGGGTGATATGCGTTCTCTGCGCGTGCAGGAAGTCTCTACCTCTCGTGGGATGATCACCGACCGCTCCGGCCGTCCGCTGGCGGTAAGCGTGCCGGTGAAGGCGATCTGGGCCGATCCGAAGGAACTGCACGACGCCGGCGGGATCTCGCTGGATAACCGCTGGAAGGCGCTCGCAGACGCGTTAAAAATGCCGCTGGACCAGCTGGCTTCCCGCGTGAATGCCAACCCGAAAGGGCGCTTTATCTATCTGGCCCGTCAGGTAAACCCTGATATGGCTGACTATATTAAAAAGTTGAAGCTGCCGGGCATTCATCTTCGTGAAGAATCCCGCCGCTACTATCCTTCCGGCGAAGTAACCGCTCACCTCATTGGCTTCACTAACGTGGACAGCCAGGGGATCGAGGGCGTTGAAAAAAGCTTCGATAAATGGCTGACTGGCCAGCCCGGCGAGCGAATCGTTCGTAAAGACCGCTATGGCCGGGTTATTGAAGACATTTCCTCGACAGACAGCCAGGCCGCGCACAACCTCGCTCTGAGTATTGATGAGCGCTTGCAGGCGCTGGTCTACCGCGAGCTGAATAACGCCGTGGCGTTTAACAAGGCGGAATCGGGCAGTGCCGTGCTGGTGGATGTGGCGACAGGTGAAGTACTGGCGATGGCCAGTAGCCCCTCATACAACCCAAATAATTTTGCCGGTACAGCAAAAGATGCGATGCGTAACCGCTCAATCACCGATGTGTTTGAACCCGGCTCAACCGTAAAACCCATGGTGGTGATGACGGCTCTACAGCGAGGCATCGTCAACGAAAATACCGTTCTGAATACCATCCCTTACCGAATTAACGGTCACGAAATCAAAGACGTGGCGCGGTACAGCGAACTGACCCTGACCGGGGTCTTACAGAAGTCGAGTAACGTCGGTGTGTCAAAGCTGGCGTTAGCGATGCCGTCCTCAGCGTTAGTAGATACTTACTCACGTTTTGGGCTGGGAAAGGCGACCAATTTGGGGTTGGTCGGAGAACGCAGTGGCTTATATCCTCAAAAACAACGGTGGTCTGACATAGAGAGGGCCACCTTCTCTTTCGGCTACGGGCTAATGGTAACCCCGTTACAGTTAGCGCGAGTCTACGCAACGATTGGCAGCTATGGCATTTATCGCCCGCTGTCGATCACCAAAGTTGATCCACCGGTTCCGGGTGAACGCGTTTTCCCTGAATCTATCGTGCGTACCGTTGTGCATATGATGGAAAGCGTTGCGCTGCCCGGCGGTGGCGGCGTGAAGGCTGCGATTAAGGGCTATCGTATCGCCATTAAAACCGGTACGGCTAAAAAAGTGGGGCCGGACGGCCGCTATATCAACAAATACATTGCCTATACCGCAGGCGTAGCGCCTGCAAGCAATCCGCGTTTTGCGCTGGTGGTTGTCATCAATGATCCGCAGGCGGGTAAGTACTACGGCGGCGCCGTCTCCGCGCCTGTGTTCGGGGCTATTATGGGCGGCGTGTTGCGCACCATGAATATTGAACCGGATGCGCTGGCGACGGGCGAAAAAAGTGAATTTGTAATTAATCAAGGCGAGGGAACAGGTGGCAGATCGTAATTTGCGCGACCTTCTTGCTCCGTGGGTGCCAATGCTACCTGCGCGAGCACTGCGAGAGATGGTACTGGACAGCCGCGTAGCGGCTGCTGGCGATCTTTTTGTGGCAGTGGTAGGTCATCAGGCGGACGGGCGTCGTTATATCCCGCAGGCGATTGCGCAAGGTGTTGCTGCCGTTATTGCTGAGGCCAAAGATGAGGCAACAGACGGTGAGATCCGTGAAATGCACGGCGTGCCGGTCATCTATCTCAGCCAGCTGAATGAGCGTCTCTCCGCGCTGGCAGGACGTTTTTACCACGAACCTTCCGACCAGTTAAAACTGGTTGGCGTGACAGGAACCAACGGAAAAACCACCACAACCCAGCTGATGGCGCAGTGGGCGCAGCTTCTGGGCGAAACCGGCGCCGTCATGGGCACGGTGGGGAACGGTCTTCTGGGCAAAGTCAGCCCGACGGAAAACACCACCGGCTCGGCGGTTGACGTGCAGCGTGTGCTGGCGGGCCTTGCAGAGCAGGGGGCGACCTTTGCCGCGATGGAAGTCTCTTCCCATGGCCTGGTACAACATCGCGTGGCGGCGCTGAAATTTGCCGCCTCCGTCTTTACCAACCTGAGCCGCGATCACCTTGATTATCACGGTGATATGGAACACTACGAAGCGGCGAAATGGCTGCTCTATTCCACTCACCACCACGGACAGGCGATCATTAACGCCGACGACGAAGTCGGTCGCCGCTGGCTGGAAAAACTGCCGGATGCGGTAGCGGTGTCGATGGCAGATCATATCAACCCGAACTGCCATGGCCGCTGGCTGAAGGCGGTCGAGGTGAACTACCACGATAGCGGGGCGACGATCCGCTTTGCTTCCACCTGGGGCGACGGTGAGATCGAAAGCCGCCTGATGGGGGCCTTCAACGTCAGCAACCTGCTGCTGGCGCTGGCGACGCTGCTGGCGCTGGGGTACCCGATGGCGGAGCTGCTGAAAACGGCTGAGCGTCTGCAACCGGTTTGTGGCCGAATGGAAGTGTTCAGCGCGCCGGGCAAGCCGACGGTGGTGGTGGATTACGCCCACACGCCGGATGCGCTGGAAAAAGCGCTGGAAGCGGCGCGTCTGCACTGCGCAGGCAAGCTCTGGTGCGTATTTGGCTGCGGCGGCGATCGCGACAAGGGCAAACGACCGCTGATGGGCGCGATTGCCGAGCAGTTCGCGGATATTCCGGTGGTGACCGATGACAACCCGCGTACCGAAGAGCCGCGTGCCATTATCAACGACATTCTGGCCGGCATGCTGGATGCGGGCCGCGCGCGCGTGGTCGAAGGCCGTGCGGAGGCCGTGACTAACGCCATTATGCAGGCGCAGGAGAATGATGTGGTTCTGCTGGCCGGTAAGGGTCATGAAGATTATCAGATAGTCGGCAATCGTCGTCTGGATTACTCGGACCGCGTGACGGCAGCGCGTCTGCTGGGAGTGGTGGCATGATTAGCATTACCTTAAGCCAGGCCGCTGCGGTATTACAGGGGGCACTGCATGGTCAGGATCTGACCATCGAGGCCGTGACGACCGACACCCGTAAAGTGACTGCGGGCTGCCTGTTTGTGGCGCTGAAGGGCGAACGTTTTGACGCCCACGATTTTGCTCAGCAGGCCAAAGATAACGGCGCCGGCGCGCTGCTGGTTAGCCGCAAGCTCAATATCGATCTGCCGCAGATTGTGGTGAAAGATACGCGCCTGGCGTTTGGCGAGCTGGCGGCATGGGTTCGCCAGCAGGTGCCGACCCGCGTAGTGGCGCTGACGGGCTCGTCGGGAAAAACCTCCGTTAAGGAGATGACGGCGGCCATCCTCAGCCAGTGCGGCAACACGCTTTACACGGCGGGCAACCTTAATAACGACATCGGCGTGCCGATGACGCTGCTGCGCCTGAGCAAAGAGCATGAATATGCGGTGATTGAGTTAGGGGCTAACCATCAGGGCGAAATCGCCTGGACCGTGAGCCTGACGCGTCCGGAAGCGGCGCTGGTGAATAACCTGGCGGCGGCACACCTTGAAGGTTTTGGTTCGCTGCAAGGCGTGGCGAAAGCGAAAGGTGAAATCTATACCGGCCTGCCGGATGACGGCATCGCCATCATGAACGCCGATAACAACGACTGGCTGAACTGGCAGAACATCATCGGTTCACGCAAGACCTGGCGCTTCTCGCCAAACGCGGCAAACAGCGATTTTTCGGCGACCAACATTCATGTGACGTCACACGGTACTGAGTTCACCCTCTCTACCCCAACGGGCGACATTGACGTGCTGCTCCCGCTGCCGGGTCGTCATAACATCGCCAACGCGCTTGCTGCGGCAGCGCTGTCGATGGCGGTAGGTGCCTCACACGATGCGATCAAAGCAGGTCTGGCAAACTTAAAAGCCGTGCCGGGACGTCTGTTCCCGATTCAGTTGGCTGAAAACAAACTGCTGCTGGATGACTCCTACAACGCCAACGTCGGCTCCATGACCGCAGCCGTGCAGGTGCTGTCTGAAATGCCGGGCTATCGCGTTATGGTTGTGGGCGATATGGCCGAGCTGGGTGATGAAAGCGAAGCCTGCCATATTCAGGTTGGCGAAGCGGCAAAAGCGGCCGGACTTGACCGCGTACTGAGCGCCGGCACGCTGAGCAAGGCTATTTCTGATGCCAGTGAAGTTGGCGAACATTTTGCCGATAAATCTGCACTGATTGAACGCCTGAAGGCGCTGATTGCAGAAAAACAAATTGTGACTGTTTTAGTTAAAGGTTCACGTAGTGCCGCCATGGAAGAGGTTGTGCACGCATTACAGGAGAGCGGGACATGTTAGTTTGGCTGGCCGAACATTTGGTCAAATATTATTCAGGCTTTAACGTCTTTTCCTATCTGACGTTTCGCGCCATCGTCAGCCTGCTGACTGCGCTGTTCATCTCGCTGTGGATGGGCCCGCGCATGATTGCCCGTCTGCAAAAACTCTCTTTCGGCCAGGTTGTGCGTAACGACGGTCCGGAATCGCATTTCAGCAAACGCGGTACGCCGACCATGGGCGGGATCATGATCCTGACCGCGATTGTGGTGTCCGTTCTGCTGTGGGCATATCCGTCTAACCCGTACGTCTGGTGCGTGCTGACGGTTCTGGTTGGCTACGGGATCATCGGCTTTGTGGATGACTACCGCAAAGTTGTGCGCAAAGACACCAAAGGCCTGATCGCCCGCTGGAAGTATTTCTGGATGTCGGTGATTGCGCTGGGCGTGGCGTTCGCGCTGTACCTGGCGGGTAAAGACACCCCGGCCACTGAGCTGGTGGTGCCGTTCTTCAAAGACGTGATGCCGCAGCTGGGGCTGTTCTACATCCTGCTGGCCTATTTTGTCATCGTCGGCACCGGTAACGCCGTCAACCTGACCGATGGTCTGGATGGCCTGGCCATCATGCCAACCGTTTTTGTCGCCGGCGGTTTCGCGCTGGTAGCGTGGGCGACCGGTAACATGAACTTTGCTAACTACCTGCACATTCCGTACCTGCGTCACGCGGGTGAGCTGGTGATCGTCTGTACGGCGATTGTCGGGGCGGGTCTCGGCTTCCTGTGGTTCAACACCTATCCGGCGCAGGTCTTTATGGGCGACGTCGGTTCGCTGGCGCTGGGCGGCGCGCTGGGCATTATCGCCGTGCTGCTGCGTCAGGAGTTCCTGCTGGTGATCATGGGCGGTGTGTTTGTGGTTGAGACTCTGTCGGTGATTTTGCAGGTCGGTTCCTTCAAGCTGCGCGGTCAGCGCATCTTCCGTATGGCACCGATTCACCACCACTATGAACTGAAAGGCTGGCCGGAGCCGCGCGTCATTGTGCGCTTCTGGATTATTTCGCTGATGCTGGTGCTGATTGGCCTGGCAACGCTGAAGGTACGTTAATCATGGCAGATTACCAGGGCAAAAAAGTCGTTATCATCGGGTTGGGCCTGACTGGGCTCTCCTGCGTGGACTTTTTCCTTGCGCGTGGCGTGACGCCGCGCGTGATGGATACGCGTGTCTCTCCGCCGGGTCTGGACAAGCTGCCGGAGCAGGTTGAACGCCACCTGGGTGGTCTGAATGATGAGTGGCTGCTGGCCGCGGATCTGATTGTTGCCAGCCCGGGCATGGCGCTGGCGCACCCTTCGCTGAGCGCCGCGGCGGATGCCGGGGTTGAGATCGTTGGCGATATCGAACTGTTCTGCCGGGAGGCGCAGGCCCCGATCGTTGCCATTACCGGTTCAAACGGTAAAAGCACCGTCACCACGCTGGTGGGTGAGATGGCGAAAGCGGCGGGTAAAAATGTCGGCGTGGGCGGTAACATTGGTCTGCCCGCGTTGATGCTGCTCGATAAAGGCTGTGAGCTGTTTGTACTGGAGCTTTCCAGTTTCCAGCTGGAAACCACCTCAAGTCTGCATGCGGCGGCGGCGACGATCCTTAACGTCACCGAAGATCATATGGACCGCTACCCGTTCGGCTTGCAGCAGTACCGCGCGGCCAAGCTGCGCGTCTATGAAAATGCCAACGTTTGCGTGGTGAATGCCGATGATGCGCTCACCATGCCGGTGCGCGGCGCGGACGATCGCTGCATTAGCTTCGGTATTAACATGGGTGACTATCACCTCAACCGTCAGCAGGGCGAAACCTGGCTGCGGGTGAAAGGTGAGAAGGTGCTGAACGTGAAAGAGATGATACTTTCCGGCCAGCATAACTACACCAATGCCCTGGCAGCGTTGGCGCTTGCGGATGCCGTTGGCCTGCCGCGATCGTCCAGCCTGAAAGCGCTGACCACCTTTACCGGTCTGGCGCACCGTTTCCAGCTGGCGCTGGAGCATAACGGCGTGCGCTGGATAAATGATTCTAAAGCCACCAACGTAGGCAGCACCGAAGCCGCGTTGAACGGCCTGCACGTTGACGGCACGCTGCACCTGCTGCTGGGCGGCGACGGTAAATCGGCCGACTTCTCCTCGCTGAAGCCGTATCTCGGCGGCGATAACGTGCGCCTGTACTGCTTTGGCCGCGACGGTCGCGAGCTGGCGGCGCTGCGTCCTGAGGTTGCCGAGCAAACCGAGACCATGGAGCAGGCGATGCGCCTTATTGCCCCGCGCGTGAAGCCCGGCGATATGGTGCTGCTCTCGCCTGCCTGCGCCAGCCTCGACCAATTTAAGAATTTCGAACAGCGGGGCGATCTCTTTACCCGCCTGGCGAAGGAGTTAGGCTGATGCGTTTTTCTCTCCCTCGCCTGAGAATGCCGCGCCTGCCAGGATTTGGCATCCTGGTGTGGCTGTTTGAGGCGCTGAAAGGCTGGGTGATGGCTTCCCGGGATAAAGATTCCGACAGCCTGATCATGTATGACCGTATGCTGTTCTGGCTCACGCTGGGTCTGGCAGCAATCGGTTTTATCATGGTCACCTCGGCGTCAATGCCCGTTGGACAACGTCTGGCAAACGATCCGTTCCTGTTTGCCAAGCGTGACGGGCTGTACATCATTCTGGCGTTCTGCCTGGCGATGATCACCTTACGCCTGCCGATGACGTTCTGGCAGCGGCACAGTACGGCCATGCTGATTGCGTCGATTATTATGCTGCTGATCGTTCTGGTGGTCGGGAGCTCCGTTAACGGGGCATCGCGCTGGATCGCCTTTGGTCCACTGCGTATTCAGCCTGCGGAGTTCACCAAGCTTTCGTTGTTCTGCTACCTGGCAAACTATCTGGTGCGTAAAGTCGACGAAGTTCGTAACAACCTGCGCGGCTTCCTAAAACCGATGGGCGTGATTCTGGTGCTGGCGATCCTGCTGCTGGCGCAGCCCGACCTCGGTACGGTAGTCGTACTGTTTGTCACTACGCTGGCGATGCTGTTCCTGGCGGGCGCAAAGCTGTGGCAGTTCATCGCCATTATCGGAATGGGGATCTCGGCGGTTGTGCTGCTGATCCTGGCTGAGCCATACCGTATCCGCCGCGTAACCTCGTTCTGGAACCCGTGGGAAGATCCGTTCGGCAGCGGCTATCAGCTGACGCAGTCGCTGATGGCGTTTGGCCGCGGCGAAGTCTGGGGGCAAGGCTTGGGCAACTCGGTGCAAAAACTGGAGTATTTACCGGAGGCGCACACCGACTTCATCTTCTCCATTATTGGGGAAGAACTGGGTTATATCGGTGTGGTATTGGCGCTATTAATGGTATTCTTCGTCGCTTTCCGCGCCATGTCGATTGGCCGTAAAGCGCTGGAGATCGATCACCGCTTCTCCGGTTTCTTAGCCTGCTCAATTGGTATCTGGTTTAGCTTCCAGGCGCTGGTAAACGTTGGGGCCGCAGCGGGTATGCTGCCAACCAAAGGTCTGACGCTGCCGCTGATCAGTTATGGTGGTTCGAGTCTGTTGATCATGTCGACGGCCATCATGTTTTTGTTACGCATAGATTATGAAACGCGTCTGGAGAAAGCCCAGGCGTTTACACGAGGTTCACGATGAATCAACCGAAGCGGTTAATGGTGATGGCAGGCGGGACCGGCGGACACGTGTTCCCGGGGCTGGCGGTTGCGCACCATTTAATGGATCAGGGCTGGCAGGTACGCTGGCTGGGAACCGCAGACCGCATGGAAGCCGACCTGGTACCGAAGCACGGTATCGAGATCGACTTTATTCGTATTTCCGGCCTTCGTGGCAAAGGAATTAAGGCGCTGCTGCTGGCCCCGGTGCGTATTTTCAACGCCTGGCGTCAGGCGCGCGCCATTATGAAGCGCTTTAAGCCTGACGTCGTATTAGGTATGGGCGGTTACGTTTCCGGCCCTGGCGGACTGGCGGCGTGGTCGCTGGGGATCCCCGTTGTTCTGCACGAGCAGAACGGTATTGCCGGTTTGACCAACAAATGGCTGGCAAAAATTGCCACCAAAGTGATGCAGGCTTTCCCGGGCGCTTTCCCGAAGGCGGATGTCGTAGGGAACCCGGTGCGCGTGGACGTGCTGGCGCTGCCGCTGCCAGAGGTGCGTCTGGCCGGTCGCGAAGGGCCGGTGCGCGTGCTGGTTGTTGGCGGTTCACAGGGCGCACGTATCTTAAACCAGACGATGCCGCAGGTTGCCGCAAAACTGGGTGACGCCGTGACCCTCTGGCACCAGAGCGGGAAGGGCGCACAGCAGACCGTTGAGCAGGCCTACGCGACAGAAGGTCAGCCGCAGCATAAGGTCACTGAATTTATTGATGACATGGCCGCAGCCTATGCCTGGGCCGATGTCGTGGTCTGCCGCTCTGGCGCGCTGACGGTGAGCGAAATCGCCGCCGCCGGCTTGCCAGCGCTGTTCGTGCCGTTCCAGCACAAAGACAGACAGCAGTACTGGAATGCGCTACCGCTGGAGAAAGCGGGCGCGGCGAAAATTTTTGAGCAGCCACAATTTACCGCTGAAGCGGTCGCCACTACCCTGGCGGGCTGGAACCGGAATGTATTACTGGAGATGGCGCAACGCGCGCGCGCGACCGCTATCCCGGATGCAACGGAACGGGTGGCAAAAGAAGTGAGCCTGGCAGCCCAGGCATAATTCTCGCAGCGCGTGTTGCGCTGCACGATTTTTTGAAGTAGTCGATGGCGTTTAGAGAATGAATACACAACAACTGGCAAAACTGCGTTCTATCGTGCCCGAGATGCGTCGCGTCCGGCACATTCACTTTGTCGGCATCGGTGGTGCCGGCATGGGTGGTATTGCCGAAGTGTTAGCTAACGAAGGCTATCAGATCAGCGGGTCTGACCTGGCGCCAAACCCTGTTACGCAGCAGCTGGCGTCGCTTGGGGCGACTATCTATTTCAATCATCGCCCGGAAAACGTGAGCGATGCGAGCGTGGTGGTGGTATCCAGCGCCATCTCCGCAGATAACCCGGAAATCGTTGCGGCGCATGAGGCGCGCATTCCGGTGATCCGTCGCGCGGAAATGCTGGCGGAACTGATGCGTTTCCGTCACGGCATTGCGGTGGCCGGTACGCACGGCAAAACCACGACCACGGCGATGGTCTCCAGCATTTATGCGGAAGCGGGTCTCGATCCGACGTTCGTCAACGGTGGTCTGGTGAAAGCCGCTGGCGTACATGCGCGTCTGGGTCACAGCCGTTATCTGATTGCTGAAGCGGATGAGAGCGACGCGTCGTTCCTGCATCTGCAACCCATGGTGGCGATCGTCACCAATATCGAAGCTGACCATATGGATACCTACCAGGGTGACTTCGAGAACTTAAAGCAAACCTTTATCAATTTCCTGCACAACCTGCCGTTTTATGGCCGTGCGGTAATGTGCGTGGACGATCCGGTGATCCGCGAGCTGCTGCCGCGCGTCGGGCGTCAAATCACCACCTATGGTTTCAGCGAAGACGCTGACGTACGCGTCGAAGATTACAAGCAGATTGGTGCGCAGGGGCATTTCACCCTGGCACGTCAGGACAAAGACCTGCTGCGTGTCACCCTGAACGCGCCGGGACGCCACAACGCCCTGAATGCGGCTGCGGCCGTGGCGGTTGCGACAGAAGAAGGCATTGACGATGAGGCGATCCTGCGCGCGCTGGAAAGCTTCCAGGGAACGGGCCGTCGCTTCGACTTCCTCGGTGAGTTCCCACTGGAGCCGGTGAACGGTAAGCCAGGTTCTGCGATGCTGGTAGACGACTACGGTCACCATCCGACCGAAGTGGACGCCACCATCAAAGCGGCACGTGCGGGTTGGCCAGAAAAGAATCTGGTTATGATCTTCCAGCCGCACCGTTACACGCGTACCCGCGATCTGTACGACGATTTTGCCAACGTGCTTTCGCAGGTCGATACCCTGCTGATGCTGGACGTTTATGCCGCAGGCGAAAATCCAATTCCGGGTGCGGACAGTCGTTCTTTATGTCGTACCATCCGTGGACGAGGTAAAGTGGATCCTATTCTGGTTCCCGACCCGGCACAGGTAGCAGAAATGCTTGCCCCGGTCCTGACAGGCAACGATCTGATCCTGATTCAGGGTGCGGGAAATATCGGCAAAATCGCCCGTACCTTAGCTGAAATCAAACTGAAGCCGCAAACTCAGGAGGACGAGCGTCATGGCTGATAAGATTGCTGTCCTGTTTGGCGGCACCTCCGCCGAACGCGAGGTTTCTCTGAATTCGGGCGCTGCCGTGCTGGCGGGCCTGCGTGAAGGGGGCGTGGATGCGCACCCGGTTGATCCGAAAGACGTGGACGTTACGCAGCTGAAAGCGATGGGCTTTGATAAAGCCTTCATCGCGTTGCACGGTCGCGGCGGTGAAGACGGCACGTTACAGGGGCTGCTGGAGCTTATCGGTATGCCGTATACCGGCAGCGGCGTGATGGCCTCAGCCATCTCCATGGATAAACTGCGCAGCAAACTGCTGTGGCAGGGCGCGGGCCTGCCCGTTGCGCCATGGGTTGCACTGACGCGTCGTGAATATGAATTAGGCCTGTCGGACAGCGTTAATACACGCATTGCCGCGCTGGGCTTACCGGTTATTGTTAAGCCGAGCCGTGAAGGGTCGAGCGTGGGAATGTCCAAAGTGGATAAAGCTGGCAATTTAGCGTCTGCTTTAGCGTTGGCATTTCAACACGATGAAGAAGTATTGATTGAAAAATGGCTTAGCGGGCCGGAATTTACCGTCGCGATGCTTGGCGAAGAAATTTTACCGTCAATTCGCATCCAACCCGCGGGAGTCTTCTATGATTATGAGGCGAAGTATCTCTCTGATGAGACGCAATATTTCTGTCCTGGTGGCCTTGAAGCAGACCGTGAAGCCGAATTACAGTCTCTGGTGCTTAAAGCCTGGAATGTTCTGGGATGCCGTGGCTGGGGACGCATCGACGTGATGCTCGACGGTGACGGGCAATTTTATCTGCTGGAAGCAAACACGTCTCCGGGTATGACCAGCCATAGCCTTGTGCCAATGGCGGCGCGTCAGGCAGGAATGAGTTTCTCGCAGTTAGTCGTACGTATTCTGGACCAGGCGGGCTGATATGTCTCAGGCTGCATTGAACACGCGCAACCGCGAGGAAGAAGAATACACTTCTTCTCGCCGAAGCAATGGTACGCGTCTTGCAGGTATCATCTTCCTGCTCGGGGTGCTGTGCACCGTGTTTATCAGCGGCTGGATGGTGCTGGGCTGGATGGAAGACGCACAGCGGTTGCCGCTGTCGAAGCTGGTGGTGACCGGGGAGCGTCACTACACGCGTAACGATGACATTCGCCAGTCTATTCTGGCACTGGGGTCGCCTGGCACCTTTATGACGCAGGACGTCAACATTATCCAGAGTCAGATTGAACGTCTGCCCTGGATTAAACAGGCGAGTGTCAGAAAGCAATGGCCTGATGAATTGAAGATTCATCTGGTTGAATATGTGCCGATTGCGCGTTGGAATGATCAGCATATGGTTGACGTAGACGGAAATTCGTTCAGCGTCCCGAGCGATCGTGTTAACAAGCAGAATTTACCGATGTTGTATGGCCCGGAAGGCAGCGAAAACGAAGTCTTGCAGGGTTTTCGTGAGATGGGGCAGGTGCTGGCTAAGGATCGTTTTGCGTTAAAAGAAGCTGCGATGACGGCGCGCCGCTCCTGGCAGCTGACGCTTACGAACGGCATTAAGCTCAACCTTGGCCGCGGCGACACAATGAAACGTCTGGCGCGTTTTGTAGAACTTTACCCGGTTTTACAGCAGCAGGCGCAGACGGATGGCAAACGGATAAGCTACGTTGATTTGCGCTATGACTCAGGCGCAGCAGTCGGTTGGGAGCCGGCTCCGGTCGAGGAACCTAATCAGCAACAGAATCAGGCACAGGTACAGGCAGAACAACAATGATCAAGTCGACGGACAGAAAATTGGTAGTAGGACTGGAGATTGGCACCGCGAAGGTTGCCGCTTTAGTAGGGGAAGTTCTGCCCGACGGTATGGTCAATATCATTGGCGTGGGCAGCTGCCCGTCCCGTGGTATGGATAAAGGTGGGGTAAACGACCTTGAGTCGGTGGTGAAATGCGTTCAGCGCGCCATCGACCAGGCTGAATTGATGGCAGATTGCCAGATTTCCTCTGTCTATCTGGCCCTTTCTGGTAAGCACATCAGCTGCCAGAATGAAATCGGTATGGTGCCGATTTCCGAAGAAGAAGTGACGCAGGAAGACGTTGAGAACGTTGTCCACACGGCGAAATCCGTGCGCGTTCGCGACGAGCACCGTGTGCTGCATGTGATCCCGCAGGAATACGCGATCGACTACCAGGAAGGCATCAAGAATCCGGTCGGTCTGTCGGGCGTGCGTATGCAGGCAAAAGTGCACCTGATCACATGTCACAACGATATGGCGAAGAACATTGTAAAAGCCGTTGAACGTTGTGGCCTGAAAGTTGACCAACTTATTTTCGCCGGTCTTGCCGCGAGCTATTCCGTGCTGACCGAAGACGAACGTGAACTGGGCGTCTGTGTGGTGGATATTGGTGGTGGTACAATGGACATGGCTGTCTATACCGGCGGTGCGTTGCGCCACACCAAAGTGATCCCGTACGCCGGGAATGTGGTAACCAGCGATATCGCTTACGCCTTTGGTACACCACCGAGCGACGCAGAGGCGATTAAAGTGCGCCATGGTTGCGCGCTGGGCTCTATCGTCGGCAAAGACGAAAGCGTTGAAGTGCCGAGCGTAGGTGGGCGACCGCCGCGCAGCCTGCAACGCCAGACCCTGGCAGAGGTGATTGAGCCGCGCTATACCGAGCTGCTCAACCTGGTCAACGAAGAGATTTTGCAGTTACAGGAACAGCTTCGCCAGCAGGGTGTGAAACATCATCTCGCGGCGGGGATTGTATTAACCGGCGGGGCAGCGCAAATTGAAGGTCTTGCGGCCTGCGCTCAGCGCGTGTTCCATACGCAGGTGCGTATCGGTGCGCCGCTGAATATCACCGGTTTAACGGATTATGCTCAGGAGCCGTACTATTCAACGGCGGTGGGCCTGCTGCACTACGGGAAAGAGTCCCATTTAAGTGGTGAAGCAGAGGTGGAAAAACGCGTCTCGGTGGGGTCGTGGGTCAAACGACTTAACACCTGGTTGCGAAAAGAATTTTAATTTTTTAAGAGACCGGAGAGAATTAGCGGTCTCGGGCGACAGGCACAACGGAGAGAAACTATGTTTGAACCAATGGAATTAACCAACGACGCGGTGATTAAAGTCATCGGCGTCGGTGGCGGCGGCGGTAACGCCGTAGAGCATATGGTGCGCGAGCGCATTGAAGGTGTTGAATTCTTCGCGGTGAACACCGATGCACAGGCACTGCGTAAAACGGCTGTTGGCCAGACCATTCAGATCGGCGGTGGCATCACCAAAGGTCTGGGAGCAGGCGCTAACCCGGAAGTGGGCCGCAACGCGGCTGAAGAAGATCGTGAAGCGCTGCGCGCTGCACTGGACGGTGCTGACATGGTCTTCATCGCAGCGGGTATGGGCGGCGGTACAGGTACCGGTGCAGCACCCGTTGTGGCGGAAGTCGCAAAAGATTTAGGTATTCTGACCGTTGCTGTCGTGACCAAGCCTTTCAACTTTGAAGGCAAGAAGCGTATGGCTTTCGCGGAGCAGGGTATCACCGAGCTGTCCAAGCACGTGGACTCTCTGATTACCATCCCGAACGACAAGCTGCTGAAAGTGCTGGGTCGCGGTATTTCTCTGCTGGACGCCTTTGGCGCAGCAAACGACGTGCTGAAAGGCGCGGTTCAGGGTATTGCTGAACTGATTACCCGTCCTGGCCTGATGAACGTTGACTTTGCAGACGTTCGCACCGTGATGTCCGAAATGGGCTACGCGATGATGGGTTCTGGCGTGGCAAGCGGCGAAGACCGTGCGGAAGAAGCGGCTGAAATGGCGATCTCTTCTCCACTGCTGGAAGATATCGACCTGTCCGGTGCGCGCGGCGTGCTGGTCAACATCACCGCTGGCTTTGACCTGCGTCTGGATGAGTTCGAAACCGTGGGTAACACTATCCGTGCATTCGCCTCTGACAACGCGACCGTGGTAATCGGTACGTCACTTGACCCGGAAATGAACGACGAACTGCGTGTGACTGTTGTCGCCACCGGTATCGGTATGGACAAGCGTCCTGAGATCACCCTGGTAACCAACAAACAGACTCAGCAGCCGGTGATGGATCGTTACCAGCAGCACGGTATGGCGCCTCTGACTCAGGAGCAAAAACCGGCGGCAAAAGTGGTGAACGACCCGACTCCACAAACGGCAAAAGAGCCAGATTATCTGGATATCCCGGCGTTCCTGCGTAAGCAAGCTGACTAAGAATTGGCTGGAATTTGGGGATTTGCGCTCTTTGTGCTAAACTGGCCCACCGTTAGTGATATACACTCTCGGTTGGATAGTTAATTTGGCGAGATTATACGATGATCAAACAAAGGACACTTAAACGTATCGTTCAGGCGACGGGTGTCGGTTTACATACCGGCAAGAAAGTCACACTGACGTTACGCCCTGCGCCGGCCAATACCGGGGTCATCTATCGTCGCACCGACTTGAATCCACCGGTAGATTTTCCGGCCGATGCCAAATCTGTGCGTGATACTATGCTCTGTACTTGTCTGGTGAACGAGCATGACGTGCGGATTTCTACCGTAGAGCACCTGAACGCCGCCCTGGCGGGTCTGGGTATCGACAACATTATTGTTGAAGTCGATGCGCCAGAAATCCCGATCATGGACGGGAGTGCTGCTCCGTTCGTTTATTTGCTGCTGGATGCCGGCATCGAAGAACTGAACTGCGCGAAGAAATTTGTTCGCATTAAAGAGACCGTTCGCGTCGAAGATGGCGACAAATGGGCTGAATTCAAACCGTACAATGGTTTCTCGTTGGACTTCACCATCGATTTTAACCACCCGGCGATTGATTCCAGCACCCAGCGCTACGCGATGAACTTCTCTGCGGATGCGTTTATGCGTCAGATCAGCCGAGCGCGTACTTTCGGCTTCATGCGTGATATCGAATATTTGCAGTCCCGCGGCCTGTGCCTGGGCGGCAGCTTCGATTGTGCCATCGTTGTTGACGATTATCGCGTACTGAACGAAGACGGCCTGCGTTTTGAAGATGAATTTGTTCGTCACAAAATGCTGGATGCGATCGGCGACCTCTTCATGTGTGGTCACAATATCATTGGTGCCTTTACCGCGTTTAAATCCGGTCATGCACTGAACAACAAGCTGTTGCAGGCAGTCCTGGCAAAACAGGAAGCCTGGGAATATGTGACCTTCGAAGACGAAGCTGAACTGCCGCTGGCGTTCAAAGCACCGACTATGGTCCTGGCGTAACGGTTAAACCCGTTTCGTAAGAAAAGCGACTGGTTCACCTGGTACTCTCTCCGACCAGGGAAGCCAGTCGTTTTTATTTCTGCCTTTCTTTGATTTGCCTCTCTCACCCTGGCGCGTGTCAGGTGCCGAATAACGGTGTGTTCGCTGCATTATTGACCGTTTTTACCTGCTGCAAGGTGTCATTCCTGCTGCCGTGTATTGGCTTTAGTGGTAATATCTGGGCGCTAAAAAAAGAATAACTGAATTCAGCCTGCACCGGCGGGCGAACGTGGTGGAGCAAGTGAGCGGAATACTGACGCGCTGGCGACAATTTGGCAGACGTTACTTCTGGCCGCATCTCTTATTAGGGATGGTCGCGGCGAGTCTCGGCTTGCCTGTGCTCAGCAACAGTGCAGACGCGGCAACGCCAGCACGCTCCACGACGACCAAACACGATCTCACCACGCGGGTTAATTTTACTAATCTTGCCTGGCTTGAAGCCAGCCGTCGTCCCAATTTCTCCGTTGATTACTGGCAGCAACACGCTATACGCACGGTTATCCGCCATCTGTCGTTCGCGATGGCGCCGCAGACGATGCCTGTTGCTGAAGAAACGCTGCCGGTTCAGGCCCAGCATCTTGCCCTGCTCGATACGCTTAATGCGCTGCTGACGCAGGACAATCAGCCGCCTGTGGCCGTAAGCCAGACGGCACAAACCGATTTTGTTCCCCCTTCATCCTTCTCTGTTTCGACATGGATTAGCCAGGTTCACGGCATCCGTGCCGGGCCTCTGCGCCTCAGCTAAATTAATTTTTTTCAATACCTTAATTTATCTGCCCGTCTGGGGCGTTTGAGAATTTATTATGCTAATCAAATTATTAACCAAAGTTTTTGGTAGTCGTAACGATCGTACCCTGCGCCGTATGCGCAAAGCTGTAAACGTCATCAACGGTATGGAACCGGCGATGGAGAAGCTCTCTGATGATGAGCTGAAGGCGAAAACTGCGGAGTTCCGTGCGCGCCTGGAGAAAGGCGAAACCTTAGAAAGCCTGATCCCGGAAGCTTTCGCCGTTGTGCGTGAAGCGAGTAAACGTGTGTTCGGCATGCGTCACTTCGACGTTCAATTGCTGGGCGGTATGGTGCTTAACGAACGCTGCATCGCGGAAATGCGTACAGGTGAAGGTAAAACCCTGACCGCTACGCTGCCGGCCTACCTGAACGCGCTGACCGGGAAAGGCGTTCACGTTGTTACCGTCAACGACTACCTGGCGCAGCGTGACGCCGAAAACAACCGTCCACTGTTCGAATTCCTCGGCATGACCGTCGGCATTAACATGTCCGGCCTGCCGGCACCCGCCAAGCGTGAAGCCTATAACGCGGATATTACTTACGGAACGAACAACGAATACGGCTTCGACTACCTGCGCGATAACATGGCGTTCAGCCCGGAAGAGCGCGTCCAGCGTAAGCTGCACTACGCGCTGGTGGATGAGGTTGACTCCATTCTGATCGATGAAGCGCGTACCCCGCTGATCATCTCCGGCCCGGCCGAAGACAGCTCCGAGATGTACCGTAAAGTCGACAAAATCATTCCACACCTGCTGCGTCAGGAAAAAGAAGACTCTGATACCTTCCAGGGTGAAGGTCACTTCTCCGTGGATGAAAAAGCGCGCCAGGTGAACCTGACCGAACGCGGTCTGGTGAAAATCGAAGAGCTGCTGGTGGCTGAAGGCATTATGGAAGAGGGTGAGTCCCTGTATTCACCGAGCAACATCATGCTGATGCACCACGTGACCGCCGCACTGCGCGCGCACGCGCTGTTCACCCGCGACGTTGACTACATCGTGAAAGACGGTGAGGTCATCATCGTCGATGAACACACCGGTCGTACCATGCAGGGCCGTCGCTGGTCCGATGGCCTGCACCAGGCCGTGGAAGCGAAAGAAGGCGTGGACATTCAAAACGAAAACCAGACGCTGGCATCTATCACCTTCCAGAACTACTTCCGTCTGTACGAGAAGCTGGCGGGGATGACCGGTACCGCAGATACCGAAGCGTTTGAGTTCAGCTCTATCTACAAGCTGGATACCGTGGTGGTGCCAACCAACCGTCCAATGATCCGTAAGGATATGCCGGACCTGGTATACATGACCGAAGCGGAAAAAATTCAGGCGATCATCGAAGATATTCGCGATCGCACTGCGAAGGGGCAGCCAGTACTGGTGGGGACCATCTCCATCGAGAAATCCGAAGTGGTGTCTAACGAGCTGACCAAAGCGGGCATTAAACACAACGTACTGAACGCTAAGTTCCACGCAAAAGAAGCGGATATCGTAGCTCAGGCGGGTTATCCGGCTGCCGTGACCATCGCCACCAACATGGCGGGTCGTGGTACCGATATTATGCTCGGTGGTAGCTGGCAGGCCGAAGTCGCGGAGCTGGAAAACCCAACTCCAGAGCAAATCGCGCAGATCAAAGCCGACTGGCAGGTGCGTCACGACGCGGTGCTGGCATCCGGTGGTCTGCACATCATTGGTACCGAGCGTCATGAATCTCGTCGTATCGATAACCAGCTGCGTGGCCGTGCGGGCCGTCAGGGGGATGCCGGTTCTTCCCGCTTCTACCTGTCTATGGAAGATGCGCTGATGCGTATTTTCGCCTCCGACCGCGTGTCCGGCATGATGCGTAAACTGGGCATGAAGCCCGGTGAAGCGATTGAGCACCCATGGGTTACCAAAGCGATTGCCAACGCCCAGCGTAAAGTGGAAAGCCGCAACTTCGATATTCGTAAGCAGCTGCTGGAATATGATGACGTGGCCAACGACCAGCGTCGTGCGATCTACACCCAGCGTAACGAACTGCTGGACGTGTCTGACGTGAGCGAAACCATCAACAGCATTCGTGAAGATGTGTTCAAAGCCACTATCGACGCGCACATTCCGCCGCAGTCCCTGGAAGAGATGTGGGATATCGAAGGCTTGCAGGAACGTCTGAAAAATGACTTCGACCTCGAGCTGCCAATCAAAGAGTGGCTGGACAAAGAGCCTGAACTGCACGAAGAGACGCTGCGCGAGCGTATCTACGAAACCGCGCTGGACGTCTACAAGCGTAAAGAAGAAGTGGTTGGCGCTGAGATGATGCGTCACTTCGAGAAAGGCGTTATGTTGCAGACGCTGGATTCCCTGTGGAAAGAGCACCTGGCGGCAATGGACTACCTGCGTCAGGGTATCCACCTTCGTGGTTATGCGCAGAAAGATCCAAAGCAGGAGTACAAGCGTGAATCCTTCGCCATGTTTGCTGCCATGCTGGAATCGCTGAAGTATGAAGTCATCAGCACCCTGAGCAAAGTTCAGGTGCGTATGCCGGAAGAGGTGGAAGCGATGGAGCAACAGCGCCGTGAAGAAGCTGAACGTCTGGCGCAGATGCAGCAGCTGAGCCACCAGACCGATGAAAGCGAAGCCGCAGCGGCAATCGCCGCGCAAACGGGCGATCGTAAGGTCGGTCGTAACGATCCGTGCCCATGCGGTTCCGGCAAAAAATACAAGGCGTGCCACGGCCGCCTGAGCTAAGAATATAACTAACTGAAAAGGCGCAGATATCTGCGCCTTTTTTATGGACGTGACACGATGAAAACACTGCAAATTGCTGTCGGGATCATTCGCAACCCGCAAAATCAGATCTTCATAACCCAACGCGCCGCCGATGCGCACATGGCGAACAAATGGGAATTTCCGGGCGGGAAAATTGAATCCGGTGAAACGCCGGAGCAGGCGCTGGTGCGTGAGCTTCAGGAAGAGGTGGGGATCACCCCGATTGGCGCAACGCTGTTCGATAAGCTGGAATACCAGTTTCCGGACAGGCACATCACGCTGTGGTTCTGGCTGGTGGAAAGCTGGGATGGGGAACCCTGGGGGAAAGAGGGGCAACCGGGTGGCTGGGTTACGCTTCATGCGAGTGATGCCGAAAAATTTCCTCCGGCAAATGCGCCCGTCATATCCCGGCTAACGGGCAACCTGTAGGCCTGCTAAGCGAAGCGCCAGCAGGCGTTGAACGCTACTGCTGGTTCTCGCTCCAGTCATCGCTATCGGAGAGATCGCCTTCGCTGGGAATGCGTTTCTCTTCCGCCGCCCATTCGCCCAGGTCTATAAGCTGACAGCGCTTGCAGCAGAACGGGCGAAACGGACTCACTTCTCCCCAGACGACAGTTTTCCCACAGGTTGGGCAGTTTACGGTGGTTACGTCAGACATCGGCACTCCTTAACAACAGGCCAGTTCAAAATCGAGGCGTTCCGGCACGGTGCCATGTTCACTGTCCAGCGGCATGAAGCGGATCGCGAAACGGCTTTTATGCCCGGAAATTTGCGGGTAAAGCTGCTCGCCAAGAGCCAGATTCAGACGCAGAAGATCGGCGTCGTCGCCGTTGTCCTGATAGAAACCGTTGAGACTGGTTTGCTTGCGGAACGGGGCAGAGTTACGCACAAGATCGAGGATCAGCGATAACGTCTGATTCATCGGCTCAAGGCTGCCCAGCCAGCTGTTTACCTGACGATCGCGCTGTTCCTGCGGCATGTGCAACCACATATGTAGCGTTGGCAGGTCAAAGCTACAGCACCCGCCTGGTATGCTCAGGCGCTGGCGCACCAGCGCAATGAGACGGTCCTCTCGTAAAAACTGCCCGACGCGCGGCGCGGCCATCAGCGTTGTGCTGCTGTTTTTCAGCTGCTGGCGGAGAGCGTCGATGCGACTTTGATCGACGCCAGGGACTTCGGCCCAGGCCTGCAATTTACGCTGCTGGCGCTCCAGCTCTTTCAACAGCTCCGTGCGGACATCGCCGCGTTCAATCACATCCAGCAGATCGCCCACGTTGCGGAAAAAATGCAGCGCGGTAGCGTGATCGTTGACGGGCAGATGTTGTGAAAGCTGTTGAATAAGGAATTCTATGCGTAGCCAGGTACGCATTTTTTCGTTAAGCGGGTGCTCAAAAAGGATATGAGTCGACATTATGGTTTTTCCTGTGCAACGGCCTGCGCGGCGAAGGTCAGATACTGCGCGTGCAGACGAGCAACATCCGATGCAATGGCATCTGGTGCGCCGTTATTATCAATAACATCATCCGCAACGGCGAGGCGCGCTTCGCGCGTGGCCTGTGCGGCAAGAATTTGTTCAGCATGCTCGCGGGAAACGTGGTCACGCGCCATGGTTCTCTGGATTTGCGTTTCGCGGGAAACGTCAATCACCAGTGTTCTGTCTGCTTTATTCTGAAGCTGATTTTCAACCAGTAACGGGACCACCCACAACACATAGGGCGAACGGGCTGCGGCAATTTGACGCTGGGTTTCCTGGTGGATAATGGGGTGGAGCAGGGCATTAAGCCAGGCTTTTTCCGCAGGATCGGAAAATATGCACTCGCGCAGCTGCCGACGATTCAGGGTGCCGTCAGCCTGTATAACACTGCGACCAAAATGCGCTTCGATGGCGTTTAAGGCGGGTGTATTGGGTTCTACCACCTGACGGGCAATGATGTCGGCGTCGATAA
Source organism: Enterobacter genomosp. S (assembly GCF_001631805.1). NCBI lineage: Bacteria > Pseudomonadati > Pseudomonadota > Gammaproteobacteria > Enterobacterales > Enterobacteriaceae > Enterobacter > Enterobacter genomosp. S. The sequence continues at coordinate 115,522 of NZ_LVVA01000018.1, read as the reverse complement.
TCGTGATGCCGAGACGAGCAAACGCCTGCGCAACGGTGCTTTTACCACTACCGATGCCGCCGGTTAATGCGACGATATACCCCATTAAATCGGATCCTGGGAATTATTCATTTTTAAAATCAGTTGCTTAAAATTCAAACTTACAACAGCCAATGTTTAGCTCTCTTTACCCGCTTTTTACCAGGTAAATTTATAGGATTGTAGCGTAAAAAAAGAGAATTTCGCAGTCTTGCGGAGCAGGTATTAGTGCGTATGATAGCGTCACTGGAGTTGTGCTTTTAATAAATTTGCCTCTAACCCCAGGAATCCGCACATGCGTATCGAAGAAGATCTGAAGTTAGGTTTTAAAGACGTTCTTATCCGCCCTAAACGCTCTACACTGAAAAGTCGCTCAGACGTTGAACTTGAACGTCAATTCACCTTTAAGCATTCCGGTCAGACGTGGTCTGGCGTGCCGATTATCGCGGCCAACATGGACACGGTCGGGACCTTCGAGATGGCGACTGCACTGGCGCAATTCGACATTCTTACTGCGGTACACAAACACTACAGCCCTGAGGAGTGGAATGCGTTTGTCGCCTCCGCCTCCGCTGACGTGGTGAAGCATGTGATGGTCTCGACCGGTACGTCTGATGCCGACTTCGAGAAAACCAAACAGATCCTGAACGCGAACCCTGCGCTGAATTTTGTCTGCATTGACGTGGCAAACGGGTATTCCGAGCATTTCGTCCAGTTCGTCAGTAAGGCGCGTGAAGCCTGGCCAACCAAAACCATCATCGCGGGCAACGTGGTGACCGGTGAAATGTGTGAAGAGCTGATCCTCTCCGGTGCCGACATTGTGAAAGTGGGCATTGGCCCGGGGTCCGTATGCACCACGCGCGTGAAAACCGGTGTGGGTTATCCGCAGCTGTCTGCGGTCATTGAATGCGCTGACGCCGCGCACGGTCTGGGCGGCCAAATCATCAGCGACGGTGGTTGCACCATGCCGGGCGATGTCGCGAAAGCTTTCGGCGGCGGCGCAGACTTCGTGATGCTCGGCGGCATGCTGGCAGGCCACGAAGAGAGCGGCGGTACCGTGGTGGAAGAAAACGGCGAGAAATTCATGCTGTTCTACGGCATGAGCTCTGAATCTGCGATGACCCGTCACGTGGGTGGCGTAGCCAAATACCGTGCGGCGGAAGGCAAAACCGTTAAGCTGCCGCTGCGTGGTCCGGTTGAGAACACGGCGCGCGATATTCTCGGCGGTCTGCGCTCCGCCTGTACCTACGTTGGGGCTTCCCGCCTGAAAGAGCTGACTAAACGCACGACGTTTATCCGCGTTCAGGAGCAGGAAAACCGCGTATTTAATAGCCTCTGACGGCTACGGCTGGCGCGCGTCCGTGCGCCAGCGTTACCCCACGCTCATTGCATCCCCCAGATGAAAAATCGGCAGATACATCGCCACCACCAGCGTGCCGATAATCAGTCCCGTCACGACAAGTAACAGAGGCTCAAGAAGCGCCGCCAGATTGTCTGCCTGCTGAAATGTCTGCTCCGTATGGTGACGGGCCAGATTTATCAGCATTACATCCAGCGAACCCGATATTTCGCCGGTGCGAATGAGCTGAATACACAGTGGCGTAAAAACAGAGGCCTTCTTGAAGGAGGACCATACGGGCATGCCCTGTTCGATATCGCTGCGTATCACGCGGAGTTTCTCCTGCCAGTAGCCACGCTCAACGATCTCCTCCACGCTTTCCAGCCCTTGTAAAAAGGTAATGCCGGCCTGCTGGGTTAATGACAGCACGGTAAAAATTTGTCCCAGCATTTGCCCGCGCGTCAGCGTGCCCATTACCGGTACGTGTAACAAGACATACTGCCAGCGTGGGTGCCGCCGCAGTTTACAGGCGATGATAGCCAATATGATGAGCAGGGCGACAAGGGTAAGAATATGCGTCTGAACAAAGGCCGCCAGCCCCATGACGGCCTGCGTGAGCAAAGGCAGCGGCGTATTGAATGTTTTGTAGATTGCAGCAAACTCAGGCAACACCAGCGTGACCATGGCCAGCACCACGAAAACGGCCAGCGTCAGAATGATCGTTGGATAGCGCAGCGCTTTCTTTACCTTTGCATTGAGCTGCTGCTGTGATTTCTGCTGCTGCGCAAGCTGACGGCAGCACGCTTCGAGCTTTCCCGTCAGCTCACCCGTTTTCACCATTGAGACATACAGGGGGCTGAACACCTCTGGCCTTTTCTTCATGGCCTCTGACAGGGCGCAACCTTCACTGAGGTCATCAGCAAGACTGTGCAGCAGCGCCTGCCACTGTTTCAGAGGATGCTGTTCCGCCAGCATTTGCAGGCTTTGGGACAGCGTGAGTCCGGCCTGTAACAGCGTGGCGAGCTGGCGAAAAATCTCGTAGCAGTGCTGCACCTGCCATCGGTGGCGTCTCTGACAGCGCTTGAGCGCCAGCGGGTGCAGCTGTTTAAGCACCAGTGCGGTGAAAGCTGCGTCACGATCGATGGCCCAGAGAGTGCCCGTTTGCACGTCCCCCTCGGTGGTAAGAGCACGCCAGCGCCAGAGCGAATTAGCAGCCATCGGGCATTCCCAGTACGCGCAATAGCTCTTCGAGCGTGGTCAGCCCTTGCTCCACGGCCATGCAGCCATGCTCAAACAAAGAGGCCATTCCCGCCTGTCGTGCGCTGGAGCCAATCACCTCCGCACTTGCTCCGCTGGCAATGGCCTGACGGAGCGCATCGTCAATGACCAGCACTTCAAAAATGGCTACGCGACCGTAAAAACCGTGATAGCAGCGATCGCAGCCGGTGGGTTGCCAGCGAGGAAGCGGACGGGGCCACAGCGTGCGCGGCAGTTCGGCGTGGCGGCTGGTTTCCTGCCGGCAGTACGGACATAAACGGCGTACCAGCCGCTGGGCAATCACCATCGAGAGCGCCGAGGAGATCATCCAGCGTGCGACGCCCATCTGTTGCAGCCTGACCAGCGTTTCAGTCGTCGAGTTAGTATGAAGGGTGGACAGCACCAGATGCCCGGTTTGCGCGGCCTTAATCGCAATTTCTGCCGTTTCGCCGTCGCGAATTTCACCCACCATAATGATGTCAGGATCCTGCCTGAGCAGAGCGCGCAACACGTTCTGAAAGGTCAGCCCTGCGCGCGGATTAATCTGCGTCTGGTTTAAGCCTGCAAGGGGAATTTCAACCGGATCTTCCACGCTGCAAATATTGACGTCAGGGGTATTCCGGGCCTGCAACGCGCTGTACAGCGTCACCGTTTTCCCGCTACCGGTCGGGCCGGTGACCAGAATTAAACCCTGAGGGCTGTTAAGCACTCCGGCAAAACGGGCCTGCTGGTCTGCGCTCATCCCCAGCTGTTCAAGCTCCAGAGCTTGCTGTACCTGATGAAGCAGGCGGAGCACGATTTTTTCTCCACCGCTACAGGGAAGGGTTGCGATACGAAAAGAGACGGGGACGCTTGCCAGCTCCACCGTAAACTGACCGTCCTGCGGCAGGCGACGCTCTGCAATATCCAGCTGGCCCAGCACCTTCAGGCGTGCGGCAAGCGTCGTCCCGAGAGCGGCAGGGATCGGCGGCTGTGGGTAGAGAACGCCGTCAATTCGTAACCGGATCTGGTAGCCGTTGTCGGTCGGTTCAAAATGGATGTCGGAGGCCCGCTGGTTTACTGCCTGCTGCAACGTTGTGTTGAGCACATCTGCGGCTGAGTTTGGCGCTATGCCCGGCAGATGTGATGATGAAACGGGCTGTAGCCTTTTTTCCATCCGCTCGGCCGTCCAGCACTCGATATCAATACGCTTCTGTGTGGCGAAGCGTAACGCCTCCATCAGCTCAGAGGCAGGGTTACCCACCACCGCAATGCTGATCGTGTCGGTGTCGCTTGCGAGCAGCAGTGCGTGATGGCGCTGACAGAGCGTCATAAGTTGTTCGGTATTCATTGCCCACTCCTGTCAGTTGGTGTCGAAGCGGAAAACATCTTCACAGGCTTGTCTGAGCGCACTGTCGGACGCAATTTTGCAGTCACGCGTCCAGCCCGTCATACCGTTACCGTCGCTCCAGATCGGCGTCATCAGCACTTCGAGTCCGTTTAGACTTTCCTGTCCTGTTAACGATACGACCCCCTTCGCCACGCTCATCGCCGAAACGTAACGCGTGGTTGTCGGAGAGGGAATACCATTGGCGCCTGCGTCGCAGCCATCCACGCCCCCCCGATCCAGGGCGCAAAGCTCAATGGCGGTGCGGTAGGGAATGAATGTTTGCAGCATATCGGTGAGCGCCGCTTTTCGCAGGTAGTTCTGGTAAGCCGGGACGCCAATTGCGCTCAGGATGGCAATAATGCCAATGACGACCATTAGCTCAATCAGCGTAAATCCTTGTTGTCTGTTCATGTCTGCTCCTTACGTTAGGTGGCGCTACTCTGGCAGTGACGGAATGCCGAAACGAGGGGCAAAAGCGTGAACGTGAAGGGGCTTTCAGGGAAATGATTCAGCGTTGCAGAGAGGGACAGCGTAATTGCGAGCGGTCTCGTATTTCCCCCCTCCGGGCGGAGAGGGGGAGGGCAAATTATTTGAAGCGCATCGAGAGGTCGAGGGCGCGTACGTGCTTGGTCAACGCGCCAACGGAGATGTAGTCGACGCCGGTCTCAGCAAATTCGCGGAGGGTGTCGAACGTCACGTTGCCGGACACCTCCAGCTGCGCCTGGCCGTTTGTGCGTTTGACCGCTTCACGCATCTGCTCCGTGTCGAAGTTATCGAGCATGATGATGTCAGCCCCCGCCTTGATGGCCTCGTCCAGCTCGTCCAGATTTTCCACTTCCACTTCGACCGGCACATCCGGATGCAGCCAGAAGGCTTTTTCTACTGCCTTGCGCACTGAGCCGGAGGCAATAATGTGGTTCTCTTTGATCAGGAAGGCGTCGGATAAGCCCAGACGATGGTTTGCGCCGCCGCCGCAGAGCACGGCGTATTTCAGCGCGGTGCGCAGGCCTGGCAGGGTTTTACGGGTGTCCAGCAGTTGCGTGCGGGTACCTGCCAGCAGGTCAACGTAGCGGCGCACTTCGCTGGCGACGCCAGAGAGCGTTTGCACAAAGTTGAGCGCGGTGCGTTCGCCGGTCAGCAAGACGCGGGACGGACCGTCCAGCTCGAAAAGGGGCTGATTCGCACTGACCACATCACCGTCGTCAACGTGCCATTTTACCTGCACCTCGTCGCCCGCCAACTGGGTAAAGACCTCCTCAACCCAGCGTTTGCCGCAAAATACGCCGTCTTCGCGGGTGATGATGACCGCGTGCGAGCGTGTCTCTTTTGGCAACAATTGGGCGGTAATATCGTTATCGGCGCTGACGTCGCCGCCCAAGTCTTCTTTCAGAGCATGGGCAACGCTTGTCGGAATATCACTATTAATACGTTCCAGAAGCGCGTCACGTCGGTGGTCGGGGTTATAGCGGCGAGGCGGCATGATAAAACTCCAAATTGGTAACGAATCATAATATTGAAACATGCTACTCTGAACCGAGTAACAGCACCATAGATAAGGAGTTCCAGCATGTTGTTAGAAAACGGATGGCTGGTGGACGCGCGACATGTACCGTCGCCGCACCACGATTGCCGCCCGGAGGATGAAAAACCCACACTGCTGGTGGTTCATAACATTAGTCTCCCGCCGGGTGAATTTGGCGGTCCGTGGATCGACGCGTTATTCACTGGAACGATAGATCCCGATGCACACCCTTTCTTTGCTGAGATTGCACACCTGCGCGTATCGGCGCACTGCCTGATCCGTCGTGACGGCGAAGTGGTTCAGTATGTTCCCTTTGATAAGCGAGCCTGGCATGCGGGCGTATCGATGTACAAAGGACGCGAGCGCTGCAACGATTTTTCCATTGGAATTGAGCTGGAAGGCACCGACACCACGCCTTACACCGATGCGCAATATCAGAAACTGGTTGCTGTGACGAAAACGTTAGTCGGGCTTTATCCCGCCATTGCAGACAATATTACGGGGCACAGCGACATCGCCCCCAAAAGAAAAACTGACCCCGGCCCGGCGTTTGACTGGTCACGGTTTCACGCCATGCTTACCACGTCGTCAGATAAGGAGATAACATGACGTTGTTTACCATGCTGCTGGTTATGATCGCCGAACGCCTGTTTAAGCTCGGCGAGCACTGGCATCTGGATCACCGGCTGGAAGTGTTATTCCGCCGCATCAGGCATTTTTCCATGCTACGCACGCTCCTGATGACGGCCGGAGTGATGGTCATTACCTTCCTGCTGCTGCGAGCGCTTTACGGCCTCTTTTTTAACGTGCCGCTGCTGGTGGTGTGGATCCTGCTGGGCGTGCTGTGCATCGGCGCGGGCAAGGTGCGTATGCACTATCATGCCTACCTGAAAGCCGCTTCACGGGACGATGCCCACGCGCGCGGCGCGATGGCAAGCGAGCTCACGATGATCCACGGCGTGCCGCCGGACTGCGATGAACGCGAGTTCCTGCGCGAGCTGCAAAACGCACTGCTGTGGATCAACTTCCGTTATTACCTGGCGCCCCTGTTCTGGTTTGTGGTGGGCGGCCCGTGGGGGCCGGTTCTGCTGATGGGCTATGCGTTCCTGCGCGCCTGGCAGACCTGGCTTGCCCGTTATCTGACCCCGCATGAGCGTTTGCTTTCCGGCATTGATGCCATTCTGCACGTGCTCGACTGGATCCCGGTGCGTCTGGTGGGCGTGGTCTATGCCCTTATCGGTCACGGCGAAAAAGCGCTGCCCGCGTGGTTTGCCTCCCTTGCGGACCGCCATACGTCGCAGTATCAGGTGTTAACCCGCCTGGCGCAGTTCTCGCTGGCGCGTGAGCCGCACGCGGACAAAGTCGAAACGCCAAAAGCAGCCGTCTCAATGGCGAAGAAAACGTCGTTTGTGGTGGTGGTGGTGGTGGCGCTGCTGACGATTTACGGCGCGCTGATCTAAGCCAGCGCGCCGAAGCCGTTACAGCGTATCCGCAGGCGGGATGCCGAAATCAGGCATCCCGTTTTCGTCCCAGCGGACGCCCTTCAGTCGAGTGTGGCGATTGGGATCGTACAGCGGATCGCCTTCAATTTCAGTGTAGTTTCGCGCATGGTAGACCAGCACATCGTCGCCTTCAGGCGTCTGCGTAAAGCTGTTATGGCCTGGCCCATACTGCCGGTTTTCGTAGCTGGTGACGAACACCGGGCGCGGGGATTTCTGCCAGTTAGCCGGGTTTTGCGGATCGGCGTTCACGTCTATCCAAAGTAGCCCCATGCAGTAGTTCTCGTCGGTGGCGCTGGCGGAGTAGCTGATAAACAGCTTATCGCCGTGGAACAGCACTGCCGGACCTTCGTTGACCAAGAATCCACGGCATTCCCAGTCGTATTCTGGCTTGCTGAGCATCACCGGCTCGCCTTTCAGCGTCCACGGGTTCTCCATTTCACACAGATAGAGGTTAGAGTTGCCGGAAATATCCGGGTCTTTTTGCGCCCACAGGTACCAACGTTTGCCCTGATGAACAAAGGTGGTGGCGTCCAGCGCGAAGGTGTCGAAAGGCGTTTTGATTTGCCCTTTTTCCACCCACGTCCCTGTGAGCGGATCGCCGTCGGCGCACGCCAGCGCAAACATGCGGTGCTGGAACATCCCCAGCTTGTCGAGCGCCTGCGTATGCGTGGCGGCAAAATAGATGTACCACTTGTCGTCAATGTGGTGCAGTTCGGGTGCCCAGATCAGCTGGCTCATCGGGCCGGCGTCAGGCTTGCGCCAGACCACCACCTCTTCAGCATCGCGTAAACCTTCCAGCGATTCCGCGCGGCGGATCGCCAGCCGATCGTACTCCGGCACGGAGGCGATAAAGTAATATTGCCCGTCGTGGCGCAGGATGTACGGGTCGGCGCGTTGTTCAATAAACGGGTTTGGCCAGGTTAGCATTCGGCTTTCCTTATTTAGTCTCAGCGGCGCTGATTTCCTGATACTCGTTCAGCTCGCGATAGTTAATGCGGCGCTTCTCCAGGTCTTCCTGGATCCGCTTCATTGTTTCCCGGTCAACTTTCAGCAGACGCACCACGCCAGCGGTTATGAGATACCCGACGCCCGGAATGACGGTAAAGAGCAGCACGATGCCGTTGATGGCATCCGCGCTCTGCGCTTTCGCCCCCGCGTCGTAACCGTACCAGGAGAGCAGGAAGCCCACCATCGCACCGGCAATCGCCAGGCCCAGCTTGAGGAAGAAGATGTTGCCGGAGAAGCTGATCCCGGTGATGCGCTTCCCGGTTTTCCATTCGCCGTAGTCGTCCACGTCGGCCATCAGCGACCAGTGCAGCGGGGAGGGGATCTGGTGCAGGATGTTGAGCAGGACGTAGAGCACCACGATGGTGACGGTGGCTTTCGGGTCAAAGAAGTAGAAGGCGCAGGAGAAAATCGCCAGCGCGATGTTGGTCCAGAAGAAGACCTTCAGCTTACACCAGCGGTCGGTCAGCACTTTCGCCAGCATGCTGCCGAACATCATGCCGACAACGCCCAGGCTGATAAACAGCGTGGCAAAATGGGTGCTTTGACCCATTACCCAGGTAACGTAATACATGGTTGCCGCCATGCGGATAAAGCCCGGGCAGACGTTGCATAGCGTGAGCAGCAGAATGCGCACCCACTGGTCGTTCTTCCACACGTCCTTCAGGTCATTTTTCAGCTCGTCATGGGTTTGCACCGCCGGACGTACGCGCTCGCGCACGGTGGCGAAGCAGAACAGGAACATGCAGGTACCCACCAGCGCCAGCACGGTCATCGCCATCTGGTAGCCTTTGGCTTTGTTATCCCCGCCGAACCAGTCGGCCATCGGCAGCAGCGTTAAGGAGAGCAGCAGCGTGGCGATACCGACCATTACAAAACGATAGGACTGGCAGGCAACGCGCTCTTTCGGGTCGTTGGTGATCACGCCCCCGAGCGAGCAGTACGGAATGTTGATGGCGGTATAGGTCAGCGACAGCAGGAAATAGGTGACGAACGCATAGATAACCTTGCTGTTATAGCTCCAGTCGGGCGTAGTAAACATCAGGATGCTGAACAGCGCGTACGGGAAGGCAATCCACAGCAGCCATGGACGAAAACGACCATATTTGCTGCGGGTACGGTCGGCAATCGCGCCCATGATTGGGTCCGTTACGGCATCGATGACGCGTACGGAAAGCAGCAAAACGCCAACCAGCGCAGGCGCAAGACCAAATATATCCGTATAAAAATAGTTAACAAATAACATGATGGCGCCAAAGATAATGTTGCATCCGGCGTCACCCATGCCATAGCCGATCTTTTCTTTTACTGACAGTTTATTGTTATCCATCGACAGCTCTCCGGGTTTCGGTATGGAGAGAATTATTCGCTGGCAAACAAATATATGCGTTGCAGTATAAGGGCGGTGATATGGATGATTTTGCTGTTGGCGTGAATTTGTGAGGAAGGTAACAAGACGCTGCGCCCGGCAGGACGGGCGCAGCGAGAAAACAGTTAGTGCGCTTTCACCGTTTTGGCATTTTTCTGCTTCACCAGATAGCCCACGCCGAGGATCGCAATCCACACCGGGATCAGATAAACGGAGATTGCCATGCCGGGGGTGATGAGCATGATAACCAGCACGGCCGCCATGAACACCAGGCAAACCCAGTTCCCCAGCGGATAGAGCAGGGCAGGGAAGCGAGTGGTGACGCCCTGCTGCTGCTTGGCGCGGCGGAACTTGATGTGCGCGAGGCTAATCATCGCCCAGTTGATCACCAGCGCGGAAACCACCAGCGCCATCAGCAGGCCGAAGGCCGATTCCGGGGCCAGGTAGTTAATCAGCACGCACAGCGCCGTCACGACCGCCGACACGATAATGGTATTAACCGGTACGCCACGTTTATCAACGGTAAGCAGCGCTTTCGGCGCGTTGCCCTGCTGCGCCAGGCCGAACAGCATACGGCTGTTGCAGTAAACGCAGCTGTTATAAACAGAGAGCGCGGCGGTCAGCACCACGACGTTGAGCGCGTTCGCTACGAAGGTGTCGCCCAGCTCGTGGAAGATCAGCACGAACGGACTGGTATCCGCCGTGACGCGCGTCCACGGCAGCAGGGAGAGCAGTACCGCCAGGGAGCCCACATAGAAGATCAGAATACGGTAGATAACCTGGTTAGTGGCTTTCGGGATACTCTGCTCCGGGTTGTCGGCTTCCGCAGCGGTGATGCCCACCAGCTCCAGACCACCGAAAGAGAACATAATGATCGCCATCATCATCACCAGGCCGGTCATGCCGTGCGGCAGGAAGCCACCCTGTTCCCAGAGGTTGCGTACGGTGGCCTGCGGGCCGCCGTTGCCGCTGAAGAGCAGCCAGCCGCCGAAGATGATCATCGCCACCACGGCAATGACTTTGATAATCGCAAACCAGAACTCCATCTCGCCGAACACTTTTACGTTGGTCAGGTTAATGGCGTTGATGATAACGAAGAAGGCCGCGGCTGACGCCCAGGTGGGGATCTCCGGATACCAGAACTGAATGTACTTCCCGACCGCGGTTAGCTCGGCCATGGCAACCAGAACGTACAGAACCCAGTAGTTCCAGCCGGAGGCGAAGCCCGCAAAGCTGCCCCAGTATTTGTAGGCAAAGTGGCTGAACGAGCCTGCGACCGGCTCCTCGACGACCATTTCACCCAGCTGGCGCATAATCAGAAAAGCAATGAAACCCGCAATCGCGTAACCCAAAATAATGCCTGGACCGGCAGACTGGATTACGGATGCGCTGCCCAGAAACAGGCCAGTACCAATAGCACCGCCCAGGGCGATGAGCTGAATATGGCGGTTTTTAAGGCCGCGCTTTAGCTGATCGCCATGCTGTTGAGCTTCCATTTGAAACCTCGTGTGTGGTTGTTATGTTCACGCTGTGCGTGTGTAATTATGAAAGTCCATATTCTGTATTTATTTCTTTACGGTTAACGATACCGAAAAAAGCGGAGATGGCTTCCGTTAGCGCCAGAATAGTGGTAAGCGCAGCTGAATGCACCTGCTTTATGAAGGGATGAAGACGACTTGAATAAAAAGAAACCAATTGTAAATCGGTACGTTAACCCCTCATACCCAACCTATAGAATAGAAATGCGTCAAAAGCGGGCGAATTTTCATTTTTTGCCCTGTTGAATCGCTTCAGATTGCAATAACCCTCGTTTAATTATGGTTAAAACTGCCTCTTTAGGAGTAACCATTTCATTTGTGCAAAGTTACATTCCTGAAACGTTAGTTCTGTAAGGTTGTTAAAATCTGCCGGGTTTACTGATTTCAATCAAAACCAATATGGACAGAAGGTGAATACTTTGTTACTTTAGCGATACGAACATGAAATTGGTAAGACCAATTGACTCCGGGCAAAAAGGCGTAAGACAGGGAATATGGCCTACAGCAAAATTCGCCAACCAAAACTTTCCGATGTGATTGAGCAGCAGCTGGAGTTTTTAATTCTCGAAGGGACACTGCGCCCGGGCGAGAAGCTCCCGCCAGAACGCGAGCTGGCCAAACAGTTCGACGTTTCACGTCCCTCTCTGCGTGAGGCGATTCAACGTCTCGAAGCAAAGGGCCTGTTGCTCCGTCGCCAGGGGGGCGGAACCTTTGTGCAAAACAGCCTGTGGCAGAGCTTCAGCGATCCGCTGGTAGAACTTCTCTCTGACCACCCAGAATCCCAGTTTGATCTGCTTGAGACCCGTCACGCGCTGGAAGGTATTGCGGCCTATTACGCCGCCCTTCGCAGCACTGATGAAGATCGCGTGCGTATTCGCGAGCTGCATCAGGCCATTGAACGGGCACAGCAGTCCGGCGATTTAGACGCCGAGTCCAGCGCCGTCGTCCAGTATCAAATTGCCGTCACCGAAGCGGCGCACAACGTGGTGCTCCTCCATCTGCTACGCTGCATGGAGCCGATGCTGGCCCAGAACGTTCGTCAGAATTTTGAATTGTTGTATGCCCGTCGGGAGATGCTCCCGCTGGTAAGCAACCATCGCACCCGAGTATTCGAGGCGATAATGGCCGGGGAACCGGAGCAGGCGCGTGAAGCGTCGCACCGCCATCTGGCCTTCATTGAGGAAATCTTGCTGGACCGCAGCCGTGAACAATCGCGTCGCGAACGTTCATTACGCCGCATACAGCAACGAAAGGATTAAGCGCCAGGTACTTTTAGAGCGCGGCAACTAAACGCAGAACCTGTCTTATTGTGTTTTCTGGCGAAAATACAATGGGACAGGTTCCAGACAAATCAACGTATTAGATAGATAAGGAATACCCCCATGTCAGAACGTCTCCAAAATGACGTGGATCCGATCGAAACTCGCGACTGGCTACAGGCGATCGAATCGGTCATCCGTGAAGAAGGTGTTGAGCGCGCTCAGTATCTGATTGATCAGCTGCTTTCAGAAGCGCGCAAAGGCGGCGTGAAAGTGGCTTCAGGTGCAGGGGCTAGCAACTACGTAAACACGATTGCCGTCGAAGACGAACCGGAATACCCGGGCAATCTGGATCTGGAACGCCGTATCCGTTCTGCTATCCGCTGGAACGCCATCATGACCGTTCTGCGCGCATCCAAGAAAGACCTGGAGCTGGGTGGCCACATGGCGTCCTTCCAGTCTTCAGCGACCGTTTACGAAGTGTGCTTCAACCACTTCTTCCGTGCAGCTAACGAGAAAGATGGCGGCGATCTGGTGTACTTCCAGGGCCACATCTCTCCGGGCATCTATGCGCGTGCCTTCCTGGAAGGTCGTCTGACTGAAGAGCAGATGAACAACTTCCGTCAGGAAGTTCACGGTAAAGGTCTGTCTTCTTACCCGCACCCTAAACTGATGCCTGAGTTCTGGCAGTTCCCGACCGTTTCTATGGGTCTGGGCCCAATCGGTGCGATCTATCAGGCTAAATTCCTGAAGTACCTGGAACATCGTGGTCTGAAAGACACCTCTGAGCAGACCGTTTACGCCTTCCTGGGCGACGGTGAAATGGATGAGCCAGAATCTAAAGGTGCGATCACCATCGCAACCCGTGAGAAGCTGGACAACCTGTGCTTCATCATCAACTGTAACCTGCAACGTCTGGATGGTCCGGTAACCGGTAACGGCAAGATCATCAACGAGCTGGAAGGCATCTTCGCGGGCGCTGGCTGGAACGTGATCAAAGTCATGTGGGGCGGTCGTTGGGATGAGCTGCTGCGTAAAGACACCAGCGGTAAGCTGATCCAGCTGATGAACGAAACCGTTGACGGCGACTACCAGACCTTCAAATCCAAAGACGGTGCGTACGTACGTGAGCACTTCTTCGGTAAATACCCTGAAACCGCAGCACTGGTTGCAGACTGGACTGACGAGCAGATCTGGGCCCTGAACCGTGGCGGTCACGATCCGAAGAAAGTCTACGCTGCACTGAAAAAAGCGCAGGAAACCAAAGGTAAAGCGACCGTAATCCTGGCCCATACCATCAAAGGTTACGGCATGGGTGATACCGCAGAAGGTAAAAACATCGCTCACCAGGTTAAGAAAATGAACATGGACGGCGTGCGTTACATCCGCGACCGTTTCAACGTTCCAGTCACCGATGAGCAGGTAGAAAACCTGTCTTACATCACCTTCCCGGAAGGTTCTGAAGAGCACAAGTACCTGCACGAACGTCGTCAGGCGCTGAAAGGCTACCTGCCTGCTCGTCAGCCTAACTTCACCGAGAAGCTGGAACTGCCAGCGCTGGAAGACTTCTCTCAGCTGCTGGAAGAGCAGAACAAAGAGATCTCCACTACCATCGCTTTCGTTCGTGCCCTGAACGTGATGCTGAAGAACAAGTCGATCAAAGATCGTCTGGTTCCAATCATCGCCGACGAAGCGCGTACTTTCGGTATGGAAGGTCTGTTCCGTCAGATCGGTATCTACAGCCCGAACGGCCAGCAGTACACCCCGCAGGACCGTGAGCAGGTTGCCTACTACAAAGAAGACGAGAAAGGTCAGATCCTTCAGGAAGGTATCAACGAGCTGGGCGCAGGCGCATCCTGGCTGGCTGCTGCGACCTCTTACAGCACCAACAACCTGCCGATGATCCCGTTCTATATCTACTACTCCATGTTCGGGTTCCAGCGTATCGGTGACCTGTGCTGGCAGGCAGGCGACCAGCAGGCTCGCGGCTTCCTGATCGGTGGTACTTCTGGTCGTACGACCCTGAACGGTGAAGGTCTCCAGCACGAAGATGGCCACAGCCATATTCAGTCTCTGACTATCCCGAACTGTATCTCTTACGATCCGTCCTACGCGTACGAAGTGGCCGTCATCATGCATGATGGCTTGCAGCGCATGTACGGCGAAGCGCAAGAGAACATTTACTACTACATCACTACTCTGAACGAAAACTACCACATGCCGGCAATGCCAGCAGGTGCCGAGGAAGGTATCCGTAAAGGTATCTACAAACTCGAAACCCTCGAAGGTAGCAAAGGTAAAGTTCAGCTGCTGGGCTCCGGCTCTATCCTGCGTCACGTTCGTGAAGCAGCGCAGATCCTGGCGAAAGACTACGGCGTCGGTTCCGACGTGTACAGCGTTACCTCCTTCACTGAACTGGCGCGCGATGGCCAGGATTGTGAGCGCTGGAACATGCTGCACCCACTGGAAACCCCACGCGTTCCGTACATCGCTCAGGTGATGAACGACGCGCCAGCGGTGGCGTCTACTGACTATATGAAACTGTTCGCTGAGCAGGTTCGTACTTACGTTCCAGCTGATGATTATCGCGTACTGGGTACTGACGGCTTCGGTCGTTCTGACAGCCGCGAAAACCTGCGTCACCACTTCGAAGTTGATGCTTCCTACGTGGTGGTAGCAGCACTGGGCGAACTGGCTAAACGTGGCGAAATCGATAAGAAAGTGGTTGCGGACGCAATTACCAAATTCAACATCGATGCAGATAAAGTTAACCCGCGTCTGGCGTAAGAGGTAAAAGAATAATGGCTATCGAAATCAATGTACCGGACATCGGGGCTGATGAAGTTGAAATCACCGAGATCCTGGTCAAAGTGGGCGACAAAGTTGAAGCTGAACAGTCGCTGATCACCGTAGAAGGCGACAAAGCCTCTATGGAAGTCCCGTCTCCTCAGGCTGGCATCGTTAAGGAGATCAAAGTCTCCGTTGGCGATAAAACCGAGACCGGCAAACTGATCATGATTTTCGATTCCGCCGACGGTGCAGCAGCAGCTGCACCTGCGCAGGAAGAGAAGAAAGAAGCCGCTCCGGCCGCCGCTGCTCCAGCAGCTGCCGCGAGCGCGAAAGACGTTAACGTGCCTGACATCGGCGGTGACGAAGTTGAAGTTACCGAAATCCTGGTGAAAGTGGGCGACAAAGTTGAAGCTGAGCAGTCACTGATCACCGTAGAAGGCGACAAAGCCTCTATGGAAGTACCGGCGCCGTTCGCGGGTACCGTTAAAGAGATCAAGATCAACACCGGTGACAAAGTGTCTACTGGCTCCCTGATTATGGTCTTTGAAGTGGCGGGCGCTGAAGGCGCTGCGGCTCCAGCGAAAGCGGAAGCTGCTCCGGCTCAGGCGGCTGCACCAGCGGCTGCTGGCGGTGCGAAAGACGTTAACGTACCGGACATCGGCGGTGACGAAGTTGAAGTCACCGAAGTGATGGTGAAAGTAGGCGATAAAGTTGCCGCTGAACAGTCACTGATCACCGTTGAAGGCGACAAGGCTTCCATGGAAGTGCCTGCGCCGTTCGCCGGTACCGTTAAAGAGATCAAAATCAGCACCGGCGACAAAGTGTCTACCGGCTCCCTGATCATGGTCTTCGAAGTGGAAGGCGCTGCGCCTGCCGCAGCTCCGGCTGCCGCGGCTGCTCCAGCACCGGCTGCTGCACCGGCTCAGGCTGCTAAACCAGCCGCTGCCCCTGCTGCAAAAGCAGAAAAATCAGAGTTCGCTGAAAACGACGCGTACGTCCACGCCACCCCGCTGATTCGTCGCCTGGCGCGCGAGTTCGGCGTGAATCTGGCGAAGGTGAAAGGTACCGGCCGTAAGGGTCGTATCCTGCGCGAAGACGTTCAGGCTTACGTGAAAGACGCGGTGAAACGCGCCGAAGCTGCACCTGCGGCAGCCGCTGGCGGCGGTATCCCGGGCATGCTGCCATGGCCGAAAGTGGACTTCAGCAAGTTCGGCGAAATCGAAGAAGTGGAGCTGGGCCGTATCCAGAAAATCTCTGGTGCTAACCTGAGCCGTAACTGGGTGATGATCCCGCACGTTACGCACTTCGATAAGACCGATATCACCGATCTGGAAGCGTTCCGTAAGCAGCAGAACGCCGAAGCCGAGAAGCGTAAGCTGGACGTGAAATTCACCCCAGTGGTCTTCATCATGAAAGCCGTTGCCGCTGCTCTGGAGCAGATGCCACGCTTCAACAGCTCCCTGTCCGAAGACGGCCAGAAGCTGACGCTGAAGAAATACATCAACATCGGTGTTGCGGTAGATACGCCAAATGGTCTGGTTGTTCCGGTCTTCAAGGACGTGAACAAGAAGAGCATTACCGAGCTGTCTCGTGAACTGACCACCATCTCCAAAAAAGCGCGTGATGGTAAGCTGACTGCCGGCGAAATGCAGGGCGGCTGCTTCACTATCTCCAGCATCGGCGGCCTGGGTACCACCCACTTCGCGCCGATTGTTAACGCGCCGGAAGTGGCTATCCTCGGTGTGTCCAAGTCCGCGATGGAGCCGGTGTGGAATGGCAAAGAGTTCGTGCCGCGTTTGATGATGCCAATCTCTCTGTCCTTCGACCACCGTGTGATCGACGGGGCTGATGGTGCGCGTTTCATCACCATCATCAACAACACCCTGAGCGACATTCGCCGCCTGGTGATGTAATCGAAAAGCCGGCCAATCGGCCGGCTTTTTTCTGATAACCTCATGGGGCTTTGGAGGTTATTGGTGAAAGCGATAATTCGTGAGCCGTTTGTTGTTTCAAAATTGTTAACAATTTTGTAAAATACGGGCGGATAGAACGACCCGGTGGACGACGGGTATACATTAAGAGGTCATGATGAGCACAGAAATCAAAACTCAGGTCGTAGTACTTGGGGCAGGCCCGGCAGGTTACTCCGCAGCATTTCGCGCAGCGGATTTAGGTCTGGAAACCGTCATCGTAGAACGTTACAGCACCCTCGGCGGTGTTTGTCTGAACGTCGGCTGTATCCCTTCTAAAGCGCTGCTGCACGTAGCGAAAGTTATCGAAGAAGCCAAAGCGCTGGCTGAACACGGTATCGTCTTCGGCGAGCCAAAAACCGACATCGACAAAATTCGTACCTGGAAAGAAAAAGTTATCACTCAGCTGACCGGCGGTCTGGCTGGCATGGCGAAAGGCCGTAAGGTAAAAGTGGTTAACGGTCTGGGTAAATTCACCGGTGCGAACACCCTGGAAGTGGAAGGCGAAAACGGCAAAACCGTGATCAACTTCGACAACGCGATCATCGCGGCAGGCTCTCGCCCAATCGAACTGCCGTTCATTCCACATGAAGATCCGCGTGTGTGGGATTCCACCGATGCCCTGGAGCTGAAAACCGTTCCTAAGCGCCTGCTGGTGATGGGCGGCGGTATCATCGGTCTGGAAATGGGTACCGTGTACCATGCGCTGGGTTCAGAGATCGACGTGGTTGAAATGTTCGACCAGGTTATCCCTGCAGCTGACAAAGACATTGTTAAAGTTTTCACCAAGCGCATCAGCAAGAAATTCAACCTGATGCTGGAAACCAAAGTGACTGCCGTTGAAGCGAAAGAAGACGGTATTTACGTTTCCATGGAAGGCAAAAAAGCCCCTGCTGAACCACAGCGTTACGACGCCGTGCTGGTGGCTATCGGCCGCGTGCCGAACGGTAAAAACCTTGACGCCGGTAAAGCGGGCGTGGAAGTGGACGACCGTGGATTCATCCGCGTTGACAAACAGCTGCGCACCAACGTGCCGCACATCTTTGCTATCGGCGACATCGTCGGTCAGCCAATGCTTGCGCACAAAGGCGTTCACGAAGGTCACGTTGCCGCTGAAGTTATCGCTGGCATGAAGCACTACTTCGATCCGAAAGTGATCCCATCCATCGCGTACACTGAGCCAGAAGTGGCATGGGTCGGTCTGACCGAAAAAGAAGCGAAAGAGAAAGGCATCAGCTACGAAACCGCCACCTTCCCGTGGGCTGCTTCTGGCCGTGCTATCGCGTCCGACTGCGCAGACGGTATGACCAAACTGATCTTCGACAAAGAGACTCACCGTGTCATCGGTGGTGCGATTGTCGGCACCAACGGCGGCGAGCTGCTGGGTGAAATCGGTCTGGCTATCGAAATGGGCTGTGACGCGGAAGACATCGCGCTGACCATCCACGCGCACCCGACTCTGCACGAGTCCGTGGGCCTGGCGGCAGAAGTGTTTGAAGGTAGCATTACCGACCTGCCAAACGCGAAAGCGAAGAAGAAATAAGTTTCTTCAGATGAAAAAAAGCGGCCTGAGGCCGCTTTTTTTATGCGCTGCGTTCAGGGGGCGACAGGCTGCCAGGTTTTATCCGGGTGATATTCAGACAGAGCCTGCGCTTTCTGCGCTGAGTTGTTACCGAGATCAGCCTGATAGACCTCGTCATTCTGGTTGACAACAAAGCTCATTATCCCCGTCTGCCCGTAGCTCACGGGCCAGGCAACCATGGCAAAGCCATTCTTATCCGACAGGATGCGGAAGCGATAGCCATGGTAACCCGCCCCCGGCTGTGGTGGACTAAACGCCGGACCAAGCGGACTTGGCGCATCGCCTGGCGAGACGGGCCAGTACAGCCCATCCTTTTTCCCTTCAGAACTGACAATTTTCTGCGCGTATTTCTGGTTCAGTGCAAAGTACCGCTGCTGCGCATCGACGTAGGCGTGAAGCGCTTCGATGGTCGCGAGCTCGTTGCGACCGATTTCGCGGGTCTGGATCTCTTCAGCGGCTTTCTGCATGTCGAACTGCCAGCCTGAAGCGGTTTTGATTACCGGTATCGGCAGCTGCCAGCCGTTCTCGCCCACCGCAAGGTGTGCCACGTCGCCATTGACGACGGTTTCATGGCGAACTTTCCAGTCTCTCAAAAAACGATCCACGGCATCGGGATCGACCCCTTCGGGCGGCAGAACGTCGCGCCATTTTTCGCCGAGCAGCGCGCTCATCGTGCTTTCGTTATGCTCGCTGATGGCGGTTGCCAGCGCGCGGGTCGCCCGATCCGGCGAGCTGAAGGATTGTTGCGCCATAACCGCTGCCGACACCATGAACAACACCATTCCACTGAGTAGTTTACTTTTCATGTCGGCTCCCTTAACGATGACGGAATTCGCGGTGTTCGGTACGGTCGACGGTGCGCTGTCGGGGATGCTGCTGCGCCGACAGGTGGCGGCTTTGCGCCCCGCGCTGCTGCTGGGCCTGCCAGCTGGCCGAGCGGCTGTCGTTGCCGCTAAGGGCATTGGCGCGGTGTGCGCTGGCAGGGTGCCGCGCCGTCTGCGTAATACGCTTCTCAGGAGCCTGATGATTTTCACGCTGCGGCGCGCTGGTCCGCCTTACGGCTTGCGGCCTGGCGTCATACCCGCGGAAATTATTGCGCTGTGATATCTGCTTAAGCTGCTGCGTTGAGGCCAGACGCTGGGCGTCTCGCGCGCCCGTATCTGTCGAATGTGGGAACGTTTTGCCCGTCGCTTTTTCCATCTGGCTGAGAGCGGCCTGGCGCTGGCTATCGCGATTGACCGGCCTTTGCTGGGTCGCACTTAATCCCGTCGCCGCGTTCGTGGAGTGGAAACGGTTAGCCAGTTGGTTATTCGGATAAGCAACGCCTTCACGATAAGCAGGGTTGTGCTGCCAGGTGCGGTTATTGCCGTTCAGGTGCTGCCCGCTGATTCTGTTGAAGTTATCCACGTTGATATTAATATTGTTATCACCGTTACGGTTATAGCCGCCGTGATTGTCCCAGTCATCATCGTGATGATGGTGATCCCAGTCGTCGTCATCCCAGTCGATATTGCTGAAGATGGCGTAGGTTGTCGCGACCCCGAGGCTGAAGCCTAATCCTTTAACCAGGCTGTCGGTAAACTGTTCGCCGGGTGAGGGCGGAAGATAGACGGGCGGGTACGCGGGTTCAGGCCAGGTGCCGTAAACCGTATTTGGGTTATAGGTAGGGACATACACCTCCTGCGGATCGGCGGATTCAATCTTGATCACCGTTGGGCTGGAAGGGGGTGCGGTTGTCGCGGTTTTTGTCGGTGCAGCCTTTGTGACGGTAGTGACCGTCTGCTGCGGCGTGGATTGTAGCGCACCCGTTTGTTGGGCCAGCAGGCGCAACCGCTGTACTGAATCCATCACATCCTTCGGCTGTGCAAGAAAGGCATCCCCCAGGTTCTGTACCCACGGCGGATTTTCGCCCATCAGCGACATCAGCTGCGGAAACGCGACCAGAGATTTTACGCTGGGATCCCATGGCTGGTTGGCGACCGCCTGAATGGAGGCATCCCCCTGCATTTTGGGGTGATCTTTTGACCATTGGGCGGCCTGAATAACGTTAGACGGGTAGGTCGACGCCATCAGGATTTGCGCCAGCAGGGCATCCGGGTAAAGCGCAACAGGGGCAACCCACTGGTCGATTTGCGCAGCAGTGTAGGCCGGGGTAGCGACGGCAGCAGGTTGGGCTGCCGGTGGGGCAGAAGGCTGTGCAACCGGAGCAGGCTCCGTTACGCGGCTTTTAACAAACATGACACCCGAGGCGGCAAACAGTCCCGCACTGCAAAGCAGAACAAGAAGATGGGGTTTAAAAGGCAACTTCATAAAATGGCTCCAACGAGACGAGTGCAGTGCCGGGAGGCGTTGCTGTTGTCGCGAGTATCATTCACCCGTGTTTTACCGTTTTGACTTTTCTTGGGAAACCACCCGGCGCGTCCGGATAAAGAGTGTGTGCATTTATTACACAATTCTATCTGGTGGCTAAAAAGGCGACGGGAATTCAGAAGGCCGCTCTTGCGAGCGGCCAGCAGCTAGTTGCCGAGGTTGACGACAAACAGCACCGTGATGTCGGATATGTTCCAGCCACCGTGCAGTGCGATAAGCAGTAAACCAATCACAACGATCAGCGCAGTGATTCGCATCTCCATTGCGTGCGTTCCTGTACAGGCTACGCGGGTTCATTCTCCACCGGGAAAGGCAGAACCAGGCAAATGAGTACATTGCCGCGTAGGTTACGGAACTGCTTCCGGGCCCGGTGACTGGTTGCTACACCAGCGAAGCAGGCCGAGCGCAACGGTATTACAGCCGAAATGGACTTAAAAGAGGTGAAATGCAGTTTCATTCTTTTTCATGCGGAACTGGATGGAGGCTCGTAAACACAGAACATGTGCTTGCAGTTCTGCATACACAGGAGCATTATTTATGGCGAGTGCATTGCCGCAAAACTGCCAGCCCGGTGTGCTACCACCGCAAGGCAACAAATTAACCGCTATCAGGCGGTTTTTTTGTATCTAAAATTCGACGCGTCTCCCTGCTACACCATGCTTAACGATTCAGCAAATAATTTAATGTTGCTTTTTTGTAAACAGATTAACACTGTGCAGAAATCCTGCTATGCTGCCCGACGCGGTATCGGGCATTTACCCTACAAACTGCTGTCTCACAGGAGCGTGAAGAGAACGCCCGCCGCATATGACAATGAGAGCGAGGAGAACCGTCGTGCTAGAAGAATACCGTAAGCACGTAGCAGAACGTGCCGCCGAGGGAATTGTACCCAAACCTTTAGATGCAACCCAAATGGCCGCGCTCGTCGAGCTGCTGAAGAACCCGCCTAAGGGCGAAGAAGAATTCCTGTTAGATCTGTTGATCAACCGTGTACCGCCTGGCGTAGATGAAGCTGCCTACGTAAAAGCCGGATTCCTTGCCGCCGTTGCCAAAGGCGAAGCCACCTCCCCACTGGTTACTCCTGAAAAAGCGATTGAACTGCTCGGCACCATGCAGGGTGGTTACAACATTCATCCGCTGATTGACGCGCTGGATAACGACACGCTGGCACCGATTGCCGCCAAAGCGCTCTCTTCAACGCTGCTGATGTTCGATAATTTCTACGATGTGGAAGAAAAAGCCAAAGCGGGCAACGTTTACGCGAAGCAGGTCATGCAGTCCTGGGCCGATGCCGAATGGTTCCTGAACCGCCCTGCGCTGGCTGAAAAAATTACCGTGACCGTCTTTAAGGTGACCGGTGAAACCAACACCGATGACCTGTCTCCGGCACCGGACGCGTGGTCTCGTCCTGATATCCCGCTGCACGCCCTGGCGATGCTGAAAAACGCCCGTGAAGGGATCGAGCCGGATCAGCCGGGCGTAGTGGGACCGATCAAACAGATCGAAGCGCTGCAACAAAAAGGTTTCCCGCTGGCCTACGTCGGTGACGTTGTGGGTACCGGTTCTTCCCGTAAATCCGCGACCAACTCCGTGCTGTGGTTCATGGGCGACGATATTCCGCACGTGCCAAACAAGCGCGGCGGCGGCCTGTGCCTCGGCGGCAAAATTGCACCGATCTTCTTTAACACCATGGAAGATGCGGGCGCGCTGCCGATCGAAGTGGATGTTTCTAACCTGAACATGGGCGACGTGATTGACGTTTACCCGTTTAAGGGCGAAGTGCGCAATCACGAAACCAACGAACTGCTGGCAAGCTTCGAGCTGAAAACCGACGTGCTGATCGACGAAGTGCGTGCCGGTGGCCGTATCCCGCTGATCATCGGTCGTGGCCTGACCACCAAAGCGCGTGAAGCGCTGGGTCTGCCGCACAGTGACGTATTCCGTCAGGCGAAAGACGTGGCGGAAAGCAACCGCGGCTTCTCGCTGGCACAGAAAATGGTGGGGCGCGCCTGCGGCGTTGCCGGTATCCGTCCTGGCGCGTACTGCGAGCCGAAGATGACCTCCGTGGGTTCTCAGGACACCACTGGCCCGATGACCCGTGATGAACTGAAAGACCTGGCGTGCCTGGGCTTCTCTTCTGACCTGGTGATGCAGTCCTTCTGCCACACGGCGGCGTATCCGAAGCCGGTTGACGTGACCACGCACCACACGCTGCCGGACTTCATCATGAACCGCGGCGGCGTCTCCCTGCGTCCGGGTGATGGCGTTATCCACTCCTGGCTGAACCGCATGCTGCTGCCGGATACCGTGGGTACCGGCGGTGACTCCCATACCCGTTTCCCAATCGGGATCTCCTTCCCGGCGGGCTCCGGCCTGGTGGCGTTTGCCGCCGCGACTGGCGTAATGCCGCTCGACATGCCTGAATCCGTGCTGGTGCGCTTCAAGGGCAAAATGCAGCCGGGCATCACGCTGCGCGACCTGGTTCACGCGATCCCGCTGTATGCCATCAAACAGGGGCTGCTGACCGTTGAGAAGAAAGGGAAGAAAAACATCTTCTCTGGCCGCATTCTTGAAATTGAGGGGCTGCCGGATCTGAAAGTGGAGCAGGCGTTCGAGCTGACCGACGCCTCCGCCGAGCGTTCTGCGGCAGGCTGTACCATCAAGCTGAACAAAGAGCCGATTATCGAGTATCTGACCTCCAACATCGTGCTGCTGAAGTGGATGATTGCAGAAGGCTACGGTGACCGTCGTACGCTGGAGCGTCGTATTCA
Source organism: Enterobacter genomosp. S (assembly GCF_001631805.1). Taxonomy (NCBI): domain Bacteria; kingdom Pseudomonadati; phylum Pseudomonadota; class Gammaproteobacteria; order Enterobacterales; family Enterobacteriaceae; genus Enterobacter; species Enterobacter genomosp. S. The sequence continues at coordinate 91,861 of NZ_LVVA01000018.1, read as the reverse complement.
GGGCATGGAGAAATGGCTGGCGGATCCGCAGCTGCTGGAAGCCGACGCTGACGCAGAGTACGCGGCGGTGATCGACATCGATCTGGCGGATATCAAAGAGCCGATCCTGTGCGCGCCAAACGATCCTGACGATGCGCGTCTGCTCTCTGACGTGCAGGGCGATAAGATCGACGAAGTGTTCATCGGCTCCTGCATGACCAACATCGGCCACTTCCGCGCAGCCGGTAAGCTGCTGGATACCCACAAGGGCCAGCTGCCGACCCGCCTGTGGGTGGCACCGCCAACCCGTATGGACGCGGCTCAGTTGACCGAAGAGGGTTACTACAGTGTGTTCGGTAAGAGCGGGGCGCGTATCGAAATCCCTGGCTGCTCCCTGTGTATGGGTAACCAGGCGCGCGTGGCCGACGGTGCGACGGTGGTTTCCACCTCTACCCGTAACTTCCCGAACCGTTTAGGTACCGGTGCGAACGTCTACCTGGCCTCTGCGGAGCTGGCGGCGGTTGCGGCGCTGATTGGCAAACTGCCAACGCCGGAAGAGTACCAGACCTTTGTGGCGCAGGTGGATAAGACGGCGGTGGATACCTATCGCTATCTGAACTTCGACCAGCTCTCTCAGTACACCGAGAAGGCCGACGGGGTGATCTTCCAGACGGCAGTATAAACAGCAAAACCGTCTCTGCGAGACGGTTTTTAATGTTTGCCCCCTCTCCCGAGGGAGAGGGACGGGGTGAGGGCATCAGGCCGCAGGGTCTTGCTCTCACCTTTTTATTTTCATTCCTCCCACCTCTCCCGCTTTTTTTCTTCCTCTCTGCTGCGATAATTACCCTAATGGCTTTGCAGAGGAAAACGCTATGGATTACGAATTTTTGCGCGACATCACCGGCGTGGTGAAAGTGCGAATGTCGATGGGGCACGAAGCCGTTGGGCACTGGTTTAACGAAGAGGTGAAAGAGAACCTCGCGCTGCTGGATGAAGTCGAACAGGCGGCGGAAACGGTGAAAGGCAGTGAACGCTCCTGGCAACGTGCCGGGCATGAGTACACCCTGTGGATGGATGGCGAAGAGGTGATGGTGCGCGCTAACCAGCTTGAGTTTTCGGGGGATGAGATGGAAGAGGGGATGAGCTACTACGACGAAGAGAGCCTGTCGCTGTGTGGTGTGGAAGACTTCCTGAAAGTGGTGAACGCTTACCGCGACTTTATGAAACAGAAGTAACTCCCCGAAGCGTCCCTGCTTCGGGTCACGTTTACACGGTCGGAATATTGCGGCCGTAGTAGATCTCGCGCATCTCTTTCCAGAGCAGGTCGGTAATGACCTTACGCTCTTCTTCACTCAAATCTTCCGGCCTGGTGTGGAACATATAGTGCTTAAGGTCGAATTCTTTAAGCATCATCTTGGTATGGAAGATGTTTTCCTGATAGACGTTCACATCCATCATGTCGTACAGCGACTTCATATCGTCGGACATGAAGTTCTGAATGGAGTTGATCTCATGATCGATGAAGTGCTTCATGCCGTTAATATCACGGGTAAAACCGCGCACGCGATAATCAATGGTGACGATGTCTGATTCCAGCTGGTGAATTAAGTAATTCAACGCATTCAGCGGTGAAATCACCCCGCAGGTCGACACTTCAATATCCGCGCGGAACGTACACAGTCCGCCTTCAGGGTGGCTTTCCGGGTAGGTATGAACGCAGATATGGCTTTTATCGAGGTGCGCCACCACCACTTCGGGCAGCGGGCCGGGATGTTCGGTTTTGTCGATCAGCTGCGGGTCAACCGGCTCTTCACTGACCAGGATGGTGACGCTCGCGCCCTGAGGCTCATAATCCTGGCGCGCAATGTTCAGGATATTCGCGCCGATAATCGAGCAGGTCTCTGACAGGATCTCGGTCAGACGGTTGGCGTTGTAGAGTTCATCGATATAGGCGATATAACCATCGCGCTCTTCTGCCGTTTTGGCGTAGCAGATATCGTAAATACAAAAACTCAGGCTTTTAGTCAGATTGTTAAAGCCATGCAGTTTAAGCTTTTTCAATTAGTTCACCTCCTTTGAGGACAGCGCGTCTTGCAGGTATTGAGGCAACGCAAAGGCTGCGGTGTGGATCGCCGGATTGTAGTACCGGCACTTGAGTCCGGCCTGGTGGAAGCGGGCCTGAATGATCTCGGTGGAGAGATGGCGCAAGACGTCGTTATCCGTCGCCCAGGCAAAGGTCATAATCCCGCCGTAGTAAGTCGGGATCGCCGCCTGATAGAAGCTGACGTCGCTAAAATAGGTGCTCAGCTTACGGTGGCTATCCAGCGCTTCATCCTGTTGCAGGAAGCAGACGCCGTTTTGCGCCACAAAAATCCCGCCAGGTTTCAGGCAGCGCTTGCAGCCTTCGTAAAACGAAGAGGTAAACAGCGACGCGCCGGGGCCGATAGGGTCGGTACAGTCAGATATAATGACATCAAACGTTTGCGTAGTCTGGTTAACAAAATTGACGCCATCGTCGATAACCAGCGTAAAGCGCGGATCGTCATAGCTGCCGGCATTGTGGTTTGGCAGATACTGGCGGCAAAACGACACCACTCCGGCGTCGATTTCCACCATGGTGATGGTTTCGACATTCTGGTGGCGAGAGACTTCACGCAGCATGGCGCCGTCACCGCCCCCAATAATCAGCACGTGCTTCGCGTGGCCGTGGGCCAGCAGCGGGACGTGGGTCATCATTTCGTGATAGATAAACTCGTCGCGCTCGGTGGTCTGCACCACGCCATCCAGCGCCATGACGCGGCCAAAGGCAGCGTTCTCGAAGATTATCAGATCCTGATGATCGGTTTTCTCATGATAGAGCACGTTATCCACGGCAAAATATTGACCAAACTGGTCATGCAGCGTTTCTTGCCATACCGTTTTATCGGTCATGGGGAGCACCTCCTTCGTTAACATCCATTACATCCGGCAGATGGGCGCAACACAAAACCGCCGTGAGGCGGTTAGCGGGTCAACAAGGGGCGTCGGGAAGGTTACTTCACGTAGGCGAGCAGGCTGAGTGAATCGCGTGCCAGCGCTTTGCATTTTTTAGCAGTGGGAATACCGATACCGCTTAAATCACGGTAGCTGTCTTCACCGAGCGCCTTCATGTCGAAGCTGTCGTAGTTGCTGAGGTCCCATTGGTTCTGCTGGGCAAAAAAGACCAGTGCGCGACGAATTTGCCCATTGGGTAAATTCTGGTAACCACAATCGTTCTTCAGAAAAACAAAAACTGCCGTCAGATCGGCCATATCTTCCGCTTCGTTTTCACTAAGCGCGTAACTGTTCGCACACATCGCCATCAGGCTGGCGAACAAAATTGTTCTGAAAAACGTCTTCATTGCCTTTACCACTGCATCACGGAAAATTAACGTTAGCATACTTGATGCCAGGCCGACGATCTTTATTATTGCCGCCGTGCTTGACCTTCCGGTAAGGGGAGGGTTTATGCTCAAAAGATCGCCGCCTGGAAATAAGGAAATGCACATGCAACGTCGTGATTTTTTAAAATATTCTGCTGCGCTGGGGGTTGCCAGCGCGTTACCGCTCTGGAGCCGCGCTGTTTTTGCCGCCGACAGACCTGCTTTACCCATCCCTGAGTTACTCAGCGCAGATGCCCGCAGCCGCATCCAGCTTGTGGTGCAGGCAGGCAAAACCACGTTCGGGCAACACGCCGCGACGACGTGGGGTTATAACGGCAATCTGCTCGGCCCGGCGTTGCAGCTACGAAAAGGGAAAGCGGTGACGGTAGACATTCATAACTCGCTTTCTGAAGAGACCACGGTGCACTGGCACGGGCTGGAAGTCCCGGGCGAAGTGGATGGTGGTCCCCAGGGCGTTATCAAGCCTGGGGGGAAACGCAGCGTAACCTTTACCCCTGACCAGCGGGCGGCAACCTGCTGGTTCCACCCGCATCAGCATGGCAAAACGGGCCATCAGGTGGCGATGGGGCTGGCCGGACTGGTGTTGATTGAGGATGATGAAAGCCGTCTTCTGCGCCTGCCAAAACAGTGGGGTATCGACGATGTGCCGGTGATTGTGCAGGACAAAAAATTCAGCGCTGATGGGCAAATTGACTATCAGCTGGATGTGATGAGCGCGGCGGTAGGCTGGTTTGGCGATACGTTGCTGACCAACGGGGCAATCTACCCACAGCATGCCGCCCCGAAAGGCTGGCTGCGCTTACGCCTGCTTAACGGCTGTAACGCCCGCTCGCTGAACTTCGCCACCAGCGATAAGCGCCCGCTTTACGTGGTGGCAAGCGACGGTGGCCTGCTGCCGGAACCGGTAAAAGTGAGCGAGCTGCCGATGCTGATGGGCGAACGCTTCGAGGTGCTGGTGGATATCAGCGATGGTAAAGCGTTTGACCTCGTGACCCTGCCGGTCAGCCAGATGGGGATGGCCGTCGCGCCGTTTGATAAACCACACCCGGTGCTGCGCATTCAGCCACTACAGATCACCGCCTCCGGCACGCTGCCGGACACCCTGACCACGCTGCCTGCGCTCCCGTCGCTGGATGGGCTGACGCAGCGTAAGCTTCAGCTCTCTATGGACCCGATGCTCGATATGATGGGCATGCAGGCGCTGATGAAGAAGTATGGCAATCAGGCCATGGCGGGAATGCACCACGGCCAGATGATGGGTCACATGAATATGGACCACGGCAAAATGGGCGGCATGGATCACGGCGGACATGGTTTCGATTTCCACAACGCCAACCGTATCAACGGCCAGGCGTTCGATATGAACACACCGATGTTCGCCGCCACGAAAGGGCAGTTTGAGCGCTGGGTCATTTCAGGCGAAGGCGACATGATGCTGCACCCGTTCCATATCCACGGCACGCAGTTCCGTATTCTCTTCGAGAACGGTAAAGCGCCGGACGCGCATCGCGTGGGCTGGAAAGATACGGTGAGGGTGGAAGGCGGCGTCAGCGAGGTGCTGGTGAAGTTCGACCACGAGGCGCCGAAAGAGTTTGCTTATATGGCGCACTGTCACCTGCTGGAGCATGAAGATACGGGGATGATGCTGGGCTTTACCGTATAAAAAAAGCCGGGTGGCGGCTTCGCCTTACCCGGCCTACATAGGACACCCGAAAGCCCGGTATGCGTTAGCGCCACCGGGCTTTTTCATTACTTAGCGTCGTCAGGCAGTGCATACGCGACAATATAGTCGCCCATCTTCGTACCAAACGAACCGTGACCACCCGCAGAGATGACAACGTACTGCTTGCCATTCACTTCATAGGTCATCGGCGTTGCCTGACCACCGGCCGGCAGACGGCCTTGCCACAGTTTTTCACCGTTGGTCATGTTGTACGCGCGCAGGTAGTTATCTGCGGTCGCCGCGATGAACAGCACGTTACCGGCGGTGGAGATTGGGCCACCCAGCATTGGCATACCCATATTGAACGGCACAGGAACCGGCATTGGGAACGGCATGCTGTCCTGTGGCGTACCAATACGTTTCTTCCAGACAATCTTGTTGGTCTTCAGATCCAGGCCGGAGATATAACCCCAGGCAGGCTGTTTACACGGCAGACCGAACGGAGAGAGGAACGGATTGAGAGTCACGCCGTAAGGGACGCCATACTGCGGCTGGATACCGGCTTCGGTACCGCTGCCTTTCGCATCTTTCGGCTGTTCCATTGGGTTACCCGGACCGCGTGGGATCAGACGGGACACGAACGGCAGCGCCATTGGGTTAGCGATAGCGACCTGACGGTTCGGGTCAACGGAGATCCCGCCCCATTCGAACATCCCCAGGTTACCTGGGAAGACCAGCGTACCCTGCTCTGACGGTGGGGTGAAAATCCCTTCGTAGCGCAGCTGGTGGAACATCACGCGGCATACAAGTTGGTCAAACATGGTGGCACCCCACATGTCTGCACCGCTGAGATTTTTCTCCGGACGGAAGCTCAGATCAGAGAACGGCTGAGTTTTGGTGACATAGTCGCCTTTGGCAGCACCCTGTGGAACCGGTTTTTCCGGTGCAGGCACAACCAGCTTACCGTTGCTGCGATCCAGCACGAAGATGTTACCGGTTTTCGCCGGGGCGTAAATCACCGGAACGGTTTTACCGTTAACGGTAATGTCCGCCAGCGTCGGCTGGGATGGCATATCCATATCCCACAGATCGTGGTGAACGGTCTGATAGCTCCATGCCAGTTTACCGGTCGTTGCGTTCAGCGCCACGATGGAGCTGGCGTAACGTTCCTGCTCCGGCGTGCGGTTACCGCCCCAGATATCCGGCGTGGTCACACCCATTGGCAGGTAAACCAGGTCCAGCTTCGCGTCATACGCGGCTGGTGCCCAGGAGTTCGGCGAGTTAAAGGTAAAGGTGTGCTCGTCAGACGGGATCGCGTTTGGATCTTTCGCGCCCGGGTCGAAGGCCCACAGCAGTTTACCGGTGTTCACGTCGAAACCACGGATAACGCCAGAGGTTTCACGTGTAGAGAAGTTATCCGTTACCGAACCGGCAATCACGATGGTTTTATCGGTGATGATTGGCGGGGAGGTTGGCTCATACAGACCCGGCGTGGTGTCCGGCATATTGGTCTGAAGATTCAGGATACCTTTATTGGCGAAGGTTTCGCACAGCTTGCCGGTCTCAGCGTTAATGGCAAACAGGCGGCCATCGTTGACCGGCAGCATAATGCGGCGAGGACAGTCGGCAATGACTTCCGGGCTGGCATTATCCGCGCGCGCTTCGTGGTAAGAGACGCCGCGGCAGGTGATGTGCTGGAACGACGGATTAGAGTTCAGCTGTGGATCGAAGTGCCATTTCTCTTTACCGGTGGCCGCGTCGAGCGCGAACAGACGCTGGTGCGCCGTACACAGGTAGAGCATGTTGCCCACTTTAATCGGGGTCACTTCGTTGGTCAGCTCACCCGGATCGTTTGGCATTTTCAGGTCGCCGGTGCGGAATACCCAGGCTTCCTTCAGGTTTTTCACGTTGTCCGCGTTGATCTGCTTCAGTGGAGAGTAACGTTGACCTTCCTGATTACGGCCATAGGCTGGCCAGTCGCCGTCAGCCACCTGCGAAATAGCCGCGGCAGGCGTGGATTCTGTGTTCAGCGTACCGTGGATCTCCTGCGGGTCGTTGAAACCGGCCCAGGTCAGGATACCGCCGCTAATCAGCAGGGCAACGAGCAGGCCGGCTACGGCACCGCTGGACGGAACGATCAGGCGACGCCAGACAAACGGCAGGATCAGCCAGATACCGAAGAAGACCAGAATGTCGCTGCGCGGCGTCAGCGCCCAGAAGTCGAACCCGACTTCCCACACGCCCCAGATCATTGTGGCAAGGAGCAGGGCGGCATACAGCCACAGAGCAGAACGCTTTCTTCGCAACAGCAGGACGGTTACGCCAACCATAACCAGACCCGCAATCGGGTAGTACCAGGAGCCGCCAATAGCGACCAGCCATACGCCACCGATCAACAAATACAGCGCGCAGAATGCGGCAAACGCGGCTGTTAATGTCACCAGTAGACGCGGCTGCTTAGTTTTTGTTTCAGCCATAGAAAAGTACTCGTCAGTTTTGTTAATTATTTGCTAGCAATTAATTATAGGTATTAACAACTGTGATCGAAATCACAAATATTGCTTTTATAACTCATACGCCAGGCTTATCCATTTACTGATATAATGGCTGGCTTGCGTATCGATGCCGGAGCAAGATTCATCCGCATTGAGAGATTTTCATTAAAATCATTTGGTTAGTAATATGAAACATACTGTTGAAGTGATGATCCCGGAAGCCGAGATCAAAGCGCGTATCGCCGAACTGGGTCGTCAAATCACCGAGCATTACAAGGACAGCGGCAGCGAAATGGTGCTGGTTGGTCTGCTGCGCGGTTCTTTCATGTTCATGGCAGACCTGTGCCGTGAAGTGCAGGTACCGCACGAGGTCGATTTTATGACCGCTTCCAGCTACGGCAGCGGCATGTCCACAACCCGTGATGTGAAAATCCTGAAAGATCTGGATGAAGATATTCGTGGCAAAGATGTGTTGATCGTTGAGGACATCATCGACTCCGGCAACACGCTCTCGAAAGTACGGGAGATCCTGAGCCTGCGCGGACCAAAATCGCTGGCGATTTGTACCCTGCTGGATAAGCCTGAGCGCCGTGAAGTGCAGGTGCCGGTGGAGTTCGTTGGCTTCTCCATCCCGGATGAATTCGTTGTAGGTTACGGCATTGACTACGCGCAGCGTTATCGTCATTTGCCGTATGTTGGTAAGGTCGTGATGCTGGACGAGTAATTGCGGGCTGATGCCCTCACCCCAGCCCTCTCCCACAGGGAGAGGGTGAAAACCCCCGGCTTTGTTTATTTGTGGTTAACGTGCTTAAGCTTGAGGTTGGCAATCCCCGAGCGGTAACGCTGCTCCAGCGTTTCACGGTTGGTGGCGGTCACTTCCAGATTGCGCAGCAGGCCGTCGTGAATACCGTACGCCCAGCCGTGGATAGAGACCTTCTGCCCGCGTTTCCACGCCGACTGCATAATGGTAGAGTGGCCCAGGTTGTACACCTGCTCCATCACGTTCAGCTCGCACAGGGTGTCGAGACGGCGTTCCTGCGGCATTTCGCCCAGCAGTGAGCTATGTTTGAACCAAATATCACGAATGTGCAGCAGCCAGTTATCGATTAACCCCAGCTCTGTATTTTCGACCGCCGCCTGCACGCCGCCGCAGCCGTAGTGGCCGCAGATAATAATGTGCTCGACCTCCAGAACATCAACGGCATACTGAACAACCGAAAGGCAGTTGAGATCGGTATGAATAACCAGATTAGCAACGTTGCGGTGAACAAACAGTTCGCCAGGCTCAAGACCGGTCAGTCGTTCGGCGGGGACGCGGCTGTCGGAACATCCAATCCAGAGAAAGCGCGGGTTCTGCGCTTGTGCTAGTTTTCCAAAAAATCCGGGGTCTTCCTCCACCAGCATTTTTGACCATAGTGCATTGTTGCTGATGAGTGTATCTATGTCGTTCATGGAGGTTAGCGACCTGTAACCAAGTGATTGCGTTGCGCTACTATAGGGTAACCCGACTTTTAATGAAACCACACAACGTGTGTCAGAACTTAAGGTAAGTTGAATTCATGGCGATTGCACTGGAGCTGGAACAGCTCAAAAAAACCTACCCGGGAGGCGTTCAGGCGCTGCGCGGGATAGATCTTAAAGTCGAAGCGGGAGATTTCTACGCGCTTCTGGGGCCGAACGGGGCGGGGAAATCTACCACCATCGGTATCATCAGCTCGCTGGTCAACAAAACTTCCGGCCGCGTCAGCGTGTTTGGCTACGATCTGCAAAAAGATGTGGTCAACGCTAAGCGTCAGCTGGGGCTGGTGCCGCAGGAGTTTAACTTCAACCCGTTTGAAACGGTGCAGCAGATTGTGGTTAACCAGGCGGGCTACTACGGCGTCGAGCGTAAAGAGGCGCTGGAGCGCAGCGAAAAGTACCTGAAACAGCTCGATCTGTGGGAAAAGCGTAACGAACGCGCGCGAATGTTGTCCGGGGGGATGAAGCGCCGCCTGATGATTGCCCGCGCGCTGATGCATGAGCCAAAGCTGCTTATTCTCGATGAGCCGACCGCCGGGGTGGATATCGAACTGCGTCGCTCCATGTGGGGGTTCCTGAAGGATCTGAACGATAAAGGCACCACCATCATTCTGACCACGCACTATCTGGAAGAGGCGGAAATGCTGTGCCGCAATATCGGCATTATCCAGCACGGCGAGCTGGTGGAAAACACCTCGATGAAGAATCTGCTCTCTAAACTGAAATCAGAGACCTTTATCCTCGATCTGGCGGCGAAAAGCGCGCTGCCGAAGCTGGAGGGGTATAACTACCGTCTGGTCGATACCTCGACGCTGGAAGTAGAAGTGCTGCGCGAGCAGGGGATCAACAGCGTGTTTTCACAGCTGAGCGCGCAGGGCATTCAGGTATTAAGTATGCGTAACAAAGCGAACCGACTGGAAGAGCTGTTTGTCTCTCTGGTGCACGATAAACAAGGAGACAAGGCATGACGCATCTTTACTGGGTCGCGCTGAAAAGCATCTGGGCGAAAGAGATCAACCGCTTTATGCGTATCTGGGTGCAAACCCTGGTGCCGCCGGTTATCACCATGACGCTTTACTTCATCATTTTCGGTAACCTGATTGGTTCCCGCATCGGTGAGATGCACGGTTTCACCTATATGCAGTTCATCGTGCCGGGCCTGATCATGATGGCGGTGATCACCAATGCTTATGCGAACGTGGCGTCGTCGTTCTTCAGTGCCAAGTTCCAGCGCAACATTGAAGAGCTGCTGGTGGCGCCGGTGCCAACGCACGTCATCATCGCCGGTTACGTGGGCGGGGGCGTGGCGCGCGGGCTGTGCGTGGGGATCCTGGTAACGGCCATTTCGCTGTTCTTCGTGCCGTTTCAGGTTCACTCCTGGCTTTTCGTGGCGCTGACGCTGCTGCTCACCGCGATTCTGTTCTCGCTGGCCGGCTTGCTGAATGCGGTGTTCGCTAAAACCTTTGACGACATCAGCCTGATCCCGACCTTTGTGCTGACGCCGCTGACCTACCTCGGCGGGGTGTTTTACTCCCTGACGCTGCTGCCGCCGTTCTGGCAGGCACTCTCGCACCTGAACCCGATTGTCTACATGATCAGCGGTTTCCGCTTCGGTTTCCTCGGCATCACCGACGTGCCGCTGTTCACCACCGTCGTCGTGCTGGCGGTGTTTATCGTGGCGTTCTACCTGCTGTGCTGGTATTTGATCCAGCGTGGCCGCGGGCTGCGCAGCTAATCCTCTGCCTTCTGCCCGGCGACGTACCGTCTGCCGGGCGCTTTCTTTGACAGTTATCACCATAAACTAACCTTCACTTCGGTAAACTACTCGCCTGCTAAGGAGAGACGTTATGCTGGGATGGGTGATCACCTGCCACGATGAAGTGGCGCAGGAAATGTTGCTGACGCTGGAGGCCCGGTTTGGTCCCCTGGCGCAATGCCGTGCTGTAAATTACTGGCGAGGGTTAAGCACCAACATGCTCAGCCGGATGATGTGCGACGCGCTGCATGAAACCGACACCGGTGATGGGGTGATTTTTCTTACCGACAGAGCGGGGGCGGCACCTTATCGTTCAGCGGCGTTAATGAGCCACAAGCACGATAACTGTGAAGTGATCTCCGGTATCAGCCTGCCGTTACTCGAGGTCATGTATCCGCTACGCGCAACGTTGAACAGCGCTGAGTTTCGTCACGCCATTGTGGCACAGGGCTTGCCGGGAGTGAGTAGCTTATGGCACCAGCAGAAGAAAAACCCGCCTTTCGTTCTGCTTCACGATCTGTATAAGCATTAAACATTGGTATTGATGACGCTTTTGCTACAATGGCGTCTGATTTTCCGTGTCGATTTATATCTCATGCTCATGCGCGTTATCTTTCTCCTTCTGCTACTGATTTCCGGTGGTACGTTTGCCAGCCTGACCAGTCAGCAAGGCCTACCTGCTCAATATATGCAAACCACTGAAGATGCGGCCATATGGGCGCAGGTGGGTAACGCCGTGGTGAACGTGGGTAACGTCCGCGCCGGACAGATCCTCGCCGTTTTTCCGGCGGCGGCTGATTACTATGAATTTCGTTTTGGATTTGGCACGGGCTTTATTGATAAAGACCATCTTGAGAAAGTGCAGGGTAAACAACGCGTTGAGGATAGCCTGGGCGACCTCAACAAGCCGCTCAGTAACCAAAACCTCATCACCTGGAAAGACACGCCGGTGTATAACGCCCCCAGCAGCGGAAGCGCGCCGTTCGGGACCTTAAGCGCCAATCTTCGCTATCCGATCCTGAATAAGCTGAAAGACCGCCTGAACCAGACCTGGTTCCAGATCCGTATCGGCAATCGTCTGGCGTGGATCAGCAGCCTGGACGCGCAGGAAGATAACGGGCTGCCGGTTCTGACCTACCATCATATTCTGCGTGATGAAGAGAACACCCGTTTTCGACACACCTCTACGACGACCAGCGTACGCGCGTTTAATAACCAGATGGCCTGGCTACGCGATCAAGGCTATACCACGCTGACGATGTACCAGCTGGAAGGGTACGTGCGTAACAAGATGAACCTCCCCGCGAAAGCGGTGGTGATCACCTTTGATGATGGCCTCAAATCGGTGAGCCGCTACGCCTATCCGGTGCTGAAAGAGTATGGCTTCAACGCGACGGCATTTATTATTTCATCCCGTATCAAGGGCCATCCGCAAAAGTGGGACCCTAAATCGCTACAGTTTATGAGCGTTCAGGAAATTAAGAGCATCCAGGACGTGTTCGACATCCAGTCTCACACCCATTTTCTGCACCGCGTGGATGGTTATAAACACCCCATCTTACTGAGCCGCAGCTATCATGTGATCCTGTTTGATTTTGAACGCTCACGTCGTGCGCTGGCGCAGTTTAATCCGCGCGTGCTGTATCTCTCCTACCCGTTTGGTGGGTATGACAATAAAGCGATAAAGGCGGCGAATGATGCCGGATTCCATCTGGCAGTGACGACGGTGAAGGGGAAGGTGAAGCCGGGGGATAATCCGTTCTTACTGAAACGACTCTATATCTTAAGAACGGATTCGCTGGAGACGATGTCGCGGCTGATCAGCAATCAGCCGCAGGGATAAGCTATTCGTAGGTGATCTGCAACGTGCCGATGGCGCTGAACGTGCCTGAAGTCACTTTTTCTGTACCAGACTTAACCAACTGAGCCGTGAGAGACTCGCTGAATGACGGGATGATGGTGTTCCCTTTTGTCGCATAGTTGTTAGTTGAATTAGGCACCGCCAGGCTGTTGTCCGGCCACTTCAGCAACACGCCCACGCCTTTTGCCGCATTCGACGATGCGGTGTTCGCGAGTATAGAGCCATCAGTCCCGGTTGTCTTGCTGGTGGTCAACTTCATCGTAATTTTGCGTGTGTTTGTGCAATTCCCTGACACGGTAGCAGAGACTTTTTGCGTGTTATCGTTCTCGACATCGGAAACATCATACTCCCCCAGGTCTACGGTTTTAGGGGCCGTAAGAGTGCAGGTCGGTTTTTCAACAGGAACATTGAAGGCCATATCGGGTATCGTGATTAACGGACGTGGATGGTCACTTTCATCTGAGCTCCAGGGGTTACCTACGACAATATTGCCAATATTCCCGGCCACTGGACCAATCTGTGTGACGCTTGCGGGCACGCCAGCATATGAGGGTAATTGATAAAATTCCATACGGGCATACCACCATACTGCTTTAACCAGATCTGAATTATTTTCATGATTGGCCGTTTCTACATAACTTCCTGTAGTCGAAGGGAAAAAGGCATTAAAAGCGTTGTTGGTCGGGTACATGGCCAGCGTATAGGCGATCCCCGTTACGTTAGTTTTAAAGAGTGCTTTTCCGTCCACGCCACCGACGACCAGTGTACTGTCCGTTTTCTGATAGACGCGATCGCCATCATTACCCAATGAGCACCAGGAGTAGAGGCCCGGAGTCACCTGCAAATCAATAAGGCCGCTTATTTTTGTTGGCGCGCTGACGCTCTCCAGGGGAACGATCTTAGGCTTTGCACCTTTGACATCCGAAATAGGCTGAACACTGTATCCATTAAATTTACATTCATACGCTGATGCAGAAAAACTTATTGCAAGAATTGACAAAGCAAGGCCTGCACCTTTTATTAAGAAATGATTTGTTCCGGCTCCTGCTATATAACACATTCAAAAATTCCTTATATCCGATGCTTGGTTTGTTTTAATTGTAAATAACGCTGACCAGCACGCTTGTGGTAACTTTCCCCGCGCTGACAATCCCTGTGTCTTGATAACGGGCATAGAAATTATAATTTGTTAAATACTGGCTTTCGGTTTGGTTAGATACATCAAAAATAACATCTGACGTTCCTGACGCATTGACCACATTGGTATTGTCTTTTTCTGAGAAAATCACAACGCCGACGTTTTCTGCGCCCCCCCCAGAGGCAGGAATTTCATTGGCGAACACCTGTTGAGCGCTTCCGATCACTTTCCCACTTTGAGGTTTAAACTCAAAATGCAGGGTTTTTGCCAGTCCAGATTCACTTTCCGCACAGCTTTTCAGCTGTATTTCGAAGCGAGTTCCCCCAGCTGCGTCATTGGGTTGTAGCCGTGGGCTGCCGTCGGAGTTATAAAACCAACCTTTGCCAACGATCGGTAAAATGACTTTGCCATCATTCGGAATACTTACCTGACACGTATTGTTGATGATGTTTGCCGTCATATCCATCTCCAGACTCGAGGCAAAACCTGCTGCGGGAAACCCCAGACAGCAGGCGAGCCACAACATCGCACTTCTAAAGTTTAAGCGGGAGTGGAACATCCTGTTTAAGCTACCAGTCTTAATAAACATTATTGATAGGTCACGATAAAAGTCACAGGGGCGCTGACCGAACCAGTGGTCACGTCAGAAATGGCTTTGTCTTTAGCAATAACGATGCGCGCATCCATTTCAAATTTTCCCGCCCCGTTAGACAGGTTGACGATAGACGTTGGGGCCGTGGCGCAGTTCAGCAGGGAACCTGAGTCGACAGAACCTTTCCAGATTTCAAAACCAACGTTATGCCCGGCTGCATATGAGTTCCCATTTTTGGCATTGCCAGTACAGGACCCGCCAGCACCCGGCGTGGCTTGAACGGAGGCATTTTTGACCCCGGCACAGTTAGTGAACGCTATTTTGAATGCCCCTGTTCGGTTCTGGCTCACCAGATCGGACTTAAATACATCGCCAAACGGCAAAATGCTAATGGGAGCCCCGCTCGCATCCTGAATCTCGGCATTACAGGTTCCGGCTTCAATGGTGGACGTAAAGGTGGCCTGAACGCTCGTCGTACCCGTAATGGCGCTTAAACAAACGGAAGGCAGGATGGCAGTCATCGCAAACACCAGTGATGTCATTTTCTTTTTCATATTAACGCTCCGTATTGCGCCAGTTATTCATAGGTGAAATTAAACGTAGCGATACCGCTAAAGTTGCCTGTCATGCCTTGCCCGCTTGCCGTTTCCACCAGCGTCGCCAGGAGTTGAACTTCGCCAGCACTTATCTCTCCGCTCGACCAGACGAGGCGCTGAGTATCAGTAGATGAATTAATGACAAAAGGGGCATCCGGAGTGGCGGTGCGGGAAATCGCCACGCCAATATTTTCTGCGCTGCCCTCACCGGAGAGTGAATTTTTAATTGCCGTATTCAGTGGGCTGGCACTACCGCTAATGGTCGTGTTCAGCTTTGTCAGACTCGATGGGCAAGAGACCATTTTGAGTTTAAAATTTGTTGTTGCTTTGGCATTTTTGAGGATGATGTAATCCAGGCGCACCTTGCCGTCAGTACCAATGGGAATAACGTTGCTGGAACCATCACCGCTGCCACCTTCAATTTTCATATCGCAGGTGGTGTCACGGATATTAGCGGTAAAGGTAATATCGAGATTATCGGCGAGTGTTCCGAGCGACAGCGCCATCAGCCCCGAACTTAATACCCATAATCCTGTTTTTTTCCCAGGTTTAAAAAGCATGCTCTAACTCCTTTTATAATACTGTGATGTGGCAGGTCTGGCCTGACAGCAGCGTTGTTGGTCCAATCTTTTTCGCATTGGGCGGAATCTGATAGGAGACAGTACAGGATGTGCCGGACTCACTTCCCCAGACGATTTTTAATAACCCTTTATCTTCAATTCCGCGAATCCAGGCCTGCCCTGCCTGGCCTACGCTACCTACGGATACGCCTTGCTCAGTTTGAACATCGGCGCCTAGCGGAATAAACCCACCGTCGTCACGCGTCAGTTCCATTAACACTGAACGCCCTTGATCGGTCTCAAAATTAACCAGCACAACGGCACCGCTACGAGGGACAGTAGTGGAACGGGTATTTTTCACTTCAACGTCAGAGCGCATATTGCTGATATCAAGACCGACGTTGTTTTCACGGTAGGCAGACAGATAGGGCATAAGGGCATAGCCTGAAGAGCCAATTTCACCGTTACCGATGGAGACTCGGGCACCTTCTGCTCCCTCAGCTTTAATCAGCGCAAGCGTATCGCTTTCGCTGATGCTGCCAGGGGCGAGTGTTATGCCACCAGAGTGCAGAATCATCCCGCCGCTATAGCTGGCGGAATATTGTCGGCTATCGTCATCGGACGCGGAGACGGAAAGACTCACCGGTCCATGCGGGCCGTTATAACTCCCGTAACCGCTTAGCTGATTTAACGTATCGTCGTTACGCGTGGTGCTTTCAGTGATGCTGTAACTGAACCGGTTATCTTCGGTGTTGCCGTTGGCGCTGGCGTTAAAGCTTCCACCGCCTTTTAGATCGCTGCCGAT
This sequence comes from Enterobacter genomosp. S, assembly GCF_001631805.1. NCBI lineage: Bacteria > Pseudomonadati > Pseudomonadota > Gammaproteobacteria > Enterobacterales > Enterobacteriaceae > Enterobacter > Enterobacter genomosp. S. The sequence continues at coordinate 75,476 of NZ_LVVA01000018.1, read as the reverse complement.
GCCCGTGGTGAGGGATGAGAACCCGCCTGAACGCTTGCCGTTACCCATCAGCGTGTCGAAAGGAATTGTGAGGCTAAGATAGACACTATCATCTTTTTCCCCGAACTCGTTGTAGGTGCGCTGCACGGAGAGGCTGTAACTTCCCCAGCTTAACGATTGACTGTGCCCAACCGAGTACTGCGCTGATGAGCTGCTTTCATTCCAGTAGTCCTGCCAGGTGGAGTTGACATACAGCGATCCCAAATCAAGGCCGTTAAAGGCCAGTGGCTGACTGATGTTCACCTGGATCTGGTTCTTCATGCGCTGGAAAGTCTGGTACACATCGCTGTTATCACGGTCAGGGTTACGCTCCCTGTCACGGTATTTGATCTCGTTGGTCAAGGAAGCTGCATCGCTCAGGCTGAGATAGTCAGATGTCGAAAACCGGTATGCTGCTACGTTGAAAGAGGTATTCGTGGCTTCCATGAGTTTGCTGTAGGAGATACGATAACTCTCACCTGTAAGATGCCGTAAGCCGTCGATCCGGGCATCAGAATGCGTGACATCAAAGGCGAATGCGCCAATGCGGGTGTTCATAGCCAAACCCACCAATGCGGCGTAAAAATCGCTATCGGTGTACTCCAGACCCGCATAACCTGTGAAGGTATTGGTTAATCCATAATAGCCCGTGGCGTAACCTACCTTTGGCTTGTCGCGAAGGTTATCGTCACGCAGTTCACCCACGCCGACATCCCATCGGGAGTAGCCCGGGCGCAGCATTTGCGCGACTGAGGAATACGCGACAGAGAAGGAACGTTTGCTGCCATCCGCTTCTTCTACAGTGACGATAAGATCGCTGCCATAACCCGTCGTACTCAGATCTGAGATTTCAAAGGGCCCCGGCGGGACGGAGGTTTCGTAAATCGTGTTTCCGCTCTGGGCGATCGTGACTTTGGCGTTGCTGTTTGCCACACCCCGAATCACCGGCGCATAAGTCGATATGCCATTAGGAAGCATTCGATCATCGTTATATAAACGCGCCCCGCGCAGACTAATAGAATCGAAAGCATCTCCACGGGTGTAGGAATCTCCTGCGATAAACTGTGCTTTCAGCGGCGTGATATCACGCTGGAGATAAATGTCCTGGCTGGCGTAGTGGCTACCGGAATCCCGATCCCAGTTCAGATTACCTCGTGCCCGGAGCCGCCACGGGCCCAGGTTTGCTCCATAGCGCAATCCTGCATAGGCCGTATCGGTGCTGTAATCAGACGTGTCCGCGTGCCAGCCGTTAAGATCCCAGGAGAGCATCGCCGCCGGGATCCCGTCTTCCCAAAGTGAAGGATCGACAAATCCCGCCGGCCGCTGAATGACGAAAGCCTGGGGAATAGAAAGGTCCAACTCCTGTGTGGAAGGATCGTAAGCCACACGTGAGCCGGGATAGGCGTCTGACACAGAGATGCACGTACCTTCGGAATCATCCCCGGATGGTTTAAGTTGCTCGGTTGCTACATTTGTCTGGGTGAGCAGTTTACGTGTGATGCAGGGTGTGGCGCGCGGTGTACCATTCTCTTTAAACACAAGATCCGTGGTAATGGAAGGTTTCCCGTTAATAACCACCTTCACCTTATACGTCCCGGCAAGAACAGGGTTGCCTTTTGAAAAACGGCTGACATCAATTGATGTACCGGTGTTATAAAGAAACTGATCGTTAAACTGCACGTCTTCTTCTTTATTATTTTCAGCAGCAAATGCACAAAACGGCAATACCGCACTTATCGATAAACATAGTAGTGAACGTTTAAACCGCATGATGTACTCTGTCCCAGAGTTAAGCCAATTATAGTTATTCCGAATGATACGAGGCTGATAAGTAATCAATTCTGTATGGATTCATACTTATCAATTCCACCGAAATCATTGATGGCTTGCCAGGTGATTTTGTTATACCCCAAGGTGTTATGATTTTTTACGTTCATAGTCTGGCTTGAGAAGGGCTCAATATAATGTGTTTCAATATCGTAGCTTTTAGTACCAGCAATAAGCGTTGCCCCCGCCAGTGATACATAATAAGGTGAATCATTCTTCGCACTTAAAACGATCTTTTGACCTTGCCGGGTTTCAGTCCATTTAAGATTTTTAGCCGCATCTGTCGGTTCTCCTTTCAAACCTGTAGGCCGGAAAAAGAGTTTTATGCGGGTACGGAATGCCAGCTGAAGCATGCTTTGCGTATCGCTTTCCTTTGCCTTTGGCGGAACTTCCAGAACGTTGAACCAGAACAGGGATTCTTTATCTTTTGGCAATGACTGACCAAGCCAGGTGATTCTGACCGTTTGCCCTTTTTGCGGTTCTACACGCGATACAGGAGGCGTGACAATAAAGGGAAGTTTCAGCTCTTGAGGATTTGTGGTATCTCTTCCGTCATCGAGCCAGGTTTGTACCAGTAAAGGTCTGGTGCCACGGTTATCCATAGACACCGTTACGTCTTTTGCCGATTCTGGATAAATGACACGGGTGCCGGAAATCACAATATCTGCACTGGCGTTAAGAGCAAAAACGCTCACCGAGGCCAGCAGCAGGGCTTTTAATCCGCTCTTAATATTCAGTAAGTACATGTCTACTCTCAAATAATACGAAAAAATGTGCCCGGCTGGGCACATTAACAGGACGAATTAAATTATTCGTAGCTCATGGTGAAGTAAGCGTTGGCGCTAACTTTACCTGACTGCACAGGGCTAGTATCTTTCACCCAGTTGGAGCCAGGGACATAAGCAACGCGGTAGAACAGTTTACCGGAGCCGGCTTTCAGGTCTGTTTTCTGCGTATTATTGTCAGGCTGGCCTACCATAATACGAGATGAAACGGTTGGGGCATTGTTAAACAGGGCAAGTGCAACGTTGGTTGCAGAGCCTTGTACGTTAGCATCGGGTTCAATAGTACCGTTCGCAATAGCGCCCATGTTTTTTGACATGAAGCTTGCAGAAGCATTCTTCAATGTCTCAGGGCAATTGGTGAGCAGCAGCTCAAAGTTTTTGGAACCGACGCCAGTATCAATAGTTGTGGATTCAACTTCAGATTTTTTAACGACGGGTAAGGTAATAGTAATATTGTTTTGTGATTCACCATTAGAGGTGGAAATATTACATGTTGTGTCTGTTACCGCACCATCAAAGGTGATTAAACCAAGATCCGTATCTGCGATTGCTGAAAAAGAACCTACTGCAAACAAAGCTACAGCTGAAGCTAATAACGTTTTTTTTAACATAATTGAAATTCCATTTAAAAAACATTGTAATGATTTAATACAAGCAGAACGATGATAGGGGGCTCTGTATACGTTGGGTATTTATAATTACTAAAAGTTTTCATTAGAAAAATTAAAAATTGATAAGTCATTGAAAAAGATTTTGAAAATGTTCTCAAAAAAAACACTGGGGGTTGTTTTTTATTGCGTTGATATGATATTGGCAGGCTTGGATTATTAATGGTATAGATCATTTTCCCTTCGTATATAACTGAGGGGAATGTTTATTTAAGAAAGGAGATGCGAAAAGCGTGGTAAAAATAAGAGAAATGAGTAAAGAGATGCTATTTACATAATTCAGAATGATGTGTTTTTTCCTGTTAAGGAGCGGATCCAGAGGGTTCCGCTCCTTGTTGTAATCAGGCAACCTGAACCGGAATCGCCTTTGCGGTGCGCTTCATTTCATTGTCGCCTTCGAAGTAGGCTACTTTAGGCTGCCAGCGGCGCGCTTCTTCATCAGACATCATGACGAAGCTGGCGATGATCACAATATCACCCACGTCAGCGCAGTGCGCCGCAGCACCGTTCACGGAGATGATTTTAGAGCCGCGCTCGGCGGCGATCGCGTACGTGGAGAAGCGTTTGCCGTTATTCACGTTCCAGATATCAATCGCTTCGTTTTCGAGAATACCCGCCGCGTCGAGAAAATCCTGGTCGATCGCGCAGGAGCCTTCATAGTGCAGGTCGGCCTGAGTGACTTTCACACGGTGAAGCTTACCTTGCAGCATTTTGCGAATCATTACGTTTACCTTTAATTGTCAAGGGTGAAGAACTACGCCAGCTCAACCACTTTATTGTCAATCAGGCGTGCCTGGCCGAGCCATGCCGCCACCAGGATGACTGCGCGCTTGCTGTTCTGAGTTAATTCCAGCAGCGTATCAGCATCACGAATTTGTACGTCGTCAGCACGAAGGCCCTTATCGTTAAGCGCCTGCTCGGCAAGGGCAATAATCTCTTCTGCGGTTAACGCTTTCGCCAGCAGCTGCTCTGCCATGGTGTTCATAACCTTGCTTAAGCCCGGCGCAATTTTACGCTGTTCGGCGGTCAGGTAGCCGTTACGTGAACTGAGCGCCAGGCCGTCTTTTGCACGCACAATCGGCACGCCGACAATCTCTATGTCGTAGCCCATGTCGGCAACCATTTTGCGGATCAGCGCCAGCTGCTGGAAATCTTTTTCACCGAAGCAGGCGATGTCCGGCTGCACCAGGTTAAACAGCTTGCTGACGATGGTGGAGACGCCGCGGAAATGGCCCGGGCGGCTGGCGCCTTCCAGCATGGTGGAAATGCCCGGTACGTCCACGTAGGTTGCTTCACCGGTTCCCTGTGGGTAGACGTCTGCCGGAGCCGGCGCGAAGACAATATCCGCATGACGTTTTTTGAGCTTCTCGCAATCTTCCTGCAAGGTACGTGGGTAGCGCGCCAGATCGTCTTCGCGATCGAACTGCATCGGGTTAACGAAGATACTGACTACCACGATATCCGCACGGGCTCTCGCTTCATCGACCAGCTTCATATGACCGTCGTGCAGGTTGCCCATGGTTGGGACCAGTGCGATACGTTTACCTTCCTGACGCGCCCGGCGGATATGCTGGCGCAGCAGCGGCAGGGTTTCTATGATTAGCACACCTTGACTCCTTAATGGAAACTGTGTTCTTCGCCCGGATACACGCCGGACTCAACCTCGGCAATATACTGCCGCACCGCAGCGCGCATGTCGCCTGCTTCTGTCAGGAAATTTTTGGCGAATTTTGGAATGTGCCCGCCGGTGATCCCGAAAGCATCATGCATCACCAGAATCTGGCCGTCGGTGACGTTGCCCGCGCCGATGCCGATAACCGGAATCGACAGCGCCTCGGTGATGCGTTTAGCCAGCTCAACCGGCACGCACTCCAGCACCAGCAGCTGCGCGCCGGCGGCTTCCAGCGCCACGGCGTCATCAAACAGCGTCTGCGCCGCATCGCCGCGCCCCTGAACCTTATAGCCACCAAAAATGTTTACTGACTGCGGCGTCAGCCCTAAGTGTCCGCAAACCGGCACGGCGCGTTCGGTGAGCATTTTCACCGTCTCGACCAGCCAGGCGCCGCCTTCAATTTTGACCATATTGGCGCCGGCGCGCATCACGGCTGCCGCATTTTCAAAGGCCTGTTCCGGGGTGGCATACGCCATAAACGGCAGATCGGAAAGCAGCAGGCAGGCGGGAGCGCCCCGGCGCACGGCGCAGGTATGGTAAGCAATATCCTCGACCGTGACCGGCAGAGTGGAATCATGTCCTTGTACCGTCATCCCTAACGAGTCTCCGACCAGCATGACGTTGATCCCTTCTTCGGCAAACAGTTTTGCGAAGCTGTAGTCATACGCGGTGATGGTGGCGAAGCGTTTTTTTTCCTGTTTGCATTTCTGCAATAAGGAGATGGTGGTTGGTTTCATACTGTTTCCTGATGGCCCAAAAGCGAATCTTTGCGCATTCTAACAGTAACATTCGAGGGAACAATGATTTTAGGTAATCGATTAACCACAATTAAAAAATGGCTAATCGACAGTGACGCGGATTACCAGCGGGCCGGTTTTTCCGCGTTAAGGTTTTGCAGAACGGTCTTCAGCGAGGTGCCGTCAGGGAAGGTGAGCGCGGGGGCGATTTCAAACAGCGGCCAGAGCATAAAGCCACGGTTTTTCATGTCGTAATGCGGAACGGTTAGGCGTTCGGTGTTAATCACCTCAAGGCCGAAAAGCATCATATCCAGGTCGAGCGTGCGCGGCCCCCAGCGTTCGGCTTTGCGGACGCGACCCTGCTGTAGCTCAATGCGCTGGGTGTTATCCAGCAGCGTTTCAGGATCAAGGGCCGTTTCCAGCGCCACGGCGGCGTTCAGATAGTCAGGCTGATCCTGCGGGCCAAGCGGCGGCGTACGGTAAAACGAAGAGACCGCAACGATACGGCTTTGCGGGATCTGCCCCAGCGCCTGCACGGCAGCGTTAACCTGCTCCAGCGGAGAGGCCAGATTGCTGCCGATGGCGATATACGCGAGGGTCACGCCGTGCCTTCACGACGCGGTGCGCGCTTGCGCGGACGACGGTGACGGCGGCGCGGTGCCGGCTCATCATCCAGATCCGTAAGCATATCTTTCTGCTCCGGTGGCGCAGAAACCTGAAACTCGCCCCACCACTGCGCCAGGCGCTGTAGCTCCGGGTTCCTTTCCACTTCTGCACGCAGAGAGAGCAGGTCGAACGCGGCACGGAACTTCGGATGCTCCATCAGCTTCCAGGCGCGTTTACCCTGACGTCGAGACATGCGCAGCTGAAGTTGCCAGATATCACGCACCAGCGTGGTAATACGTTTCGGGATCGCCAGCGTGCGACAGCCTTCGTCCAGCACGTCGTTTGCCGCCAGCGCGAACGCATCATAATAGGCGAGACCGCTCTCCTGAGTGATACGCTGTGCCGTTTCCAGCAGCGGATACCAGAACATGGCCGCGAACAGGAATGCCGGGTTAACGCGCATATCATTATGAATGCGGGTGTCAGTGTTCTTCAGCACCTGCGCAATCATCCGTTCCATTGCGCTGTCACCGTTTTCGGTGAAGTAGCGGGTAATGGTCGGGAACAGCGGCTGGAACAGGTTGTATTCACGCAGCAGATTGTAAGTTTCAAACCCGTAGCCTGCCTGGAGCAACTTTAATGACTCTTCGAACAGACGGGCAGGGGGCACGTCGTTAATCAGCGTTGCCAGGCGTGGAATAGGTTCTGCGGTTTCCGGGCTGATACGCATATTCAGCTTGGCGGCGAAACGCACGGCGCGCAGCATTCGGACCGGATCTTCGCGATAGCGCGTTTCTGGCGTGCCGATCAGACGAATCAGGCCGTCTTTCAGGTCCTGCATGCCGCCGACGTAGTCACGCACGGTGAAATCCGCCACGCTGTAGTAAAGGCTGTTGATGGTGAAATCGCGACGCTGCGCATCTTCTTCAATAGATCCGAATATGTTGTCGCGCAGCAGCATGCCGTTTTGACCGCGCTGGGAAGTGGTGCGATCGTTGACGCCCGCTTCGTGGTGACCGCGGAAGGTCGCCACTTCAATAATTTCCGGGCCAAACATCACGTGCGCCAGACGGAAACGGCGGCCAACCAGACGGCAGTTGCGGAATAATTTACGCACCTGCTCAGGCGTGGCGCTGGTCGTCACGTCGAAATCTTTTGGTTTTTTGCCCAGCAGTAAATCGCGAACCCCGCCGCCGACGAGATAGGCCTCGTAGCCTGCTTTATTCAGACGATAGAGCACCTTGAGGGCATTTTCACTGATATCTTTGCGGGAAATGTTGTGCTGCTCACGCGGAACGACCGACATGTGTGGCTGTGCATTAGCGTCGTTCGCCATGCTCTCTTCGCGGCTCAGCACTTTACGGCAAAAATTAGCGACTCGGGTAAAAATAGTACACCTCGTAGTGTGTTTTGTTATCAAAAAAGCGGCTAATCATAGCTCAGCGCAACGCATTTGAGAATGCTGGATTTTTGGCACGGCCATTAGCGTCCAGCCAGCAACCGCTCTTTTCAGCAATTCATCCAGACTCAGATCCTGCCATTCCTGCGTTACATTCTGGTTGAGAAATCGTAGCGCGTCGATCAAAACCGGGCGCGGATCGCCGTCAGGCAGCGCCGGGGCATGGTTCTGTTTTGACAGCTTATTCCCCTGTTCATTGACCGCCAGCGGCAGATGAATGTAATCCGGCACCGTCCAGCCAAACTGCTGGTAAAGCGATATCTGCCGCACGGTAGGTTCCACGAGATCCGCCCCACGCACGATTTCCGTGACGCCCTGAAAATGGTCATCGACCACGACCGCCAGATTATAGGCAAACAGACCATCACGACGGTGAATAATAAAATCCTCACGCGCCAGGCGCTCATCGGCCTGAAGGGTGCCTGAGAGCACGTCGGTAAACTGCGTCACCGGAGAGCGCTGTATCAACCGTACGGCGGCATTTTCAGGACCGTTGTGCAGCGTACGGCAGTGGCCGTCGTAAACGCCACCCACGCTCTGAATACGCGCGCGCGTGCAGGTGCAGTTATAGGAAAGACCCTGTTCAGCAAGCCATGCCAGGCGTTCACGGTAGGCATCATGGCGTTGCGACTGCCAGAGCACTTCGCCGTCCCAGTGAAGACCGTAATGTTCCAGCTGACGCAGAATGGTTTCTGCTGCACCGGGAACTTCACGCGGAGGATCGATATCTTCAATGCGGACCAGCCATTTACCCTGACGGGCGCGAGCCTGTAGGTAGCTGCCGAGCGCGGCAATTAATGAGCCGAAGTGTAATTCACCGGAGGGAGATGGCGCAAAGCGCCCAATATAGTGAGATTCAGACATATCAACGGTAACAAGGCGGGAGAGACTCCCGCCTTTGCAGTAGTGAGAGGGCAGGCGTTAACCGGCCATCTGTTTTTCGCGGATTTCTGCCAGCGTTTTACAGTCGATGCACAGATCGGCTGTTGGACGCGCTTCCAGGCGACGAATACCGATTTCAACACCGCAGGATTCGCAGTAGCCAAAATCTTCGTCCTCGACCTTCTTCAGCGTTTTTTCGATCTTTTTGATCAGTTTGCGCTCGCGGTCACGGTTACGCAGTTCGAGGCTGAACTCTTCTTCCTGAGCGGCACGGTCGACCGGATCCGGGAAGTTAGCAGCTTCATCCTGCATATGTGTAACGGTGCGATCGACTTCATCCCTGAGTTGATTACGCCATGCTTCAAGAATACGCTTGAAGTGCGACAGCTGGGCTTCGTTCATATACTCTTCGCCCGGCTTCTCTTGATACGGCTCCACCCCAGCGATGGCGAGAATACTCAGGGACGATGTTTTACGGTTTTGCCCTTCTTGCATGTTGCTTCTCCTTAACACGCACTATCGATCCCCATGTTGGGGGAAAAATCAGGTCGCTATAAATAGCAGATGCTTTTCCGTATGGCAATTATCTAAACGTAACACTTGACAACCCTGTGAGGAAAAGCGTATTTGCGCACGCGGCCAGAACACTTATTAGTCAATCGTCTAATCCCTTATAAGACAATGGGAAGAGAGGATCTCAGAGTCATATTATCGGCAGAAAGTTCCGCTTTATAAGCCAAAATCTCTACCCCCTGCTTTTGTGCCTCATTCAACAATTGCGCGTATTTAGGATCAATATGACGGGCCGGGGAAAACCGTTCAATGGCTGAATGCAGAACCGCAAACAGCAACACGGCGCGCTTGCCCGCCGCCGCCACACTCATTAGCTCTCGCAGATGCTTCTGGCCACGTAGCGTTACCGCATCCGGAAAGAAGCCGTTTTCCTGTTCTGCTAACGTCACTGATTTCACTTCAATATAGCACTCAGGCCGGTCTTCCGCCTGGAGCATAAAATCAATTCTGCTGCCTTCATCGCCATATTTCACTTCGCTTTTTTGCGTGCCGTAACCCACAAGTTCAGGAAGGGTTCCATGGGTCAGGGATTCCTTAACCAGCTGATTGGCGCGCAGGGTATTAACACAAATAAATGCCCCGTTTTGCGTTTCGGTCATTTCCCAGGTATGGGGATATTTGCGTTTAGTATTTTCTGAAGTGGAATACCAGACCGTATCACCCGGCGTGGCGCAACCGGTCATGGCGCCGGTGTTAGGGCAGTGCAGCGTGAGCGTTTCGCCCTCAGGCGTGATTACGTCAGCGAGAAAGCGTTTGTAACGCTGGAGCAGCGTGGCGGGCTGGAGTGCAGGGCTAAACTTCATCAGGATTCCTTAGCGTGTCGCCCAGCGTCCAGCGCTGGAGCGGAGTATAGCGGGTGCGTCCTTGTACAAAGGCAGATTCGTAAAGCGCAAATTCCTTCACCTCAAAGGACCAGTGAAAGCCCGGTGGCGGGATGGCAACGGCCTGACCCGCATCGCGCAGCAGGGTAATGTGGGGATGAAACGGCTGCGGGCTCTGGTAACAGCCGCTGCGCGCGGCCTGCGCCCGCAGCATGCTGGCGAGCTGGAGCAGCCCGCGAGGGGGCTGACGCGTCCCCAGCCAGACCACCCGAGAGCGCAGCCATTGCCCGGCATCGTCAAGATGCAGCGTAAACCCCGGCTGGGAAATGCGTCCGGCCAGTGCGCTTAAGGCGCGCTGCTTTTCAGCGCTTACATCGCCGAGAAACGCTAACGTCAGGTGCATATTGGCGGCGGCGACAGGGCGGCCCGCTTCTGCCGGGAAGTGGCTGGCGCGCCAGCGAACAATTTGCCGTTGAAGCGAGGCGGGTAATTCAATGGCGAAGAACAGCCGTTTTGACTCAGACATGCGCAAGACTCGGTAATGATATGCGCCGATGCTACAATGTACGCCGATTAATGTTAACCCTCTGGAGCCGTAAGTGTCTTCTTTGCCCGTTGCCGTTGTCCTTCCTGAGCTTCTTGCCGCCTTAGAACATGCGCCACAGGTTTTGCTCAGCGCGCCCACGGGAGCGGGTAAATCCACCTGGCTGCCCCTGCAAATCCTGCGTGATGGGAACATCAGCGGGAAAATTATCCTGCTGGAGCCGCGCAGGCTGGCCGCGCGCAACGTGGCGCAGCGCCTCGCGGAACTGCTGAATGAAAAACCGGGCGAGACGGTAGGGTACAGGATGCGCGCCGAAACCTGCGTTGGCGCGTCCACGCGGCTGGAGGTGGTCACCGAAGGCATTCTCACCCGCATGCTGCAAAACGATCCGGAGCTGACCGGCGTCGGGCTGGTGATCCTTGATGAATTTCACGAGCGCAGCCTACAGGCCGATCTGGCCCTTGCGCTGCTGCTTGACGTACAGCAGGGGCTGCGCGACGACCTTCGCCTGCTGATTATGTCGGCGACGCTGGATAACGAGCGGCTCCGGCAGACGCTCCCAGACGCGCCGATGATTGCCTCCGAAGGACGAGCCTTTCCGGTTGAGCGCCGCTATCAGCCGCTGCCTGCGCATCAGCGCGTTGACGAAGCCGTTGCCATCGCCACCGCCGAACTGCTCCGCCAGGAGCCCGGCTCGCTGCTGCTGTTTTTACCCGGCGTAGGTGAAATCCAGCGCGTACAGGAGCAGCTGACGTCACGGGTGAGCAGCGATGTCGCGCTTTGTCCGCTGTATGGCGCCCTGTCGTTAAGCGACCAGCGCAAAGCGATCCTTCCCGCCCCGGCGGGGCAGCGCAAAGTGGTGCTGGCGACCAATATTGCCGAAACCAGTTTGACCATCGAAGGCATTCGCCTTGTGGTGGACAGTACGCAGGAGAGGGTCGCCAGCTTTGATCCGCGCACCGGGCTGACCAGGCTGCTGACGCAGCGCATTAGCCAGGCCTCGATGGTGCAGCGCGCTGGGCGAGCCGGGCGTCTTGAGCCGGGTATTTGTCTGCATTTAACCAGCGCCGAGCAGGCGGAGCGTGCGGCACTACAAAGCACGCCTGAAATTTTACAAAGCGATCTCTCCGGGCTGGTGATGGATCTGATGCAGTGGGGCTGCCCGGATCCTGACCAGCTCACCTGGCTTAATCCTCCGCCTGTCGTGAACCTCACCGCCGCGCGCAGCCTGCTGACCCAGCTTGGTGCGCTGGAAGGCGAGCGACTGACGGCGCGCGGCCAGAAAATGGCGGCGCTGGGCAACGATCCGCGACTGGCGGCGATGCTGGTGGCCGCGCAGGGCGAAGATGAAATTGCCACGGCGGCAAAACTGGCGGCTATTCTTGAGGAGCCGCCGCGCGGCGGCAGCAGCGATCTGGGACAGGCCTTTTCACGCAATCAGGGAAACTGGCAGCAGCGGGCACAGCAGCTATGTCATCGTCTGAAGAGCCGGGGAGGATCGCCTGACAGCGATAAAATGACTTCTCTGCTGGCACAGGCTTTTCCGGACAGGATTGCGCGCCGCCGCGGACTTGACGGCCGCTATCAGCTGGCAAACGGGATGGGCGCGATGCTCGACAGCGATGATGCCCTGACGCGTCATGAGTGGCTCATTGCCCCTCTGCTGCTACAGGGCAGCCATTCCCCGGATGCGCGCATCTCGCAGGCGATTGCGGTGGATATTGACGCCCTGACGCGTGCCTGCCCGCAGCTGCTTCAGCAATCTGATATCGTCGAATGGGATGATGCCCAGGGTACGCTGAAGGCGTTCCGTCGTAGTCAGATTGGTAAACTGACGCTCGGGACGACACCGCTGGCGAAGCCGTCGGAAGAAGAGTTACACCAGGCGATGCTGAACGGCATTCGGGAAAAAGGGCTGAGCGTTCTGAACTGGACACCGGAGGCGGAGCAGTACCGTATTCGTCTGCACTGCGCCGCGAAATGGCTGCCGGCATACGGCTGGCCAGCGGTGGATGACGATACCCTGCTCGCGACGCTTGAACAGTGGCTACTGCCGCAGATGAACGGTGTGCACTCGCTGCGCGCCCTTAAGGCGCTTGATGTTAAGGCAGCGTTACAGAATTTACTGGACTGGTCGTTACGTCAACGTCTGGATAGTGAACTGCCTGGGCATTACACTGTGCCAACCGGGAGCCGGATTGCTATTCGTTATCATGAGGATAATCCTCCGGCGCTGGCGGTTCGGATGCAGGAGATGTTTGGTGAGGCCACCACGCCGTCGATCGCTGAAGGGCGCGTACCGTTGGTGCTTGAGCTGCTTTCGCCCGCGCATCGTCCCTTGCAGATCACCCGCGATCTGGGCGCGTTCTGGGCGGGGAGCTATCGTGACGTGCAGAAAGAGATGAAAGGGCGGTACCCCAAACACGTCTGGCCGGACGATCCGGCGAATACCGCGCCGACGCGGCGCACGAAGAAATATTCGTGATGGGGAAAGTGCGGCTTGATGCCCTCACCCCCGGCCCTCTCCCACGGGGAGAGGGAGAAAACACTAAAGACTTTCCTGTCAGGAAAGTCTTGCATATTTATTTTGAGAGATTTCTTCTTTCACTGACCTGTGCAAGATAAGAAAATCTGGCCTTTGCGCCTGAATGTTGCGGAGAAAAAGCATGGCGGGGAATGACCGCGAGCCAATAGGACGTAAGGGAAAGCCAGCGCGTCCGGCGAAAGAAAAGGTAAGCCGTCGTCGCCTCAGAGATGAGGAGTATGACGATGACTATGAAGACGATTATGAGGATGAAGAACCGATGCCGCGTAAAGGGAAAGGCAAAGGGCGTAAGCCTCGTGGGAAGCGCGGCTGGTTCTGGCTGCTGCTGAAGCTGTTCATTGTTTTTGTTGTTCTGATCGCGATTTACGGCGTGTATCTGGATCAGAAGATCCGCAGCCGTATCGACGGGAAAGTCTGGCAATTGCCGGCGGCAGTGTATGGTCGCATGGTGAACCTTGAGCCGGACATGTCCATCAGCAAAAACGAAATGGTGAAACTGCTGCAAGCTACGCAGTATCGTCAGGTCACGAAAATGACCCGTCCGGGCGAATTTACCGTCCAGGCGAAAAGCATTGAGATGATCCGCCGTCCGTTCGACTTCCCGGACAGCAAAGAGGGCCAGGTGCGCGCGCGTCTGACCTTTGACGGCGATCGCCTGGAAACTATTGAGAACATGGATAACGACCGCCAGTTCGGTTTCTTCCGTCTCGATCCGCGCCTGATCACCATGCTGTCGTCCGCAAACGGCGAACAGCGCCTGTTCGTGGCGCGTAACGGCTTCCCGGATCTGCTGGTGGATACCTTGCTGGCAACCGAAGACCGTCACTTCTACGAGCACGACGGTATTAGCCTCTACTCCATTGGCCGTGCGGTGCTGGCGAACCTGACCGCCGGGCGTACGGTGCAGGGGGCGAGTACGCTTACCCAGCAGCTGGTGAAAAACCTGTTCCTCTCCAGCGAGCGCTCTTACTGGCGTAAAGCCAACGAAGCGTACATGGCCGTGCTGATGGATGCGCGCTACAGCAAGGATCGTATCCTTGAGCTGTACATGAACGAGGTGTACCTCGGCCAGAGCGGCGATAACGAAATCCGCGGCTTCCCGCTGGCGAGCCTGTACTACTTTGGCCGTCCGGTGGAAGAGCTGAGCCTCGATCAGCAGGCGCTGCTGGTGGGCATGGTAAAAGGGGCGTCAATCTATAACCCGTGGCGTAACCCGAAACTGGCGCTGGAGCGTCGTAATCTGGTGCTGCGTCTGCTGCAACAGCAGCAGGTGATTGACCAGGAGCTGTACGACATGCTGAGCGCGCGTCCGCTGGGCGTTCAGCCGCGCGGTGGCGTGATCTCCCCGCAGCCTGCCTTTATGCAGATGGTGCGTCAGGAGCTGCAATCTAAGCTTGGGGATAAAGTAAAAGATCTCTCCGGAGTGAAGATCTTTACCACCTTTGACTCCGTGGCGCAGGATGCGGCAGAAAAAGCAGCGGTTGAAGGTATTCCGGTTCTGAAGAAGCAGCGTAAGCTGAGCGATCTGGAAACCGCGATGGTGGTGGTTGATCGCAACACCGGCGAAGTTCGCGCCATGGTGGGCGGCGCCGAGCCGCAGTATGCGGGCTATAACCGTGCGATGCAGGCGCGTCGTTCGATTGGTTCTCTGGCAAAACCGGCGACCTATCTGACCGCGCTGAGCCAGCCGAACCTCTATCGCCTGAACACCTGGATTGCCGATGCGCCCATCTCCCTGCGCCAGCCTAACGGCCAGGTATGGTCTCCGCAGAACGACGATAAGCAGTTCAGCGGTCAGGTGATGCTGGTGGATGCGTTAACCCGCTCAATGAACGTGCCGACGGTTAACCTCGGCATGGCGTTGGGCCTGCCGGCCATCACCGATACCTGGCAGAAGCTGGGTGTGCCGAAAGATCAGCTGCACCCTGTTCCGGCCATGATCCTGGGTGCGCTTAACCTGACGCCAATCGAAGTGGCCCAGGCGTTCCAGACCATCGCCAGCGGCGGTAATCGTGCTCCGCTTTCCGCCCTGCGTTCGGTGATAGCGGAAGATGGCTCCGTGCTGTATCAAAGCTTCCCGCAGGCTGAGCGTGCGGTTCCCGCGCAGGCAGCCTATATGACGTTATGGACGATGCAGCAGGTTGTTCAGCGCGGTACCGGGCGTCAGCTGGGGGCGAAGTATCCGGGTCTGCATCTGGCAGGTAAAACCGGGACCACCAACAACAACGTTGATACCTGGTTTGCCGGTATTGACGGCCGTGAAGTGGTGATCACCTGGGTGGGTCGCGACAACAACCAGCCGACCAAACTGTATGGTGCAAGCGGTGCAATGTCGATTTACCAGCGCTATCTGGCAAATCAGTCTCCGGTGCCGCTGAACCTCGTTGCGCCGGAAGATATCGTCGATATGGGCGTGGACAGCTCAGGTAACTTCATCTGCGGCGGCGGCGTGCGTTCGCTGCCGGTCTGGACGACCAATCCGGATGCGCTGTGCCAGCAAAGCCAGCCTGAGCAGCCAACGGGCAATCCGTTTGACCAGTCTTCTCAGCCTCAACAGCCGCAGCAGCAACAGCCGCAGCAGCAGGACGAGAAGAAAGACAGCGACGGCGTCGCCGGCTGGATCAAGGACATGTTCGGCGGAAATTAATTAATTCCCTGAATTTAAAAGCCGCTTTCTCGTAAAGCGGCTTTTTTTATTTCCCTCCGTTGCTTTATTATAATTATTAAATACTGATTGTAGAATTATTAATCTTATAGACTGGTTTTATAAATCAGGGGGTTATAATAATCGTGACCGATTTTACCCTTTTGCACGCTGGACATGATAAAGAATAATCTGATGTAATCCCGCCATGAAATTCATCATTCGTCAGGACATTCTTATTTGGATGGGGTGGAAAATGAATGATGTCTCGCTTTACCTGACATTCTGATGCAAATTCGCTTTGCCGGGAATGGATACCTTCATCAGCAAATATAAGGATATTGTTATGCGTAAATATATTATTACTTCTTTACTGGGCGGAAGCATTTTGGCTGCGCTGTCGCTTCCGGTTTTAGCATCGAATGATTCCGGCACGGTGAACTTTGCCGGGAAAATTGTTGCGGATACCTGCGAAATTAACGTTGATGGCACCGGTACGAATGCATCGACCGTAACGTTTGCCGATACCTATCCTTCGGATTATAGCGGCGACGGCTCGGTGGGAACGTCAAAAGCGTTCAAAATTGAGGTGAAGAAATGTGACCCGCTGGTCGCAAAACTGAACCTGAAGTTCAGCGGCTCCACCACGGACGCCGCCTACAAACGTCTTCAGAACGATCTGACCGGTGATGGTAATGCCACCAAC
Organism: Enterobacter genomosp. S; assembly: GCF_001631805.1. Classification (NCBI taxonomy): domain Bacteria; kingdom Pseudomonadati; phylum Pseudomonadota; class Gammaproteobacteria; order Enterobacterales; family Enterobacteriaceae; genus Enterobacter; species Enterobacter genomosp. S. The sequence goes on along the minus strand of NZ_LVVA01000018.1, from coordinate 58,989 downwards.
GTCGGTATTATCGTCAGCAATGAGAATGGCACGAAAGGGGACGTGATTTTTGACGGATCTACCCCTGACGCGGGCACTGACGTTGCGAACGATGCGACGGGACAGGCTGCTTCCGTCTTTAACTACACCGCGAAGGTTATTCAGGTTGGAGAAGATGCGCCAACGGCGGGTCATTATGCCTCCTCTGCCACGTTCGAGGTTGTTTATCGCTAAAAAAATCGGGCAGCCTGAAAAGGCTGCCTTCTGGAACGCAGGATGAAACATTTAATTAAAGTGTTATGCGGCTGCCTGGTTATTTCCTGCTGTACAGTGCAGGCCAGCGTGGTTCTCGGTGGAACGCGAATCGTTTATCCATCGAATAAGTCTGAAGTGCAAATTGCCCTCAAAAATAAAGATCCTCATACGCGTTATCTGGTACAGAGCTGGGTGAGCTATCCCGATAATGCGAAAGCCCCCTTTGTTATCACGCCTCCCGTGTATAAATTACAGGAAAATCGCCAGACGCTTTTACATATTATTTTTACCGGCGATAAAAAAAGCCTGCCTGCGGATCGGGAGTCGCTATTTCTGGCTAACGTTAAATCCGTTTCGGCCTTATCACCGGAATTAAAAGATAAGAATACCCTTCAGTTTGCGATGAAAACGCGTCTGAAGCTGTTCTGGCGCCCTGCGCAGCTGAAAGAAACGGACGCGCTGCACGCCTTTGAAAAAATCACGTTTCGCCGTCAGGGTGACACTCTGATTGCAAAAAATTCCACGCCTTTTTACGTCTCATTTGGCGAGCTGGCCGTTGGCGGCAAAAGCGTGCCGGTGGTGGATAACAAAGCCACGCCGGGAGCGATTTCCATGATGGTTGCGCCATTCAGCGAGCAGCGTTTCGCCCTGCCCGGTTCGGCAAAAGGTGCCGTGACGTGGACGGCAATCAACGATTTCGGCGCGCAAACCCCTCAACGCAGTCAGGCACTGTAAACCGATCATGCTGGTATCGTATGTCATCATCGTCACGGCTCGAACAGGTTCTGAAGGGGATCGCGCTGGCATTGCTGGCCGCAATCCAGCCTGCCGCGGCTGATGACGACTTCAATCTGCGGATTCTGGAGCTGGATACGCCGCTTGAAAATACCGCGACGCTGAAAAACTTCATCAATGATAACGGCCTGCTGCCCGGCAGTTATCAGACCACGATCCTCTGGGACGGGGATGTTCTGGATAAGCGCCCCGTAACGTATGTTCTCTCGGCGGACAAACAGCGCCTGCTGCCTGAGCTGACCAAAGCCGAGCTGCGCGCGCTGGGGGTAAAGGTGGATGTCATTGCCGATATGGCCGGGCTGGACGACGCGGCGCACATCGACGATATCTCCCGTTTTATAAAAAATGCCCGCTACGAATTTAATCAGGATAATCAAACGCTGACGCTGGTTATCCCCCAGATGTACCGCGATCGGGCGACGGCGGGGGCCATCAGCCCTAAGCTGTGGGATGACGGTGCTCCGGCGGCCTGGACCAGCTACCAGCTTAGCGGTTCGCAGCAGCGCTATAGCGGGGGCAAAACCTCGTCAACCTGGCTGGGCCTGGACTCCGGTATTAACGTGGGCGCATGGCGCCTGCGCAATAACAGTACCTGGAGCGATACCGCCGGCTGGGATGCTATCGCCACCACGCTACAGCGCGACGTTAAACCCCTGCAAAGCCAGATGGAGATTGGCCAGACCTATACCAACGGTGAACTTTTCGACAGTATTCAAATGACCGGGGTGAAGCTCGAGACTGACACGTCCATGCTTCCCACCGGCCAGCAGGGTTTTGCTCCGGTCGTGCGCGGCATTGCGAACAGCGACGCGAAGGTCACCGTGAAACAAAACGGCTACACGATTTACCAGAGCAACGTCTCGCCGGGGCCGTTCGCGATCCGTGATTTGAGCCAGGTGGCGTCGGGCGCCGATCTGGAAGTGACCGTCGAAGAGGCGGATGGCAGCGAGCACAGCTTTATCCAGGCCAGCGCGTCGGTGCCGGTGCTCCAGCGCGAAGGAAACCTGAAATATTCTCTGGCGATGGGGCGCTATCGCGGCAGCGAGGGCGAGGATGCGCCTGCGTTTGCCCAGGGAACGGTGATCTATGGCTTTCCGTATGGCATAACGGCCTATACCGGCGTGCTGGGCGCGTCGCTGTATCATGCGGCGCTGGTCGGGGCGGGGGCGGATTTGGGGCGCTTCGGCTCGGCATCGGTGGATGTCACGGGTGCCCGCACCGCCGTTGATGACGGTCGTGATGACGCGAGCGGATTATCCTGGCGCGCGCAATATGCGAAAGATATTCCGGATACCAACACCACCGTCACGCTTGCCAGCTACCGCTACTCCACCGCCGGTTTCTACACCTTTCAGGAGGCGATAGACCAGCGCGACGGTGAGATTGACGACGGAATTTATACCTATCGTCTGACCAACAACCGGCGGAGCCGTATGCAGCTTAACCTTTCTCAGCGCCTTTCGGACTGGGGGTCGGCTTACCTGAACACCTATCAGCAGGATTACTGGGACATGGATGGCCGCGAGCGCAGCGTCAGCGCCGGGCTGAGCTCCAGCTGGCGTGATATCTCCTGGTCATTAAGCTACAGCCTTACCCGGACGCCCGATGCGGTTGCTGACCGACAGATGGCCCTGACGCTGAATATTCCCTTCTCCCACTGGCTGCCCAACGCCTGGGCGAGCTACAGCGTCAACACCGCCAGCGGAGGTTTTGTTTCGCATCAGGTGGGGCTCGGCGGCACCGCGCTGGAGGATAATAAGCTCAGCTACAGCCTTCAGCAGACGTACGCTAATCACGATACCGGCTACGGCGGCAGCCTGTCCGGCCGCTATCGGGGAGCCTCCGGCGATCTGGGGCTGGGGTACAGCTATGGCGGCGATAACCGGCAGTGGAACTACAGCGCACAGGGCTCCGTCGTGGCGCATGAACATGGCGTGACCTTAGGGCAGCCAGTCCGCGACGCGTTCGCCGTTGTGCATATCGAGGGCGGCGACAACGTTAAGGTTCAGAACGGTCGGGGGATTTCAACCGATCGCTTTGGCAACGCCGTTGTCCCGTCGCTGACGGCCTACCGGCATAACGTCATCACGGTAAATACCCAGGATCGGGACGATATCGATATTGAGGCAGCCACGCAGGATCTTGTCCCGACGAAAGGGGCGGCGCTGGCCGCAACGTTCGACGCGCGCGTCGGGCGGCGGGCGCTGGTCACGTTGCTTCATCGGGGCAAGGCCGTGCCGTTCGGGGCTGTGCTCGCCCTGCAAAACGCGACCGCCATCGTGGGAGACGAAGGGGAAGTGTATTTAACCGGGCTGCGCGGCAGCACAGCGTTTAACGTGCAGTGGGGAGAAGAGGGGGACGCGCAGTGCCGCGGCACGCTCGACGTACCCGCCGACGGCGCGACAGGCATTTTTAAAACAACGGTAAACTGCCAATAAAATGGGTGAAACAATGCGTCTACGTTTTTCTGTCCCCTCGCTTGTCGCCTGCGCGCTGGTGCTGGGCGCGGTTGTCTTTATTCACCCGGCGAGCGCCAACTGTAGCTTCAGCGGCGGCGAGGGTAACGGCGGGGTCGTCACGTTCCAACTGCCTGCGGTCATCGCCGTCGCGCCCGACGCGCCGGTGGGCACCGTGATTTATGACGGTAGCGTTGAAAGTAATGAAATTACCGTGGATTGCGGTGGCACCGACGCCCAGATCCGCCGCGGCTATCTGTCCATCACCAGTGCCGACGCGCGCGAAGACGTCATGCCCGGCGTATACAGAACCAACGTGCCGGGAATCGGGATCCGCGCTGCCTCATCCACGGAAAAGCACCCCAGCTATACGTCAGGCGATCTCGTGCGCCCGTGGGAGTATCTGGGAACCATGCATGGTTATTCGCATCAGGTACTGGCCTTCCGCGCCGCCGCGCAGCTGCTGGTGATCGGGAATGTTGAAGAGGGGAACCTCGATACCGGACGATTAACCGCGCAGGATACGCTGGGCGGCGCGGTTATCGGCGAAATGCGCTTCTCGCCCACCAGCGTGCGCATTACGACCAATACCTGTAACCTGGTCGACCGGAATATTTACGTCCCGCTGAAGACCGTCAACACGCAGGATTTTACCGGGCAGTACACCGACGTGCTGACCGATAACAGCTTTAAAATTGAGATAAGCGAGTGTGCCGCAGGCACAAAGGTGGATTATCAGTTTACGAGCACAGGATCGACGGGCGTCACAAACGGAAATACGTTAGGTATTGCTGCCGGGGATCATGCCGCTGCGGGAGTGGGGATCCAGATTCTGGACGGCAATAATACGGTGCTGCAATTCGACCATAGCTATACGGCGATAACCAGCACGCAGGATAACGTGCCCGTGGAAATTCCGCTGAAAGCGCGCTACGTCAAAACGGGAGAGGTGAAAGCCGGCAAGGTTGATGCGGTTGCCACTTTTGAACTTTTTTATCGCTGATCGCCGCCCGCCCGCGCGGGTTTTTACGATCATTTCGCTACACTTTTTAACCCTCTCTTTTCATCTGGTTATTTCTTAAACCCTCAATTCTTGTAGGGCCGCATATCGCTTGCTATGCCGCCAGCGTTTCGCATATTATTCTGCGGTCATAATAATAATTCTCGTTTACGTTATCATTCACCTTTTTCATCAGAGATCCATCATGGCGCTTTCCAATACTGCTCAGCCAATTAATACGTCGCTGCGTAAAATCGCAGCCGTCGTAGCCACAGCGGTTGCCGGCATGTCTGCTTACGCACAGGCCGCTGAAACCCCCAAGAAAGAAGAAACCATCACCGTGACTGCCGCACCGGCTGCACAGGAAAGTGCCTGGGGTCCTGCTGCGACTATCGCCGCTCGCCAATCTGCGACCGGTACCAAAACAGACACGCCAATTCAAAAGGTTCCACAGTCTATTTCTGTGGTAACTGCCGAAGAGATGGCGCTGCATCAGCCACGTTCCGTTAAAGAAGCTCTGAGCTATACCCCGGGCGTTGCAGTAGGCACCCGTGGTGCTTCAAATACATACGACTACCTGGTTATTCGCGGATTCGCGGCCGATGGCCAGAGCCAGAACAACTACCTCGACGGTATGAAGATGCAGGGCAACTTCTATAACGACGCGGTGATTGATCCTTATATGCTGGAGCGCGCTGAAATCATGCGCGGTCCGGTTTCCGTTCTGTACGGAAAAAGCAGCCCTGGTGGCCTGTTGAACATGGTAAGTAAGCGTCCAACAACCGAGCCGCTGAAAGAGATCCAGTTTAAAGCTGGTACTGACAACCTGTTCCAGACCGGCTTTGACTTCAGCGATGCCATCGACGATGACGGCGTTTACTCCTACCGCCTGACGGGCGTTGCGCGTTCTAATAACGCACAGCAGGAAAATAAAGGCGAGCAGCGTTATGCCATCGCGCCATCTTTCTCCTGGCGCCCGGATGATAAAACCACTTTCACCTTCCTCTCCTACTTCCAGAACGAGCCTGAAACGGGCTATTACGGCTGGCTGCCAAAAGAGGGAACGGTCGATCCGCTGCCAAACGGCGATCGCCTGCCGACTGACTTCAACGAAGGCGCGAAGAACAACACCTATTCCCGTAACCAGAAAATGGTGGGATACAGCTTCGACCATGAATTCAACGATACTTTCACCGTGCGTCAGAATCTGCGCTTTGCCGAGAACAAAACCTCGCAAAACAGCGTTTACGGTTACGGCATGTGTTCCGATCCGCTCTATTCGAGTAATCCGGCATCCAGCCCTTGCGCGAGTGTTCCTCAGTCGCAATGGGGGCATACGCTGACTCGCCAGTATGTGATCGATGACGAGAAGCTGCAAAACTTCACCGTTGATACGCAGCTTCAGAGCAAGTTCGCGACGGGGGCTCTCGACCATACCCTGCTGACAGGCGTTGATTTCATGCGCATGCGTAATGACATTAACTCCTGGTTCGGCTACGCCGGCTCCGTTGCGCCATCCGATATTTACGATCTCGATCGTGGCGATTTCGATTTTGGTTCACACCCTGGACCGTCTGGCGCTTACCAGGTGCTGAACAAGCAGAAGCAGACCGGCGTTTACGCTCAGGATCAGATCGAATGGGATAAAGTGCTGGTGACACTGGGCGGCCGTTACGACTGGGCCGATCAGGAGTCCTACAACCGCGTATTAAATACCACCGCCAAGCGTGATGATACTCAGTTCACCTGGCGTGGCGGCGTTAACTACCTGTTCGACAACGGGGTAACTCCTTATTTCAGCTACAGCGAATCCTTCGAACCGGCTTCCCTGACCGATGCTCAGGGTAAACCGTTCTCGCCGTCTAAAGGCAAACAGTACGAAGCGGGCGTGAAATACGTGCCGAACGATCGTCCGATCGTGATCACCGGTGCAGTGTATCAGTTGACCAAAACCAACAACCTGATGGCTGACCCGGCGGGCTCACCCTTCTCCGTTGAGGGTGGTGAGATCCGTGCCCGTGGCGTAGAGCTGGAAGCGAAAGCGGCGCTCTCTGCAAGCGTTAACGTTGTAGGTTCTTATACCTATACCGATGCTGAGTACACCACTGACACTAACTACAAAGGCAACACGCCGGCGCAGGTACCAAAACATATGGCATCCGTGTGGGGTGATTACACGATGTTTGATGGCCCACTGTCTGGCCTGACGCTGGGTACTGGCGTGCGTTATACCGGCTCCAGTAAAGGTGACCCGGCGAATAGCTTCACTGTTGGTAGCTATACACTGGTTGATGCACTGGTCAGATACGATCTGGCGCGTGTAGGCATGGCGGGCTCAAACATCGCGCTTCACGTGAACAATCTGTTCGATCGTGAGTACGTTGCCAGCTGCTTCAACACCTACGGTTGCTTCTGGGGTGCTGAACGCCAGGTTGTCGCCACCGCGACCTTCCGCTTCTAACCTCTTTATGGGCACGGTTCGCCGTGCCCTTTTTATTTAAGTTGGCTGACATGCAGGATAATAAAACGCAATCCGACTCCACCTTCACGCTCAACAATCTCTCCTTTCGCGTACCCGGGCGTACCTTGTTGCATCCGCTCTCTTTGACCTTTCCCGCAGGTAAAGTTACCGGCTTAATCGGCCACAATGGTTCTGGTAAATCGACCCTGCTCAAGATGCTGGGCCGCCATCAGCCGCCGTCCGAGGGCGAGATTCTGCTGGATGACCATCCGCTGGCAAGCTGGAGCAGTAAAGCCTTTGCCCGCAAAGTGGCCTATCTGCCGCAGCAGCTACCGCAGGCGGAAGGGATGACGGTGCGCGAGCTGGTGGCGATTGGACGTTATCCGTGGCACGGTGCGCTCGGGCGTTTTGGCGTCGCTGACAGAGAGAAAGTGGAAGAGGCGATTGCGCTGGTCGGGCTCAAACCGCTGGCGCACCGTCTGGTGGATAGCCTGTCCGGCGGCGAGCGTCAACGTGCGTGGATCGCGATGCTGGTGGCGCAGGACAGCCGCTGCCTGCTGCTCGACGAACCTACCTCGGCGCTGGATATTGCCCATCAGGTTGACGTGCTGGCGCTGGTGCACCGCTTAAGCCAGCAGCGCGGCCTGACGGTGATTGCCGTTCTGCATGACATCAATATGGCGGCGCGCTATTGCGACTATCTGGTGGCGCTGCGCGGCGGTGAAATGATCGCTCAGGGCACGCCTGACGAGCTGATGCGCAGCGAAACGCTGGAGCATATCTACGGTATTCCAATGGGTATTCTGCCTCACCCTGCCGGGGCTGCTCCCGTGAGCTTTGTTTACTGATGCTGGATTCAACATACATTAGCCGCCGTCGCCTGCTGACGGCCATGGCGCTCTCGCCGCTGCTGTTGAAGATGGCCCCGGCCCGCGCCGCCGCTATCGATCCGCACCGCATCGTGGCGCTGGAGTGGTTACCCGTCGAGCTGATGATGGCCCTGGGTATCACGCCTTACGGCGTGGCCGACATTCCCAACTACACCCTGTGGGTGAATGAGCCAAAACTGCCGGACTCGGTCATCGATATCGGTCTGCGCACGGAGCCAAACCTTGAGCTTCTCACGCAGATGAAACCGTCTTATTTGTTCTGGTCTGCGGGGTATGGCCCGTCGGAAGAGATCATGGCGAAGATTGCGCCGGGACGAGGCTTTTCCTTTAGCGACGGTAAAAAGCCGCTGACCATGGCAAAAAATTCTATCCACGAGATGGCCCAGTTCCTCAACCGGGAGGTGGAAGCAAAACAGCATCTGGATGAGTTTGATGCGCTGATTGAGTCCCTTAAGCCGCGCTTTGCCCGCCGAGGCGATCGGCCTCTGCTGATGGTGACGCTGCTGGACGCCCGCCATATGCTGGTCTTTGGAAAAAACTGCCTGTTCCAGGAAGTGCTCGACAGCTTCGGCATTCGCAACGCCTGGGAAGGCGAGATGACGTTCTGGGGAAGCACCGCCGTGGGCATCGACCGCCTGGCGGCGTTTCGCGACGTCGACGTGCTGTGCTTTGACCACGGCAACGAGCGTGAAATGCAAACCCTGATGGCAACGCCGCTCTGGCAGGCGATGCCGTTCGTGCGCGAGCAGCGCTTCCTGCGCGCCCCTGCGGTATGGTTTTACGGCGCGACGCTGTCGGCAATGCACTTTGCCCGCGTGCTGGACAACGTGATGGGGGGCAAAGCATGAGTACGCGTATTGCCCGTTTCCCGGCGCTGCTGCTGGGGCTGATTTTTCTGGCAGCGCTGGCGCTAACCGGGTTCAACCTCTCCACGGCACTGCCGCGCGAGCAGTGGGCGGCCGCGTTTGCCGCTCCGGATATCGACAATATTCAACAGATGCTGTTCCACTACAGCCTGCTGCCGCGCCTTAGCATCTCCCTGCTGGTCGGCGCGGGGCTGGGACTGGTGGGCGTGCTGTTCCAGCAGGTGCTGCGTAACCCGCTGGCGGAGCCCACCACGCTGGGCGTGGCGACGGGTGCACAGCTGGGGATCACCATCACCACACTCTGGACGCTGCCGGGGGCATTAACCTCCCAGTTTGCCGCGCTGGCAGGCGCCTGCGTCGTGGGCGCGCTGGTCTTTGGCGTGGCCTGGGGAAAACGTCTCTCGCCGGTCACGCTGATCCTCGCCGGGCTGGTCGTTAGCCTCTACTGCGGCGCGATTAACCAGCTGCTGGTGCTGTTTCACCATGACCAGTTGCAAAGCATGTTTATGTGGAGCACCGGCACGCTCACCCAGACCGACTGGAGTATCGTCCAGCGCCTGTGGCCGCAGCTGTTTGGCGGCGTGGTGCTCACGCTGCTGCTGCTGCGCCCGCTCACGCTGATGGGGCTGGATGACGGCGTGGCGCGCAACCTGGGGCTGGCGCTGTCGCTGGCACGGCTGGCGGCCCTGACGCTGGCGATTGTGCTGAGCGCGCTGCTGGTTAACGCCGTCGGCATCATCGGGTTTATCGGCCTGTTTGCGCCGCTGCTGGCGAAAATGCTCGGCGCGCGCCGTCTTCTGGCGCGCCTGATGCTGGCGCCGCTGATTGGCGCGTTGATCCTCTGGCTTTCCGATCAGCTCATTCTCTGGCTGGCGCGCGTCTGGATGGAGGTCTCCACGGGGTCGGTAACTGCCCTTATCGGCGCGCCGCTGCTGCTCTGGCTGCTGCCGCGCTTGCGCAGCATTAGCGCGCCGGCGATGGACGCCGGGGATAAGGTTTTGGCAGAACGTCAGTCGATAGTGTGGTTCAGCCTTGCCGGGCTGGCGGTACTGGCGATCGCCTCGTTCGCCGCGCTCTCGCTGGGGCGCGATGCTACCGGCTGGCACTGGGCTACCGGTGATTTGCTGAGTGAACTTATGCAGTGGCGCTGGCCGCGGATCTTCTCCGCGCTGATTGCGGGCGTGATGCTGGCGGTGGCGGGCTGTATTATCCAGCGTCTGACCGGCAACCCGATGGCAAGCCCTGAAGTCCTGGGAATCAGCTCCGGTGCCGCGTTTGGCGTGGTGTTGATGCTGTTCCTCGTGCCGGGAAATGCGTTCGGCTGGCTGATGCCTGCCGGCAGTATCGGTGCGGCGGCGACGCTGATGATTATCCTGATCGCCTCCGGGCGGGGCGGATTCTCGCCTCATCGTATGCTGCTGGCCGGGATGGCGCTCAGCACCGCGTTTACCATGCTGCTGATGATGTTGCAGGCGAGCGGCGATCCGCGCATGGCGCAGATCCTGACCTGGATTTCCGGTTCAACGTACAACGCCACAGGCAGCCAGGTGGTGCATACCGGGATCGTGATGGTCGTGCTGCTGGCGATAGTGCCGCTGTGCCGTCGCTGGATGACCATTCTGCCGCTGGGCGGTGACACCGCGCGCGCGGTCGGGCTGGCGCTGACGCCAACGCGTATCGCCCTGCTGCTGCTGGCCGCGTGCCTGACGGCGACGGCCACCATGACTATCGGCCCGCTCAGTTTTGTCGGATTAATGGCACCGCACATCGCCCGTATGATGGGCTTTCGCCGGACAATGCCGCATATCGTCATGTCTGCGCTGACGGGCGGGGCGATTCTGGTCTTTGCTGACTGGTGCGGAAGGATGGTGCTGTTCCCGTATCAGATCCCGGCGGGCCTGCTGTCGACCTTTATCGGCGCGCCGTACTTTATTTATCTGTTGAGAAAGCAGAGTCGGTAGTCAGGTGCGGCCTGATGCCCTCACTCCGTCCCTCTCCCACGGGGTTGAGGGATCCCCACAAAATAATGTATGCGCTGAACAGTCCCCTCGCCCCTTTGGGGAGAGGGTTAGGGTGAGGGGAACATACGGCTGTGGTGGTCATTCCGTTCACTTTATGTTCCTTGCTACTCTGTAGCGACATAACCGGTGAACGTGCCAGGGTGGCTCAGTCGCCACCACCCTGGCGACCCGGGCTCCCGGCGGTAAATCGCCGCTTCGCGGTACCCTCGGCTTATTCCTTCCGGCTTATCGGGTACGGGCGGAGGTAACGTCCCTGTAAAGCCCGCCCTCTCGGCGCATCCCTGCGCCTCGCCCCGGCCGGAAGGCAAACGCCTCAGCGATTTACAGCCGGACCAGGTCATCGCTGAAAGCCCTCCGTTATTCTGAAGGCAGCGTTATTGGTTCTGATTTCAAATTAGTGGGGAACCCCCAGCCCACGGGGAGAGGGAGAGCATCGTAGGCCGGGTAAGCGTTAGCGCCACCCGGCAATGCCCTTAAAGCTTCGCAAATGCCTTACGCGCCGCGTCGATGGTGTTATTGATATCTTCTTCGCTGTGCGCCACGGACATAAAGCCCGCTTCAAACGCTGACGGGGCAAGATACACCCCTTCTTCCAGCATCAGGTGGAAGAAGCGCTTGAACCGTTCCACGTCGCACTTCACCACGTCCTGATAGCAGGTCACGGTTTTCGCCTCGGTGAAGAAAATCCCGAACATCCCGCCAACGTGGTTCACCACCAGCGGAATACCCGCTTCTTCAGCGGCTTCCAGCAGGCCGTTCGCCAGTTGCGTCGTGCGGGCGGTCAGGGTTTCGTGGATGCCCGGCTGGGCGACTTCGGTCAGACAGGCGAAGCCCGCCGCCATCGCAATCGGGTTACCGGAGAGTGTTCCCGCCTGGTAAACCGGACCGGTTGGCGCCAGCGCGTCCATCACGTCCTTACGGCCGCCAAACGCACCGACGGGCATGCCGCCGCCGATGATTTTGCCAAGGCAGGTCAGATCCGGCTCTACGCCGTAATATGACTGCGCGCCCGCCAGCGCTACGCGGAAGCCGGTCATCACTTCGTCGATGATCAGCAGTGCGCCAAACTCATCGCACAGCGCGCGCAGGCCCGGCAGGAAATCTGGCTGCGGTGGAATGCAGTTCATGTTGCCCGCCACCGGCTCAACGATAATGCAGGCGATCTCCTGCGGATACTGCTCGAACGCCGCACGAACGGTGTTCAGATCGTTATAGGTGCAGGTCAGCGTGTGCTTCGCGAAATCAGCCGGCACGCCCGGGGAGTTCGGCTGGCCGAGGGTCAGCGCGCCGGAACCGGCTTTTACCAGCAGGCAGTCGGCGTGGCCATGATAACAGCCTTCGAACTTGATGATTTTGTCACGGCCGGTAAAACCGCGCGCCAGGCGGATAGCGCTCATGGTGGCTTCGGTACCGGAGTTCACCATACGCACCATGTCCATCGTTGGCACCAGCTCGGTGACCAGCTCCGCCATTTTGACTTCCATCTCGGTTGGCGCGCCGAAGCTCAGGCCGCGCTGAGCGGCTTCAATCACCGCGTTGCGGATCGCCGGGTGGTTATGCCCCAGCACCATCGGGCCCCAGGAGCCGACGTAATCGACATAGGCTTTGCCATCCACATCATACAGATACGCGCCGTCCGCACGTTCGATAAACAGCGGGGTGCCGCCCACGCCGGTAAAAGCGCGCACCGGAGAGTTCACGCCGCCCGGGATTAGCTCGCGGGCTGCACTGTAGAGGTTTTCAGACTTGCTCATGGCGTCGTTCCTGGTTCGTAGAAATAAGTTAAGGGGACTATTCTAAGTGATCCAGAAGAGGTTATAAAATTTTTGCCCCTCAACGGGCTTACCAATTGTTAAGTATTTTTCAGGGGACGAGGGAATTGTCTCTGGTAGAATCCTTGCGGCCTTTTGTATGACGAAACAGAACAGGTAATGAACGAGAACACGCCTTCTTTTGAACAACAACAATTTACGCGCGCGAAGCACCGGGTCAGCATCCGGCGGCTGCTCAACCGCGACAAAACCCCGTTAGCCATTCTGCTGGCAGCCGCCGTGGTGGGTACGCTGGCCGGACTGGTGGGCGTCGCGTTTGAAAAAGCCGTCAACGCGGTGCTCAACTGGCGCATCGGTACCGTTGCCAGCTTTGCGGATCGGGAATGGCTGGTCTGGGTGTTGGCATTTGGCCTTTCGGCACTGTTCGCCATGGTGGGGTATTTCCTGGTGCGTAAATTTGCGCCCGAAGCCGGCGGCTCGGGGATCCCTGAAATTGAAGGGGCGCTGGAAGAGCTGCGCCCGGTTCGCTGGTGGCGCGTGCTTCCCGTGAAATTCATCGGCGGGATGGGGACGCTCGGGGCGGGCATGGTGCTGGGTCGCGAAGGGCCAACGGTACAGCTGGGCGGCAACGTCGGGCGGATGGTCGGCGACCTGTTCCGCATGCGCAGCGCTGAAGCGCGCCATACGCTGCTGGCGACGGGGGCGGCGGCGGGGCTGTCTGCCGCGTTTAACGCGCCGTTGGCGGGTATCCTGTTCATTATCGAAGAGATGCGCGCCCAGTTCCGCTACAACCTGATCTCCATTAAAGCGGTGTTTACCGGCGTGATTATGTCGAGCATTGTCTTTCGTCTCTTTAACGGCGAAGGGGCGGTGATTGAGGTTGGCAAGCTGACCAATGCCCCGGTCAATACCCTGTGGCTGTATCTGGTTCTTGGGATGATTTTTGGCATCGTCGGCCCGCTTTTCAATACCCTGATTTTACGTGCGCAGGATATGTTTCAGCGCATCCATGGCGGAAATACCACTAAATGGGTGCTGGTGGGAGGCCTGCTTGGCGGCGTGTGCGGGATCCTCGGCTTTATCGAACCGAACGCGGCGGGCGGCGGTTTCGGGCTGATTCCCATTGCCGCGGCGGGGAATTTCAGCGTGGGGCTGCTGTTGTTTATGTTTATCTCGCGGGTGATCACGACCGTGCTGTGCTTCTCCTCTGGCGCACCGGGCGGCATCTTTGCCCCGATGCTGGCGCTGGGAACGCTGCTGGGCACGGCGTTTGGCATGGCGGCAGCGGTTGGGTTCCCGGCCTATCATCTGGACGCGGGGACGTTTGCGGTGGCGGGAATGGGGGCGCTGCTGGCGGCCTCCCTGCGCGCGCCGCTGACCGGGATCGTGCTGGTGCTGGAGATGACCGACAATTACCAGCTCATTTTGCCAATGATCATTACCTGCCTTGGCGCGACACTATTAGCCCAATTCCTGGGTGGAAAACCGCTATACTCCACCATTCTTGCCCGTACCCTGGCAAAACAGGAGGCTGAACAGGCCCTGAAGCAGAATACTTGAATGAATTACCAGGGTATTAGATAATGACAAAAAGAATTGGGTGATTTTTACCCAATAGCAGTCGCAGTATTCATGGGAGCATAAGATGAGTGATGACGTAGCGTTGCCGCTGGAATTTACCGAAGCCGCAGCGAAAAAAGTGAAAACCCTGATTGCCGACGAGGACAATCCGGACCTTAAACTGCGTGTTTATATTACCGGCGGCGGCTGTAGTGGCTTCCAGTATGGTTTTACCTTTGACGACCAGGTCAACGATGGTGATATGACTATCGAGAAACAGGGCGTCGCGCTGGTGGTTGACCCGATGAGCCTGCAATATCTTGTAGGCGGTTCAGTGGACTACACTGAAGGTCTGGAAGGCTCGCGCTTCGTGGTGACGAACCCGAACGCGACCAGCACCTGCGGGTGTGGTTCATCGTTCAGTATTTAAGCCTGAATGCGGATTGTAGGCCCGGTAAGCGCAGCGCTACCGGGCTTATCAACAACCCCTACCTTGAATTTTCATCCAGCGCAAACGTCGGCAGCTTCAGGTGCCAGCGTATCGCCGCTAAACGGATCGCCAGCGTGACCACCATCCCCAACATCGCCGCGTTTTCCAGCGGGACAGCGAAGGTGTAATACGCCGTGGCGTGAACGATTCCCCCAATAATACAGGCCGTCGCGTAGATCTCCGTTCGCAGGATCATCGGGACTTCTCGCGCCAGAATGTCGCGAATAATCCCCCCGCCCACGCCGGTCAGTACGCCCATGCAGATTGCCACCAGCGGCCCTGTCCCGGCAATAAAGGCTTTGTTGACACCTATGCCCACAAAGACGGCCAGGCCGACGGCGTCCAGCACCGGCAGCACCCATTTGGGGAGCCTGCGCGGCTGACGCACCAGCACGATGGTCAGCAGGCAGGTGACCATTGCCACCACCAGGTCTGTCGGATCTTTTACCCAGAATACCGGGCCGTTTGCCAGCGCCATATCGCGGATCGTTCCGCCGCCTACCGCCGTAACGACGCCGAGCACCAGCACGCCAAAGGGATCCATGCGCAGTTTTCCGGCAAGCAGAACGCCGGAGATAGCAAAAACGGCTGTGCCAAGAATATCCAGCCAATACACGAGCATCGTTAAATCCTCGAATAGGGTATTTATCTGTTTGAATGACGCTCTGCCAGTTCGGCGCAGAGCTGTTTTGCGGCGAGGATAATACGCGGGCCGGCGCGTTCAAACCAGTCGCTGTTGAGGGCGATCACCGGAATTTTAAGCTGGTGATGCCAGAATTGTTTAATTTTAGGAATGTCGCTCGCATTTCCGACCACCACAATGGCCTGCGGCTGCCGGGCCAGGACCTGCTCACGGCTGACCTGCGGCCAGGGCACCCGACTTTCGGCAAAGATATTTTCACCTCCACAAGTCTCAAGCACCTGATTCTGGATCGAACCTTTCCCGGTAGTGAACAGCGGCTGGCTGCCAAATTGCAAAAAAACGCGTTGTTTCGGCTGCGTGCCGTACCGGGCTTTTAGCGCGGCAAAATCGTTGAGCATCTGCTGTGCTGCCTGCCCGGCGCGTTGTGGGGTCGGGCTGAAGGGCGCGAGGTCACGCAGGGCTTGCGCCACCTGTTCGATGCTCACCGCATCCACCCATTTCACGGTTATTCCCAGCGATGAGAGCTGATTCACCTGCCGCTCGGCATTACCGCCGCGCCAGGCGAGGACGAGATCGGGCTTGAGCGCCACAATGCGTTCCAGGTTCATTCCCTGCCAGGTGGCAACCTGTTCGATATGGGCGGCCTGCGGGGGGTAATCGGAAAAACTGCTCACCGCAACGGGCGTGATCCCCGCGGCAAACGCCAGTTCCGTATTGGCAGGGGAGAGGGTAATCACCCGCGGCGCGGCGATGAGCCAGGCCGGGGCGAGCAGAAGCAGGGCGACCAGCGCCCTGAAGAACACCTTACCCACGCGCCAGTTTCTGCACCAGGGTTTCCACCATCACGGTGGACTGTTTTGCCGCAACGGCCAGGAATTCGTCGAAGCTGATGTGGGACTGCTGGTCCGCCACGTCAGAGATCGCGCGAACGACCACGAACGGCACGCTGAAGTTATGGCACACATGCGCGATAGCCGTGGCTTCCATCTCAACGGCGACAGCCTGCGGGAAGTTATGACGGATTTTCGCCAGACCGACAGAGCCGTTGATAAAGGCATCGCCGCTGACGATCAGGCCACGTACCGCGTTGAGGTTCAGCTCGTTGATGCAGCTTTCAGCGGCGCTAATCAGCTTATCATCCGCCTTAAACCCGGCCGGGCAGCCCGGAAGTTGGCCATATTCGTAGCCAAATGCGGTGACGTCTGCATCGTGGTAACGCGCTTCGTCGGAAACCACGATATCACCCACTTTCAGCGTCGGCGCCAAACCGCCCGCAGAACCTGTGTTAATGATAACGTCAGGCTTGCAGCGCTCAAGCAGCAGGGTCGCGCCCAATGCCGCTGCAACTTTACCGATGCCTGATTTCAGCAGAGCCACGTCAACGCCGTTCAGCTGGCCGATGTAGATCTCACAGCCACCGAGGGAGAGGGTCTGACGGTTCTCAATTTTGTCACGCAGCAGCGTAACTTCTTCTTCCATTGCACCAATAATGCCGATTTTCATAGATTTACTCGCGATGTGCCTTGTTAAGATGCATAGTCTATCATGCGGTTAAGGGGAAACGCATTCTCACGCGGGGGAGCACATGGCACCAATCGATTTTCGCACCAAAATTAACTGGCACCGACGTTTCCGTTCGCCACAGGGCGATAAGAGCGAACATGAGATCCTGCGTATTTTCGAAAGCGATCGCGGACGCATCATCAACTCGCCCGCTATCCGCCGGTTACAGCAAAAAACCCAGGTATTCCCGCTGGAGCGTAACGCTGCGGTGCGTACGCGGTTAACGCACTCCATGGAAGTGCAGCAGGTGGGGCGCTACATTGCAAAAGAGATCCTTAGCCGTCTCAAAGAGCAACGTCTGCTGGAGACCTACGGGCTGGATGAACTGACCGGGCCGTTCGAAAGCATCGTTGAGATGGCCTGCCTGATGCACGATATCGGCAATCCGCCCTTTGGTCATTTCGGCGAGGCCGCCATCAATGACTGGTTTAAACAGCGGCTTTTTCCCTCTGACGCCATAAGCCAGCCGCTCAGCGATGACCGCTGCGTGGTCCGCGATTTATGCCTGCGCGAGGGCGAAGAGAGCCTGAACGACCTGCGCCGCAAGGTGCGTCAGGATCTGTGTCATTTTGAAGGTAATGCGCAGGGTATTCGCCTGGTGCACTCCCTGATGCGCATGAATCTGACCTGGGCGCAGGTGGGCTGCATTCTTAAATACACGCGTCCCGCGTGGTGGATGGGGGAAACGCCCGCTACCCATAGCTACCTGATGAAAAAACCGGGCTATTACCTGTCGGAAGAAGCGTACGTTGAACGGCTGCGTAAAGAACTTTCGCTGACGCCGAATGGCCGTTTTCCATTGACGTGGATTATGGAAGCCGCCGATGATATTTCCTATTGCGTGGCCGACCTGGAAGACGCGGTTGAAAAAAGAATATTCAGCGTCGAAGAGCTGTATCAGCATCTTCATGATGCCTGGGGGGAGCATGAAAAAGGGTCTCTGTTTGCGCAGGTCGTCGAAAATGCGTGGGAGAAATCGCGTTCAAATACCCTGAGCCGCAGCACCGAAGATCAGTTCTTTATGTATTTGCGGGTCAACACGCTGAATAAACTGGTGCCGTATGCGGCCGCCCGTTTTATTGATAATTTGCCGATGATATATAGCGGGGAATTTAATCACGCCCTGCTGGAAGATGAGAGCAGTTTTAGTCAGCTTCTTGAATTATATAAAAACGTGGCGGTTCGCCATGTTTTCAGCCACCCGGATGTCGAACAACTCGAGCTGCAAGGATACCGGGTTATCAGTGGGTTGCTGGAGATCTATGGCCCACTGCTCCAACTGACGGTCGATGAGTTCAGCGAGTTGGTAGAACATGAGCGTGTTCGCCGTCTGCCAATTGAATCTCGCCTCTATCAGAAACTTTCAACCCGTCACAGGCTGGCATACATTGAAGCCGTCAGTAAAATAGATCGCCATTCTTCACAATGGCCAGTTATGGAATATTATTATCGCTGCCGGCTTATCCAGGACTATATCAGCGGGATGACTGATTTGTATGCCTGGGATGAATACCGCAAGCTGATGGCCGTTGAATAAGCCATGAGTTTTGTAAAGACGACCAATAAATTTTTACTTTTTCCATAAACTTAATCCCGGAACTAAGCGGTATAAAACGAATCTGAGTTACACAGCAATTTTGCGTTATCTGGTAAATCGAGATTGAGAAACATGAAAAAAACCACATTAGCAATGAGTGCACTGGCTCTGAGTTTAGGTTTAGCGCTGTCCCCTCTGGCAGCGACGGCAGCCGAGACAGCTTCCTCGGCAGCGACTGCGCAGCAGATGCCAAGCCTGGCCCCGATGCTCGAAAAAGTGATGCCATCGGTGGTAAGTATTAACGTTGAGGGCAGCACAACCGTCAATACGCCGCGTATGCCGCGTAACTTCCAGCAGTTCTTCGGCGACAATTCGCCATTCTGCCAGGACGGTTCGCCATTCCAGAGCTCCCCGTTCTGTCAGGGCGGCGGTGCAGGGGATGACGGCATGGGCGGCGGCCAGCAGCAGAAATTCATGGCGCTTGGCTCGGGCGTGATCATTGATGCAGCCAAAGGCTACGTGGTGACCAATAACCACGTGGTAGATAATGCTAACACCATTAAAGTGCAGATGAGCGATGGCCGTAAATTCGATGCCAAAGTGGTCGGTAAAGACCCGCGCTCCGACATTGCGCTGATTCAAATTCAGGATCCGAAGAACCTGACGGCGATTAAGCTTGCCGATTCCGACGCGCTGCGCGTCGGTGACTACACCGTCGCCATCGGTAACCCGTTTGGTCTGGGCGAAACCGTGACCTCGGGTATCGTCTCTGCGCTGGGACGCAGTGGCCTGAACGCGGAAAACTATGAAAACTTCATCCAGACGGATGCGGCCATCAACCGCGGTAACTCCGGCGGTGCGCTGGTGAACCTGAACGGCGAGCTGATCGGTATCAATACCGCTATCCTCGCACCGGACGGTGGCAACATCGGTATCGGTTTCGCTATTCCGAGTAACATGGTGAAAAACCTCACTGCGCAGATGGTCCAGTATGGGCAGGTGAAACGCGGTGAACTGGGTATCATGGGTACCGAACTGAACTCAGAGCTGGCGAAGGCGATGAAGGTGGACGCTCAGCGCGGCGCGTTCGTAAGCCAGGTCATGCCGAACTCCTCGGCGGCGAAGGCCGGTATCAAAGCGGGTGATGTGATCACCTCTCTGAACGGTAAACCTATCAGCAGCTTTGCCGCCCTGCGTGCGGAAGTCGGTTCTATGCCAATCGGCAGTAAAGTGACCCTCGGCCTGCTGCGTGAAGGTAAGCCGGTCAACGTGAGCCTGGAACTTCAGCAGAGCAGCCAGAATCAGGTGGATTCCAGCACCATCTTCAGCGGTATTGAAGGTGCCGAGATGAGCAACAAAGGGGCAGATAAAGGCGTGGTGGTGAACAACGTGAAAGCGAACTCACCTGCTGCCCGTATCGGACTGAAAAAAGGTGATGTGATCATGGGCGCTAACCAGCAGCCGGTGAAAAACATTGCTGAACTGCGCAAAATTCTCGACAGCAAGCCTTCCGTGCTGGCGCTGAATATTCAGCGTGGTGATACCTCTATTTATCTCCTGATGCAGTAACCTTCTTAAGCCCCTGTTCGCAGGGGCTTTCTCGTTTCTGTGACCTCTCCCACAACTCCATACATCTCTCTCCGCCTTTGGGCATTTGCACAATGCGGCCTTAGCTGAACTTCCCTATGCTTGAGCTCTGCTCACGGGAGGGTTATATGGCTGGCTGGCATCTGGATACCAAAATGGCGCAGGATATCGTGGCGCGAACCATGCGCATCATCGATACCAATATCAACGTAATGGATGCACGCGGGCGCATTATCGGCAGCGGCGATCGTGAGCGTATTGGTGAATTGCACGAAGGGGCATTGCTGGTGCTTTCTCAGGGGCGCGTGGTCGACATAGATGACGCCGTGGCGAAACATCTGCACGGGGTCCGTCAGGGGATCAACCTGCCGCTGCGTCTGGAAGGAGAAATTGTTGGCGTTATCGGGCTGACCGGCGATCCTGAATCGCTGCGTAAATACGGCGAGCTGGTCTGCATGACGGCGGAGATGATGCTGGAGCAGTCGCGCCTGATGCACCTGCTTGCTCAGGACAGCCGCCTGCGTGAAGAGCTGGTGATGAATTTGATCCAGGCGGAAGAGCATACGCCTGCCCTGAGCGAGTGGGCGCAGCGTCTGGGCATTGACCTGAACCAGCCCCGCGTTGTTGCCGTCATCGAGGTAGATAGCGGTCAGCTTGGCGTAGACAGCGCCATGGTAGAGCTCCAGCAGCTGCAAAACATGCTGGCGACGCCGGAGCGTAACAACCTGGTGGCAATTGTCTCTTTGACGGAAATGGTGGTGCTTAAGCCTGCGCTTAACCAGTTTGGTCGCTGGGACGCGGAAGATCATCGTCGTCGCGTGGAGCTGCTCATCGAGCGCATGAAGGAGAACGGTCAGCTCCGTTTTCGCGTCGCGCTGGGGAATTACTTTACCGGTCCGGGGAGTATCGCTCGTTCATGGCGAACCGCGCGCACCACCATGATGGTAGGTAAACAGCGCATGCCGGAGAGCCGCAGTTATTTCTATCAGGACTTGATGCTGCCGGTCCTGCTCGACAGCCTGCGCGGTGGCTGGCAGGCCAACGAGCTGGCGCGTCCGCTGGTGCGTCTGAAAGCAATGGACAACAACGGTCTGCTGCGCCGCACCTTGCAGGCGTGGTTCCGGCATAACGTTCAGCCGCTGGCAACGTCAAAAGCGCTGTTTATTCATCGTAATACGCTTGAGTATCGGCTAAACCGCATCTCGGAGCTGACGGGGCTGGATTTGGGGAATTTTGACGACCGGCTGCTGCTGTATGTGGCGTTGCAGCTGGATGAGCAGAGATAGCTGAGTGCGGTCTGGTGCCCTCACCCCATCCCTCTCCCACAGGGAGAGGGCGCAAACATTAAAAACGGCAATCAAGGATTGCCGTTTTGCTTTTATTTCCGCGTCAATTTCTCAAGATCTGCTTCAATCTCGCTGATCTTATTGGTGACGACGCTTTCAAGGTGACGAAGATCGTCAAGGATCTTACGTTTTAAATCGATTTCGCTGCGATCGCGCTGGCAGATCTGATCGAGTTCGTCGATCACATAGCGCAGGTTAGGGCTGATTTCCTGTACTTCTTTATATCCCTGACCGATACCGTCAGCGACAACGGTCTTACGCTGGCGTGGGTATTTAAACTTCACGCTTTTAGCGAAAAACTCTCCTTTGTCCTTGTGAAAATAGATTTTCAAAATATCGTTATTCGCTTCCTGGCGGAGACTATAACGATCAATTTCATCAGGATTGGTAATGCCCAGACTTTTCAGATTATCGTACATAGCGGTACCCTTGATCTCAACATAACCTATGAATAATTAACGAAAAAATCTATTTCCGCCACCTTCAGATATAAAAAAAGCGGGGTTGCCCCCGCTTTTTGTTATACCTGATTAATCGATGGTGCGCAGCAGTTCGTTGATACCGACCTTACCGCGGGTTTTCGCGTCCACTTTCTTCACGATGACCGCGCAGTACAGACTGTATTTGCCGTCTTTAGACGGCAGGTTGCCGGAGACCACAACGGAACCGGCGGGTACGCGGCCGTAATGGATTTCACCGGTTTCGCGGTCGTAAATACGGGTGCTCTGACCGATGTAGACGCCCATGGAGATCACAGAACCTTCTTCGACGATCACGCCTTCAACCACTTCGGAACGCGCGCCAATGAAGCAGTTGTCTTCGATGATGGTTGGGTTAGCCTGAAGTGGCTCCAGAACGCCACCGATGCCCACGCCGCCGGACAGGTGAACGTTTTTACCGATCTGCGCGCAGGAACCGACGGTGGCCCAGGTGTCTACCATGGTGCCTTCGTCAACGTAGGCACCGATGTTCACGTAGGATGGCATCAGCACGGTATTGCGTGCGATGAAGGCACCCTGACGAACCGCCGCCGGTGGCACCACGCGGAAGCCCTCTTTCTGGAAGCGCGCTTCGTCGTAGTCCGCAAATTTCATTGGCACTTTGTCGAAGTAGCGGCTTTCTGCTCCGTCGATAACCTGGTTATCGTTGATACGGAAAGAGAGCAGCACAGCTTTCTTCAGCCATTGATGAGTGACCCACTGACCGTCGATTTTTTCTGCCACGCGCAGTGCGCCGGAATCCAGCAGGGAAATAACCTGGTTAACCGCTTCACGGGTCACGGTATCCACATTTGCCGGAGTGATGTCGGCGCGACGCTCAAAAGCGGACTCAATAACGTTCTGTAACTGCTGCATTGTTTACTCTTTCCATTTCACTAAAAAACACGTCACCCTTTATCGTTTGGATTGAGGGCTGCTGTCAACCGTTGTTGCACTTCAAGTTGCAGGTCATTATTAAGGGCACGCCGGTCGGCGGTGGCGATTATAAATAAATCTTCTACTCGCTCGCCAATGGTTGTAATTCGGGCGCCGTGAAGCGAAATTCCCAGATCGGCAAAAACCTGGCCGACGCGGGCGAGCAGCCCTGGCTGGTCGAGCGCGATCAGCTCCAGGAACGATTTACGATCGGTATGGGTCGGCAGGAAATTCACCTCGGTATCGACGGTAAAGTGGCGCAGTTTCGCCGGCTGACGGCGCGGCTGCGGCGGCTGCCAGCTGCGCTGGGTAATCGCCTGTTCCAGACCGAAGCGTATTCCTTCATGACGATCGGCTGAGAGCGGGCTGCCGTCCGGCTCCAGCACAATAAAGGTGTCCATTGCCATGCCGTCACGGGTGGTAAAAATCTGCGCGTCGTGAACGCTCAGGTTACGCCTGTCCAGCTCTGCACAGACCGCAGCAAACAAATAGGGCCGGTCCGGGCTCCAGATAAAGATCTCCGTCCCGCCGCGCGTGGCCTGCGGGCTGAGCAGGATCATCGGTTTCGTCAGGTCATGCTTCAGCAGATGTCGGGCGTGCCAGGCAAGCTGGTTTGGGCTGTGGCGCACAAAGTAGTTGGCGCGACAGCGCGCCCAAATCTGATGCAGCGCCTCTTCGTTGATGTTATCCATACGCAGCAGGGCCAGCGCCTGCAACTGGTGGTGACGCACGCGCTCGCGCATGTCCGGGGTGTTCTGCATCCCGCGACGCAGCTGTTTTTCGGTGGCGAAGTACAGCTCGCGCAGCAGGCTCTGCTTCCAGCTGTTCCACAGGGTTTCGTTGGTGGCGCAGATATCGGCTACCGTCAGGCAGACCAGATAGCGCAGGCGGTTTTCCGTTTGTACCTCTTCGGCGAACTGCTTGATCACTTCCGGATCCTGAATGTCACGACGCTGAGCGGTAACCGACATCAGCAGATGATGGCGGACCAGCCAGGCCACCAGCTGCGTTTCGCGCGAGTTCAGGCCGTGCAGCTCGGCAAATTTCAGCACGTCCTGGGCACCGAGCACGGAGTGGTCGCCGCCGCGGCCTTTGGCGATGTCGTGGAACAGGGCGGCAATCAGGATCAGCTCCGGGTGCGCCAGACGTGGCCACAAATCAACGCACAGCGGATGGCGGGATCGCGTTTCTTCTTTAGCGAAGCTTTCCAGCTTCAGCATGACGCGGATCGTGTGCTCATCTACCGTGTACGCGTGAAACAGGTCAAACTGCATCTGCCCGACAATATGTGACCACTGCGGCATATAGGCCCACAGCACGCTGTGGCGGTGCATCGGCAGCAGACCGCGGCTGACGGCGCCCGGATGACGAAGCATGCTCAGGAACAGCGAGCGCGCCTCCGGGATGTAGCACAGCGGTTGCTTCAGATGACGCCGTGCGTGGCGCAGATGGCGCAGGGTGGTGGAGTAGATCCCGGTAATGGTGCTGTTGCGCACCATGGTGTAAAACATTCGCAGGATCGCTTCCGGTTCGCGGATGAACAGCGTTTCGTCGCGCAGATCGATCAGCGTGCCGCGCAGCTGAAACTCGTCATCAATCGGACGCGGTTTTTCATCCGCCGTCAGCGCGAGGATCGCCTCATCGAACAGCTGCAACAGCATCTGGTTCAGTTCAGAGACGCGGCGGGTGACGCGGAAGAAATCCTTCATCATCTGCTCAACCGGCTCGTTGCCTTCGCCCTGGTAATTCAGGCGCTGCGCCACGCTGAGCTGGCGGTCAAACAGCAGGCGGTTATCATAGCGGGTGACTTCCAGATGCAGGGCAAAACGAATGCGCCAGAGCAGGTGCAGACACTCATTGAGTTCGTTACGTTCCGCTTCGGTCAGAAAACCGAAACCGACCATTTCGTCCAGCGAAGTTGCCCCAAAATGACGACGGGCGACCCATTGCAGCGTGTGGATATCGCGCAGGCCACCGGGGCTGCTTTTGATATCCGGCTCAAGATTATAGCTGGTGCCGTGATAGCGCTGGTGGCGCTGGTTTTGTTCTTCGACTTTTGCGGCGAAGAATTTTTCCGAGGGCCAGAAGCCGTCGCTAAATATGTGCTTTTGCAACTCGAGGAACAGCGCCACGTCGCCAATCAGCAGGCGGGTTTCAATCAGGTTGGTGGCGACGGTCAGGTCAGATAACCCCTCCAGCAGACACTCTTCCAGCGTGCGCACGCTGTGGCCCACCTCCAGTTTTACGTCCCAGAGCAGAGTCAGCAGTTCACCGATTTTTTGCGCCCGATCGTCCGGCAATTTTTTACGGCTTAAGATCAGCAGGTCGATATCAGAGAGCGGATGCAGTTCACCCCGGCCATAACCGCCGACCGCAACCAGCGCGACGTCGCTCACCTGCCCGAAACCGTAGTCGATCCACAGACGTTGCAGGAGCTGGTCGATAAACTCGGTACGCGCTTCAATGAGCTGCTCGGCTGACACGCCTGCGTCAAACGCGCTACCCAGCCAGCGATGGAAAACCGCCATATGGGCTTTGATATGCGCGCAGGTCAGCTCATGCGCCGGCCAGACGCCCGGGTTGTCAGGCTGGTCGGGGAGGGTGGGAAGAGCCGTGTTAGCATACTGTTCGGGTAAAAGATTACTCATCGTGCGCCACCCATAAGAAAAAGCTATCGCCATTAAAAAAGCCGGCATTCGCCGGCTTTTTATCACTCAATGTTCGTCAGTATCGCCGGGATGGTGTCATCCTTGCGCAACGTCATAATTTCGCAGCCGTTGTCTGTTACCACAATAGTATGCTCGTACTGGGCCGACAAGCTTCTGTCCTTGGTTTTTACCGTCCAGCCATCTTTCATGGTGCGGATGCGGTAATCGCCCGCGTTGACCATTGGCTCGATGGTGAAGGTCATGCCTTTTTGCAGGACCACGCCGCCGTCGTCAGCATCGTAATGCAGTACCTGCGGCTCTTCGTGGAATACGCGGCCAATGCCGTGACCGCAGTATTCGCGCACCACGGAGAAACCTTCTGCTTCCACGAACTTCTGAATTGCCGCGCCGATAGTGCGCAGGCGGATGCCCGGCTTCACCATCTTCAGCGCCAGGTAGAGGCTGTCCTGGGTGACCTTGCACAGGCGCTCACCCAGAATGGTTGGCTTGCCAACGATGAACATCTTAGAGGTGTCACCGTGGTAATCGTCTTTAATGACGGTCACGTCGATGTTGACGATGTCGCCATCTTTCAGCAATTTCTCGTCATCCGGGATGCCGTGGCAAACCACTTCATTGATAGAAATGCAGACGGATTTCGGGAAACCGTGATAGCCCAGGCAGGCGGAGACCGCGTGCTGCTCGTTGACGATATAGTCGTTACAGATGCGATCCAGTTCGCCAGTGCTGACGCCCGGTTTCACAAACGGTTCGATCATTTCCAGCACGTCCGCGGCCAGACGACCGGCGACGCGCATCTTTTCAATTTCTTCAGGTGTCTTAATAGAGATAGCCATGTAATCTGTCCATCGGTGTCGATTTTTTCGACAATACTAGTGTAAGTGTTGTCAATGGTATCAGTCAGGCGCACCCCGTGCCAAATTGAGAATCATTAACAGCACACTCAGCCAACAACTATTGGTTTCCGACCGTGTTTTATGGTATAAAGCGCGCCGGACTTCCGATCCATCTCAGATACACAGGCTGGACGGGAGCGACAAATCTCACTTTGTGTAACAACACACACGTATCGGCACATATTCCGGGGTGCCCTTCGGGGTCGGTAATATGGGATACGTGGAGGCATAACCCCAACTTTTAATATAGAGGTTTTAAACATGGCAACTGTTTCCATGCGCGACATGCTCAAGGCTGGTGTTCACTTCGGTCACCAGACCCGTTACTGGAACCCGAAAATGAAGCCTTTCATCTTCGGCGCGCGTAACAAAGTTCACATCATCAACCTTGAGAAAACTGTACCAATGTTCAACGAAGCCCTGGCTGAGCTGAACAAGATCTCTTCCCGTAAAGGTAAGATTCTGTTCGTTGGTACCAAGCGCGCTGCAAGCGAAGCTGTGAAAGATGCTGCTAACAGCTGCGATCAGTTCTTCGTGAACCATCGCTGGTTGGGCGGCATGCTGACCAACTGGAAAACTGTTCGTCAGTCCATCAAGCGCCTGAAAGATCTGGAAACCCAGTCTCAGGACGGTACTTTCGATAAGCTGACTAAGAAAGAAGCGCTGATGCGCACTCGTGAGCTGGACAAGCTGGAAAACAGCCTGGGCGGTATCAAAGATATGGGCGGCCTGCCAGACGCGCTGTTCGTAATCGATGCAGACCACGAGCACATCGCCATCAAAGAAGCTAACAACCTGGGTATCCCGGTATTCGCTATCGTTGATACCAACTCCGATCCGGACGGTGTTGACTTCGTTATCCCGGGTAACGACGACGCAATCCGTGCTGTTAGCCTGTACCTGAGCGCTGTAGCTGCTACCGTTCGTGAAGGCCGTTCCCAGGATCTGGCTTCTCAGGCGGAAGAAAGCTTCGTAGAAGCTGAATAATAAGGTTTTACCCCTTATTAGTACCGTGTATGAATAGGGGCCCATTATCGGCCCCTTTTTTCAATTTATACTGTTTGGCTCCCGGCCGGGCAGTTCACATCTCCCGAGGATTTAAGAATGGCTGAAATTACCGCATCCCTGGTAAAAGAGCTGCGTGAGCGTACTGGCGCAGGCATGATGGATTGCAAAAAAGCGCTGACCGAAGCGAACGGCGACATCGAGCTGGCAATCGAAAACATGCGTAAATCCGGTGCGATCAAAGCAGCTAAGAAAGCAGGCAACGTGGCTGCTGACGGCGTGATCATCACCAAAATCGACGGCACCTACGGCATCATTCTGGAAGTTAACTGCCAGACTGACTTCGTTGCTAAAGATGCTGGTTTCCAGGCATTTGCTAACAAAGTTCTGGACGCAGCGGTTGCAGGCAAAATCACTGACGTTGAAGTACTGAAAGCACAGTTTGAAGAAGAGCGTGTTGCGCTGGTTGCTAAGATCGGTGAGAACATCAACATCCGTCGCGTTGCTTCCCTGGAAGGTGACGTTCTGGGCTCTTACCAGCACGGCGCGCGTATCGGTGTTCTGGTTGCGGCTAAAGGCGCTGACGAAGAGCTGGTTAAGCAGCTGGCAATGCACATCGCTGCAAGCAAGCCAGAATTCGTTAAGCCAGAAGACGTGTCTGCTGAAGTGGTAGAGAAAGAGTACCAGGTTCAGCTGGACATCGCGATGCAGTCCGGTAAGCCAAAAGAAATCGCAGAGAAAATGGTTGAAGGCCGCATGAAGAAATTCACCGGCGAAGTTTCTCTGACTGGCCAGCCTTTCGTTATGGATCCAAGCAAGTCTGTTGCTCAGCTGCTGAAAGAGCACAACGCTGACGTGACTGGCTTCATCCGCTTCGAAGTGGGCGAAGGCATCGAGAAAGTTGAGACTGACTTCGCAGCAGAAGTTGCTGCAATGTCCAAGCAGTCTTAATGATGCAAAAGGAGCCGCCTGAGGGCGGCTTCTTTTTGTCACCCGTCTCACGAAATCAGACAGGCTCCAGTATCGCTGTGCTGATATGCGACATATCATGTCGCCAGAATTAACCCCATCTTAATCGTTGACAGTCTCAGGAAAGAAACATGGCTACCAATGCAAAACCCGTGTACAAACGCATTCTGCTTAAGCTGAGTGGCGAAGCGCTGCAAGGATCGGAAGGCTTCGGTATTGACGCAAGCATCCTTGATCGCATGGCACAGGAAATCAAAGAACTGGTCGAACTGGGTATTCAGGTTGGCGTGGTCATTGGCGGTGGCAACCTTTTCCGTGGTGCTGGTCTGGCGAAAGCGGGGATGAACCGCGTTGTGGGCGACCACATGGGTATGCTGGCAACCGTGATGAATGGCCTGGCGATGCGTGATGCGCTTCATCGCGCCTATGTGAACGCTCGCCTGATGTCCGCGATTCCTTTGAATGGCGTATGCGATAACTACAGCTGGGCAGAGGCCATCAGCCTGCTGCGCAATAACCGCGTGGTGATCCTCTCCGCCGGTACGGGTAACCCGTTCTTTACCACCGATTCCGCTGCCTGCCTGCGCGGTATCGAAATCGAAGCCGATGTGGTGCTGAAAGCGACCAAAGTGGATGGCGTGTTTACTGCCGATCCGGCAAAAGATCCGTCTGCGACCATGTACGATCAGCTGAGCTACAGCGAAGTGCTGGATAAAGAGCTGAAAGTGATGGATCTTGCCGCCTTTACGCTGGCTCGTGACCACAAACTGCCGATTCGTGTCTTCAACATGAACAAGCCTGGCGCGCTGCGTCGCGTTGTTATGGGCGAAAAAGAAGGCACTTTGATCACGGAATAATTTCCGTCGACGATAAATACAGGTAAGATTCCGCTTTACTTTGTAGTGGTATCTTACCTGGACGCGCCTTTGGCGCTGTCATGATTTAAACGCGACTATACTTAGCACACCTGTAGCGCTGTGCTGGCGGATAGTCTGCCTGAGACAAGTTTTCAAGGATTCGTAACGTGATTAACGACATCAGAAAAGATGCTGAAGTACGCATGGACAAATGCGTAGAAGCGTTCAAAAACCAAATCAGCAAAATCCGTACTGGCCGTGCTTCCCCAAGCCTGCTGGATGGCATCATCGTAGAATACTACGGTACGCCAACGCCACTGCGTCAGCTGGCGAGCGTGACGGTAGAAGATACCCGTACCCTGAAAATCAACGTGTTCGATCGCTCGATGAGCCCGGCCGTTGAAAAAGCTATTATGGCATCTGACCTGGGTCTGAACCCAAGCTCAGCGGGCGCGGACATTCGCGTTCCACTGCCTCCGCTGACGGAAGAGCGTCGTAAAGACCTGATCAAAGTCGTGCGTGGTGAAGCTGAGCAGGGGCGCGTTTCCGTACGTAACGTGCGTCGCGATGCGAACGATAAAGTGAAAGCGCT
Organism: Enterobacter genomosp. S; assembly: GCF_001631805.1. NCBI lineage: Bacteria > Pseudomonadati > Pseudomonadota > Gammaproteobacteria > Enterobacterales > Enterobacteriaceae > Enterobacter > Enterobacter genomosp. S. Next base: position 29,365 of record NZ_LVVA01000018.1, on the reverse strand, counting down.
GCTGAAAGAAAAAGAGATCAGCGAAGACGACGATCGTCGTTCCCAGGACGACATTCAGAAAATGACCGACGCGGCGATCAAGAAAATTGATGCGGCGCTGGCAGAAAAAGAAGCGGAACTGATGCAGTTCTGATTTTCGCTGTACACTGATAAACGCCGTTCAGAAGGACATTGAGTCTTGCTGGCGGCGTTTTGCTTTTATCTGGTCTAACTTTTGGGCATCTCATGAAGCATCTCACTCTCCTCGGCTCGACTGGCTCTATCGGTTGCAGCACTCTCGACGTTGTTCGTCATAACCCTGACAGCTATACCGTGACCGCTCTCGTGGCCGGAAAAAACGTGCAGCGAATGGTCGAGCAGTGTCTGGAGTTTACCCCCCGTTTTGCGGTGATGGATGATGAAGAGAGCGCCCGGCAGGTGAAAGCGCTGTTACTGGAAAAGGGCAGCCGTACCGAGGTGCTCAGCGGGCAACAGGCGGCCTGCGATATGGCGGCGCTGGATGAGGTTGATCAGGTGATGGCGGCAATCGTCGGGGCGGCGGGTCTTCTGCCGACGCTTGCCGCTATTGATGCGGGAAAAGATGTCCTGCTCGCGAACAAAGAGTCGCTGGTTACCTGCGGACGCCTGTTTATGGAGGCGGTAAAACAGCGTGGGGCGCGTCTATTGCCGGTCGATAGCGAGCACAACGCGATTTTTCAGAGTTTGCCTCAACCTTTTCAGCAGAACCTGGGGTACGCTGACCTCGAGCAGAATGGGGTTGTGTCGATTCTGCTTACCGGGTCTGGTGGCCCGTTCCGTGAAACGCCACTGTCTGAACTGCGCGCAATGACGCCGGATCAGGCGTGTCGCCATCCGAACTGGTCGATGGGGCGTAAGATCTCCGTCGATTCGGCCACCATGATGAATAAAGGTCTGGAATACATTGAAGCTCGCTGGCTGTTTAACGCGTCGGCGAAACAGATGGAAGTGCTGATCCACCCGCAGTCGGTGATTCACTCAATGGTGCGCTATCAGGACGGCAGCGTGCTGGCGCAGTTGGGCGAGCCGGATATGCGTACGCCTATTGCTCATTCGATGGCGTGGCCAAACCGCGTGAAATCCGGCGTAAAGCCGCTCGACTTTTGCAAGCTGAGTTCACTGACGTTTAGCGAGCCGGATTACGACCGATATCCGTGCCTGAAGCTGGCGATGACGGCGTTCGATCAGGGGCAGGCGGCGACAACAGCGCTTAATGCAGCCAATGAAGTGACCGTTGAAGCCTTTCTGAATCAGCAGATCCGCTTTACTGATATCGCCGCGTTGAATTTAACCGTGCTGGAGATGATGGATCTGCGTGAGCCACAAAGTGTGGAAGAGGTGCTGGCCGTAGATGCACAGGCACGCATTGTTGCGCGTAAACAGGTGACACGTCTCGCAAGCTGGTGATAAAGCAAGCACTAGTCGTCGTGCTATTTGTTAGCGTTGGGCTTCAGTGATATAGTCTGCGCCACCTGATCGCAGGTATTTGGCTTTAAGTGGTCAGGTAAGCCGTGGTTTGACACGGCTTTTTTATGTATAGGCTTCAGTATTCCTGTGTACCGTTAAATCCTTTCAGGGACTAAAAACGCGTTATGTTGTCTGCGAATCAACCAATAAGCGAAAACTTGCCAGCACATGGCTGTCGCCATGTTGCAATCATCATGGATGGCAATGGCCGCTGGGCGAAAAGACAAGGGAAGATACGAGCCTTTGGGCATAAAGCTGGGGCGAAATCTGTTCGCCGCGCCGTTTCTTTTGCCGCCAATAACGGCATTGATGCGTTAACGCTCTATGCTTTTAGTAGTGAAAACTGGAATCGACCTGCGCAGGAAGTGACTGCGTTGATGGAACTGTTTGTGTGGGCGCTCGATAGCGAAGTAAAAAGCCTGCACCGCCACAACGTCCGCCTGCGTATTATTGGCGAAACCAGTCGTTTCAACTCACGTCTACAGGAACGGATTCGCAAAGCAGAAGCGCTGACGGAAAATAATACCGGCCTGACGCTCAATATCGCGGCGAATTACGGCGGACGCTGGGATATTATCCAGGGGGTTCGGCATTTGGCTGAGCAGGTTCAGGAAGGGCTGCTAAGACCCGACCAGATTGATGAAGAGGCGCTGAGTCAGCAAATCTGCATGAATGAACTGGCACCCGTGGATTTGGTTATAAGGACAGGGGGGGAGCATCGCATAAGTAACTTTTTGCTGTGGCAAATTGCCTACGCCGAACTTTACTTTACGGATGTTCTTTGGCCAGATTTTGATGAACAAGACTTTGAAGGTGCGCTGCATGCCTTTGCCAATCGAGAGCGTCGTTTCGGCGGCACCGAGCCTGGTGGCGATAACGCCTGATGGGGGTAGCTTTTGCTGAAGTATCGCCTGATTTCCGCTTTTGTATTAATACCCGTCGTTATCGCAGCGCTGTTTTTACTGCCTCCGGTGGGATTCGCTATTGTTACGCTGGTGGTGTGTATGCTCGCCGCGTGGGAATGGGGGCAGCTTAGCGGCTTTACCTCGCGCACTCAGCGGGTATGGCTGGCGGTACTCTGTGGTTTTTTACTGGCCCTGATGCTGTATACCTTGCCTGCATACCATCACGACGTTCACCAGCCGCTGGTGGCCGGATCCTTATGGTTATCGCTGGCGTGGTGGATTGCTGCGCTTGTTTTAGTGCTTTTCTATCCGGGCTCTGCGGCAATCTGGCGTAACTCTAAAGTGTTGCGCCTTATTTTTGGCCTGCTCACCATCGTTCCGTTTTTCTGGGGAATGGTGGCGCTGCGCGCCTGGCACTACGACGAAAACCACTACAGCGGCGCGATATGGCTGCTTTATGTCATGATTCTCGTCTGGGGGGCTGACTCCGGGGCCTATATGTTTGGTAAACTGTTTGGCAAACATAAGCTGGCGCCAAAAGTTTCCCCAGGTAAAACCTGGCAAGGCTTCATCGGCGGCCTGTTTACGGCGGCGATCATCTCCTGGGGCTATGGCGTCTGGGCGAATCTTGAGGTTGCCCCCTCAACGCTGCTGATATGTTCGATTTTCGCGGCGCTGGCATCGGTACTGGGTGATTTAACCGAGAGTATGTTTAAGCGTGAAGCAGGGATTAAGGACAGTGGTCACCTGATTCCAGGACACGGCGGAATACTGGATCGCATTGACAGCCTGACAGCGGCTGTTCCAGTGTTTGCTTGCCTGCTTTTACTGGTGTTTGGGACGATATAACGGAAGGTTTTATGCTGAGCATTCTCTGGAATCTGGCGGCGTTCATTGTTGCACTGGGTGTACTGATTACCGTGCATGAATTTGGCCATTTCTGGGTTGCCCGGCGCTGTGGTGTGCGGGTAGAGCGATTCTCGATTGGCTTTGGCAAATCGCTCTGGAAGCGCACCGATAAGCATGGCACCGAGTTTGTCATTGCTCTGATTCCCCTGGGCGGCTACGTCAAAATGCTCGACGAACGCGTTGAGCCCGTCGCCCCAGAACTTCGACATAGCGCGTTTAACAACAAAACGGTTGGACAACGTGCTGCCATCATCGCTGCCGGCCCGGTAGCCAATTTCATCTTCGCTATCTTTGCCTACTGGCTGGTGTTTATCATCGGCGTGCCTGGCGTGCGCCCGGTTGTGGGCGAAATCACCACGGGTTCCATTGCGGCAACAGCGCAAATTGCACCGGGAATGGAACTTAAAGCGATTGATGGTATCGAAACCCCTGATTGGGATGCCGTGAGGTTACAACTGGTCGCCAAAATCGGTGATGAGCAGACAACCGTCAGCGTATCGCCTTTTGGTTCCGACCAGCGGCAGGAAAAAGTGCTGGATTTACGCCACTGGCGCTTTGAGCCTGATAAAGAAGATCCCGTCGCCGCTCTGGGGATTCGCCCGCGCGGCGCGCAGATCGAGCCGGTGTTAGCCGAAGTACAGTCTCATTCGGCGGCAAGTAAAGCAGGTTTACAAGCGGGTGACAGGATCGTTAAAGTCGATGGTCAACCATTAACACAATGGATGACCTTTGTTACTCTGGTGCGCGATAATCCAGGCACGCCGCTCGCGCTGGAAGTGGAAAGGCAGGGGAGTTCGCTCTCGCTGACCCTCACCCCGGATACCAAATCGGGCGGCGGTAAGGCGGAAGGGTTTGCCGGCGTTGTGCCGAAAGTGATCCCACTGCCAGATGAGTACAAGACAATACGCCAGTATGGGCCGTTTAGCGCCATCGTTGAGGCCACGGATAAAACATGGCAGCTGATGAAGCTAACGGTCAACATGTTGGGGAAATTGATAACCGGTGATGTCAAACTGAACAACCTCAGTGGGCCAATTTCGATTGCTCAAGGGGCTGGGATGTCAGCGGAGTTCGGGGTGATTTACTATCTCATGTTCCTTGCGCTGATTAGCGTGAACCTGGGGATAATCAACCTGTTCCCGCTTCCCGTATTAGATGGGGGCCATCTGCTGTTTTTAGCGATTGAAAAGCTAAAAGGCGGACCGGTATCCGAGCGAGTTCAAGACTTTAGTTATCGCATTGGCTCGATTTTGCTGGTGCTGTTAATGGGGCTTGCACTTTTCAATGATTTCTCTCGGTTGTAAGAGAGTTAGTTAGGAAGAACGCATAATAACGATGGCGATGAAAAAGTTGCTCATAGCGTCGCTGCTGTTTAGCAGCGCGACCGTATACGGTGCTGACGGGTTCGTAGTGAAAGATATTCATTTCGAAGGCCTTCAGCGTGTCGCCGTTGGTGCGGCCCTCCTCAGTATGCCTGTGCGCCCCGGCGATACGGTTAATGATGAAGATATCAGTAACACCATCCGTGCTCTGTTTGCCACCGGCAACTTTGAGGACGTCCGCGTCCTGCGCGATGGTGATACGCTGGTGGTTCAGGTAAAAGAACGTCCAACGATTGCCAGCATCACTTTCTCCGGTAACAAGTCGGTGAAAGATGACATGCTCAAGCAGAACCTTGAGGCATCGGGTGTTCGTGTGGGGGAATCTCTGGACCGCACAACGCTTGCAGACATTGAAAAAGGTCTGGAAGACTTCTACTACAGCGTCGGTAAGTACAGCGCGAGCGTGAAAGCGGTTGTCACTCCGCTGCCGCGTAACCGCGTTGACCTGAAGCTGGTCTTCCAGGAAGGTGTTTCTGCGAAGATCCAGCAGATCAACATCGTGGGTAACCACGCCTTCAGCACCGACGAACTGATCTCCAACTTCCAGCTGCGTGACGAAGTGCCGTGGTGGAACGTGGTGGGCGATCGTAAATACCAGAAACAGAAGCTGGCGGGTGACCTTGAAACCCTGCGCAGCTACTACCTGGATCGCGGTTACGCCCGTTTCAACATCGATTCAACTCAGGTGAGTCTGACTCCGGACAAGAAAGGTATCTACATTACCGTTAACATCACAGAAGGCGATAAGTACACGCTTTCGGGTGTAGAAGTCAGCGGCAACCTGGCAGGGCATTCAGCTGAAATTGAATCTTTGACCAAAATTCAGCCGGGCGATCTGTACAGCGGTTCTAAAGTCACCAAAATGGAAGACAGCATTAAGAAGCTGCTTGGTCGTTATGGTTATGCGTATCCGCGCGTGCAAACGCAGCCGGAAATTAACGACACGGATAAAACCGTTAAGCTTCACGTTAACGTTGATGCGGGCAACCGTTTCTACGTGCGTAAGATCCGCTTCGAAGGTAACGACACCTCCAAAGATTCCGTTCTGCGCCGTGAAATGCGCCAGATGGAAGGGGCATGGCTGGGAAGCGATCTGGTAGACCAGGGTAAAGAACGTCTGAACCGTCTGGGCTACTTCGAAACGGTTGATACCGATACGCAGCGTGTACCGGGCCGTCCGGATCAGGTTGATGTTGTTTATAAAGTTAAAGAACGTAATACCGGTAGCTTCAACTTTGGTATTGGTTACGGTACTGAAAGTGGCGTGAGCTTCCAGGTTGGCGTTCAGCAGGATAACTGGCTGGGTACAGGCTACTCTGTCGGGATCAACGGGACGAAAAACGACTACCAGACCTATTCTGAGTTCTCCGTAACTAACCCATACTTCACCGTTGACGGTGTAAGCCTGGGCGGTCGTATCTTCTATAACGACTTTAAAGCGGACGACGCGGACCTCTCCTCGTATACCAACAAGAGTTACGGTCTGGATGGTACGCTCGGCTTCCCGGTTAACGAATACAACACCCTGCGTGCAGGTTTAGGATACGTGCATAACGACCTGTCCAACATGCAACCGCAGGTGGCGATGTGGCGTTATCTGGACTCCATCGGTCAGTCGGCGAGTACGTCCAGCGATGACAACGGTTTCGCTGCGGATGACTTCACCTTCAACTACGGTTGGACCTACAACCGTCTTGACCGTGGCTTCTTCCCAACGGAAGGTTCACGCGTCAACCTGAACGGTAAAGTGACGATCCCGGGCTCCGATAACGAGTTCTATAAGGTCACGCTGGATACGGCGTCCTACTTCCCAATTGATGACGACCACAAGTGGGTCGTCCTGGGTCGTACACGCTGGGGCTATGGTGACGGTATCGGAAGCAAAGAGCTGCCGTTCTATGAGAACTTCTACGCCGGTGGTTCAAGCACTGTTCGTGGCTTCCAGTCCAATAACATTGGTCCGAAAGCAGTTTACTACGGCGGTAATGACGAAGATAACTGCGCAAGCCGCGATCCAAAACAGGTCTGTAGCTCTGATGATGCGGTAGGCGGTAACGCCATGGCCGTGGCGAGCCTTGAGTTCATCACGCCTACGCCGTTTATCAGCGATAAGTACGCGAACTCTGTCCGTACCTCCTTCTTTATGGATGCAGGTACGGTGTGGGATACCAACTGGGAGAACACCGCTCAGATGCGTGCAGCGGGCGTTCCGGACTATAGCGATCCGGGCAACATTCGCATGTCCGCAGGTATCGCATTACAATGGATGTCACCGCTGGGGCCGTTGGTCTTCTCTTACGCCCAGCCGTTTAAGAAATACGATGGAGACAAAGCGGAGCAGTTCCAGTTTAACATTGGTAAAACCTGGTAATAATCCGCTGCAATGGAATGCGTTGGCAGTGTAGCGCTGACAACCGGCGATCGGTAAAACGGTCGCCTTGCCACGCAAAGAACGGTACCCCACGGGTGCCAATGGGATGGTAAGGAGTTAATTGTGAAAAAGTGGTTATTAGCTGCAGGTCTCGGTTTAGCGATGGCAACTTCTGCTCAGGCAGCGGATAAAATTGCAATCGTCAACATGGGTAATTTGTTCCAGCAGGTCGCGCAGAAAACCGGTGTTTCTGCAACCCTGGAAAACGAATTCAAAGGCCGTGCGAGCGAACTGCAACGTATGGAAGGTGATCTTCAGTCCAAGATGCAGCGTTTACAGCGTGATGGTTCTACCATGAAAGCGAGCGAGCGCAGCAAACTGGAAAAAGACGTCATGTCTCAGCGCCAGACCTTCTCTCAGAAAGCGCAGGCTTTCGAGCAGGATCGTCAGCGTCGTTCTAACGAAGAGCGTGGCAAGCTGGTGACTCGCATTCAGTCTGCCGTTAAAGCAGTAGCAGCCGATCAGAGCATCGATCTGGTTGTTGATGCGAACGCCGTTGCATTCAACAGCAGCGATGTTAAAGACATCACCGCTGATGTTCTGAAACAGGTTAAATAAGTAATGCCTTCAATTCGACTGGCTGATTTAGCTCAGCAGTTGGATGCAGAATTACACGGTGATGGCGATATCGTCATCACCGCTGTTGCGTCCATGCAATCAGCTAAAGCAGGCACTATTACCTTCATGGTAAGCCCTAAGTACCGTGAACACCTGGCCCAGTGCCAGGCGTCTGCCGTTGTTCTGACGCAGGACGATCTTCCGTTTGCCGCTTGCGCTGCGCTGGTAGTGAAAAATCCCTATCTGACGTATGCACGTATGGCCCAAATTCTTGATACCACGCCGCAGCCGGCACAGAACATTGCAGCCAGTGCTGTGATTGATCCGACGGCGCAGCTGGGTAACAACGTAGCAGTCGGCGCAAACGCCGTTATCGAGTCCGGCGTTGTGCTGGGCGATAACGTGGTGATTGGCCCTGGCTGCTTTGTTGGAAAAAATACGAAAATTGGTGCAGGGACTCGTCTGTGGGCCAATGTTTCTGTCTACCATGAGGTTGAGATTGGCGAGCATTGTCTCGTTCAGTCCAGCACGGTGATTGGTTCTGATGGATTTGGTTACGCCAACGATCGGGGTAACTGGGTTAAGATCCCTCAGCTGGGTCGCGTAATTATTGGCGATCGCGTTGAGATCGGCGCGTGCACAACCATTGACCGTGGTGCGCTTGACGACACCATTATTGGTAACGGTGTTATCATTGATAACCAGTGCCAGATTGCACATAACGTTGTGATTGGCGACAATACCGCAGTTGCGGGTGGTGTTATCATGGCAGGCAGCCTGAAAATTGGCCGCTACTGCATGATTGGTGGTGCCAGCGTGATCAATGGCCATATGGAAATATGCGACAAAGTCACGGTGACGGGGATGGGCATGGTGATGCGTCCCATCACTGAGCCCGGCGTTTACTCCTCGGGTATTCCGCTGCAACCGAACAAGGTCTGGCGTAAAACAGCTGCTCTGGTGATGAATATTGATGATATGAGCAAGCGACTCAAAGCGATTGAGCGCAAAATCGATCAACAAGACTAAGCGTTCATCCGTTTAACGCTAAATTTCCCGGCCTGTCGGCTTTGTTTATAAACCGGCAGGCCGTGTTATTATTGCTACTTAGTACATTTGACAGGAAGAGTATTTTGACTACTGACACTCATACTCTGCATATTGAAGAGATTTTAGAACTTCTGCCGCACCGCTACCCGTTTTTGCTGGTAGACCGTGTGCTGGATTTTGAAGAAGGTCGTTTTCTGCGCGCAGTGAAAAATGTCTCCGTTAACGAGCCGTTCTTCCAGGGGCACTTCCCTGGTAAGCCTATCTTCCCGGGTGTGTTGATCCTGGAAGCGATGGCACAGGCTACTGGTATTCTGGCGTTTAAAAGCGTAGGTAAACTGGAGCCGGGTGAACTCTATTACTTCGCGGGTATCGATGAAGCGCGCTTCAAGCGTCCGGTCGTGCCTGGTGATCAAATGATCATGGAAGTCACTTTTGAAAAAACGCGTCGCGGCCTGACTCGCTTTAAAGGCGTAGCTATGGTTGACGGCAAAGTTGTTTGCGAAGCGACAATGATGTGTGCGCGTAGCCGGGAGGCCTGATACGTGATTGATAAATCCGCCTTTATTCATCCTACCGCTATTGTGGAAACGGGTGCCATTATTGGCGCAAACGTCCACATTGGCCCGTTTTGTATCGTTGGACCCCAAGTCGAAATTGGTGAGGGTACAGTACTGAAATCTCACGTTGTGGTGAATGGTCATACGACCATTGGCTGCAACAATGAGCTCTATCAGTTCGCCTCCATCGGCGAAGTTAACCAGGATCTTAAGTATGCTGGCGAACCGACCCGTGTGGAAATCGGCGATCGTAACCGCATTCGCGAAAGCGTCACCATTCATCGTGGTACAACGCAAGGCGGTGGATTGACGAAGGTGGGCAGCGACAACCTGTTTATGGTTAATGCGCATATTGCACATGACTGTTCCGTGGGTGACCGCTGTATTCTCGCCAACAACGCAACGCTGGCGGGACACGTATCGGTTGATGACTTCGCAATTATCGGCGGCATGACCGCAGTCCATCAGTTCTGCATCATTGGTGCACACGTGATGGTTGGCGGATGCTCCGGTGTGGCGCAGGACGTCCCACCGTTTGTGATTGCGCAGGGCAACCATGCCACGCCGTTTGGCGTGAACATCGAAGGCCTCAAGCGTCGTGGCTTCAGCCGCGAAGCGATTACAGCGATCCGCAACGCGTACAAATTGCTGTACCGTAGCGGTAAAACGCTGGAAGAGGCGAAGCCGGAAATTGCCGAACTGGCGAATAAGCACGATGAAGTGAAAGCGTTCATGGAATTCTTTGAACGTTCCACGCGTGGTCTGATTCGTTAATGGTCGACAGTCGTCCGCTTACCATCGCCCTGGTCGCCGGAGAAACCTCCGGCGATATTCTTGGTGCAGGTCTTATCCGCGCGCTGAAAGCCCGCGTACCCAACGCCCGCTTTGTTGGCGTGGCTGGCCCGCTGATGCAGGCCGAGGGCTGTGAAGCCTGGTACGAAATGGAAGAACTGGCCGTGATGGGCATCGTCGAAGTGCTGGGTCGCCTGCGTCGCCTGCTACATATTCGCGCCGATCTTACCCGCCGTTTTACCGACCTCAAACCCGATGTGTTTGTCGGTATTGATGCGCCTGATTTCAATATTACCCTTGAAGGGAACCTGAAAAAGCAGGGTATCAAAACTATCCATTACGTCAGTCCGTCCGTCTGGGCGTGGCGACAGAAACGCGTTTTCAAAATCGGACGGTCCACCAATCTGGTGTTGGCTTTTCTGCCTTTCGAAAAAGCGTTTTACGACAGATTTAACGTCCCGTGTCGTTTTATCGGCCATACCATGGCGGATGCCATGCCGCTGGATCCGGATAAAAACGCGGCGCGCGACGCGCTGGGCATCCCGCATGATGTGCACTGTCTGGCGCTGCTGCCGGGCAGCCGTGGCGCAGAGGTCGAGATGCTGAGCGCTGATTTCCTGAAGACCGCGCAGATTCTTCGCCAGACCTATCCCGATCTTGAAGTGGTTGTGCCGCTGGTGAATGCCAAACGCCGCGAGCAGTTCGAGCGTATCAAAGCCGACGTTGCCCCGGATCTTCACGTTCGTCTTCTCGACGGGAAAGGGCGTGAGGCCATGTATGCTAGCGATGCCGCACTGCTGGCTTCCGGCACGGCAGCGCTGGAGTGTATGCTGGCGAAATGCCCGATGGTGGTCGGTTATCGCATGAAGCCGTTTACCTTCTGGCTGGCAAAACGTCTGGTAAAAACAGATTACGTATCTCTGCCAAACCTGCTTGCGGGTCGCGAGCTGGTGAAAGAGCTCTTGCAGGATGAATGTCAGCCGCAGGCACTGGCTGATGCATTACTGCCGCTGCTGGCCAACGGTAAAACCAGCCACCAGATGCACGATACGTTCCGTGAACTCCATCAACTGATCCGCTGTAATGCTGATGAGCAGGCAGCCGATGCGGTGCTGGAGTTAGCACAATGATGGAATTTATCTATCCCCATACCCACCTTGTTGCCGGTGTGGATGAAGTCGGCCGTGGCCCGCTGGTGGGCGCGGTCGTGACCGCGGCGGTGATCCTCGATCCCGCCCGCCCGATCGTGGGCCTGAACGACTCGAAAAAACTGAGCGAAAAGCGTCGCCTGGCGCTGTTCGATGAAATTAAAGAGAAGGCGCTGGCCTGGAGTCTCGGGCGCGCAGAGCCGGAAGAGATCGACGACCTGAACATTCTGCATGCCACTATGCTGGCGATGCAGCGTGCCGTTGCGGGCCTGAAGATTGTGCCCGAGTATGTGCTGATTGACGGTAACCGTTGCCCGGCGCTGCCGATGCCTTCAATGGCTGTTGTTAAAGGCGATAGCCGCGTCGCAGAAATCAGCGCGGCGTCAATCATTGCCAAAGTGACGCGCGACGCCGAAATGGCCGCGCTGGACCTCACCTATCCCGCGTATGGTTTCGCCCAGCATAAGGGATATCCAACAGCTTTCCATCTGGAAAAGCTGGCTGAACATGGCGCAACTGAACATCATCGGCGCAGTTTTGGCCCGGTGAAACGCGCGCTGGGACTGGTGTCCTGAATCAAGACGCAAGCAATTAAGTAACGCGGGATCTGAAGATGGCTGAACCACGTTTCGTACACCTGCGGGTGCATAGCGACTACTCCATGATCGATGGGCTGGCAAAAACCGGGCCGCTGGTAAAAAAGGCGGCCTCGCTTGGCATGCCTGCGCTGGCGATCACCGATTTTACCAACCTGTGTGGCCTGGTGAAGTTCTACGGAACGGCGCATGGCGCAGGATTAAAGCCCATCGTCGGCGCGGATTTTCACGTGCAGAGCGACCTACTCGGCGATGAGATGACGCAAATATCCGTGTTAGCCATGAATAACACGGGTTATCAGAACCTCACTCTGCTGATTTCAAAAGCCTACCAGCGCGGCTACGGTGCGCTGGGACCGTGGATTGACCGCGACTGGCTGGCGGAGCTGAACGAAGGTTTGCTGCTGATCTCCGGCGGCCGTATGGGCGATGTCGGCAAAAGCCTGCTGCGCGGTAACAGCGCGCTGGTGGATCAGTGCGTCTCCTTCTACGAAGAGTATTTCCCGGATCGCTATTATCTGGAGCTGATCCGTACCGGGCGCGCGGACGAAGAGAGCTATCTGCATGCGGCAGTCGCCCTCGCAGAAGAGCGTGGCCTGCCTGTGGTGGCCACTAACGACGTGCGCTTCCTCGAGGCGGGCGATTTTGACGCGCACGAAATCCGCGTTGCGATCCACGACGGCTTCACCCTCGACGATCCGAAACGCCCGCGCAACTACTCCTCGCAGCAGTACATGCGCAGCGAAGAAGAGATGTGCGAGCTTTTCTCGGACATCCCGGAAGCGCTGGAAAACAGCGTAGAAATTGCCAAGCGCTGTAACGTTACCGTACGTCTCGGCGAATACTTCCTGCCGCAGTTCCCGACGGGCGACATGACCACAGAAGATTTCCTGGTCATGAAATCGAAAGAGGGCCTTGAAGAGCGCCTGGAATTTCTCTTCCCGGATGAAGCGGTCCGTAAAGAGAAGCGTCCTGAATATGACGAGCGTCTGGATATTGAGCTCCAGGTGATCAACCAGATGGGGTTCCCGGGCTACTTCCTGATCGTGATGGAGTTCATCCAGTGGTCGAAGGATAACGGCGTGCCGGTAGGCCCGGGCCGTGGTTCCGGTGCCGGCTCGCTGGTGGCGTATGCGCTGAAAATCACCGACCTCGATCCGCTGGAATTTGACCTGCTGTTCGAACGTTTCCTTAATCCGGAACGTGTCTCCATGCCCGACTTCGACGTCGACTTCTGCATGGAAAAACGTGACCAGGTGATTGAGCACGTGGCCGATATGTACGGCCGTGATGCGGTTTCGCAGATCATTACCTTCGGTACGATGGCGGCGAAAGCGGTTATCCGCGACGTGGGCCGCGTGCTGGGCCATCCGTACGGTTTCGTCGATCGTATCTCGAAGCTGGTGCCGCCCGATCCGGGCATGACCCTGGCGAAAGCCTTTGAAGCCGAACCTCAGCTGCCGGAAATCTACGACGCCGACGAAGAGGTGAAAGCGCTCATCGACATGGCGCGCAAGCTGGAAGGCGTGACGCGAAATGCCGGTAAGCATGCGGGGGGCGTGGTTATCGCCCCGACCAAAATCACTGACTTCGCGCCGCTGTACTGCGACGAAGCGGGCCAGCATCCGGTGACCCAGTTCGACAAGAACGATGTGGAATACGCCGGGCTGGTGAAGTTCGACTTCCTCGGTCTGCGTACGCTCACCATCATCAACTGGGCGCTGGAGATGATCAACGCCCGCCGTGAGAAGAACGGCGAGCCGCCGCTGGATATCGCGGCTATCCCGCTTGATGACAAGAAAAGTTTCGACATGCTGCAACGCTCGGAGACGACAGCCGTCTTCCAGCTTGAATCCCGCGGCATGAAAGATTTGATTAAGCGTCTGCAACCAGACTGCTTCGAAGATATGATCGCGCTGGTGGCCCTGTTCCGTCCGGGTCCGTTGCAGTCGGGGATGGTGGATAACTTTATCGACCGTAAACACGGGCGCGAAGAGATTTCCTACCCGGACGTGCAGTGGCAGCATGAAAGCCTGAAACCGGTACTGGAGCCGACCTACGGCATCATCCTGTATCAGGAACAGGTCATGCAGATCGCCCAGGTGCTTTCTGGTTACACCCTTGGCGGCGCGGACATGCTGCGTCGTGCGATGGGTAAGAAAAAGCCGGAAGAGATGGCCAAGCAGCGTTCCATCTTTGAAGATGGGGCGAAGAAAAACGGCGTCGATGGCGAACTGGCGATGAAAATCTTCGACCTGGTGGAGAAATTCGCCGGGTACGGATTTAACAAATCCCACTCCGCCGCCTATGCTTTGGTGTCGTATCAAACGCTGTGGCTCAAGGCCCACTATCCCGCTGAGTTTATGGCGGCGGTCATGACCGCAGATATGGACAACACCGAGAAGGTGGTTGGCCTGGTGGACGAGTGCTGGCGCATGGGGCTGAAGATCCTGCCGCCGGATATTAACTCGGGTCTGTACCATTTCCACGTTAACGATGACGGGGAAATCGTCTACGGGATCGGCGCGATCAAGGGCGTGGGTGAGGGGCCGATCGAGGCGATCATCGAAGCGCGTAACAACGGCGGCTACTTCCGCGAGCTGTTCGATCTGTGCGCCCGTACCGATACCAAAAAACTGAACCGCCGCGTGCTGGAAAAACTGATCATGTCCGGCGCGTTTGACAGGCTGGGGCCGCACCGCGCCGCGCTGATGAACTCGCTCGGCGATGCGTTGAAGGCGGCCGATCAGCATGCGAAAGCGGAAGCTATTGGCCAGGCGGATATGTTCGGCGTGCTGGCGGAAGAGCCAGAGCAGATCGAGCAGTCCTATTCCAACTGCCAGCCGTGGCCAGAACAGGTAGTACTGGATGGAGAGCGGGAAACGTTAGGTCTGTACCTGACGGGGCACCCGATCAACCAGTATCTTAAAGAAATTGAGCGCTATGTCGGCGGCCACAGGCTTAAAGACATGCATCCGACAGAACGTGGTAAAATCACCACGGCTGCGGGGCTCGTGATTGCTGCAAGGGTAATGGTCACCAAGCGCGGCAATCGTATCGGCATCTGTACCCTGGATGACCGTTCCGGGCGTCTGGAGGTGATGTTGTTCACCGACGCGCTGGATAAATACCAGCAATTGCTGGAAAAAGACCGCATACTTATCGTCAGCGGACAGGTCAGCTTTGATGACTTCAGCGGGGGGCTTAAAATGACCGCCCGCGAAGTGATGGACATTGACGAAGCCCGGGAAAAATATGCTCGCGGGCTTGCTATCTCGCTGACGGACAGGCAAATTGATGACCAGCTTTTAAACCGACTCCGTCAGTCTCTGGAACCCCACCGCTCGGGGACCATTCCAGTACATCTCTACTATCAGAGGGCGGATGCACGTGCGCGGTTGCGCTTTGGTGCAACGTGGCGTGTCTCTCCGAGCGATCGTTTACTGAACGATCTCCGTGGCCTCATTGGTTCGGAGCAGGTGGAACTGGAGTTTGACTAATACAGGAATACTATGAGTCTGAATTTCCTTGATTTCGAACAGCCGATTGCAGAGCTGGAAGCGAAAATCGATTCTCTGACAGCAGTTAGCCGTCAGGATGAAAAACTGGATATTAACATCGACGAAGAAGTGCATCGTCTGCGCGAAAAAAGCGTAGAGCTGACGCGCAAAATCTTTGCCGATCTCGGCGCATGGCAGATCGCCCAGCTGGCGCGTCATCCACAGCGTCCGTACACCCTGGATTATGTCCGCCTGGCGTTTGACGAATTTGACGAACTGGCAGGCGACCGCGCATACGCTGACGATAAAGCTATCGTTGGCGGTATCGCGCGTCTGGATGGACGTCCGGTGATGATCATTGGTCACCAGAAAGGCCGTGAAACCAAAGAGAAAATCCGTCGTAACTTCGGTATGCCAGCACCAGAAGGCTACCGTAAGGCCCTGCGTCTGATGGAGATGGCTGAGCGTTTCAATATGCCAATCATCACCTTCATCGACACGCCGGGAGCTTACCCGGGTGTTGGCGCGGAAGAGCGCGGCCAGTCTGAAGCCATCGCACGCAACCTGCGTGAGATGTCTCGCCTGAGCGTACCGGTCATCTGTACCGTTATCGGTGAGGGGGGTTCCGGCGGTGCGCTGGCAATTGGCGTGGGCGATAAAGTGAATATGCTTCAGTACAGCACCTATTCCGTTATCTCTCCGGAAGGCTGTGCCTCCATTCTGTGGAAAAGCGCCGACAAAGCGCCGCTGGCTGCGGAAGCGATGGGCATCATTGCCCCGCGTCTGAAAGAGCTGAAGCTGATCGACACCGTCATCCCTGAACCGCTGGGTGGCGCACACCGTAAGCCAGAAGTGATGGCCGCGTCCCTGAAAGCGCAGCTGCTGGCAGACCTGGCAGACCTGGACGTGCTGAGTAAAGAAGATCTGCTCAACCGTCGTTACCAGCGTCTGATGACCTACGGTTACGCATAAGCCTCACAATTATCCTAAAAGCCGCACCTTGTTGCGGCTTTTTTTATACCTGCCGTTTACCTTAACTATGCTTATCTGATGTTTTTCAAGGAGGTAAACCATGAACATCATCGCCATCATGGGGCCACACGGCGTCTTTTATAAAGACGAACCCATCAAGGAGCTGGAGCAAGCCCTTAAGGCACGCGGTTATCAGCTGATCTGGCCGCAAAACAGCGCCGACCTGCTGAAATTCATCGAACATAATCCGCGCATCTGTGGCGTGATATTCGACTGGGACGAATACGACATGGAGTTGTGCAGCGAGATCAATAAGCTCAACGAATACCTTCCGCTGTATGCCTTTATCAACACCCACTCGACCATGGACGTGAGCGCGCACGATATGCGCATGGCGCTGTGGTTCTTCGAATACGCGCTCGGCGTGGCTGAGGACATTGCGACCCGCATTCAGCAGTACACCGGTGAATATCTGGATAACATCACGCCGCCGTTTACGCGCGCGCTGTTCACCTATGTGAAAGAGGGGAAATACACCTTCTGTACGCCGGGACACATGGCCGGAACGGCCTATCAAAAAAGCCCGGTGGGGTGTCTGTTCTATGATTTCTTCGGCGGCAATACGCTGAAGGCGGATGTGTCGATTTCAGTGACCGAGCTGGGCTCGCTGCTGGATCATACCGGCCCGCACCTGGAAGCTGAAGAGTACATTGCCCGCACCTTTGGCGCCGAGCAAAGCTACATGGTGACCAACGGTACCTCGACGTCGAACAAAATCGTCGGGATGTACGCCGCGCCTGCCGGCAGCACCCTGCTGATTGACCGGAACTGCCACAAGTCGCTGGCGCACCTGCTGATGATGAGCGACGTCGTTCCGATCTGGCTGTCACCCACGCGTAACGCGCTGGGAATTCTCGGCGGCATTCCGCGCCGGGAGTTCACGCACCAAGCCATCGAAAGTAAGGTTGCGGCGACCCCTGAGGCAAGCTGGCCCGTTCACGCGGTGATCACCAACTCCACCTATGACGGGCTGCTGTATAACACTAACTGGATCAAGCAGACACTGGATGTGCCGTCGATCCACTTTGATTCCGCGTGGGTGCCTTATACCAACTTCCACCCGATTTACTCGGGCAAAAGCGGGATGAGCGGCGAGCGCGTGCCGGGCAAGGTCTTTTTCGAAACGCAGTCGACGCACAAAATGCTGGCCGCGTTTTCCCAGGCGTCTCTCATTCACATCAAGGGCGAGTACGACGAGGATACCTTCAACGAAGCCTTTATGATGCACACCACCACCTCACCGAGCTATCCGCTGGTGGCATCCATCGAAACGGCGGCGGCGATGCTGCGCGGAAATCCGGGTAAACGCCTGATCAACCGTTCGGTGGAGCGGGCGCTGCATTTCCGCAAAGAAGTTCAGCGTCTTAAAGATGAAGCGGACGGCTGGTTCTTTGATATCTGGCAGCCGGAAGAGATCGACGAAGCGGAGTGCTGGCCCGTCGCGCCGGGGGAGAGCTGGCACGGCTTCCGGGATGCCGATGCGGACCATATGTTCCTCGATCCGGTTAAGGTGACGATCCTGACGCCGGGCATGGACGAGCAGGGCGTGATGGGCGATGAGGGGATCCCCGCCGCGCTGGTGGCGAAGTTCCTCGACGAGCGCGGCGTGGTGGTGGAAAAAACCGGCCCTTACAATCTGCTGTTCCTGTTCAGTATCGGGATCGATAAAACCCGGGCAATGGGGCTGCTCCGCGGGCTGATGGAGTTCAAGCGCGCATACGATCTGAACCTGCGGGTGAAGAACATGCTGCCGGATCTCTATGCGGAAGATCCTGACTTTTACCGCAATATGCGCATTCAGGATCTGGCACAGGGGATCCACAGGCTGATCCGCCAGCACGATCTGCCGCGCCTGATGCTCCAGGCTTTTGACGTGCTGCCGGAAATGAAGCTGACGCCGCACAAGGCGTGGCAGCAGCAGGTGAAAGGGGAGGTGGAAACCGTTGAGCTGGAGAACCTGGTGGGACGGGTATCGGCCAATATGATCCTGCCGTATCCGCCGGGTGTGCCGCTGCTGATGCCGGGCGAGATGATCACCGAGAAGAGCCGGTCAGTGCTCGATTTCCTGCTGATGCTCTGTTCGGTGGGGCGCCACTATCCGGGCTTTGAGACGGATATTCACGGCGCGAAACGCGATGATAACGGCGTGTACTGGGTGAGAGTCCTAAAATAAAAGGGGCCGCTTGCCAGGGGCCGGCTGTCGGTTGTAACGTTCAGTGCATCATAAAAAGGAGAAGCTATGCTGGGTTTAAAAGCGGTTCATCATATTGCGATTATCGCCACCGATTACGCGAAAAGTAAGGCATTCTACTGTGACGTACTCGGCTTCACGCTGTTAAGCGAGGCCTACCGTGAGGAGCGCGACTCCTGGAAAGGCGATCTGGCGCTGAACGGGCAATATGTGATTGAGCTGTTCTCTTTTCCTTTCCCGCCCGCTCGTCCTTCGCGCCCGGAAGCCTGCGGCCTGCGCCATCTGGCTTTCAGCGTCGACGATCTGGACAGCGCGGTAAAACATCTGGAAGCCCACGGCGTGGCCTGTGAAGCGATTCGCGTCGATCCCTTTACCGATAAGCGTTTTACCTTTTTCAACGATCCGGACGGCTTGCCGCTGGAGCTTTACCAGCAGTAATCGCCGTCATGTGTGATAATGCCCGTTCATTTCGGGCATTTTTTATGTGTGATTTCCTATGACCTTACCCGCTATCGCGCACGCCGTTTCGCCCTACCGCCAGCTGTTGGTGGGGTTCAGCGGTGGCCTGGATTCCACCGTTTTGCTTCATCGCCTTAAGCTCTGGCGCGACCGCGAGCCTGACGTCCAGCTGCGGGCGATGCATATCCATCACGGCTTGAGTCCCCATGCTGATGACTGGGTGGCGCACTGCGAAGCGGTGTGCGCAGCGTGGGCGATCCCGCTGATCGTGGAACGGGTCACGCTGGAGGAGGAAGGGCTGGGCGTTGAAGCGCAGGCGCGAAAAGCCCGCTACGCTGCGTTTTCCGGCGCATTGCGGCCTGGAGAAGCGTTGGTTACCGCCCAGCATCTGGACGATCAGTGTGAAACATTCTTACTGGCGCTCAAGCGGGGGAGCGGGCCCGCGGGCTTATCCGCCATGCCTGAGCGCGCTGATTTTGCTGGAACAGAACTCATCCGCCCGCTGCTGAACGAGACGCGCGCGTCACTGGAAGCCTGGGCCCATCACTATCATCTGCGCTGGATAGAGGACGAAAGCAATCAGGACGACAGTTATGACCGTAATTTCCTGCGCCTGCGCGTTTTACCGCTTCTGACCGAGCGCTGGGCACATTTTTCCGAAGCGGCAGCCAGAAGCGCCATACTGTGTGCTGAACAAGAAAGCTTGCTGGATGAGCTGCTGGGCGAGGAGCTGACGACGCTGATTACCGCTGACGGCGCGCTGGATATTGCGCCGTTGAAGATGATGAGCCCCGCGCGTCGGGCTGCACTGATCCGTCGCTGGCTGGCTTTTCACCGTGCGGCCATGCCGTCCCGGGCGATGCTCAACCGTATCTGGGACGAGGTCGCCCAGGCAAGGGAAGATGCCGTGCCGTGCGTACACCTGAACGGTTTTGACGTCAGGCGCTATCAGGACCGGCTCTGGTGGGTAAAATCCGCACCGTCGCTGACTGACGTTGTGCTCGACTGGCCGTCGCCGGAGAAAGCATTAACGCTACCGTTGAATGCGGGCGTGGTTGCGTTGAGTCGTTCGGGTAACGTGCGTTTACCCGAGCCGGACGAGAAGGTCACCGTACGCTTCAGGGCCAGCGGCATGCTGCATATCGTCGGGCGTAACGGCGGGCGTAAGCTGAAGAAAATCTGGCAGGAGAATAACGTTCCGCCATGGAAGCGTGATACCACGCCGCTCCTGTTTTACGGCGATACGCTCGTGGCGGCGGCAGGGGTGTTCATCACGGAAGAGGGGTGGGCTGAAGCGGGTGTGAATTTTGACTGGAAAGCGTAACGGGCAGCCTGGCTGCCCGTTGGTTGTCAGGATTCGCTCACCACGACAGTGCCGATTTCCGGATGGCTGAAACTGGCAATCCTGTCGAGGCGCAGCTCGCGGGTTGCACCTGCATCTTCTACAACCAGATATTCCACGTTTTTACGGGAAACCAGGTCGCTGGCCTTTGCCTTTAGCACTTCGCCATCTTTGAGTTCCAGCGTCAGTATTAAATGATGCTGGCAGGCGAGTTCGAGGTTGTCATAGTCATCACAATTGATGGGTTGATAGGTATCATTCATCGACATAATCGCTCACCAGTAAATTCGCCGCAGCATACGCTGCTTTTTCCCTGACCGATTCAGAAAGGCTCTCATCAGAGGCCACTTCATTTAGCACGTTCAATACACAGCCCAACGCATCCGGGATGTACCCCAGATCTCCGCTGGCGATTTCCGCATACCGTCTGCGAATCAACTCACAATAATTATTCACATCTCCTCCTGCCAGCGTACTGACTTACTGTGAGATATCATTAAGCCTACGAAGTTAAACTCGGTTTAGCAAGGTGACTATACCATACTCATTTAAGCATTATCAGCGCCTTGATAAGGGGGGATTCACCACCTCGTAACAGCCTTTTGCTGCGGTTTTCGCTACAATGTACGCCTGATTCGAAAGGAGTTCTCTCATGGCGCTGAAAGCGACAATTTATAAAGCTGTGGTCAACGTGGCGGATCTTGACCGTAACCAGTTTCTGGATGCGTCATTGACGCTGGCGCGTCACCCCTCTGAAACCCAGGAGCGCATGATGCTGCGCCTGCTGGCGTGGATTAAATATGCCGATGATCGTCTGCAATTTACCCGTGGCTTAAGCGCGGAAGATGAACCGGAAGCCTGGTTACACAACGATCACCTGGGTATCGACTTATGGATTGAGCTTGGCCTTCCGGATGAACGCCGGATCAAAAAGGCATGCACCCAGTCCGCAGAGGTGGCGCTGTTTGCCTACAACCAGCGCGCCGCAGAGATCTGGTGGCAACAAAACAGAAATAAGTGTGCGCAGTTCAAAAATCTTACCGTCTGGTATCTGGATGATGAACAGCTGGCACAGCTGAGCGCGTTCGCCAGCCGGACAATGGCGCTCCAGGCAACCATTCAGGACGGCGCTATCTGGCTTTCTGATTCTCAGAATAATCTGGAAATTCATCTTACGGCCTGGCAGCCCGCATCATGATTGTGTTGTCCCGAAACGTCAGCATTCCTGATAACGAGCTGGAGATCACCGCCATCCGGGCTCAGGGAGCAGGGGGCCAGCACGTTAACAAGGCCTCAACGGCTATCCATTTGCGCTTTGACATTCGGGCCTCCAGCCTGCCAGAGTATTATAAAGAAAGCCTGCTTGCCGCCAGTCATCACCTGATCACCAGCGAGGGGGTGATCGTGATCAAAGCGCAGGAATATCGCAGCCAGGAAATGAACCGGGAAGCGGCACTTTCCAGACTGGTGGCGGTCATAAAAGAATTAACAACAGTGCAAAAAAGCCGCCGGGCAACGCGTCCAACGCGGGCATCGAAAGAACGTCGATTGTCATCGAAGGCGCAAAAATCCACCGTAAAATCACTGCGTGGCAAAGTCCGTCACCCGTAATGTGACGAAAGGGACACCCTTTTTCATAAGGAATGTATTGTGAAAAAAGCATTATTATCAGCGCTGGCCGTGACGAGCCTGTTCGCGCTTTTTGGCTGTAACAACCGTTCGGAAACACAGGTATTACCGCCAACGCAAAATGAAGAATTAAAGCCGATGCAGCAGAGCTGGCGCGGCGTATTGCCATGTGCAGATTGTGAGGGTATCGAAACTTCCCTGTTCCTGCAAAAAGATGGCACCTGGGTAATGAATCAGCGATATCAGGGGGCGAAAGAGCCGTCATCTTTTGCAACTTACGGAACGTGGGCGCGTACGGCTGAGAAGCTGGTATTGACCGATACCACGGGCGATAAAACCTGGTTCCGCCCTAAAGGCGAGAACATGGAGATGCTCGATCGCGAAGGCAACCCGATTGAATCCCAGTTCAATTACACGCTGGCCCCGGTGAAAGCGTCTCTGCCTGCAACCCCAATGGCGATGCGAGGGATGTATTTCTACATGGCGGATACGGCGATCTTCACGGATTGCGCAACCGGTAAGAAAATCAGCGTGGCGAACAATGCCCAGCTGGAGCGTGACTATGCCGTCGCGCGCGGCAATGACAGTAAGCCCGTGTTGCTGACGGTTGAAGGGCACTTTACCCTGGAGGCAAACCCGGATAGCGGCGAGCTGGTGAAAACGCTGGTGGCTGATAAAGACGTGAAGTTTGCAGCGGGTAAAAACTGCGAAAGCAAATAGGATTTAGCCATTAAAAAACCCCGCGCTTGCGGGGTTTTTTGTTTCTTAACCTTTGATGGCTTTCACCAGGTAATCAAGAATGTCGCCCGTCTTGATCATCTGTTTTTCGCCGTTGCGACGGTACTTGTATTCAATCTCGTCGCTGTCGAGGTTACGGTCGCCGATAACGACGGTGTGCGGAATACCGATCAGTTCCATGTCAGCAAACATCACGCCAGGACGCTCTTTACGGTCATCCATCAGTACGTCGATACCTTTCGCGCTCAGCTCAGCGTAGAGTTTCTCGGCCAGCTCCTGCACGCGGTAAGACTTGTGCATGTTCATTGGCAGGATAGCCACCTGGAACGGTGCGATGTTATCCGGCCAGACGATACCGCGCTCGTCGTAGTTCTGCTCGATAGCGGCAGCAACCACGCGGGTTACGCCAATGCCGTAGCAGCCCATGGTCAGAACCTGATTACGACCATCCTCGCCCTGAACCGCCGCGTTCATTGCGCGCGAGTACTTATCGCCCAACTGGAAGATGTGACCTACTTCGATACCGCGTTTGATCATCAGGGTACCCTTGCCGTCCGGGCTTGGATCGCCTGCGACCACGTTACGGATGTCAGCCACTTCCGGCGTCGCCACGTCACGATCCCAGTTGATGCCGAAGTAGTGTTTCCCGTCAATGTTTGCGCCCGCAGAGAAGTCGCTCATTGCCGCAACGGTGCGGTCAATCACCACAGGAACAGGCATATTCACCGGACCCAAAGAACCTGGGCCTGCGTTCACCACGGCGCGGATTTCGGCTTCCGTCGCAAAGGTCAGCGGGCTGGCAACCTGCGGCAGCTTCTCGGCCTTCACTTCGTTTAGCTCGTGATCGCCACGGACCAGCAGGGCAACCAGCGGGTAAGCGCTGCCTTCAGCAGATTTCACCAGCAGCGTTTTGACCGTTTTTTCGATCGGCAGAGTAAACTGCTCAACCAGCTCGGCGATGGTTTTCGCGTTTGGCGTATCAACCAGCGTCATCTCTTGGGTTGCTGCCGCACGAGGTTCTTTTGGTGCCAGCGCCTCTGCGAACTCAATGTTGGCGGCGTAATCAGAGGAGTCAGAGAAAATGACATCGTCTTCGCCGCTCTGCGCCAGAACCTGGAATTCATGAGAGGCGCTGCCGCCGATTGAACCGGTATCAGCCTGTACAGCACGGAAATCCAGCCCCATGCGGGAGAAGATTTTGCTGTAAGCCACGTACATTTTGTCGTAGGTCTCTTGCAGAGATTCCTGAGAGGTATGGAAAGAGTAAGCGTCTTTCATCAGGAATTCGCGAGAGCGCATAACGCCAAAGCGTGGGCGCACTTCGTCACGGAACTTGGTCTGGATCTGGAAGAAGTTCAGCGGCAGCTGTTTGTAAGAGCTCAGCTCGTTACGGATCAGATCGGTGATCACTTCTTCATGCGTTGGGCCGAGAACAAATGGACGATCGCCACGATCGGCAATACGCAGCAGCTCCGGGCCGTACTGCTCCCAGCGACCGCTCTCCTGCCACAGTTCAGAAGGCTGAACCACCGGCATTAACACCTCGATTGCACCGGCGTTGTTCATCTCTTCACGCACGATGTTTTCGACTTTTTTCAGGACGCGCACGCCGGTCGGCAGCCAGGTGTATAACCCGGAGGCCAGCTTGCGGATCATCCCGGCGCGCAGCATCAGCTGGTGGCTGATCACCTCGGCGTCGGCAGGTGTCTCCTTCAGAGTGGAGAGCAGATATTGGCTAGTACGCATGTTGTTACGGTTCCATTTCGACGATTGGAACAGGCTGAAACGCCAGCCTGACACAAAAAAAGTGGTTTAGTTTACCAGTGTGGCAAAGATGCCAAAAGAGAGGAGAACAAAATTACCTGGGTTCCAGGGCAAACACTTCAAAACCCGCATCAGTCACGCGCCAGCGCACGTTAAAGTCCAGCAGCCAGACGGCGTACGTTTTTCCGGCGTCTTCCTCTTTGCGGTAGGCGGGACGAGGGTCCTGCGCCAACACTTCAACGATAAAGTCACGCAGACGGGGATAGCGTTTTTCCAGCTGGCCGATTTGCGTCGCTATTTCAGACGTGAAGTAAACCGGCATATCTGCCTGCGGCGCGTCCTGAGCATAGCTTGCACGCGCATTCGGCAGCGCTTCGGCAAAGGGCAGGTAAGGCTTAATATCAATGACCGGCGTGCCGTCTACCAGGTCAAGGCTGCCTAACTCCAGGATCACCCGATCTTTCTGACAGCGTATTCCTTTCAGTTCGACCAGCGACATCCCAACTGGATTCGGTCGGAACGTTGAGCGGGTGGCAAAAACCCCCATTCTGGCATTACCGCCCAGACGAGGCGGGCGCACGGTCGGACGCCAGCCGCCTTCCATGGTCTGGTGAAAGACAAAAACCACCCATAAATGGCTGAACGCCTCAAGCCCGCGCACCGCATCGGCCTGATTGTAGGGCGCGACGAGATGCAGCTCGCCGCCGCCGTTAATGACCAAACCCGGCTGACGCGGCACGGCGAACTTTTCTTTATAAGGAGAGCGGATAACGCCTATCTGCTCGAACTGAAATGCACTCATTTCGCCGTGATGTTAAGCGCAGAACCGATGCATACCGCCTGACGGTAGCAGCCTGGCGTACCGCTGGTGACTTCACAGCTGTGCAACAGCACCGCGTTCGCTTTCATTTTCGACGCGTTGATTTGCATACGCTTGCGGGCTGTTGGGATATTTGGAGGGGAGTCCTGATTCGTTGCCTGACAGGATTCGCCGCTCACTTCGCCCAGTTCACGGAATGGCTTACCGACCAGCTCTTCGGCTTTGGTAATAATACGAACCGGCGCAGCGCGAGGCGCTTTCGGTTTTGCTGGCTCCGCTTTTGGCGGGGTTGCAGTGCTTTGAACGGGTTCAACAGGAGATCTGCTTAGCATAGAACAGCCGCTCAGCATCAGTGCTAAAAGACAGATCGGTAAAGCACGCATAATAATTCCTCAGTGGATAATCAAAACGTCAGATATTGAAGCAGTTGACCGCACAAATGACAAGACGGGCAAATGCCCGTCTTGATGATATTACACTGAGGTGAGATTACCAGCCTTTAACAGCGCCGCCGTTAAACACCTTATTGGCTTCCTGGTAAACTTCTTCAGACTGATATGCCTGAAGGAATTTCTTCACGTTTTCCGCGTCTTTGTTGTCTTCGCGAGTCACGATCAGGTTGACGTACGGGGAATCTTTGTCTTCAACGAAGATGCCATCTTTCGCAGGGGTCAGGCCGATCTGGCTGGCGTAAGTGGTGTTGATAACGGCCAGCGCGATCTGTGCATCGTCCAGAGAACGTGGCAACTGAGGGGCTTCCAGTTCAACAATTTTCAGATTTTTCGGGTTTTCGGTGACGTCCAGAACGGTCGGCAACAGGCCAACACCTTCTTTCAGTTTAATCAGGCCCACTTTCTGGAGCAGAAGCAGCGAACGGCCAAGGTTGGTTGGGTCGTTAGGGACGGCAACCTGTGAACCCGGCTGGAGTTCATCCAGAGATTTAATTTTCTTGGAATAACCGGCAATCGGGTAAACGAAGGTGTTACCGACAGCAACCAGCTTGTAGCCGCGATCTTTGATCTGCTGATCCAGGTACGGTTTATGCTGGAAGGCGTTAGCGTCAATGTCGCCTTTGCTCAGCGCTTCGTTCGGCAGAACGTAATCGTTGAAAGTCACCAGCTCAACGTCCAGGCCGTATTTTTCTTTCGCGATTTTCTGCGCGGCCTCAGCAACCTGCTGCTCTGCACCGACGATAACGCCTACCTTGATGTGGTTTGGATCTTTTTCGTCCTGACCGCAACCCACCAGTGCCAGCGAACCAATCAGTGCGCCTACTGCTGCAAAGGTCTTAAATTTAAACGCCATGTTATATCCTTAACTCGTCGAGTTTGTGTTGTTTGTAACGTTATTTATGCGTAACAGCCCGGACGATACGATCGCCAGAGAATTGGATTAAGTAAACCAGCACAACCAGCAATACCAGAACGGTATTCATTACGGTAGCGTTATAGCCAATATAGCCGTACTGATACCCAATCTGGCCTAAACCGCCGGCACCCACGGCACCGCCCATCGCGGAATAACCGACCAGCGTGATAAGCGTGATGGTTGCTGCATTCACCAGCCCTGGTAACGCCTCAGGCAGCAGAACTTTACGAACGATCTGCATTGGCGTTGCACCCATCGCGCGGGAAGCTTCAATCAGGCCCGTTGGGATTTCCAGCAGGGCGTTTTCCACCATGCGGGCGATAAACGGCGCGGCGCCTACGGTTAGCGGGACGATTGCCGCCTGCAAACCAATCGACGTTCCGACAATCACGCGGGTAAACGGAATCATCCACACCAGCAGAATAATGAACGGTATAGAACGGAAAATGTTGACCAGCGCAGAAAGCGTACGATACAGCTTCGCGTTTTCAATAATTTGACCCGGGCGCGTGACGTACAGCAGCACGCCGACCGGCAGCCCAATCACAAAGCCAAAAAAGCCCGATACGAAGGTCATTGCCAGCGTTTCCCAAACGCCGCGAACCAGTAGCCACATCATCGGCTCAGACATAACCCAGTACCTCTACTTTTACATGATGTTCTTGCAGCCAGGCAATTGCCGCCTGGGTTTCTTCCTGCGTGCCGTGCATTTCCGTCAGCATGATGCCGAACTTGACGCCGCCGGCGTAATCCATCTGTGCGCTGATAATGTTGTTGTTCACGTTAAAGCGACGCGCGGTTTCGGAAAGCAGCGGGGCATCTACGGACTGACCCGTAAACTCCATGCGCAGCATTGGAACGCTGTCCGCCGCAGCGTCTGTTTTCAGTCGTTCCAGATAATCTTCCGGAATATCCAGATGCAGGGTGGACTGAATGAACTGCTGAGCCAGCGGCGTCTTAGGATGTGAAAACACTTCGCTGACGGTGTCCTGCTCGATCAGCTCACCGTTGCTGATGACGGCGACACAGTCGCAGATACGCTTCACCACGTCCATCTCGTGCGTAATAAGGAGGATAGTCAGGCCCAGACGACGGTTAATGTCTTTCAGCAGTTCCAGGATAGAACGCGTGGTTGCCGGATCTAACGCGCTGGTGGCTTCATCACACAGCAGCACTTTTGGGTTACTTGCCAGCGCGCGCGCAATCGCCACGCGCTGCTTTTGCCCGCCGGAGAGATTGGCCGGGTAGCTGTCATGCTTATCACCCAGCCCAACCAGATCCAGCAGCTCGGTGACGCGACGCGTAACTTCTTCCTTCGGCGTGTTGTCCAGCTCCAGCGGCAACGCCACGTTTCCGAAAACGGTGCGTGAGGCCAGCAGGTTAAAGTGCTGGAAAATCATGCCGATCTGACGACGTGCTTTCGTGAGTTCTTTTTCGGAGAGCGCCGTAAGCTCCTGGCCGCCAACTTCTACGCTGCCCTGGGTTGGGCGCTCAAGCAGGTTAACACACCGGATCAGCGTACTTTTACCTGCACCCGATGCGCCAATGACGCCATAAATTTGACCAGCAGGCACATGCAGGCTGACATTGTTCAGCGCCTGAATGGTACGGTTCCCCTGCTGGAACACTTTGGTGATATTGGAAAGTTTAATCATTAGATTATTTTTATCGTAAGTAAGTTAGCCGTGGCATTTTCTTCTGCCAGATACGGGGTATGACCGTAAACAAAATGGATGTTAAGGCATCCAGACGTCTAAATCAATCCAACTCTGTGCGATGAGCACTTTATTGCGCTGCGATTCATGAGATACTAGCTGAACAAGCCTTTTTCAGGAGCAAACCGGTGGCAAAATCTGTACCCGCAATTTTTCTCGATCGTGATGGCACTATTAATGTGGATCACGGTTACGTCCATGAGATTGATGAGTTCGAATTTATTGAGGGCGTAATAGATGCCATGCGCCAGCTGAAAGAGATGGGTTACGCGCTGGTGGTGGTAACTAATCAATCCGGTATCGCCCGGGGGAAATTCACCGAAGCACAGTTTGAAACGCTGACGGAATGGATGGATTGGTCTCTGGCCGATCGCGGCGTCGATCTTGATGGCATCTATTATTGTCCGCATCATCCACAGGGAACCGTAGAAGCATATCGTCAGACCTGTGATTGCCGTAAGCCACACCCGGGCATGTTTATCTCTGCCCAGGAATTCCTGCACATTGATATGGCCGCGTCTTATATGGTGGGCGATAAACTGGAAGATATTCAGGCAGCGGCGGCGGCAGGTGTGGGAACCAAAGTATTAGTGCGGACCGGTAAACCAGTCACGCCAGAAGCAGAAAATGCAGCCGACTGGGTGATAAATAGTCTGGCAGATCTGCCAAAAGAGATTAAAAAGCACCAAAAATAGACGTTTTGGTGAAAAGGTGAGCGGTTGATATAAAAATGCATTTTTCCGCTTGTCATTCCTCGGCGGCTCCCTATAATGCGCCTCCATCGACACGGCGGATGTGAATCACTTCACAGACAACCCGGTCGGCTGAAGAGAAAAAATCCTGAAATAACGGGTTGACTCTGAAAGAGGAAAGCGTAATATACGCCACCTCGCGACAGTGAGCGAAAGCGCGTTGCAACTGCTCTTTAACAATTTATCAGACAATCTGTGTGGGCACTCAAAGTGACATGGATTCTTAACGTCGCAAGACGATA
>NZ_LVVA01000017.1:0-599 GCF_001631805.1 Enterobacter genomosp. S | reverse complement strand
TTGTTGTTATCTGCCTGGCTGCCAGGCTATACATGACTCTGATGCGGAGAATGCCAACTCCGGGGAACATCAATAAAAAGAGCAACGAAACTGAGACTCCTGTAGCCCTCTCTGAGAGGGCTTTTTTTTTCAAAAAAAAGCCAGCTCGGACAGAACTGGCTGGGTCTAGCAGTAAGTAGGTATTACTTCGCACTCATTTCGATGTGTACCCTATTCCTTTAGTCAGGCATTCAGATGCCGGGTGCCTCCCGGTGGACTTGCATAACTCAGCAAACCCGCAACATTACGTCCAGCAGTGACTGGTTGCCCCTCCGCTCAGGGGGATTCATCTGTATGGCAGAGATATCGAATCACTCGTGCCATTAAAATGTAGCTGACAGACAAAATAAAGTTGTGAGCATTGTTAAAATTCTTCGCTAATCATTCATTCCGTATACCCATCAGGCATTAGAAGAAAGTAGATTTTCGTTCCTTTGAGTTATTTATTTAATACACCTTTTTACTTTTGAGAAATGGATTACATTTACATTCTCTTGTAATGATGACCCCTTTGGTCTCCCTTCCGAATTGCAGGATTTCATTTCGGAAGGGACTTTTTT
>NZ_LVVA01000016.1:0-627 GCF_001631805.1 Enterobacter genomosp. S | reverse complement strand
ACTGAGTGGGGTTATAAAAAACTGCCCTACGACGAATGGAAATTTCTGTTTATTTATCCCAATGCACTGCCCGCCCTGGCTACCCGGGCTCTGATGGTGGACGGGGCCGGCTACAAGACTACATACCAGTATGTTGATACTACAAGACCCAGTCGGGTCAGCGTGGGACGCTGGAATGACCATCTTGGGGTAACGAAGTCGTATTATAACAAGGGTAACGCACTGCCGCTGATGCTTCGTTTTTGCTGGGACTCGGTCATTGATAAAAAAAGTTATGAGACACTGATATTGTTCAAAAAAGGGACCTGGGAGCAGATGACCACGCTTTATACCGACAGCTATCGCCCCGATGAGACCTATTATCGTGACACCATGGTGATTGGTCTGGCCCCCGGCGGCAAGGTTAGCGTCTGGCTGGATAATTTAGGTGATCCAGTGGTCCCTCAGACAGATGCCAAAATTACCACGGTATCAGGTGAGCAGATGAACATGTGCAGGGGGGTGACAAAACATCCTGATGGGTATGTTTACTATGGTGATACACCTGAGTTTATTAAAGGTAAAACCTACCCCTACGGCAACTGGTGAAATCCAGCCGCAGGGACAGCATATTAACGCTACAGGATG
>NZ_LVVA01000015.1:0-1091 GCF_001631805.1 Enterobacter genomosp. S | reverse complement strand
AGAACTTTAGCAACAACGCCCGCGCCAACGGTACGGCCGCCTTCACGGATTGCGAAACGCAGACCGTCGTCCATCGCGATTGGGTGGATCAGAGTCACAACCATCTTGATGTTGTCGCCTGG
Organism: Enterobacter genomosp. S; assembly: GCF_001631805.1. Taxonomy (NCBI): domain Bacteria; kingdom Pseudomonadati; phylum Pseudomonadota; class Gammaproteobacteria; order Enterobacterales; family Enterobacteriaceae; genus Enterobacter; species Enterobacter genomosp. S. Next base: position 969 of record NZ_LVVA01000015.1, on the reverse strand, counting down.
CATTACCATCTCTACGCCTTCTGGCAGTTCGATGGTACCGGTCACGTCAGTTGTACGGAAGTAGAACTGTGGACGGTAGCCTTTGAAGAACGGAGTATGACGGCCGCCTTCGTCTTTGGACAGAATGTACACTTCAGATTCGAACTTGGTGTGTGGCTTGATTGAGCCTGGCTTCGCCAGAACCTGACCACGTTCGATTTCTTCACGTTTGATACCACGCAGCAGAACACCAACGTTCTCACCAGCACGGCCTTCGTCCAGCAGTTTGCGGAACATTTCAACGCCAGTACAGGTAGACTTCGCAGTCTCTTTGATACCAACGATTTCAACTTCTTCACCAACTTTGATGATACCGCGCTCTACACGACCGGTAACAACGGTACCACGACCGGAGATGGAGAATACGTCTTCGATTGGCAGCAGGAATGGCTTGTCAATCGCACGCTCTGGTTCTGGGATGTAAGAATCCAGGTAGCCAGCCAGTTCGATGATTTTCGCTTCCCACTCTGCGTCGCCTTCCAGCGCTTTCAGCGCGGAACCACGAACGATTGGAGTGTCGTCGCCTGGGAAATCGTACTGAGACAGCAGTTCACGAACTTCCATCTCTACCAGTTCCAGCAGCTCTTCGTCATCAACCATGTCGCACTTGTTCAGGAACACGATGATGTAAGGAACGCCTACCTGACGACCCAGCAGGATGTGCTCACGGGTCTGAGGCATAGGGCCGTCAGTCGCAGCAACAACCAGGATCGCGCCGTCCATCTGCGCAGCACCGGTGATCATGTTTTTAACATAGTCGGCGTGGCCTGGGCAGTCTACGTGTGCGTAGTGGCGAGTCGGGGTGTCATACTCAACGTGAGAGGTGTTGATGGTGATACCACGAGCTTTTTCTTCTGGTGCGTTATCGATCTGGTCGAAAGCACGAGCAGCACCGCCGTAGGTTTTAGCCAGTACGGTAGTGATTGCAGC
>NZ_LVVA01000014.1:0-5117 GCF_001631805.1 Enterobacter genomosp. S | reverse complement strand
GGTGCTCTTTAACAATTTATCAGACAATCTGTGTGGGCACTCAAAGTGACATGGATTCTTAACGTCGCAAGACGATAAATGAATACCAAGTCTCAACGAGTGAACACGTAATTCATTACGAAGTTTAATTCATTGAGCATCAAACTTTTAAATTGAAGAGTTTGATCATGGCTCAGATTGAACGCTGGCGGCAGGCCTAACACATGCAAGTCGAACGGTAACAGGAAGCAGCTTGCTGCTTCGCTGACGAGTGGCGGACGGGTGAGTAATGTCTGGGAAACTGCCTGATGGAGGGGGATAACTACTGGAAACGGTAGCTAATACCGCATAACGTCGCAAGACCAAAGAGGGGGACCTTCGGGCCTCTTGCCATCGGATGTGCCCAGATGGGATTAGCTAGTAGGTGGGGTAACGGCTCACCTAGGCGACGATCCCTAGCTGGTCTGAGAGGATGACCAGCCACACTGGAACTGAGACACGGTCCAGACTCCTACGGGAGGCAGCAGTGGGGAATATTGCACAATGGGCGCAAGCCTGATGCAGCCATGCCGCGTGTATGAAGAAGGCCTTCGGGTTGTAAAGTACTTTCAGCGGGGAGGAAGGCGATAAGGTTAATAACCTTGTCGATTGACGTTACCCGCAGAAGAAGCACCGGCTAACTCCGTGCCAGCAGCCGCGGTAATACGGAGGGTGCAAGCGTTAATCGGAATTACTGGGCGTAAAGCGCACGCAGGCGGTCTGTCAAGTCGGATGTGAAATCCCCGGGCTCAACCTGGGAACTGCATTCGAAACTGGCAGGCTAGAGTCTTGTAGAGGGGGGTAGAATTCCAGGTGTAGCGGTGAAATGCGTAGAGATCTGGAGGAATACCGGTGGCGAAGGCGGCCCCCTGGACAAAGACTGACGCTCAGGTGCGAAAGCGTGGGGAGCAAACAGGATTAGATACCCTGGTAGTCCACGCCGTAAACGATGTCGACTTGGAGGTTGTGCCCTTGAGGCGTGGCTTCCGGAGCTAACGCGTTAAGTCGACCGCCTGGGGAGTACGGCCGCAAGGTTAAAACTCAAATGAATTGACGGGGGCCCGCACAAGCGGTGGAGCATGTGGTTTAATTCGATGCAACGCGAAGAACCTTACCTACTCTTGACATCCAGAGAACTTTCCAGAGATGGATTGGTGCCTTCGGGAACTCTGAGACAGGTGCTGCATGGCTGTCGTCAGCTCGTGTTGTGAAATGTTGGGTTAAGTCCCGCAACGAGCGCAACCCTTATCCTTTGTTGCCAGCGATTCGGTCGGGAACTCAAAGGAGACTGCCAGTGATAAACTGGAGGAAGGTGGGGATGACGTCAAGTCATCATGGCCCTTACGAGTAGGGCTACACACGTGCTACAATGGCGCATACAAAGAGAAGCGACCTCGCGAGAGCAAGCGGACCTCATAAAGTGCGTCGTAGTCCGGATTGGAGTCTGCAACTCGACTCCATGAAGTCGGAATCGCTAGTAATCGTGGATCAGAATGCCACGGTGAATACGTTCCCGGGCCTTGTACACACCGCCCGTCACACCATGGGAGTGGGTTGCAAAAGAAGTAGGTAGCTTAACCTTCGGGAGGGCGCTTACCACTTTGTGATTCATGACTGGGGTGAAGTCGTAACAAGGTAACCGTAGGGGAACCTGCGGTTGGATCACCTCCTTACCTTAAAGAACCTGCCTTTGTAGTGTCCACACAGATTGTCTGATGAAAAGTAAATAGCAAGGCGTCTTGCGATTGAGACTTCAGTGTCCCCTTCGTCTAGAGGCCCAGGACACCGCCCTTTCACGGCGGTAACAGGGGTTCGAATCCCCTAGGGGACGCCACTTGCTGGTTCGTGAGTGAAAGTCACCTGCCGTCATATCTCAAAACTGACTTACGAGTCATGTTTGAGATATTTGCTCTTTAAAAATCTGGATCAAGCTGAAAATTGAAACGACACACAGCTCATGTGTGTTCGAGTCTCTCAAATTTTCGCAATCAGAAGTGAAACATCTTCGGGTTGTGAGGTTAAGCGACTAAGCGTACACGGTGGATGCCCTGGCAGTCAGAGGCGATGAAGGACGTGCTAATCTGCGAAAAGCGACGGCGAGGTGATATGAACCTTTGACCCGTCGATGTCCGAATGGGGAAACCCAGTGCAATTCGTTGCACTATCGTTAACTGAATACATAGGTTAACGAGGCGAACCGGGGGAACTGAAACATCTAAGTACCCCGAGGAAAAGAAATCAACCGAGATTCCCCCAGTAGCGGCGAGCGAACGGGGAGCAGCCCGGAGTCTGAATCAGCTTGTGTGTTAGTGGAACGGTCTGGAAAGTCCGACGGTACAGGGTGATAGTCCCGTACACGAAAACACACTTGCTGTGAACTCGAAGAGTAGGGCGGGACACGTGGTATCCTGTCTGAATATGGGGGGACCATCCTCCAAGGCTAAATACTCCTGACTGACCGATAGTGAACCAGTACCGTGAGGGAAAGGCGAAAAGAACCCCGGCGAGGGGAGTGAAAAAGAACCTGAAACCGTGTACGTACAAGCAGTGGGAGCCTCTTTATGGGGTGACTGCGTACCTTTTGTATAATGGGTCAGCGACTTATATTCTGTAGCAAGGTTAACCGTATAGGGGAGCCGAAGGGAAACCGAGTCTTAACTGGGCGTTAAGTTGCAGGGTATAGACCCGAAACCCGGTGATCTAGCCATGGGCAGGTTGAAGGTTGGGTAACACTAACTGGAGGACCGAACCGACTAATGTTGAAAAATTAGCGGATGACCTGTGGCTGGGGGTGAAAGGCCAATCAAACCGGGAGATAGCTGGTTCTCCCCGAAAGCTATTTAGGTAGCGCCTCGTGAATTCATCTTCGGGGGTAGAGCACTGTTTCGGCTAGGGGGCCATCCCGGCTTACCAACCCGATGCAAACTACGAATACCGAAGAATGTTATCACGGGAGACACACGGCGGGTGCTAACGTCCGTCGTGAAGAGGGAAACAACCCAGACCGCCAGCTAAGGTCCCAAAGTCATGGTTAAGTGGGAAACGATGTGGGAAGGCACAGACAGCCAGGATGTTGGCTTAGAAGCAGCCATCATTTAAAGAAAGCGTAATAGCTCACTGGTCGAGTCGGCCTGCGCGGAAGATGTAACGGGGCTAAACCATGCACCGAAGCTGCGGCAGCGACGCTTAGGCGTTGTTGGGTAGGGGAGCGTTCTGTAAGCCGTTGAAGGTGGCCTGTGAGGGTTGCTGGAGGTATCAGAAGTGCGAATGCTGACATAAGTAACGATAAAGCGGGTGAAAAGCCCGCTCGCCGGAAGACCAAGGGTTCCTGTCCAACGTTAATCGGGGCAGGGTGAGTCGACCCCTAAGGCGAGGCCGAAAGGCGTAGTCGATGGGAAACAGGTTAATATTCCTGTACTTGGTGTTACTGCGAAGGGGGGACGGAGAAGGCTATGTCAGCCGGGCGACGGTTGTCCCGGTTTAAGCATGTAGGCGGAGGTTCCAGGTAAATCCGGTACCTTTTAACGCTGAGGTGTGACGACGAGGCACTACGGTGCTGAAGTGATAAATGCCCTGCTTCCAGGAAAAGCCTCTAAGCATCAGGTAACACGAAATCGTACCCCAAACCGACACAGGTGGTCAGGTAGAGAATACCAAGGCGCTTGAGAGAACTCGGGTGAAGGAACTAGGCAAAATGGTGCCGTAACTTCGGGAGAAGGCACGCTGATGTGTAGGTGAAGTCCCTGCGGACGGAGCTGAAATCAGTCGAAGATACCAGCTGGCTGCAACTGTTTATTAAAAACACAGCACTGTGCAAACACGAAAGTGGACGTATACGGTGTGACGCCTGCCCGGTGCCGGAAGGTTAATTGATGGGGTTAGCGGCAACGCGAAGCTCTTGATCGAAGCCCCGGTAAACGGCGGCCGTAACTATAACGGTCCTAAGGTAGCGAAATTCCTTGTCGGGTAAGTTCCGACCTGCACGAATGGCGTAATGATGGCCAGGCTGTCTCCACCCGAGACTCAGTGAAATTGAACTCGCTGTGAAGATGCAGTGTACCCGCGGCAAGACGGAAAGACCCCGTGAACCTTTACTATAGCTTGACACTGAACACTGGTCCTTGATGTGTAGGATAGGTGGGAGGCTTTGAAGCGTGGACGCCAGTCTGCGTGGAGCCAACCTTGAAATACCACCCTTTAATGGCTGGTGTTCTAACGTAGACCCGTAATCCGGGTTGCGGACAGTGTCTGGTGGGTAGTTTGACTGGGGCGGTCTCCTCCCAAAGAGTAACGGAGGAGCACGAAGGTTGGCTAATCCTGGTCGGACATCAGGAGGTTAGTGCAATGGCATAAGCCAGCTTGACTGCGAGCGTGACGGCGCGAGCAGGTGCGAAAGCAGGTCATAGTGATCCGGTGGTTCTGAATGGAAGGGCCATCGCTCAACGGATAAAAGGTACTCCGGGGATAACAGGCTGATACCGCCCAAGAGTTCATATCGACGGCGGTGTTTGGCACCTCGATGTCGGCTCATCACATCCTGGGGCTGAAGTAGGTCCCAAGGGTATGGCTGTTCGCCATTTAAAGTGGTACGCGAGCTGGGTTTAGAACGTCGTGAGACAGTTCGGTCCCTATCTGCCGTGGGCGCTGGAGAATTGAGGGGGGCTGCTCCTAGTACGAGAGGACCGGAGTGGACGCATCACTGGTGTTCGGGTTGTCATGCCAATGGCACTGCCCGGTAGCTAAATGCGGAAGAGATAAGTGCTGAAAGCATCTAAGCACGAAACTTGCCCCGAGATGAGTTCTCCCTGAGACTTTAAGTCTCCTGAAGGAACGTTGAAGACGACGACGTTGATAGGTCGGGTGTGTAAGCGCAGCGATGCGTTGAGCTAACCGATACTAATGAACCGTGAGGCTTAACCTTACAACGCCGAAGCTGTTTTGGCGAAGAGAGACGATTTTCAGCCTGATACAGATAACAGAATTTGCCTGGCGGCTTTAGCGCGGTGGTCCCACCTGACCCCATGCCGAACTCAGAAGTGAAACGCCGTAGCGCCGATGGTAGTGTGGGGTCTCCCCATGTGAGAGTAGGGAACTGCCAG